>NZ_JBAQLP010000121.1:0-20264 GCF_049301935.1 Pseudomonas sp. | reverse complement strand
TCGTGATGCCGCAGATGGATGGCTACGAACTCTGCCGCCAGCTCAAGGCCAGCGCGCGTACCCAGGCCATTCCGGTGATTCTGGTCACCAGCCTGGCCGATGCCCGCGATGTGGTGCATGGCCTGGCTTGTGGCGCCGACAACTTTATCGTCAAGCCCTATGACGAGAAATACCTGATGTCGCGCATCCGCTACTTTATGGTCAATCTTGAGTTTCGCGACCACGAACGGGTTCAGATGGGCATGGAGGTGGTACTCGACGGTGAACGGCATTTCGTCACCGCCAGCCGCCAGCAGATCCTCGATCTGCTGATTTCCACCTACGAACAGGGCGTGCGCCTCAACCATGCATTGCAAGCCAAGCACGATGAGCTGGCGCGCACCAATTCGCTGCTCAACAGCCTGTTCCATTTCACCAGCGGCCTGACCGATGCCAATAGCGAGCGCCACGTGATAGACACGGCGCTGGCGCGTATTCTGCAGTTCCCCGATGCGGTGGGCACCTGGCTGTTGCTGAGCGATATCGAAGCGACCGAGCGCCGCGTGCGGGTCGCCGGCGCCCGGGGACGCGATGGTGACTACAACCTGGAGGTGCTGACGAGTTGTTGCAATCACTGCCCTTGTCGACATGCCTGGTTTAACGACAACCTGAGCGTGCCCAGCAATATCGCCCGTTGCCCGGCGCTGGAGCATCTGGACGGGGGCAGTCACGCCTCTATCCCGTTGCTGCTCGGCGGTGAAACCATTGGCCTGCTTAATGTCGTACACAGCCTGGGGCAGGCATGGCCCGAGGACACCCTCAACGCCCTGGCCTCGGTCGGCCAGCAACTGGCCATCGCCCTGGGCCGGGCGCGCCTGTTCGAGAGTTTGGAACAACTGGTCGAGCAGCGCACCCGGGCGTTGGTACAAAGCGAAGCGCTGCTGCGCAAGATTCTCGACAACCTGCCGGTGGGGGTCTCCGTGGCCGACAGCAAGGGCCAGATGCTGCTCTGCAACCCGGAAAACAGCCTGATCTGGGCCGCCCCACAACCCAGCAAGCTGAGCAAGTACGACTGTTACCGCGGCACCTGGGCCGAGACCGGCGTTGCCCTGGGCGCCGAAGATTGGCCACTGGCCTACGCGCTGCGCAAAGGCACGGCAAAACGCAACCTGGTGATTGATATCCAGGCGTTCGATGGCGCCGCCAAGACCATTCTCAATGCCGCGGTGCCATTCCATGACGAGCAGGGTGTGTTGCAGGGCGCCATTTCGGTCATCCAGGATGTCAGCGAGCAACGCCAGCGCGACCTCGAGCTGCGTATCCGTACGCGGGCCATGGAGGCCAGCGTCAACGCCATCGTGATTACCGATAACCTGCAGGGCGATCAGCCGATCATCTATGTCAACCCGGCGTTCGAGCGCATCACTGGCTACCTCAGCGAAGAAGTAATGGGGCGCAATTGCCGCTTCCTGCAGGGTGATGAGCCCAACCAGCCGGAGCGAGAGAGCTTGCGCCGGGCCTTGCTGGCCGAGGAGGAGGGCCGAGCCATCCTGCGCAACTATCGCAAGGACGGCTCGGCATTCTGGAACGATCTGCGCCTGGCCCCGGTGGTCAATGATCGCGGCAAGGTCAGTCATTTTATCGGCATCCTGCATGACATCACCGAGGCCAAAGGTTACCAGGAGGAATTGGAGCACCAGGCCAACCACGACAGCCTGACCGGGCTCCCCAACCGCAACCTGCTCAACGACCGTATTCTGCGTGCCATTGCCGTCGCCAGCCGTAACCACAGCGAGTTCACCCTGGCCCTGATGGACCTGGACAATTTCAAGGTGGTCAACGACAGCCTCGGCCACCACACCGGCGACCAGCTGTTGGTGCAGGTCGCGCAACGCCTGCTCGGTTGCGCCAGCGAGATCGATACGGTGGCGCGTTTGGGCGGCGATGAGTTCGTTATCCTGCTTATCGACGATGAGCCACTAAGCAAACGCCTGTCCCGTCTGGAACGCTTCAAAGACAGCGTTGCTGAGCCGCTGATGCTCAACGGCCAGGAAGTGGTAGTCGGCGCCAGCACGGGCTTTTGCTGTTTCCCCGATGATGGCCAGGACCTCGACACCTTGCTGCGTAATGCCGACACCGCCATGTACCAGGCCAAGCATCAGGGGCGTAACCGTATCTGCGCCTTTACCTCGCAGATGAATGACCAGATACAGCACCGCCTGCAACTGGAGCGGGAAATCCGCCAAGGCTTGCAAAACAATGAATACGGGGTGGCCTATCAGCCGCAGTTGGACTTGCATAGTGGCCGTCTCTGCGGTTTTGAGGCCCTGGTACGCTGGACCCGTCAGGGCAAGGTGACAATGCCCGACGCGTTTATCCCCCTGGCCGAGGAAACCGGGCAGATCGTCGGTATCGACTTCTGTGTATTCAACGCCGTGTGCCAGCAACTGCATGCATGGCGCAACGAATTGGTGGGGATCTGCATCGCCGTGAACTTCTCGGCCATCAGCTTTATGCAGGCGGATTTTGTCGAGCGGGTGCAGCGTATCCTCAAACTGCATGACGTATCAGCTGCGCAGATCAAGCTGGAAGTCACCGAAACCATGTTGATGACCGACGCCGATGAGGTGTTGCTGAAGATGCAAGCGCTGATCGCCCTGGGCGCAAAGTTCTCGATCGACGATTTCGGCACCGGCTATTCGTCCCTGGGCTACCTCAAGCGCTTCCCGTTCAGCGAACTGAAGATCGACCGCAGCTTCGTCACCGATGTACACCTGGATGCGGACAGCGCCTCGCTGGTGCGCTCGGTGATTTCCATCGGCCACAACCTGGGTCTCAAAGTCATTGCCGAAGGGGTGGAAAATGCCCAGCAGCTGGGCTTTTTGCGCGCCGCCGGCTGCGATGAGCTGCAGGGCTACTACTATTCGCCACCTTTGCCGGTGCAGGCTTGCCTGCAGTTTCTCCACAAAACCGCCGACTTGATGCTGCCGACCATCCTCGTCGATGAGCAGCAACGCTATCTGCTGTTGCTCGACGACGAGCCGGGCATTCTCAACGCCTTGCAACGCGAGTTGCGCCTGGAAAATTACCAGACCCTGACCGCCCGCAATAGCGTCGAAGCATTATCCCTGCTGGCGACCCATCCGGTGGATGTGGTGCTGACCGACCTGCGTCTGAGCGACATAAGCGGGGTGGAGATTTTGCGCAAGATCAGGGTTATCTATCCAGAGGTCATCCGTATGGTGCTGAGCGGTTCCAGCGAAGTCAGCAGTATTCTCAAAGCGGTCAACGAGGGGGTGATCTTCCGCTTTATCACCAAACCTTGGGACGCCGACGACCTGCGCAGCCAACTGCGCGAAGCCTTCGCCCAACGCCAGCTGCTGCAGGAAAACCAGCGGCTGCGCCTTGAGCTGCTGGGGCAGCGGGGGCAATAGGGCTGCCTAGCAGCTGGCAGGCAGCCGATAAATCAACCGCGAGCCGGACGCAAGCTACGCCAGGTCGCCAGCAGCACCAGACCAAGCAGTGCGCTCACCCCGGCCAGGGTCCAGGTGGTAAAGGATAGGCCGAGCCACTGGTAATCGTTCTGCCCGCACACCCCCGCGCTCATAAACACGCTTGGCAGCCAGTCATGCAGCGGCAGGTAGAAGGCGTAGAAGGGGAAGGGCGAGCAGCTGGAGCTTTGCAGCACGCCGGTTTCGATCAGCACCAGTTGCGTGTTGTCATACACCGCCATACCCGCAGCGGCCAATAGCAAGGGCCAGAGCGCTAGGGTCAGCCAACGCAGGCCGAGGGCTTCTAGCGCCAGCATCAACAGGCTGACGACGCCGCCACAGAGCAGCCACAAACGTATCTGAATGCACAGGGTGCAGGGCTCCCAGGCGGCCAGATGCTGCAGCAGCAACGCAGCGCCGAGCATGGCAAAGCAGGCAAGAGCGATCAGGGCGAGCAGGGGCTTGAGTGAGGTGACGCGGGACATCTGAATCTCCGAAAGGGGCCGGGCGCGTTGGCTAAGGCAGATACTGTGCCGGTATCTAAAACATGCGCGGCAGAGTCAAGTTGCGGACCTGTTTGGGCGATCCAAATACAGGGTCAGCAGCGCAAGGATGATCGTCAGCGAATAGGCAAACAAGCCCAGATTAATGCCCAGGATGATTTTTCTGAACCATCGAGCACCGCCATAACGGCCTCAGCTTTCTTTGCGAACATCCCGAACGCCTTGTTCAGGCTCAGCGCTTGAGTAGGGAAGAATCCAACTGATTGAAGCACTGCACGAGGCGCTCATGGCTGACATCGGCAAATTCCTTTTGCGTCAGGCTCACCAGCACGCTCGGTTTGACTCGGCCGGAGCGTAGCTGGCGCTGCATATAGGCCAGCACGTCGGCGTCGCTGGCGGCTGGTGGTTGACTGGTTTGTTCCACGGTTTAAGCGCTCATTTGGAGTGAATTACAACGAAGCATCACGGCGCGAACAGGGCGCCGACAGTCGCCACTTTATCAGCTGCTTTACGCTGATGACTCTATAGTCACTGAGTCATATGCCCGGACTACTATAAAGGTCATACCCAAATCCTATTGGCTCGTTTGCAGTCCAGCTACCAAGCTGAGTTCACCCGTTAGGTGCAAAACAACAGGAGAGAGACATGTCAAATGATGCGAAATGCCCGTTTTCGGGTGCTGCCGGAACCAACAGTGTGGCTGGCGGCGCACCGAAGAACGCCGACTGGTGGCCTAACCAACTCAGCCTGAAAATTCTTCAGCAACATTCCTCCAAGTCCGACCCTATGGGCGCGGATTTCAACTACGCCGATGAATTCAAGACGCTTGATCTACATGCCGTGATCAAAGACCTCACCGCGCTGATGACCGACTCGCAGGACTGGTGGCCAGCCGACTGGGGCCATTACGGCGGCCTGATGATTCGTATGGCCTGGCACGCCGCCGGCACCTACCGCATCCACGATGGCCGTGGCGGTGCAGGCACCGGTAACCAGCGTTTTGCGCCGCTCAACAGCTGGCCGGATAACGGCAACCTGGACAAGGCCCGTCGCCTGCTTTGGCCGATCAAGCAGAAATACGGGCGTAAACTGTCCTGGGCGGATCTGATCGTCCTGGCCGGTAACGTCGCCCTGGAATCCATGGGCTGCAAGACCTTCGGTTTTGCCGGCGGCCGCCCGGATATCTGGGAGCCGGAAGAAGACACCAACTGGGGGCCGGAAACCGAGTGGCTGGCCACCAGCGACAAACCCAATAGCCGTTACAGCGGTGATCGTGATTTAGCCACCCCCTTAGCTGCCGTGCAGATGGGCCTGATCTACGTCAACCCGCAAGGCCCGGACGGCAACCCTGACCCACTGGCATCGGGCCGTGATGTGCGCGAAACCTTCGCCCGCATGGCCATGAACGATGAAGAAACCGTGGCCCTGGTGGCTGGCGGTCACACCTTCGGTAAAGCCCACGGCGCCGGTGATGCAGCCCTGGTCGGCCCTGAGCCGGAAGCGGCGGGCATCGAAGAGCAGGGCTTTGGTTGGATCAACAAGTTCGGCAGTGGTAAAGGTGCGCACACCATCACCAGCGGCATCGAAGGCGCCTGGAAACCCAACCCCACCACCTGGGACATGGGCTATTTTGACATGCTGCTGGGCTACGAATGGGAACTGAGCAAGAGCCCAGCCGGCGCCCACCAATGGACGCCGAAAAACGTCAAACCCGAGCACCTGATCCCGGATGCGCATGACCCGGCGAAGAAACACCCGCCGATGATGACCACCGCCGATATGTCGCTGCGTATGGACCCGGCCTACGAGAAAATCTCCCGCCGTTTCCACCAGAACCCGCAGGAATTCGCCGATGCATTTGCCCGCGCCTGGTTCAAGCTGACCCACCGCGACATGGGCCCGCGTGCCCGCTACCTCGGCCCACTGGTGCCGCAAGAAGAGCTGATCTGGCAAGACCCGGTTCCGGCCGTCGACCATGCCCTGGTGGATGCGCAGGATATCGCCGGCCTCAAGGCCAAGGTGTTGGCGTCCGGCCTGTCGATTGCGCAACTGGTCAACACCGCCTGGGCCTCGGCGTCCACCTTCCGTGGCAGCGACAAGCGTGGCGGTGCCAACGGCGCGCGTATTCGTCTGGCGCCGCAGAAGGACTGGGAAGTCAACCAGCCGGCCGAACTGGCCAAGGTGCTGGCGGTGCTGGAAGCCATCCAGAAGGACTTCAACGCCTCGGCAAGCGGCGGCAAGAAAATCTCCCTGGCGGATCTGATCGTTCTGGCCGGTTCGGCCGCGGTGGAAGCCGCTGCTAAGAAGGGCGGTGTGGATGTCGTAGTGCCGTTCGCGCCGGGTCGTACCGACGCCTCGCAGGAGCAGACCGATGTCGACTCCTTCGCGGTGCTGGAGCCCAAGGTCGACGGTTTCCGTAACTATGCCCGCAAGGGTTACGAAAACGTTGCCGCCGAGTTGCTGGTCGACAAAGCGCAGCTGCTGGAACTCACCGCGCCGGAGATGACCGTGCTGATCGGCGGCCTGCGCACGCTCAATGCCAATGCCGGCAAAGCCCAGCATGGCGTGTTTACCCAGCGTGCGGAAACCCTGAGCACCGACTTCTTCGTCAACCTGCTCGACATGAGCACCAAGTGGCAGAAGTCTGCCAGCGAAGGTGTGCTGGAAGGCCGCGAGCGCAAAACCGGCGATCTTAAATGGACCGCCACCCAGGTTGACCTGGTGTTCGGCTCCAACTCCCAGCTGCGCGCCTTGGCCGAGGTGTATGCCACCAGCGATGCACAAGCGAAGTTCGTTAAGGATTTCGTCGCTGCCTGGACCAAGGTGATGAACCTGGATCGCTTCGACCTCAAGTGATCCGCATCGCGGCCTAACCGGCCGCAGCTGAAACCACTTCGCCCCGCCATGGTTATTCATGGCGGGGCGAAGTCATATGCGCCTACCGCTCCCTGGGATTACTGTTTTTTGCTCTTAAAACCGTCAGCTAAGTGTCTAGCAGTCCGTTGAAAAACGCCCTGCTGAACAAACCTCTGTAGGTTAGGGTCAAAGGATTCTAAGCGGCCGGTAGCATGGCCGTATCCGTATGTCGAACGCGCTGTAATGGGAGAAACAACATGTCATTCGCACTTTATATAGGTGGTGCCCTTATCTTTATCGGCGGCCTAATTTATGGCGCTGTTCTGCTGGAGGTTCCTACACAATGGATTGCGGTGGGGGCCATCGTGATGTTTGGGTTGTCATGCCTAAGTGCCGTTAAGGCGACGCGACAAAAGGATCAGGCCGAATAAGACTCAGTTTCGGCATGATTTTTACCGTTACACATCCCTCCCTTGGCGCTGACTATGGCCGCTTGAACTACACAAACCCACAGCCGTGTGCCGTAGTACAGGCTGTGGCGACGCAGCAAGGTCGATCCTTCCTAGACAGGTTTTGGCGCGATAGCAGTGAGCTGCTTGCTCGTACTTGTGCGTAGAAAACTGCATGGCGCTGCGTAAAAAAGCCCCACGGCAAGGAGCAACTGCCGTGGGGCGGGAAGGGGTTGGCTAGACCAACCTGGGGGAGAGTCGTTAAGCACGTTAGGCGTTAGGCTGCCAGCCGCCGCCAAGGGCCTTGTAAATGGCGACGATGCCGCGATACAGCTCGACCTCGGCCTGAGCCTGGGCGTCTTCGGCGCTTAGCCGTTCGCGTTCGGCATCCAGCAGCACAAGAAAGTCCACTTCACCTTCGCGGTAGCGCACGGCGGCTTGTTCGGCAGCGGCGCGGCTGGCCTCCACCTGGCGCAGCAAGGCGAGCAGGCGCTGCTGGCGTTTGCCGTAATCGCTAAAGGCGTTGGCCGATTCTTCCAGGGCCAGCAGCACCTGCTGCTCATAGTTGGCCAGCGCGCCATCGGCTTCGGCTTCGGCGCCGCGCAGGCGTGCACGCACGCTGCCCAGATCAAACGCCGCCCAGCTGATGGTCGGCGCCAGGCCCCAGGCTTGCGCCTTCGATGCGCCCAGCTGCGAACCACGCCCGGCAGTAAAACCGAGAAAGCCGCTAAGACTCACTCTGGGAAACAGATCCGCCGTGGCCACGCCGATATTCGCGGTGGCAGCGGCCAGTTGCCGTTCGGCGGCGCGGATATCCGGACGGCGGCGCAGCAACTCGCCGGGGTCGCCCACTGGCAGTGCCTTGGCGATGGCGGGCAGCTCCTGGGCCGAGAGGTCCACGCTCAATTGATCCGGGCGCTCGCCAAGCAGGGTGGCGATGCGGTGCTTGGCGCGCTGCTGCTGCGCCTGCAGTTGCGGCAGGCTGGCTTCGGTGCCGGCCAGACGCGCATCGCTGCGCAGCACATCCAGTTGGCTACCGACGCCGGCGACCCGCAGTTGCTCGGTGATGGCGCGCGATTCCTGCTGGTTTTTCAGGTTGGCGCGGGCGATGCGTTCGCGCAGTTGCGCGCCACGCAGGCTGCCGTAGGCATCCACCAGTTCGGCAATCAGGCTGACCTGCAGCTGCTGGTAATCCGCCTCGGCCACGTCCAGCTCGGCATCACTGGCCTCCAGTTGACGCTGGATACGGCCAAACAGGTCCAGTTCCCAGAGCATGTCCAGGCCCAGGTCGTAACGTTCGCCGCGCACGCGCTGCTCGGTAACGCCGGGTTGCTGGGCCTTGCCGAATTCACCGCTGGCGCGGCTGGTGATGGTCGGCAACTGGTCGTTGCCGAGGTCATCGCGGATCGCCTGGGCCGCCCGCAGGCGGGCAAAGGCCACGCGCAGCTGGCGGTTTTCCTTGAGCGATTGCTCGACCAGCTGGTTGAGCACTGGGTCGTCGAACTGCTGCCACCAGCTGGCTTCGAAGCGCGAACGGTCGTAGCTACTGCCTTGCGCGCTGCTTAGCTGGGCCGGCGCGGTGATCGGGGCCTGGTAGTCTGGGCCGACGGCGCAGGCTGTCAGCGTGAGGGTCAACAGGCTGATGGCCAGCGGCTTGGCGTTAAGGGATTTCATACCTGCGCCTCCTGCAAACGCGCCACTTTCTGCGCTTCGCGCTTCTCCACACAGGCGCGAATCAGCACATAGAACAGCGGCGTCAGCAGCAGGCCGAAGAAGGTCACGCCGAGCATGCCGCTGAACACCGCCACGCCCATGGCATGGCGCATTTCCGCACCGGCGCCGGAAGACAGCACCAGGGGCACCACGCCCATGATAAAGGCGAAGCTGGTCATCAGAATCGGCCGCAGACGCAGGCGGCAGGCTTCCAGCACCGCAGCGATGCGGTCCATGCCTTCTTCCTGTTTCTCCTTGGCAAATTCGACGATCAGGATGGCGTTCTTGCAGGCCAGGCCCACCAGGACAATCAGGCCGATCTGGGTAAAGATATTGTTGTCGCCACCGGCCAGGATCACCCCGGTGATGGCCGACAGCAGGGTCATCGGCACGATCAGGATCACCGCCAGCGGCAGGCTCCAGCTTTCGTACTGAGCAGCCAGCACCAGGAAGGCCAGCAGCACGCAGAGCGGGAAGACGAAGATCGCGCTGTTACCGGCCAAAATCTGCTGGTAGGTCAGGTCGGTCCATTCGAAGCTCATGCCGTTGGGCAGTTCTTCCTTGAGCAGCTTGGCCATCGCCGCTTCGGCCTGGCCGGAGCTGTAGCCGGGCGCTGCCGCGCCGTTGATTTCGGCGGTGAGGAAGCCGTTGTAGTGCATCACCCGATCCGGACCGGAACTGGCGCTGACTTTAAGGAACGCTGACAGCGGCACCATTTCGTCACGGTTGTTGCGCACCTTGAGCTGGCCGATCTGCTCCGGCTCCAGGCGGAACTGCTGCTCGGCCTGCACGTTGACCTGATAGGTACGGCCAAAGCGGTTGAAGTCGTTGGCGTACAGCGAACCCAGGTAGATCTGCATGGTGTCGAAGATGTCGCTGATCGCCACGCCGTGGGTCTTGGCCTTTTCGCGGTCGATGGCGGCATCGATCTGCGGCACATTCACCTGGTAGCTGGTGAACACCGACATCGGGTCCAGCTCCGGCAACTGACGCGCCTTGGCGATGACGTTCTGGGTTTGCACGTACAGCTCGTCGTAACCCAGGTTGCCACGGTCCTGCACTTGCAGGCGGAAGCCGCCGATGGTGCCCAGGCCCTGCACCGGTGGTGGCGGGAAGATGGCGATATAGGCGTCCTGAATCTCGCTGAATTGCGCGTTTAGCTCGGCGGCGATGGCGCTGGCGCTCATCGAGGGATCACTGCGCTCATCAAAGGGCTTCAGTGGCGTGAAGACGATGCCGCTGTTCGGGCTGTTGGTGAAGCCGTTGATCGACAGGCCGGGGAAGGCCACGGTGTTTTCTACACCGGGGTGCTGGCCGGCGATTGCCGACATCTGCTTGATCACGTCTTCGGTGCGGTCCAGGGTCGCCGCATCCGGCAGCTGGGCGAAGGCGACCAGGTACTGTTTGTCCTGCGCCGGCACAAAGCCTGTGGGCGTGGTGGCAAAGCCCAGGTAGGTCAGGCCCATCAGCCCGGCGTAGACGAACAGGGCGATGCCGCTGCCGCGCAGCACGCGCTTCACCGTGCCGACATAGCCATGGCTGGCGCGGTCGAACAGGCGGTTGAACGGGTTGAACAACCAGCCGCCAAATAGCTTGTCGAGCACCTTGGAGAAGCGGTCTTTCGGCGCGTCGTGGCTTTTCAGCAGCACGGCGGCCAGGGCAGGCGAAAGGGTCAGCGAGTTGAAGGCGCTGATCACGGTCGAGATGGCAATGGTCAGCGCAAACTGCTGGTAGAACTGACCGGTAAGCCCGGAAATAAACGCCGTGGGGATAAACACCGCGCACAGCACCAGGGCGGTGGCGACGATCGGCCCGGTGACTTCCTTCATTGCCTGCTTGGTGGCCTCTACCGGAGTTTTACCCAGGCCGATATTCCGTTCGACGTTTTCCACCACCACGATGGCGTCGTCCACCACGATGCCGATGGCCAGCACCAGACCGAACAGCGACAGCGCATTGAGCGAGAAGCCGAACATGTGCATCACGGCGAAGGTGCCGATCAACGACACCGGCACGGCAGCCAGCGGGATGATCGACGCGCGCCAGGTCTGCAGGAACAGAATCACCACCAGCACCACCAGGATGATGGCTTCGAGCAGGGTATGTACCACCGCCTCGATGGAGCCGCGCACGAAGATGGTCGGGTCATAGACGATCTCGTAGTCCACGCCCTGCGGGAAGCTCTGCTTCAGCTCGGCCATGCGCGCACGCACCGCATCGGAAATCTCGATGGCGTTGGAACCGGGGCGCTGGAATACCGGGATGGCCACCGCCGGCTTGTTGTTGAGCAAGGAGCGCAGGGCGTACTGGCTGGAGCCCAGCTCGATACGTGCGATGTCCTTCAGGCGAGTGATTTCACCGTTTTCACCGGCGCGGATGATGATGTTCTCGAACTCTTCCTCAGTCACCAGACGGCCTTGGGTGTTGATCGACAGCTGGAAGCTGTTGCCAGCGTCCGAGGGCGGCGCACCGAGGGAACCGGCGGCGACCTGACGGTTCTGTTCGCGGATGGCGTTAACCACATCGCTGGCAGTCAGATTGCGCGAGGCGACCTTGTTCGGATCGAGCCAGACACGCAACGAGTAGTTGCCCAGACCAAACAGCTGTACATCACCCACGCCATCCAGCCGTGCCAGCTCATCCTTGACGTTGAGCGCGGCGTAGTTGGACAGATACAGCATGTCGTAACGGTCGTCCGGCGAGGTCAGGTGCACCACCATGGTCAGGTCGGGCGAGGCCTTGTCCACCGTCACGCCGAGGCGCTGCACTTCGCCGGGCAGGGTCGGCATGGTGCGGGAGACGCGGTTCTGCACCTGCACCTGGGCCTTGTCCAGATCGGTGCCGAGGGCGAAGGTCAGGGTCAGGGTCATCTTGCCGTCGGCAGTGCCCTGGGACGACATATAGAGCATGCCCTCCACACCGGTAATTGCCTGCTCCAGCGGCGAGGCGACGGTTTCGCCGATCACCTTGGGGTTGGCACCAGGGAAGGTGGCGCGCACCACCACGGTAGGCGGCACCACTTCCGGGTATTCGCTGATCGGCAGCTGGAACAGCGAGATGGCCCCGCCGATCAGGATCAACAGCGAGAGCACGGCGGCGAAGATCGGCCGCTGGATAAAGAATTGCGAGAAATTCATGGTCTTCTACCTATTAGCCGCGGGGCGCAGTGTTGGCGGGGCTGTTTTTCGCAGCAACCCGGCGGCTGTTCTGGCGTTCGATGGCCTGACGTTGCTCGGTCAGCAGTGCCTGGGTCTTTTCATCGGCCATGGGCACGCTTTGCGGGTCAACCGTGGAGCCGGGGAAGGCGCGCTGCAGACCGTTGACCACGATCTTCTCGCCCTTGGCCAGACCGCTACGCACGATGCGCAGGCCTTCCAGCTTCGGTCCCAACTCAACGGCGCGGTACTGCACGGCGTTGTCCTTATCGAGCACCAGCACGTACTTCTTGCCCAGGTCCGTACCGACCGCTTCATCCTTGATCAGCGCGGCGGCGTATTGGCCGCTGCCGACCAGTTTCAGACGGGCGTAAAGCCCCGGTGTGAACTGGCCGTCGGCATTGTCGAATACCGCACGGCCACGGATGGTGCCGGTTTGCGGGTTGACCTGATTGTCGAGAAAATCCAGCTGCCCCAGGTGCGGGTGGCCGTCCTCGCTGGACAGGCCCAGGTATACCGGGCTGGCATCGCGGGCCTGACCGCCGGCCTGGCGCGCCAGCTCGACATATTTGAGGAACACCCGCTCATCGGCATCGAAATAGGCGTACACCCGGGTTGTGCTGACCAGGGTGGTCAGCAGGCTTTGCCCGGCATTGACCAGGTTGCCGGCGGTGATTTGCGCCCGGCCGACGCGGCCATCAATGGGCGCGGTAACCCGGGTGAAACTGAGGTTGAGGCGGGCGTTATCCAGCTCTGCCTGAATGCCGGCCACTGCGGCCTTGGCTTCTGCCGCGGCGCTAGCGCGAGCGTCGGCCAGTTCGGCGGAGATGGCATTGCTCTGGCGTAGGCGCTCGCCGCGATTGGCTTCGCTCTGGGTCCGCGCCTGGCTGGCGCGAGCCTGCTGCAGCTGGGCTTCGAGGCGTTTGACCTCGGCCTGGAACGGCCGTGGGTCAATCTGGAACAGCAGGTCGCCTTTTTTCACCAGGCTGCCTTCATTAAAGGCCACGCTATCGACGAAACCGGACACCCTTGGGCGAATTTCCACCGACTCTGGCGCTTCCAGACGGCCGGTGAATTCATCCCATTCGTTGATCGGTTGTTCGAGCACCTCGGCGACGCTGACCTTGGCCGCTGGCATCTGCGACATGGCTTCGGGCGCCTGGCCGCAGGCGCTAAGCACCAGGCTGGCGGCAATAACCAAGGGCAGGCGCCAGGTAAGGCTGTTTGACTGTTGCATATAAGACTCCGCCAGTCGGATTTGTGAATGGGCGAAGTGTGCGCAGGGCCGCTGGTGACAACGAATCGAACGATTCGAAGATAAGTATCACCAGGGATGATGATGTGAAGGTTTGTATCAATGCACACGTAGGATGGATTGAGCCGTAGGCGATACCCATGGGCCGATGGGTATCGCTGCGCTCAACCTATCCTACGTCCGTAACCCATATATGGATTACGGACGGGCGTTACAGGCTGTCCGGATCGCCGCAGAACATCTGAATGCGCGAACGCAGCCAACGTTCCGCCGGGTCATTGTCCTGGGCGCCGCGCCAGGCCATATGCAGCTCGAAGGTTTGCGCCGGCAGCGGCAACTCCTCGGCGCGCACGCCGCCAGCGGAGGTCAGCGCGGCAGCGGTGTAGTCCGGAACCGTGGCGATAATATCGGTGCCGGAGAGCAGGGTACCCAGGCCGTTGAACTGGGGCAGGGCGAGGACCACCCGGCGCTTGCGCCCGAGTTTTTCCAGTTCTTCATCGATAAAGCCACCGAGGTCGCCCGCAAAGGACACCAGCGCGTGGGGCCGCGCGCAAAAATCATCCAGGCTGAGTGGCCCAGGGGCCGTATCGGCACGCAGTAGTTTCGGTTTGCTACGCCGCAGCACCTTGCGCTTGGCATTGGCCGGTAGTTCATCGGTGTAGGCGACGCCCACGGAAATCTCGCCAGAGGCCAGCAGCGACGGCATCAGTAAATAGTTGGTGCGCCGAATCACCAGCACCACCCCCGGCGCTTCGGCGCGCAGGCGCTTGATCAGCGGCGGCAATAAGCCGAATTCGACATCATCCGACAGGCCGATGCGAAACACTGCAGTGCTAGTGGCCGGGTGAAACTCGGCGGCGCGGCTGACCGCAGTGGAGATCGAATCCAGCGCTGGCGAGAGCAGGGCGGCGATCTCCATGGCCCGCGCGGTAGGCTCCATGCTGCGGCCGGTACGGACGAACAGCGGGTCGTCAAACAGGCTGCGCAAACGGGCGAGGGCAGCGCTGATGGCCGGCTGGCCGAGAAACAGTTTTTCCGCCGCACGGGTCACGCTGCGTTCATGCATCAGCGTTTCGAAGACGATCAGCAGGTTGAGATCGACGCGGCGAAGATCGTTACGGTTCATCCGGTGTCCATTCTGGAGTGGCTGCGGTTTTGCGCGCGACTCAGGCTAATGCCGAATGCTGTCGCCAGGCAATATGCCCGGGTAAATGATGTGTTTGTGGCTCATCATCATCGACAAGCATGGTGAATATCAGCCCCGAGCGGTGGAATTGCTGGCAAAGCCCGGATAAAGTCCGTGGCCATAAGGGGTCGCCACACCTGTATAGCGATAGCGCAGAAATGCCAGACAGCTGCCGCGACCTGAATGGGTCAACCGAAGAGGTTTGCGATGTCCCGCATAGTTCGTTTCCATGAGTTTGGTGAGGCCGATGTCCTCAAGATCGAAGAACGTGCAACCCCTGCGCCGGCCGCAGGTGAAGTACTGGTCGGTGTTGAGGCTGTGGGCGTCAGCTGGTACGACGTGCTCTGGCGACAGAACCTGGCCAATACCCCGGCGCAATTACCGGCAGGCCTGGGCCACGAACTAGCCGGCGTGGTGCTGGCAGTCGGCGACGGGGTTACCGACCTGGCCGTGGGCGACCGGGTAGCCAGCTTCCCGGGGCACAGCGCCAATCGTTATCCCAGTTACGCCGAGCAGGTGGTATTGCCGCGCAGCTCTCTAGCGCGTTACCCGGACAACCTGACCGCGCAACAGGCCGCCGTGCACTATCTGCCCTCGATGGTCGGCTGGTTCGGCTTCAGCGAACTGGCCCGTTTGCAGCCTGGCGAAAGCGTACTGGTAACCGCCGCCAGCCGCTGCTGGGGCCCGTATATCGTGCAGATGGGCAAAGCCCTCGGCGCCACGGTAATTGCCGCCACAGCCTTTGCTGAAGACAGAGATTTTCTCAAGCAGTTGGGCGCCGATCACATCATCCTCACCGAGGAGCAGGATCTGGTCAGCCGCGTCAGCAAGCTGACCGATGGCCGTGGCGTGAATGTGGTAATGGACGCACTCGGCGGCCCACAGATGTGCCTGCTGGGCGATGCCATTGCGCCGCGTGGCCGCTTGATCCTGTTCGACCTGCAAGGCGGCAATGAAACGCCATTCCCAGCCTGCGCAGCGTTCCAGAAGAACATCCAGTTCTTCGTGCATTGCATCGGCAACTTCACCGGCAAGGAAGAACTGAACATTCCGCAGGATCAGGCGGCAGTGGCCAAGGCCGTGCAAAACATCAATCAGTTGACTGCAGACGGATTGCTCAAGCCGCTGATCGACAAGGTGTTCAGCTTCGACGAGGTAGTCGAAGCGCATCGCTATATGGAAACCTGTCCAAGCCGTGGCCGCGTGTTGCTGGATCTCAGTGCGCGTTAAACATAACTCACATTATACGAACACCTGCGCAGAGCTATTTTCTGCGTAGGGTTGGACCTAGGGAAATCTCCTAAGGCTTCGCATAATGTATATTATGTTAAATAACATATGTGGCGCTGGTGGCTGACAACAGCTGTAAAGGGTTGGCAACTTACACAAGCTCGCGACTTCGGAAGTTCGAAACTTTTCCCATGAGACTCGCAAGCACTTCGGATTTATTAGCGAAAATTTAGAACAATCTCGCCCGAAAATACTCAATTTCGAAATTTCCTCTCCACACGACCAGCCTGAAGCACGCAAGCCTTGCGCTTTCAGTCCACCTAGAATGGATCAGACCTAAACCCACTCCATCACCCAACGTGACAAGTGAACCCTATGGTTTCTCCTCATGCCCAGATGGCCATTTCACCTTCCGAGGTTCGGAAGCCAACGGATTATCTGACTCAGGTCAGAACCGACCAACTGAGCCAACTCAGCATTTTCTTGCTGGAAAAAGATGGTTTCGCACTGCAAGACGTCCGTGCCATGGTCTCCATTTCCAAGCTCTATGCATAAGGTCATTGATCGAATTTTGGACAAGTCGAAGCCAAAAAAGACTGATGACGGGACCTCAGGACTCAATGCTTCACAGAACTCAGTAGCCTTTCAGTTCGCCAAGGTTTTTGAGTACGCAACCACGGTTTTTGGCAGTCAGCCGCTTGCCGAAGAATGGCTTCAAAAACCCTGTAGACACCTGGCAGATCTTGTTCCGCTCACGTTGGTGGAAACCCACTTGGATTTAGAGCAATTGAAGACTACCTAGGACGAGTCGAGCTGGGGGTCTACCAGTAGTCCTTTTGATGCTCTGTGGGCCCGAAAGTGATGGGTTTGTTGGAGCATCCTTCGACGGAGATGTGCTTCTACCCTGCCCCTTTTGCTCAAGCACTCGGAAGTGAAGATCCAAATTCTCGGTACCTATGCGTGCACCTTGGCTACGCGTTTATACGCCGTTGTTCGATGTTATCCAGCACGGGCACCAAGGCCTGTAAGACGCAGGGGCTGGCCCCGCCGCGAGCAAGGATAAAAAAGTGAGGTGGAGGGGGTTCCGTACAATACTGTCTAGATATACAGTAATTGAGAAGTCCGCCAACTGGTCGATGACCTGCGATCCGGCACCACCCTCAATGCCACAAAGGAAGCTCTATGCTCGAATTCGCCCTAGTACTCGTGTTCATTTCTGCCACTTCAGCCTTGCTCGGACACATAGCCAACGTCCGATCTTCTCCGGAGAAGCTAGCTTGGTACCTGCAGATAAAGAGGTGGAAAGCCCAACAGTACTCGATGGCACTGTTCGTGGGGCTACTACTCGTTCTGTATGCCGTCACCGGCATCAGCCAACTGACAGGCTGGAAACCACAACAACCTATTGGACTGATGCTGCTAACCGCAACCTGTATCACAGCGGCAGCTTACCTCTGGTTTTACTGGGACCTGACACCGACGGTTGCTGAGTACAAAAGCCTTTTGAAGTACATAGGTGCGCTACTAACCGTCTGTATCGTCACCACCTCCAAAATCCAATCAGACATGGCCATCTCTGAGCTCACCGGTCTTCCCGCACAGGAACTACCAGGGGCACAGATGTTCCTTACCTTCATCCTGACGCCAACCATCTGGCTTCTAGCAGTTTCGTTTGTCGTTGGCTTCATCAGCATCCCGCTGACAGTGTTGGTGCTGATCTGGGGCATCTACCAAGACTGGAAGAAGGGAAAAGGCACTAAGTTCGACTTTGCATCCGGTAGCCATGTATGTGCCTGGATGGCTATAGCCTATTTCAGTATTATTTTGCTCACCATGAGCAGCGGAATTCTCAAGAAGAGCTTCTATGAGAAACGGCTCAACGGTGCTATCGCCTATTCGGCTTTCTTGCTGCCACCATCCTACTGCGGCTTGCCAGACGCCGGTGACGCAAGCATCGCCGTGCTGAAGTACAAGCGAGCAGCGCTCGCTATGCCGGATGAGAAGATGGGCTATACGTTCAGCAAGATATCCTGTGACCCACAGCAGAAATCGCCAGAGCTACTGATTTCTGAGCTGACCGCTAAGAAAACTGAGACAACTCCAGCGCCATAATACGAAGCCAGAATGTATTACTGGAGTTCGGCAGTGGTTACCAGCCCCCCCTACATCATCCCCCTGCACTCTCCTGCCCCACGCCAAGCGTAAGCGTCCAGCCAAGTCACCTTCCGAACTCCAGCATTAAGGGCGATGGTGTCCGCGTATTTTTAAGCGGACGCGATAGCCCTTATCGCCGGGACTCCCATGCGCCAACGAAGCTCTTACCCCAAACCATTCAAGGCCCAGGTTGTTCAGGAGTGCCTGCAACCCGGTGCGACCGTCTCCAGCGTTGCCATCCGCCACGGCATCAACGCCAACGTCATTCGCAAGTGGCTACCGCTTTATCGAGATCAACTGCCAGCTGCGTTGCCGGCGTTCGTTCCAGTGAGGGCTGCGCCTAAACGCTCGACTGAAGCATCGGTGATGATCGAGCTACCGCTTGGCGAGCAAGCGATCACCGTGAAATGGCCAGCCTCCGATCCTGAGGGATGCGCCCGCTTTGTCCGTGGTCTCACCCAGTGATCCGCATCGATAGCATCTGGCTCGCCACCGAGCCCATGGACATGCGCGCGGGTACGGAAACCGCGTTGGCCCGCGTGGTGGCGGTGTTCGGTGCAGCGAAGCCCCACTGCGCCTATCTCTTCGCCAATCGACGCGCCAACCGCATGAAAGTCCTGGTGCATGACGGCGTGGGTATCTGGCTGGCCGCACGGCGATTGAACCAGGGCAAGTTTCACTGGCCAGGCATCCGCCACGGCGCGGAGGTCGAGCTCGACGGCGAGCAACTTCAGGCGCTGGTTCTGGGTTTGCCCTGGCAGCGCGTTGGTGCAGCCGGCGCAATCACAGTGCTGTAGCACCGGCCATTAGCCCATCGGTGTATCTGCGCCGAGCGCCTGCTCTGGCACAATCAGCGGCATGAACTCCTCGCCCAATCTCGACCAACTGACAGCTGAGCAACTGCGCGCCCTGGCCGCGCAGTTGCTCACGCAGGTCGATTCGATGGGCAAAAAGATCCACCGTGATCAGACTATCATCGAGCAGCTCACCCACGAAATCGCCTGGTACAAGCGGCACAAATTCGCCAAGCGCAGCGAGCAGCTGAGCCCTGCCCAGGGCAGCCTGCTGGATGACCTGCTCGACACCGACATCGCC
This sequence comes from Pseudomonas sp., assembly GCF_049301935.1. Lineage (GTDB taxonomy): Bacteria > Pseudomonadota > Gammaproteobacteria > Pseudomonadales > Pseudomonadaceae > Aquipseudomonas. The sequence continues at coordinate 1,198 of NZ_JBAQLP010000121.1, read as the reverse complement.
GCCATCGAGGCGGAGTTGAAAGCCATCAATCCTCCGGTTGCTCCAGCCGAACCGCGCCAACAACCCAAGCGCACAGCGCTGCCCGCGCAATTTCCGCGCACCGTGATTCGTCACGAGCCAGAGAACACCCAGTGCGCCTGCGGCTGCCAGCTGCAACGCATCGGTGAAGACGTCAGCGAAAAGCTGGATTACACCCCGGGCGTGTTCACCGTTGAGCAGCACGTGCGTGGCAAATGGGCTTGTCGCCAGTGCGAAACCCTGATCCAGGCCCCCGTGCCGGCCCAGGTGATCGACAAGGGCATCCCCACCGCCGGCCTCCTGGCTCACGTGATGGTGGCCAAATTCGCCGACCACCTGCCGCTGTACCGGCAGGAGAAAATCTTTGGCCGTGCCGGCCTGGCCATCGCCCGCTCGACACTGGCGCAGTGGGTCGGACAAACCGGCGTGCAACTCCAGCCGCTGGTCGATGCCCTGCGCGAAGCCGTGCTGGCCCAACGCGTGATCCACGCTGACGAAACCCCGGTGCAAATGCTCACCCCAGGCGAGAAGAAAACCCATCGGGCTTACGTCTGGGCCTACAGCACCACGCCCTTCACCGATCTGAAGGCCGTGGTGTACGACTTCAGCCCCAGCCGTGCTGGTGAGCATGCGCGCAATTTTCTGGGTCAGTGGAATGGCAAGCTGGTCTGCGACGACTTCGCCGGTTACAAGGCCAGCTTCGAGCAGGGCATCACCGAAATTGGCTGCATGGCCCACGCCCGCCGCAAGTTCTTCGATCTTCATGCGGCAAACAAAAGCCAGCTGGCCGAACAGGCACTGCACGCGATGGGCGGTTTATACGAAATCGAGCGGCAGGTATGGGACATGAGCGATGAAGAGCGTTGGCGAATACGGCAGGAAAAGGCCTCACCGATCCTCGATACGCTGCATGACTGGATGCTGGCCCAGCGTGATCTTGTGCCCAACGGATCAGCCACGGCAAAAGCCTTGGATTACAGCCTCAAACGCTGGGTAGCGCTGACGCGCTACCTGGAGGATGGAGCCGTGCCCATCGACAACAACCAGGTCGAAGTGCGACACGAAGTCGCTTAATGAAGTTGTTCCCCTTGGTGGGAACCACCCGTGTCACCGGGTGAATCTAGAAGGCTGAATCAAGAGCGCCTTCGACAATGGAACGAGGCATCGCAAGGTGCGGGGT
>NZ_JBAQLP010000120.1:0-67736 GCF_049301935.1 Pseudomonas sp. | reverse complement strand
GCGAGTGGTGGTCTTTACCGTTGGCCTTGAAGTGGCCTTGCAGCTTGTTGATGTTGGCGGACAGCAGTGCAACTTGCACTTCCGGGCTACCGGTGTCGCCAGCAGCTTGCTGGTAGTCAGTTACGATCTGGGCTTTTTCTTCAACGCTGAGTGCCATGGGGCAATCCTCTCAGTTAAGAAACTGCTGCAGTGCAACAGTTTCAATAGGCCGGGAATCGCTTCCCGTGTTTTTAAGTGAGGTATGACCGTGCCTATTAACAGCCACCCTCGATACACGCAGACCAGAGCCGAAACCCCGTGCCTGCGCTACGGTCATGCCGACCGAATTCTCTCTCAACCAGCCTAGGCTTTGGTTGCAATCAATCGCCGCGGCGCAATGCGCCCGTCTTCGCTCACTTCACCGATACCGATAAAGCGACCATTGTGATCTTGCACCCGCACCATGCCGAACTTCGGCGCTTCCGGGGCGCGTACCGGCTGGCCTTGCAGCCAGTAGAACGAACTGTGCTCGGAGAACTGCAGCAGCGGCCAGTGTTGCAAACCGCTGTCGACCGGTTGCAGGAACTGGTCAACCGCTTCATTGCCACCTTCGCCATGCACCCGTTCCAGCTCTTCGAGTGTGACGGTGCGGCTCAAATCGAAGGGGCCGGCCTTGGTTCTGCGCAGCTCTGCAACGTGTGCACCGCAACCCAGCAGGTGGCCGATGTCTTCGACCAAGGTGCGGATATACGTGCCTTTGCTGCAATCAACTGCCAGGCGCGCTTGCTCTGCCTCGCAGCCCAGTAATTCCAGGCGCGCAATAGTAACAGAACGCGGCTCGCGCTCCACTACTTCACCGGCACGGGCCAGCTTGTAAAGTGGTTGGCCGTCACGCTTGAGCGCCGAGTACATCGGTGGTATCTGGCTGATTTCACCACGAAAAGCGGGCAGAACCGCTTCGATATCGGCGCGACCAACGGTCACCGGACGACGCTCCAGCACTTCGCCCTCGGCATCGGCGGTGGTGGTGGTGACTCCCAGCTGCATCAGGGTTTCGTAGCCTTTGTCGGCATCCAGCAGGTACTGGGAAAACTTGGTTGCCTCGCCGAAGCACAGCGGCAGTACACCAGTGGCCAAGGGATCGAGGCTGCCGGTGTGCCCGGCCTTCTCGGCATTGAGCAACCAACGGACCTTTTGCAGCGCCGCGTTGGAGCTAAAGCCCTTGGGTTTATCCAGCAGGATGATGCCATCGACGGCACGACGAATACGTTTGACCTGGGCCACGCGCTTACTCCTTGGCCTAGGGTTCATCAGCGTGCTGACGGTCTTCGCTGACTGCACGTTCGATCAGTGCTGACAGCTGCGCACCGCGAATCACGCTCTCGTCGTAATGGAAACGCAGGTTCGGCACGCTGCGCAGCTTCATCGCCTTACCCAACTGCATACGCAGGAAGCCACTGGCATCGTTGAGCACCTTGATGCTCTGCACCACGGGATCGACGCCCTCTTGCGGCTCGCCACCCATGATGGTGACAAACACCTTGGCATGGCTGGAGTCACGGCTGACTTCCACCGCCGTGATGGTCACCAGACCGCCAAGGCGCGGGTCTTTGATTTCCAGGCGGATCAACTGCGCCAGTTCGCGCTGTATCTGGTCGCCGATGCGCTGGGCCCGGCTAAATTCTTTGGCCATTTCTACTACCTTCACTCGTCACACTGCTCGGAAAAGCAGCGGACCTAAAAGCGGCAAACGCCCGGCCGCGCAAAAGCGGGGCCGGGCGCTGCGTGTTGCGACTCGTGCTTACAGGCTACGAGCCACTTGGACTTTCTCGAACACTTCGATCTTGTCACCGACCTTGACGTCGTTGTAGCTCTTCACGCCGATACCACACTCCATGCCGTTACGCACTTCGGAGGCATCGTCTTTGAAGCGACGCAGGGATTCCAGCTCGCCTTCGAAGATCACCACGTCGTCGCGCAGTACGCGGATCGGACGGTTACGATGAACCGTACCCTCGACCACCATACAACCGGCAATCGCACCGAATTTCGGCGAACGGAACACGTCACGCACTTCGGCAATACCCAGGATGTTCTCGCGAACATCGCTGCCGAGCATGCCGGTAAGGGCTTTCTTGACGTCTTCGATGATGTCGTAGATCACGTTGTAGTAACGCATATCCAGACCTTCCTGCTCGACGATCTTGCGCGCGCCAGCATCGGCCCGCACGTTGAAGCCGAACAGTACCGCGTTGGAGGCCAGCGCCAGGTTGGCATCGGACTCGGTGATACCACCGACGCCGCCACCGACCACACGCACTTGCACTTCATCGTTACCCAGGCCGCCGAGCGAGCCTTGCAGTGCTTCCAGGGAACCACGGACGTCGGATTTGAGGACGATGTTGAGCGTCTTCTTCTCTTCCTGGCCCATGTTCTCGAAGATGTTTTCCAGCTTGCCGGCGTGGGCACGGGCCAGTTTCACTTCGCGGAATTTGCCTTGACGGAACAGCGCGACTTCGCGGGCTTTCTTCTCGTCAGCCAGCACACTCATGTCGTCGCCAGCATCCGGAGTGCCGTCCAAACCGAGAATCTCGACCGGAATCGACGGGCCAGCTTCTTTGATCGGCTTGCCATTCTCATCGAGCATGGCGCGGATACGACCGTAGTTGGAACCGATCAGCACCATATCGCCCTGACGCAGGGTACCGTCCTGAACCAGTACGGTGGCCACCGGCCCGCGGCCTTTATCGAGGCGCGATTCGACCACCACACCACGGCCTGGAGCCGATGGCGTGGCTTTCAGTTCGAGGATCTCGGCCTGCAGCAGAACGGCTTCGAGCAGCTCGTCGACACCAGTACCGACTTTCGCCGACACCGATACGAACGGCGTATCACCGCCCCACTCTTCCGACGTAACGCCGTGCACCGACAGTTCGCTACGGATGCGATCCAGATCTGCACCTGGCTTGTCGATCTTGTTCACCGCGACCACCAGCGGCACGCCAGCAGCCTGGGCATGCTGAACGGCTTCAATGGTCTGCGGCATCACGCCGTCGTCCGCTGCAACCACCAGAATCACGATATCGGTCGCCTTGGCACCACGGGCACGCATGGCGGTAAACGCGGCGTGGCCTGGGGTGTCGAGGAAGGTGACCATGCCGCGCTCGGTTTCTACGTGGTAGGCACCGATGTGCTGGGTGATACCACCGGCTTCGCCAGCAGCAACCTTGGCGCGACGGATATAGTCGAGCAGCGAGGTCTTACCGTGGTCAACGTGGCCCATTACGGTCACGACCGGTGCACGGGAGAAGGTCTCGCCTTCGAACTTCAGTGATTCCGCCAGGGAGTCTTCCAGAGCCGTGTCGCTGACCAGGATGACCTTGTGGCCCAGCTCCTCAGCAACCAACTGGGCAGTTTCCTGATCCAGCACCTGGTTGATGGTCGCAGGGGTACCCAGCTTGAACATGAATTTGATGATTTCAGCGGCCTTGACCGACATCTGCTGAGCCAGATCGCCCACAGTGATGGTCTCGCCAATCTTCACTTCACGCACGATCGGACCCGTCGGGCTCTGGAAGCCGTGAGCGTTACGCTTCTTCAGCTTGGCCTTGCCGCGACCGCCACGACGGAAGCTATCGCTTTCTTCGTCAATGGAGCGCGGGGCAACACGTGGCGCCGGAGCCTTTTCCTTGACGGTCGGACGATGCTGGGTGGTCTTGCGCTCACCACCACGACGATCGGCATCATCATTGCGCACTTTATCTGGGCGGCGCGGCTCATCTTTCTTACGCTCGTCTGCCGCAGGAGCAGCCATCACTGGCAACTCAACCACTACAGCCGGAGCCGCTGCAACTACCGCCTCGCCAGCTGCAGGTGCCGGGCGCAGTGCTTCTTCTGCGGCGCGACGCTTGGCTTCTTCGTCCGCTTTGGCCTTGGCGGCTTCAGCTACAGCGCGCTGTTCAGCCAGTTCACGCTGCTTTTCAGCTTCAATTTCTTCAGCGCTGCGCTTAACGAAGGTCTTCTTCTTGCGCACTTCAACGCTGATGGTCTTGCTGCCGGCAACCCGCAGGGTGCTGGTGGTCTTGCGCTGCAAGGTAATCTTGCGCGGCTCTTCTGTTTTGCTGTCGCCGTGACTGCTCTTGAGATGAGCCAACAGGGCCTGCTTCTCGCTGTCGGTCACCGCTTGCTCGGCACTTTTGTGCGGCAAACCTGCCTCACTCATTTGCTGCAGCAGGCGTTCAACCGGCGTATTGACCACTTGGGCCAGTTCTTTCACCGTGACGTGCGTCATGTATTTCTCTCCTCAGGCCGCAACTACTTACTCGAACCAATGGGCTCGGGCGGCCATGATCAACTTGCCGGCACGCTCAGCGTCGATACCGTCGATGTCGAGCAGGTCATCAATCGACTGCTCGGCCAGGTCTTCGCGGTTAACAACGCCGCGCACTGCCAGTTCATGCGCAAGCGCCTTATCCATCCCCTCAAGCGAGAGCAAGTCTTCGGCTGGGTGGGCATCTGCCAGCTTTTCCTCGTTGGCGATGGCTTTAGTCAGCAGGCGATCTTTGGCACGGGCGCGGAGCTCGTTGACGATATCCTCGTCAAAGCCATCAATGCTGAGCATTTCTTCCATCGGTACGTAGGCGATCTCTTCAAGGCTGGTGAAGCCCTCTTCGACCAACACCTGGGCCAGCTCTTCGTCAACTTCCAGCTCGTCGATAAAGCGCTGCAAGATGTCGCCTGTTTCAGCTTGCTGCTTGGCCTGAATGTCCGCCTCGGTCATCACGTTCAAGGTCCAGCCAGTCAACTGACTGGCCAAGCGCACGTTCTGACCGCCGCGGCCAATGGCCTGAGCAAGGTTGTCGGCGCCGACGGCGATGTCCATGGCATGGGCATCTTCGTCGACGATGATGGCGGCAACTTCGGCCGGCGACATGGCATTGATCACGAACTGCGCGGGATTGTCATCCCACAGCACGATATCCACACGCTCGCCCGCCAACTCGCCGGAGACCGCCTGCACGCGCGAACCGCGCATGCCGATACAGGCACCTTGCGGGTCGATGCGTTTATCTTTGGAACGCACGGCCAGTTTGGCGCGCGAACCTGGATCACGGGACGCACCCATGACTTCAATCAGCTCTTCAGCGATTTCCGGCACTTCGATGCGGAACAGCTCGATCAGCATTTCCGGCGCGGTACGCGAGAGGATCAGCTGCGGGCCGCGGTTCTCGGTACGAATTTCCTTGAGCAGCGCACGCAGGCGCACACCTACCCGGAAAGTTTCGCGGGAGATGATGTCTTCGCGGGCCAGCATGGCTTCAGCGTTGTTACCCAGATCAACGATCACGCTGTCACGGGTGACTTTCTTCACGGTGCCGGAGATGATTTCACCCAGGCGCTCGCGGTAAGCCTCGACCACCTGAGCACGCTCAGCTTCGCGGACTTTCTGCACAATCACTTGCTTGGCAGTTTGCGCGGCGATACGACCGAATTCGATGGACTCGATCTTCTCTTCCAGCACTTCACCAACTTTCGCGTTGGCTTCGACTGCGCGCGGCATGTCAGTGGTGACCTGGTGTGCAGGATCATCAAAGTCACTTTCTTCAACCACTGTCCAGCAGCGGAATGTTTCGTAGTTGCCGGTCTGACGATTGATCGCCACACGCAACTCCACTTCATCTTCAAAACGCTTTTTGGTAGCCGTGGCCAAAGCCAGCTCCAGCGCCTCAAAAATCACGCTGGCCGGCACGCCCTTTTCATTGGATACCGACTCAACAACCAGCAGTACTTCTTTGCTCATCGTACGCCTCGCCTTTCGCAATCCATTGGATCTGCGCTATCCGCGCTACCTGCGCAATTCGCACAGGTAGCGCGGGATCCGCGTCTCAATCAAACCTGGGGATAATGTTGGCCTTGTCGATCATGTCGATCGGCAACAGGAACTCATGGTCATCCACCTGCACTACCACGTCCTGCTCTTCCACACCGCGCAGAAGGCCCTGGAAGTTGCGCCGCCCTTCAAAAGGCGAACGCAGCTTGATCTTCACTTGCTCACCGGCATGGTTGGCGAACTGTTCAAGGGTGAACAGCGGCCGATCCATACCTGGCGAGGACACCTCAAGGGTGTACTCGGCGCTGATTGGGTCCTCGACATCGAGTACACCGCTGATTTGCCGACTGACAATTTCACAGTCTTCAATCAACACACCGCCAGGCTGTTTATCAATATAAATTCGCAGCAGAGAATGCCGCCCTTGTGACAGGAACTCGACACCCCAACATTGGTAGCCAAGAGCCTCGACTACCGGGGCCACCAAGGCCTGCAACTGTTCTAGCTTGCTCGACACCTGAACCCCTCGCGCATGCTGTAAAAATAAAAAATGGGCGAATCGCCCATCATCGAACCGCCCTCTAAAGGCCGGCAAAGCTGTCACCCAGCTAGCAAAAAGCCCCTTAAAAGGGGCTCCTCTGCAACTCAATGCGGGGGCTGGTTTTACCCAGCCAGCTTCGGATTCAACATCCGAGGAGCGACCTTGCTGCTCAATCCCACATCAAAGCTGGGGCCGGATTATACGACCGAACCCCAAGCAGGGTCAATCGACACTCCAGCAACAAAAAGGCCCGCTTCGAGCGGGCCTTTCTGAAAATTGGTACCGAGGAGGGGACTCGAACCCCTACAGCCTATGGCCACTACCACCTCAAGGTAGCGTGTCTACCAATTCCACCACCTCGGCAAAATCGTTTATTGCGTACAACTTACTGCGTATTACTGCTGCTCTGGAGCCTGAGGTACGTCCGCCGCTTCGATAGCCGGCTTAGTTGCATCAAGAACAGGTACATCTTCAACAGCTGGCTTAGCCTGTTGTACTTCCAAGACTGCTGGATCAGGCAAACCGACCTGAGCCATACCATCAGCTTTGTCTTTAGCAAAGAACGCTAAACCCAAGCTAGTCATGAAAAAAGCGGTGGCGAGTATAGCAGTAACGCGACTCAGAAAGGTAGTAGTTCCTTGGCTACCAAACACGGTAGAAGAAGCACCCGCACCAAACGAGGCACCTGCGTCCGCACCTTTACCCTGCTGCAGCAAAACCAGCGCAACAACACCGATAGCACCCAGCAGATGAAGAACAACGATAACTGTTTCCAGCATTTCTTTAGCTTCCTGCGGCGCGACAGATCGCACCGAATTCATCCGCATTCAGAGAGGCTCCACCCACAAGCCCCCCATCGATATCCGGCATACCGAACAATTCGGCTGCACTGGCGGCCTTGACGCTGCCACCATAAAGAATTCTTACCTTGCCCGCCAACTCAGGGCTTTTCGCCGCCAACTGCGCGCGAATTGCCGCATGCACTTCCTGCGCCTGCGCAGGCGATGCGGTCAGACCCGTGCCAATAGCCCAAACCGGCTCATAGGCAATGACTGCACGCGCAAACACCTCAACACCCAGCGCAGCGGTCACGGCAGACAACTGCGCAGCAACCACTTCAAGTGTCTGCCCCGCTTCACGCTGGGCCAGGGTCTCACCGACACACAGCACCGGAAGCAAACCTGAAGACTGCGCCGCCGCAAATTTGCGCGTCACTACTTCATCGCCTTCACCCAACAGCGATCTACGCTCGGAGTGACCGACCAGTACCAGCGAACAGCGCGCGTCATGCAACTGACTTGCCGCCACCTCGCCCGTCAAGGCACCTTGTTGCGCCTGGGTCGCGCAATCTTGCGCACCGACTGCAACAGCCTTGCCTGCCAGACCATCAACCACCTGACCAAGATGCAAACACGACGGGAAAACTACTACATCGACATCAGCAGGCAACACCTGCTGACTGAGACCGTTGATCAGCTCTGCTACGCTGGCGCGGGTACCGTGCATTTTCCAGTTACCAGCAACCATTGGGCGACGCATGCTTTACCTCGTCGGTCAAAGAGGGCGCAGATGTTACCCAACAGCTACCCGACTGGCAAGCCGAATCAAGCACATACATCCGCAACAACTTTAGCCAATTCATCGGCATAGCCGCGCACCTGGCCTTCATCATCACCCTCGACCATAACCCGCACCAACGGCTCGGTGCCGGATTTACGCAGCAGCACCCGACCACGCCCGGCCATTTGCTCGGTTACCCGCGCGCTAGCCTGCTGTACGGCAGGATGCTCGAGCGGGTCAACGCCACCGGCAAAGCGTACGTTTACCAGTACCTGCGGACACTTCTGCATACCCAGACGCGCCTCACCCAGGGTCTGCTCACGGCGCTTGAGCGCCATCAGCACCTGCAGCGCAGCGATGATCGCATCACCCGTCGTGGTGTGCTGGAAACACACCAGATGGCCGGAGTTCTCCCCACCCAACTGCCAGTTGCGCGACAGCAACTCGGCAATCACGTAGCGGTCGCCCACCTTGGCCCGCACAAAGGGAATGCCCAGATCAGCCAGGGCCAGCTCCAGCCCGAGGTTGCTCATCAGCGTGCCGACCACCCCGCCCTGCAGCTTGCCGCGCTGCTGCAGGTCACGGGCGATGATAAACAGCAACTCATCACCATCAACCACCGCACCGGCATGATCGACCATCAACACGCGATCCGCATCACCGTCGAAGGCGATACCCAGATCAGCCTGCTGCGCCAGCACTTCAGCCTGTAGCGCCTCGACGTGGGTCGAGCCGCAGTTGTCATTGATATTCAAGCCATTGGGCTGCGCCGACAGCACCGTTACCTGTGCGCCCAACTCGCGAAATACGCTAGGCGCCACCTTGTAGGCCGCGCCATGGGCGCAATCGACAACAATCTTCAGCCCGGAAAAATCGGTGCTAGTCGGCACACTGCTCTTACAGAATTCGATATAGCGGCCGGCGGCATCATTGATCCGCGAGACCTTGCCCAACTGCTCAGACTCCACCACCGTCATCGGCTGATCGAGCAGCTCTTCGATCATCAGCTCGATTTCGTCCGGCAGCTTGGTGCCCTGCCCCGAGAAGAATTTGATGCCGTTGTCGTGGTGCGGATTGTGCGAGGCACTGATAACGATTCCGGCCTCAGCATGAAAGGTACGAGTCAGGTAGGCGATTGCCGGTGTCGGCATCGGGCCGAGCAGCATCACATCTGCGCCGGCCGCAGACAGACCCGCCTCCAAGGCGGACTCGAACATATAACCGGAGATACGCGTGTCCTTACCGATCAGGATGCGGCACTTACCCTGCTTGCGAAACGCCATCCCGGCCGCCCAGCCGAGCTTGAGCATGAACTCCGGGGTAATGGGAAAGTCACCGACACGCCCACGAATACCGTCAGTACCAAAATATTTTCGACCCATCCCACAATTCCTTCTAACTTATTCAGCCGCTTCAACTGCGGCGATCATCCGTACGACATCGACCGTTTGCGCCACGTCGTGGACCCGCAGGATGTGCGCGCCCTTGCTCAGTGCCAATGCAGCCAAGGCCAGGCTGCCATACAGGCGCTCGCCCACTTCATGGCCCAGCACCTTGCCGATCATACTCTTGCGCGACACCCCGACCAGCAGCGGCCGACCCAACGCATGCAACGCCTGCAAATGCTTGAACAGCGAAAGATTGTGCTCCAGGGTTTTCGCAAAACCAAAACCCGGATCAAGAATGACTCGCTCGGCGCCAATCCCAGCCGCCGCACAGGCCGCCAGCCGCTCAAGCAGAAACTCGCGCACTTCTGCCACGACGTCAGGGTATTCAGGGTTTTGCTGCATGGTGGATGGCTCGCCGCGCATATGCATCAGGCACACCGGCAGGCCGCTATCCGCCGCCGCATCCAGGGCGCCGTCGCGCTGCAATGAGCGCACATCATTGATCAAGCCAGCGCCCAGCCGCGCAGTTTCGCGGATAACTGCTGGCGTTGAGGTATCCACCGAGATGATCACATCCAGCTCGCGAGCAATGGCCTCGACGACCGGCGCAACCCGCTCCAGCTCCTCAACCGGGGAAACCGCGCGGGCACCGGGTCGCGTCGACTCGCCACCCACATCAATCAGTGTCGCACCCGCCTGCAGCATCGCCTCGGCATGGCGCAACGCCGCATCACGCTGGCCATAGCGCCCACCATCGGAGAACGAGTCGGGAGTGACGTTGAGGATGCCCATCACGTGCGGACGGCTTAAATCAAGAAACCGGCTGCCACAGGGCAGCCGGCCAAAGGTTGGCGCAACAGACATGGAAAACCTTAGAGCTCGGCGGCTGGGCCACCAATTGGCTTCTCTGTGGACTCAGCGACCTCAACAGGCGCAGTCGGCGTGCCGTTGTTGTCGTCACCGCCCTGCCAGCCTTTCGGCTCACGTGGCGCGAGGCCATTCATGATGTCTTCAATCTGCTCGGCGTCGATGGTTTCGTACTTCATCAGCGCCTGCGCCATGGCATCCAGCTTGTCGCGGTTTTCTTCCAGCAGACGACGAGCCGTGCTGTAGCAGCCATCGATGATGCTGCGTACTTCCTGGTCGATTATCTTGGCGGTTTCGGCAGAAACATTGCTCTGATTACTGCCCATGCTGCGACCGAGGAAGACTTCACCCTCTTCTTCGGCATACATCATCGGGCCGAGTTTTTCCGACAAGCCCCACTTGGTGACCATGTTCTTGGCCAACTGGGTGGCGCGCATGATGTCGTTCGATGCACCGGTGGTGACGCCATCGAAGCCCAGGGTCATTTCTTCGGCGATACGGCCACCGAACAACGAGCAGATCTGACTGGTCAGCGCACGCTTGCTCAGGCTGTAACGGTCTTCCTCGGGCAGGAACATGGTCACCCCCAGGGCACGACCGCGCGGAATGATCGACACCTTGTAGACCGGGTCATGCTCAGGCACCAGGCGCCCGACAATCGCGTGACCGGCTTCGTGGAAGGCGGTATTGAGCTTTTCCTTATCCGACATGACCATGGTCTTGCGCTCGGCGCCCATCATGATCTTGTCTTTGGCCAGCTCGAACTCTTTCATCTCGACTACACGCTTACCGGCACGGGCAGCGAACAGCGAAGCCTCGTTGACCAGGTTAGCCAGGTCGGCACCGGAGAAGCCCGGCGTGCCGCGCGCAATCACGGCTGGGGCGACGTCTTCGCCCATCGGCACTTTGCGCATATGGACTTTGAGAATCTGCTCGCGGCCACGGATATCCGGCAGGCCGACCACCACCTGACGATCGAAACGACCCGGACGCAGCAAGGCTGGGTCGAGCACGTCAGGACGGTTGGTGGCGGCAATCACGATGATGCCGTCGTTCATTTCGAAGCCGTCCATCTCGACCAGCAACTGGTTGAGGGTCTGCTCACGCTCGTCGTGACCGCCACCCATGCCAGCGCCACGATGACGGCCCACGGCGTCGATCTCGTCGATAAAGATGATGCACGGCGCGTGCTTTTTCGCTTGTTCGAACATGTCGCGCACACGGGATGCGCCGACACCGACGAACATTTCCACGAAGTCCGAACCGGAAATGGTGAAGAACGGCACCTTGGCTTCGCCGGCAACTGCCTTGGCCAGCAGGGTTTTACCGGTACCAGGCGAGCCAACCATCAGCACACCGCGCGGAATACGACCGCCAAGGCGCTGGAACTTACCCGGATCACGCAGGAATTCAACCAGCTCGCTGACTTCTTCCTTGGCCTCGTCGCAACCGGCGACGTCAGCAAAGGTGGTCTTGACCTGATCTTCCGAGAGCAGGCGCGCCTTGGACTTGCCGAAGCTCATCGGCCCGCCCTTGCCGCCTGCGCCACCTTGCATCTGGCGCATAAAGAACATAAACACCGCGATGATCACCAGAATCGGGAAGCTGGCCACCAGCAGCTGAGTCCAGATGCTCTGCTGCTCAGGTTGCTTGCCGACGATCTCGACGTTGTTGTCCATCAGGTCCTTGATCAGACCATTGTCCTGAATCGCCGGACGCACGGTCTCGAACGATGAACCATCGGTACGGGTACCGCTGATGATGAAACCATCCACCGTCACCCGCTTAACGCCGCCATCCTGAACCTGCTGGATAAACTGCGAATAGTTGAGTTTGTTCGACTCAGTCGGGCTGGAAAAATTGTTCATCACCGTCACCAAGACGGCGGCGATGATCAGCCACAGGACCAGATTCTTTGCCATGTCGTTCAATTAGCTACCCTCTGAAGCAGGCCCCGTGTCGAAGCGTACTTCGCATGACGACCAGTTATGTACCGATCTAACTTACTACACAACGCCCACCCCTGGCAGACGCCGTCTGTAACCCTTTATTTGTTGTGAGACCGCAAAACCCCACCACAATTCGCCGCAAAGCCTGCAACCATCAGAGGCCGCGAAAGCCTCGCGCCAGCATATATTGCTCGCGGGAGCGGTCACGCGAGGACAGCGGCTTGCGCATCTGCACCTTGTCGAACAGCTGGCGCACCTGCTTGTGGTACAGATCAAAACCTTCACCCTGGAAAATCTTGATCAGAAAATCACCACCCGGCCGCAGCACCCGAGTCGACAAATCCAGCGCCAGCTCGCACAGGTACATCGCGCGCGGCTGATCCGATTCCCTTACTCCACTCATATTGGGGGCCATATCGGAAATCACAAGGTCTACCGGGTGTTCGCCGATGGCTTCGAGAATCTGTGCAAACACCGCATCATCGGTAAAGTCGCCCTGGATAAAGGTAACGTCGGGGATGCTGTCCATCTCCAGAATATCTGAAGCGATCAAGCGCCCCTTGTCACCGATCACCCGACTGGTGACCTGCGACCAGCCGCCAGGCGCAGCCCCCAAATCAACTACAGTGATGCCAGGCCGCAGGATGCGATCCTTCTCCTGAATCTCCAGCAGCTTGTAGCTGGCGCGCGAACGATAGCCATCCTTCTGCGCCATTTTCACGTAGGGGTCGTTGAAATGCTCTTTCAGCCAACCTTGACTGGTCTTGGAACGGGCCACGCAATACCTCGAACTGTACAAAGCATGAATATCTGGGCGGCTCCGAGAGCGCTCGGGTAAACTGAGCGCCGCTTTTACCAGAGCTGTTTATTTACCAGATTGCAGGAATCAGATTATGCCGCTCACTCAAGAGCAGAAGAAACAATTCAAATCTATCGGTCACCATTTGAAGCCTGTATTGATCGTGGCTGATAACGGCCTGACCGAAGGTGTGCTGACCGAACTGGAACGCGCCCTGAGCGATCATGAACTGATTAAAGTGCAATTACGCATCACCGAGCGTGAAGACCGCCTGACGGCCATCAGTGAGCTGTGCAAAGCCGGCAAAGCCGAACTGGTTCAGGTGATTGGCAAAATGGCGCTGATCTACCGCAAGAACCCGAAAGTGAACAAAAACCTGTCCAACGTTCACCGTCATCACGGCTGATTGATCAGCCGCTGCAAGGCGCGTCAGCGCCTTTGCAACCCCCTACCTGGCCAATCTTGCGGCTTAGAGCCTATGCCTGAGTTTTTGCGGTACTGGCTGCAAGACCAATAACAACCCGCAAAACGCCATGACCAGATAACTGAACATCAACCAGAGTTCAGACCCGGGCAGCAGTTGGCGCACCGCGAAGTAACTGCCCGCCATAGCCACCACGACCAGCAGCAACTGCCCGCGAGGATCACGCCACAGGCTTGCCAGGCGTTCGGCGCGAACCAGCACCAGCACCTGCAACCCGGCACACACCGCTGCCAAACCGATCAACAGCGGGCGCAGGGCATTACCGATTTCCTCGATCAGCAGTGACGCCAGGCCAATCTTGGCAATTGCCGGCAGCAACAGAAAATGCAGGAGCCAGAGACCGCCGACCCAAAGCGTCTGCGCCAGCAGCCAGCTGATTGCGCCAGCATCGCGCCTACCCGGCTTAGAGATGGCGAACCTCGACAATCTCATACTCCAGCGCGCCGCTCGGCGTCTGCACCACGACCACGTCACCCTCGCTCTTGCCGACCAGGGCGCGGGCGATAGGTGAGCCGACGGAGATCTTGCGCTGCTTGATGTCAGCCTCATCCTCACCGACGATCTGGTAAGTCACGCTTTCATCGGTTTCGCAGTTGGCGATTTCAACGGTGGTACCGAAGATCACCTTGCCGGTGTGCTCGATGCTGGTGACGTCGATAATCACCGCATTTTGCAGGCGACCTTCGATATCACGGATACGCGCCTCGACCATGCCCTGCTGCTCGCGTGCGGCATGGTATTCAGCGTTCTCCTTGAGGTCACCGAGCTCGCGCGCGGTGCCAATGTCCTGGCTGAGCTTGGGGCGCACCACCTTGGTCAGGTGAGCGTGCTCCTCTTCCAGGGCTCGCGCGCCCTGGACGGTCATGGGATATTTGATCATGCCTTGATTCCTGCGTGCAGATCCTGCAGCCGGCGCACGGTCTTCTCGGGACCGAACTTCAGCGCCTCACAGATCGCCTGCCCTGCCGCGATGGTGGTGGTGCAGTAGATCTTGTGCTGCAGAGCGTTACGACGAATGGAGTAGGAGTCGGCAATCGACTGACGCCCCTCAGTGGTGTTGATGATCAGGGTGACTTCGTCATTCTTGATCATGTCGACCACGTGTGGACGGCCTTCGGTCACCTTGTTGACCCGGCGCACGGGCAGGCCAGCGGCTTCAATCAACTTGGCGGTACCGGCGGTGGCCACCACCTCAAAGCCCAGCTCGATCAGGTCGCGGGCCACGCCAGCCACCAGCGGCTTGTCGTCGTCACGCACACTGATAAAGGCCACGCCGGCGTTCGGCAGAATTTCACTGGCACCCGACTGTGCCTTGGCGAAGGCCTCACCGAAGGTATCGCCGACGCCCATGACTTCACCGGTGGACTTCATTTCTGGGCCGAGGATAGGGTCGACGCCTGGGAACTTGGCGAACGGGAACACCGCTTCCTTGACGCTGAAATACGGCGGGATGATTTCGGCAGTGTAGCCGGCCTCAGCCAGCGACTTGCCCGCCATGACGCGCGCCGCCACTTTGGCCAGCGAGACGCCGACGCACTTGGAGACAAACGGCACGGTACGCGAGGCGCGCGGATTGACTTCGATAACGAAGATGTCTTCGCCCTGCACGGCCATCTGCACGTTCATCAGACCGACCACATTGAGTTCCAGGGCCATTTTCTTGACCTGGTCACGAATCTCGTCCTGGATGTGCGCCGGCAGCGAGTAGGGCGGCAGCGAGCAGGCCGAGTCACCGGAGTGCACACCAGCCTGTTCGATGTGCTGCATGATCGCGCCGATCACCACGGTTTCGCCGTCACACACCGCATCCACGTCCACTTCGATGGCGCAGTTGAGGAAGTGGTCGAGCAGCACCGGGCTGTCATTGGAGACTTTTACCGCTTCGCGCATATAGCGCTTGAGTTCGTCTTCCTGGTAGACGATTTCCATCGCGCGGCCGCCCAGTACATAGGACGGACGCACCACCAGCGGATAGCCGATGGTCTTGGAGTGCGCCAGGGCTTCGTCTTCGCTGCGCGCGGTGGCGTTAGCCGGCTGACGCAGACCCAGACGCTGCACCATCTGCTGGAAACGCTCGCGGTCTTCGGCGCGGTCGATGGCGTCAGGGCTAGTGCCGATGATCGGCACGCCAGCCTCTTCCAGGGCGCGACAGATCTTCAGCGGGGTCTGCCCGCCGTACTGCACGATCACGCCTTTGGGTTGCTCGACGCGGACGATTTCCAGCACGTCTTCCAGGGTCACCGGCTCGAAGTACAGGCGATCGGAGGTATCGTAATCGGTGGAGACGGTTTCCGGGTTGCAGTTGACCATGATGGTCTCGTAACCATCTTCACGCAGGGCCAGGGCCGCGTGCACGCAGCAGTAGTCGAACTCGATGCCCTGACCGATTCGGTTCGGGCCGCCACCGAGGATCATGATCTTGTCGCGGGCCGACGGATTGGCTTCGCACTCTTCCTCGTAGGTCGAGTACATATAAGCGGTGTCGGTGGCGAACTCGGCGGCGCAGGTGTCCACGCGCTTGTACACCGGCAACACCTTGAGCTTGTGGCGTTGGCTGCGCAGGGTCTTCTCGGTCACGCCCAGCAGCTTGGCCAGGCGGATGTCGGAGAAGCCTTTGCGCTTGAGCTTGTACATCGAGTCACGATCAATGCTGGACAGCGCCAGGGTCTTGATCCGCTCTTCGTCCTTGATCAGGTCTTCGATCTGTACCAGGAACCATTCATCGATATTGGTCAGCTCGAACACTTCGGCTACGGTCTTACCGGCACGGAAGGCATCGCCGATATACCAGATACGGTCAGCGCTCGGCACGGTCAGTTCGCGGCGAAGGGTGCTTTCGGCTTCAGGATCGGCCAGGTCGAGCATCGGATCGAGGCCCGAAACGCCGACTTCCAGACCGCGCAGGGCTTTCTGCAGAGATTCCTGGAATGTGCGGCCGATGGCCATGACTTCACCGACCGATTTCATCTGGGTGGTCAGGCGCGCGTCGGCCTTGGGGAATTTTTCGAAGGCAAAACGCGGGATCTTGGTCACGACATAGTCAATGGCCGGCTCAAACGAGGCCGGGGTGCGACCGCCGGTAATGTCGTTGGACAGCTCGTCGAGGGTGTAACCCACGGCCAACTTGGCAGCGATCTTGGCGATCGGGAAGCCGGTAGCCTTGGAAGCCAGAGCCGAGGACCGCGATACGCGCGGGTTCATCTCGATCACCACCATACGCCCGGTGTTCGGGCAGATGCCGAACTGCACGTTGGAGCCGCCAGTTTCCACGCCGATCTCACGCAGCACCGCCAGCGAGGCGTTACGCAGGATCTGGTATTCCTTATCGGTCAGGGTCTGGGCCGGGGCCACGGTGATCGAGTCACCGGTGTGCACGCCCATCGGGTCGAAGTTTTCGATGGCGCAGACGATGATGCAGTTGTCCTTCTTGTCGCGGACCACCTCCATCTCGTATTCCTTCCAGCCGATCAGCGATTCGTCGATCAGCAGTTCGCTGGTCGGCGACAGATCCAGGCCGCGGGCGCAGATTTCTTCGAATTCTTCACGGTTGTAAGCGATACCGCCACCGGTGCCACCCATGGTGAAGGACGGACGGATGATGCAAGGGAAGCCGACCTTCTCCAGCACGCCGTAGGCTTCTTCCATGTTATGCGCGATACCGGAAACCGGGCACGCCAGGCCGATGTCTTTCATCGCCTTGTCGAAGCGCGAGCGGTCTTCGGCTTTGTCGATGGTGTCGGCGTTGGCACCGATCATCTCGACGCCGAATTTTTCCAGGATGCCGTGCTTTTCCAGGTCCAGCGCACAGTTCAGCGCAGTCTGGCCGCCCATGGTTGGCAGCAGCGCATCCGGGCGCTCCTTCTCGATGATCTTGGCCACGGTGGACCACTTGATCGGCTCGATATAGGTGGCGTCCGCCATGGCCGGGTCGGTCATGATGGTGGCTGGGTTGGAGTTGACCAGAATGACCCGGTAGCCCTCTTCTTTCAGCGCTTTACACGCCTGGGCACCGGAATAGTCGAACTCGCAGGCCTGGCCGATAACGATCGGGCCAGCGCCGAGGATCAGGATGCTTTTAATGTCTGTACGTTTTGGCATAGCAGTTACTCGAATCCTTGGGTCAGTCGGCGAGGTTTAGCGGCGCTTGGCCATGGTTTCGATAAAGCGGTCGAACAGCGGCGCCACATCGGCTGGGCCGGGGCTCGCTTCGGGGTGCCCCTGGAAGCTGAAGGCGTCCTTGTCGGTACGCTCGATGCCCTGCAGGGAACCGTCGAACAGCGACTTGTGGATCGCCCGCAGATTGCCCGGCAGCGTGGCCTCATCCACGGCAAAACCGTGGTTCTGGCTGGTAATCATCACCACGCCGGTATCGAGGTCCTGCACCGGGTGGTTGGCACCGTGGTGGCCGTGGCCCATTTTCAGGGTCTTGGCACCGGAGGCCAGGGCCAGCAGCTGGTGGCCGAGGCAGATGCCGAAGACCGGAATCTCGGTTTCCAGCACGTCCTTGATCGCCTGGATCGCGTAGTCGCACGGCTCGGGATCGCCAGGGCCGTTGGACAGGAATACGCCATCGGGATTTAGCGCCAGCACATCGCTAGCAGGCGTCTGCGCCGGCACCACGGTCAGGCGGCAACCGCGCTCGACCAGCATGCGCAGGATGTTCCACTTAACGCCATAGTCATAGGCCACCACATGGTACTTCAGCTCACTGGCCGGGATTTCTGGATGGCTGTCGTCTTGCAGGTTCCAGGTGCTTGCGCGCCATTCGTAGCGTTCGGTGCAGCTGACCACCTTGGCCAGGTCCATGCCCTTGAGGCCGGGGAAGCTGCGCGCCAGCTCCAGGGCTTTTTCCTCGGTGGCGTCAGCGCCGACCAGAATGCAGCCGTTCTGCGAGCCTTTCTCACGCAAAATGCGGGTCAGGCGGCGGGTATCGATACCGGCGATGGCGACGGTGCCGTTTGCCTTGAGGTACTCATCCAGTGGCTGTTTGTTGCGCCAGTTGCTGGAGGTCAGCGGCAGGTCACGGATAATCAGACCAGCAGCCCATACGCGATTGGACTCGGCATCCTCGGGAGTAGTCCCCGTGTTGCCGATATGCGGATAGGTCAGGGTGACGATCTGCTGGGCATAGGAAGGATCGGTAAGGATTTCCTGATAACCGGTCATGGCGGTGTTAAAAACCACCTCTCCAATAGTTTGGCCATCGGCACCGATGGCCTCGCCGCGAAAAATACTGCCATCAGCAAGAGCCAAAATGGCAGGTTTAAGGGCTGGCTTACTCAAGAAAACCTCCGGAAATCAAAACGTGAAGCAAACGCAGATTGTAAAAAAGCGGGATGACGTATCGACCGTCACCCCGCTTTTTTATCTGATTCATTCTGCGCAACTTTAGTGGACACACTAAAGCAGAAAGCTTACAGGAAACTGCCTTTTTGGTCCACCGCCAGTTGCGCCTGATACCCAGGTAAAACGTATTCCTGCGACAGAATGCCCCAGCTAAACCTCAATTCAGCCCCAGAACGTCCTGCATGTCGTACAGACCCGGCTTACGATCCTGCAGCCACAGCGCCGCGCGCACCGCGCCTTTGGCGAAGGTCATACGACTGGAGGCCTTGTGGGTGATTTCCACCCGCTCGCCATCGGCAGCGAACAGCACGGTGTGATCGCCCACCACATCGCCTGCCCTTACCGTGGCAAACCCGATGGTTTCGCGCTCGCGGGCACCGGTCTGGCCTTCACGGCCATAGACGGCGACTTTCTGCAGATCACGCCCCAACGCATTGGCCACCACCTCCCCCATACGCAGAGCGGTACCGGACGGCGCATCGACCTTGTGGCGATGATGGGCTTCGATGATTTCAATATCTACATCATCGCCGAGCACGCGCGCTGCGGTATCGAGCAATTTCAGACACAGATTGACGCCGACGCTGAAGTTGGCGGCAAACACGATCGGAATCTGCTTACCAGCATCGGCCAGCAGCTGTTTTTCCTCCAGGGAAAAGCCGGTGGTGCCAATCACCATGGCCTTGCCGGCCTGGCGACAGATTTCCAGATTTTTCAGAGTCACCGATGGATGGGTGAAGTCGATCAGCACATCGAACTGATCGAGCACCGCATTCAGGTCACCGGACAGATTGACACCAATCTTGCCCTGCGCCACCAGCTCTCCGACATCCGCACCGACCAGGCTGCTGTCGGCACGATCAATCGCCGCACTCAGGCGTGCGCCATCGACCAGCTGCACGGCTTCGATCAGGGTCTTGCCCATGCGCCCGGCGGCGCCCATCACAGCAATACGTTGCATAACTATCAGCTCCAAGCTGTCGCCTCAGGCTGCAGCCGCCATTCAGCGGCGCACAGCCTGTCAGCGGGATTTACAGATCGCCAAAGAAGCGCTTAACGCCTTCGAACCAGCCATTGGCCTTTGGCGAATGCGAGCTGTCGCCTTCCAGGGTCTTGCGGAACTCGTCGAGCAGTTCGCGCTGACGCTTATTCAGATGCACCGGGGTTTCCACCGCCACCTTGCACATCAGGTCGCCGGCACCGCCACCACGCACCGGGGCGACGCCCTTGCCACGCAGGCGGAACATCTTGCCGGTCTGGGTGCCTTCCGGAATTTTCAGCTTGACCCGGCCATCCAGGGTCGGCACTTCCAGCTCGCCGCCCAGGGCCGCATCGGCAAAGCTGATCGGCACCTCGCAGTACAGGTGCTTGCCATCGCGCTGGAAGATCGCGTGCTCACGCACATTCACCACCACGTACAGATCGCCCGCTGGACCACCCATGGCACCCGCCTCGCCTTCACCGGACAGACGAATACGGTCGCCAGTGTCGACGCCGGCCGGGACTTTCACCGACAGGGTCTTGTGTTCTTCGACCCGGCCGTGGCCGTGACAGGTACCGCACGGGTCGGTGATCATCTTGCCACTGCCGTGGCAGCGCGGGCAGGTCTGCTGCACCGAGAAGAAGCCCTGCTGCATACGCACCTGGCCAATACCGCCACAGGTGGTACAGGTCACCGGACTGGTGCCCTTCTTCGCCCCCGAGCCATCGCAGGGTTTGCAGTTGACCAGGGTCGGTACGCGAATGGTCACCGTAGTGCCGCGCACCGCTTCTTCCAGGTCCAGCTCCAGGGTGTAACGCAGGTCACTGCCGCGCTGCGCGCCGCCGCGTGAGCCACCACGACCGCCGCCACCGAAGAAATCGCTGAATACGTCGCCGAAAATATCGGAGAAGTTCGCCCCCCCCGGGCCGCCACCGCCACCGCCCATCTGCGGATCAACACCGGCATGCCCGTACTGATCGTAAGCCGAGCGTTTGGCCGCATCGGAGAGCACTTCGTAAGCCTCGTTGGCTTCCTTGAACTTCTCTTCCGAGGCTTTATCGTCAGGATTACGGTCCGGGTGATACTTCATGGCCAGGCGGCGGTAGGCTTTTTTCAGCTCCGCTTCGCTGGCACCGCGCTCGACACCGAGCACTTCGTAAAAATCGCGTTTAGCCATAAGTCTTCAACACCTTTAAATCGTCTACTCCAGACACGCCAACGCGGGAGCAAGCTCCCGCGCGGCGGATCATGCCGAACGCGACTCGTGTCGCGCCCGGCCAGAGCGGCATAAGCTTGCGCCTATTTATTTGCTGTCTTTGACCTCTTCGAACTCAGCGTCGACCACGTCGTCCGCTGCGTCCTTGGCTTGCTCACCACCGGCGGCCTGAGCGCCCGGCTGCGGCTGCTCGGCGTACATCTTCTGCGCAAGTGGTGCGGTCACTTCGGACAGCGCGGTCATCTTGGCATCGATGTCAGCCTTGTCGTCGCCCTTGATCGCCACTTCCAGTGCGCTCAATGCGGTTTCAATCGCAGCCTTTTCCTCAGCAGTGGCCTTGTCGCCCGCCTCGACGATCATCTTACGGGTGGCGTGCACCAACTGATCGCCCTGGTTACGCGCAGTGGCCAGCTCTTCGAACTTGCGGTCTTCCTCGGCGTTGATTTCAGCATCGCGAACCATCTGCTGAATTTCTTCCTCGGACAGACCGGAGTTGGCCTTGATCACGATCGACTGCGTCTTGCCGGTCGCCTTGTCTTTCGCGCCGACGTGCAGGATGCCGTTGGCATCGATATCGAAGGTCACTTCGATCTGCGGCACGCCACGCGGAGCCGGCGGAATCTCGGCCAGGTCGAACTTGCCCAGCGACTTGTTCTGCGCGGCTTGCTTGCGCTCGCCCTGCAGCACGTGAATGGTCACCGCGCCCTGGTTGTCGTCGGCGGTGGAAAACACCTGGGATTTCTTGGTCGGGATGGTGGTGTTCTTCTCGATCAGCGCAGTCATCACGCCGCCCATGGTTTCGATACCCAGGGTCAGCGGGCTGACGTCGAGCAGCAGCACGTCTTTCACGTCACCCGCCAGTACCGCGCCCTGGATAGCCGCGCCCATGGCCACCGCTTCGTCCGGATTGACGTCCTTACGCGCTTCTTTACCGAAGAAATCGGTCACCAGCTTCTGCACCAGCGGCATACGGGTCTGACCGCCGACCAGGATCACGTCGTTGATCTTGCCGATGTCGATACCGGCGTCTTTCAGCGCGATACGGCAAGGCTCGATGGTGCGCTGCACCAGGTCTTCGACCAGCGATTCCAGCTTGGCGCGGGAAATCTTCACGTTCAGGTGCTTAGGACCGCTGGCGTCTGCAGTGATGTAAGGCAGATTCACATCGGTCGACTGGCTCGAGGACAGCTCGATCTTGGCTTTTTCAGCGGCTTCTTTCAGGCGCTGCATGGCCAGCGGGTCACCCTTGAGGTTCATGCCGCTTTCTTTCTTGAACTCGTCAACCAGGTAGTCGATCAGACGAATGTCGAAGTCTTCACCGCCGAGGAAGGTGTCACCGTTGGTGGCCAACACTTCGAACTGGTGCTCACCGTCGACTTCGGCGATCTCGATCACCGACACGTCGAAGGTACCGCCACCCAGGTCATAGACGATCACGGTGTGATCGCCCTTGGCCTTGTCCATACCGTAAGCCAGAGCGGCTGCGGTAGGCTCGTTGATGATGCGCTTGACGTCCAGACCGGCGATGCGGCCGGCGTCTTTGGTGGCCTGACGCTGGCTGTCGTTGAAATACGCAGGAACTGTGATAACCGCTTCGGTCACTGGCTCGCCGAGGTAGTCTTCGGCGGTCTTCTTCATCTTCTTCAGAATTTCGGCCGAGATTTGTGGCGGCGCCATCTTCTGGCCGTTCACTTCTACCCAGGCGTCGTTGTTGTCGGCTTTGACAATCTTGTACGGCACCATCTGGATGTCTTTCTGCACGACATCTTCGTCGAAACGACGACCGATCAAGCGCTTCACCGCGTACAGGGTGTTATGCGGATTGGTCACCGCCTGGCGCTTGGCCGACTGACCGACGAGGATTTCGCCATCGCCGGCGTACGCGATGATCGACGGCGTGGTGCGCGCGCCTTCGGCGTTCTCGATAACCTTGACGCTGCCATTTTCCAGAATGGAGACGCAGGAGTTGGTGGTTCCCAGGTCGATACCAATAATTTTGCCCATCTTCACTCTCCCGAAACTTTGATAATCCCGCCGCTGATCGTTGTCAGCGGCGGTAGCACTAAAACGCTTGGCTGTTTAATGGGGGCGGCTCGGCGAATTTCAAGCCTGCTCATCGATCGATGGCGGCGCTTCGACCGGCGCCTTGCTGACCACCACCATGGCGGGGCGCAGCAGACGGCCATTGAGCGTGTAGCCCTTCTGGAACACCTTGAGCACGCTATTGGGCTCAACATGGGTGCTTTCCTGCATCGCCATGGCCTGATGATGCTCGGCATTGAACGGCGCACCATGCGGGTCAATGGCTTCCAGCTGGTAGCGTTTGAGGGTGTCGTGGAACAACTTGAGCGTCAGTTCCATGCCCTCTCGTACTGCCTTGATCGCCTCATCATCCGGATTCGACAGCTCAAGGCCGCGCTCCAGACTATCCACCACCGGCAACAGATCGTTGGCGAACCGCTCCAGCGCAAATTTGTGCGCCTTTTCTACATCCTGCTCGGCGCGGCGGCGCACGTTCTGCAGATCGGCAGCCATGCGCAGCGACTGATCCTGCGCAGTAGCCAGTTGCTCTTCCAGCGCTTGCACGCGGGCAACCAGGTCATCACCCGCAGCCGCTTCGGCAGCTGTTTGTACATCGGGGTTCTGCGTGTCCAGGGTCTGTTCGTCAGCCATGCGTCTCTCCTCTTAAAATCCGACGCGAGCCTCAGCTCACGTGCCTGACCGCTATATGGGGTCAAAAAATGTGGTTTCAAGGACAGCAGACGGATTGTCAGCCCACAAAAAAACACTGTATAAATAACCAGACATGAACTTGGGAGGCCCCCACCATGCTGGTGCACCTGTCCGTACACAATTACGCCATCGTTGAACACCTTGATCTAGAGCTGGACGCCGGCATGAGCGTGATCAGCGGGGAAACCGGCGCCGGCAAGTCGATTATGCTCGACGCCCTCGGCCTGACCTTGGGTGATCGTGCCGACAGCGGCGTGGTGCGCCCCGGAGCGGACAAGGCGGATATTCTCGCCAGCTTCGACCTGAGTGATATTCCCGAAGCCCGTGCCTGGTTGGCCGAACGCGATCTGGGCCAGAACCAAGATCAGGACGGCCCATGCATTCTGCGCCGGGTGATCACCGCTGAAGGCCGCTCGCGCGGCTATATCAACGGCTCACCTTGCCCGCAAGGTGACCTCAAGGCCCTGGGCGAGCTGCTGATCGATATCCACAGCCAGCATGAGCACCAGTCCCTGCTCAAACCCGAGACCCACCGCCGCCTGCTCGATGAATACGCCGGCAGCCAGGAGCTGGCGCGCCAGGTGCAACTCGCCGCGCAGCGTTGGAAGCAGACCAAGAACGAGCTGGAGCGGGTTTCCAGCATCGGCGATGAACAGCGCGCCCGTCATCAGCTGCTCAGCTACCAACTGGAAGAACTCGACAGCCTGGCCCTCGGCGAAGATGAGCTGGACAACCTGGAGCAGGAACATAAAAACCTGACCAACGCCGAAAGTCTGCTCAGCGCCTGCCGCCTGGTCATCGAGCAATGCAGCGAGAATGACGCAGGCAACGTGCTCTCGGCCCTGACCAGCAGCCTTAATCGCCTCAGTGCCTTCCAGGGCCATCCCGGCGCACTGAGCGAAGCCAGCAACCTACTGGCCAGCGCACAGATCCAAGTAGAAGAAGCCGTCGGCGAGCTGAACCGTTTTCTCGACCACTTCGACGCCGACCCCGAGCGCCTGCAGCAAATGGAAGAACGTCTGGACGCTATCTACACCCTGGCGCGCAAGCACCGCATCCAGCCAACCGAGCTGGGCGCCATGCAGCAACAGCTGTTCGAGGAACTGGAAAGCCTCAACGCCGACGACCAGGCCGCCGAACGCCTGAGCGACGAACTGGCCGCTTTCGAACGGCATTATCAGGAGAAAGCGGCGGAACTCAGCACCCTGCGCAACAATGCTGCCAGCCAGCTGGCCAGCGCGGTCGAGCAGGAAATGCAGACCCTGGGCATGCCGGGGGGCCGTTTCAATATCAAACTCAGCGCCAACAACAACAGCGAACCGCACCCCAACGGCCTGGAGCAGCTGGAATTTCTGGTCAGCGCCAACCCCGGCCAACCGCTGAAAGCCTTGGCCAAGGTCGCCTCGGGCGGCGAGCTGTCGCGCATCAGCCTGGCGATTCAGGTGATCACCGCACAAACCTCGCGGGTGCCGACCCTGGTATTCGATGAAGTGGACGTGGGCATCGGCGGCCCCACTGCCGAAGTGGTCGGCCAGCTACTGCGCCGCCTCGGTGAGCGCGGCCAGGTACTCACCGTCACCCACCTGCCGCAAGTCGCGGCGCAAGGCCATCAGCACCTGTTCGTGCACAAGGTGCGCGAAAGCGATGCCACCCGCACCGCAGTCAGCAAACTGAGCCCGGCGCAGCGGGTCGAGGAAATCGCACGCATGCTCGGCGGCGTGGACCTCACGGAGGAATCCCTGGCCCACGCCCGGCAGATGGTCGGCAGCGCCCAGGCCTGACTGCACAGCCCCTAGAAAGCACAAAGGCGACCCGAGGGTCGCCTTTTCATACACAGATCAATCAGGTTTTCTTGCGCACATAGAGCACAAGATTGTGATCAACCAGCTCAAAACCGTGCTCTTTGACGATTTCTTTCTGGCGTTTTTCGATCTCGGCATCGAAGAACTCGATCACATCACCGGAATCGACACAGACCATATGGTCGTGATGGCCGCTGTCCGCCAATTCGAAGACCGCATGACCGCCATCGAAGTTATGACGAACCACCAGACCTGCCGCTTCAAACTGGGTCAGTACGCGGTAGACAGTTGCCAGACCTACGTCGTCACCCGCCTCCATCAGCGCCTTGTAGACATCTTCAGCACTCATGTGACGCTGACCGGCGTGGTCGAGCATTTGCAGTATCTTGACCCGTGGCAGGGTCACTTTCAGGCCAGCCTTGCGTAGTTCGCTATTTTCAACCATGGTCTGCTTTCTCACGGAAGCGGCTTCGCAGCTTCCTTTATTGCGGGTATGATCCGGGGTTATATTGCCCAGCCAAGATAGTGGAAGTCGCCCACCGATGCAAAAAACCAAACTCCTGCTGACCAGCCTCACCCTGACGGGGCTACTCGCACTCGCCGGTTGTTCATTCCCCGGGGTTTATAAAATCGACATCCAACAGGGCAATGTCGTCACGCAGGACATGATAGACCAGTTGCGTCCGGGAATGACCCGCAAGCAAGTGCGGTTTATCATGGGCAACCCCCTGCTCACTGACACTTTCCACGCCAATCGTTGGGATTACCTGTACAGCATCCAGCCGGGCGGCGGTAAGCGCCTGCAGGAGCGCGTCAGCGTGAATTTCAATGCCGACGACCAGCTTGTCGGCTTGTCTGGCGACTTTATGCCGGGCGTCAGCCGCGACCAGGCCATCCTGGGCGAAGACAGCGGCGTCACCACCCCGCAGGTCACTCAGCAGCCACAGGTCGAAGAGAAGCCCGCACCGGGCTCGCTGCTTGAACAGATCCAGCGCGAAGTGGACGATGTGAAAGTCGTGCCAGTGCCCACCCCAGAGCCTCTGGAAAGTACACCGCAGTAACTTTTTTGTTAAATAAAACCCCGGACATGTCCGGGGTTTTATTTATCAGCGCACATCGTCGACCATCGCCGCCAAGACGCTAAGCACATCCTTGCCCAGTTGCATCGAGCGTGCGCCATTCCAGCCGGTGTGTGGATTGGGGCGGTCGTCGTGGTCCTTGAACGGCATCTCGATGGTAAAGGCCAGGCAATCGAACTCCATGCCCACTGCGTTGCACGCAAGAGTGGTGTTGGCCTGACCCGGCTCGTCACGCGGGTAGCCATAGCGGGTCTGGAACTCGGCGCCGTTATCAATCAGCAACTGACGGAACTGATGTTCCAGGCGCTCCAGGCGCGGGCTGTAGCCCGGATTGCCTTCGCAGCCAGCACTAAACACATGAGGAATTTCCTCATCGCCATGGATATCCAGAAACAGATCGACGCCCACCGCGCGCATCTGCTGCTGGACGAAATACACCTCAGGGCTGTCCGCCTCACTGGCCGACTGCCAGGCGCGGTTAAGGTCACGCCCAGCGACGTTGGTGCGCAGATGGCCACGGAAGGCACCATCCGGATTCATGTTCGGCACCAGGTACAGATCAGCTTTCTCCAGCAGGGCATGCAGCTCGGCATCATCACGCCGCTGTAGGCGCTCCAGCAGCCCCTGGATAAACCACTCGGCCATATGCTCGCCGGGATGCTGCTGGGCGATCAGCCAGACCTTGCGCTGCGCCTGCGGGTTACGGCTGATGCGCAGCAGCTCGATCGGCCGCCCCTCGATGCTCTTACCCGTGGCAAACAGCTCGGCCCCAGCCAGGCGCTGCGCATCCTCGATCAATAGGCTATGGCGCTCGCGGCTGTAGGGTTCGAAATAGGCGAACCAGATCTGCCCATGCTGTGGCTCGATAGCGAAACTCAGCGCGCCTTCTGCGAAGCGGCTGGGCACGCGAAACCAGTCGCGCTGATCGTAAGAGGCCACGGCGTGGTAACCGCTCCAGGCATTTTTATAAGATGACTGCCCGGCATTACCCAGGCTGAAGCCATAGTGCTGGCCAGGCTGCAAACCCTCGACCTTGAAGTGGAACCACTGGAAATGCCCACTGTTGAGGTCCGGCCGAATCGCCAGCAGCACCTGCTGGGGGTTGCTGGCGTCGATGACCTCGATATTGCCGCTGTCGAAGTTGGCACTGATCTGCATAAATACCTCGAAAACCTGGATGCGCGCAGAGGCGCGAAGATGACCCAGAATCGCAGCTCTGGCGCGCGGGCGAAACGCTGCAGGCGACAAACTGATATGGATTCTGCGACCTGTGAGGGACGCTCAATGCAGCCGACAGCTTGACCGCCGCGCAACTTAGATGCACGTCCGCAGTCTGGTATTTACCCGCTACGGTTCGACATAACGCTCAACGCCACATTAAGGGAATAACGATCCGCATGAACATTGCACCATTACGCCATCACCCATTGTTGTTACTGCTCGGTGCAGCTCTGCTGCTGAGCGGTTGCGCCAGCCAGCCGGAGCAGCATCAAACCGAACAGCCCGCCCAGACTGCCACTGCTCCGGGCGAAAACAGCGTTGCCGAAGCCAACCTACGCAGCCAGGCCAACCGCGGCGATCTCGACAGCCAGTTTCAGCTCGGCAGCCTGTACTTTGTCGGCAAGCCGAACAAGAACCTCAAACAAGCCGAATATTGGTGGAAGCTGGCCGCCGACAAGGGCCACGCCATGGCCGCCGTCAGCCTGGCCTACCTGTATACCGGCCGCGACAATCCAGATTTCAACAACCCACAGCAGATGCTTAAGTACCTCAACCAGTCCGCAGCCAGCGGCAATTCGATGGCTCAGCACATCCTTGGCAACCTCTACTTGCGCGGCGCACAGGGCGTAGCGTTGGATGTCAATCAGGCTAGACGCCTGTTTACCAGCGCCTGCCAGCAGAACTACAGCGCCAGCTGTACAGCGCTGCAGAAGATGCCCTGAACCCTGGGCTCAGGCCTCGATGGACTTCGCTGCAGCTTGGTCATCCGGCTCAGCCTGTGGCTGCTCGGGTTGTTGCGGCTCAGCCTCGTCAGCAGGTTTGCCCAGCCACTCATTGGTTGACTGCTGCACCTCGTCCACCTGCTTATTGAACTCTTTCACGGTTTCATCGACCGCCTCGCGAGCAACGTCCACAACTGCCTGCTCGGCCTTTTCGGCAAGTTTTTGCGCCGATTGCTCAGCGGCCTCGCAACCGGCCAGGCCGATCAGCACCAGACCCAGCACACCCATTTGCATCGACTTACGCATAACGTTCTCCATAGCAGCCATTAGCGACCTGTGCGGCCGCGACCCAGTAGCCACCGCCTTGATTGATCAAACTGGTTGCTCAATCACTGAGAGGAACCCACCGGTGCGGGCGCAAATGTAGGGAGGCACACGGATTTACTCAATTGCATAGAGTTTGCAAGGTGTTACCAAGCAGTCAGGCGCAGCATTGGAAGAGAAATACGCCCTGAGCAAAACCTGCCACGCACACCACTAGCCAACAGACACTAGGCAAACACGCTTACCCAAGGTTAATAATGCCTAGCACTGTGCAGTGCTTATTAGCTACGCCCAGGTAATTCAGCGCCAGCAAGCGGTCATCGCAATTAAAGGATTTAGTCGTGTTGTTACGCCATGCACTGTTCACACTGACGGCCTTGATTGCTGCCAGTAATTCGGCGGCCGAGAACCTGCACTTTGTTACCGAGGAATTCCCACCCTTCAGTTATTCGCGCGGGGCCATTGCCAGCGGCGCCCTGCCGGAAATAGTCGAAGCCACCTGCGCAATCTTAAAGTGGCAGTGCCAAATTGAGGTATTGCCCTGGCGCCGCGCCCTGCAGCAAGCCGAAGACGGCGAAGTGGAGGGTATTTTCACCGTGATTCAATCTCCCGCACGGCGTCAGGCATTCCTGATAACCCCAATGCTGGTGACCTCTGGCTACGACTTCTACACCCTGCGCTCGAATAACTTCCACTACAGCCAGCCAGACGATTTGCGCGGCCGCCAGGTCGGCGTGTACGGCCCCTCAGGTACCTCATTCACACTGCAGGAAAGCCTGAAACACACCCCGAATGTCGAGGTTAAACTGGTGACCAATAACCATCGCCTGCTATTGATGCTCAATGCCGGGCGTTTTGGTGAGCAGGGCGTGGTGGTGCTTAACCGTGATGTAGCCCGCCACTTGATCGAGCATGAATATCTCTACGCACTGCGCAACGCCGGGCATTTGGCGTCAATCTCTTACGGCATTGGTTTTTCCCGTAAGAAAGTCACTCCAGCGCAGTTTCAGGCATTCAATCGCGGGCTGAGCACCCTGCGTAATAACGGCCAGCTTGCAACCATCGTGCAACGCTACGGTCTACAACCCGCCAATTAAGCAGGCTGGACATTTAACATGGCTTCGCCATAATTGCCGGGCGCAGCCTAATTAGCCCTTTAACCAACCTGACAACTGGTTCAGGCAACCCATAATTAAAGGGCAACCCCGCGCGGCAATAGTCGTTAACACTATTCGCCATGCTTAATAAATGCGTGAGCTAAAACTGTTTGGCCGTCTCAGGTGCCCAGGCCCTATGCCTGGCATCCAGCCAATATTCTGTTCAAGACCATGGGTAACTACGTGACGAAAGACGAACTGCGCGCCGAACTCGAGCGCCAGGCGCAGCGTTACAAGGATGTATACGGCGGGGAAGTCATTACCTACGCCGCTCAACCGGACCCCGAGCGCAAGCCGTGGCGCAAGAAGGCTAACCTTCTCGACCAAGCGTTTGAAAAAGAGCTGGTAAAAATCGAAAAAGAGTTGCAAACCAAGGCCGATGAGGCGTCTGGCTGACGCCCCGTCGTCCTGATGTCAGGGCACGTGGCCATCCCTGAACGAGATGGCCACGGACTCAGCGCCCCTTGCCGCCCATCAGCGAGCCCAACAGACCGCGCACCAGTTGCCGACCAATCTGATTGGCCGCCTGGCGCATGGCCGTTTTCATCACCTGACTGGCCAGACCACCGAGCAGCTCCCCTGCAGCACCAGCAATCCCGCCGCCAGCCTCGGCTTTCTTGCTCGCCGCGCTCGGCTTGCTTGGCTCTACCTGTTGCGCGGCCTGCTCGGCGCGAGCGCTCAGCAATTCATACGCGGATTCACGGTCAATGGGCTTGTCATAGCGACCACGCAACGGCGACTGCTGAATCAAGGCCGCCCGCTCGGCCTCACTCAGCGGGCCGATACGCGATTGCGGCGGCGCAACCGCCACGCGCTGCACCATGGCCGGGGTGCCTTTGGCTTCCAATGTGCCGACCAAGGCTTCTCCGATACCCAGCTCGGTGAGCACCGTCAGCGTGTCGATGGCCGGATTGGCTCGAAAGCCATCGGCCACCGCGCGCAGCGATTTCTGCTCTTTGGCGGTAAAGGCACGCAAGCCGTGCTGAATTCGCAGGCCAAGCTGCGCCAGCACATCATCCGGCAAGTCGCCTGGCGATTGGGTGACGAAATATACCCCCACGCCTTTCGAGCGAATCAGCCGCACCACCTGCTCCAGGCGCTCTTGCAAGGCCTTGGGTGTATCAGCAAACAACAGGTGCGCTTCGTCGAAGAACAGCGCCAACAGCGGTTTGTCGGCGTCGCCGCGCTCCGGCAGCTGCTCGAACAGCTCGGCCAATAGCCAGAGCAGGAAGGTCGCGTAGACCTTCGGCGCCTCATGCACCAGACGGCTGGCGTCGAGCAGATGAATGCGCCCGCGACCATCGCGCTGCGGCTGCAGAATGTCTTCCAGTTGCAGCGCCGGCTCGCCAAACAGCGCCTCGGCGCCCTGCTGCTCCAGACCAGCCAGTTTGCGCAATAAGGCTTGTGATGAAGTGGCGGTAAACAGCGCGCTGTCCTCGCCCAGCACCTCCGGGTGACTTTTCAGGTGCGCCAACAACGCCTTGAGGTCTTTCAGATCAAGCAGCAGCAAACCTTCGCGGTCCGCCACCTTGAACGCGGCATAGAGTGCCGCCTGCTGGCTATCAGTCAGCTCCAGCAATGCGCCGAGCAGCAAAGGCCCCATTTCGCTGAGGGTGGTGCGCAGTGGATGGCCGCTCTGACCATGCACATCCCACAGGGTTACCGGGTAGGCCATCGGCTGGTGATTGAGCCAGGGCATGCTGGCAATCCGTTCGGCCACTTTGCCTTGCGGCGAGCCGGCAGCACCCAAACCACAGAGATCGCCCTTCACGTCGGCGGCAAACACCGCCACGCCGGCATCACTGAAGGTTTCGATCAAGCGCTGCAGGGTCACCGTTTTGCCCGTGCCCGTAGCGCCGGCAATTAGCCCGTGACGATTGGCCAGACGCAACGCCTGCCCCGCCGGCAACCCCTCAAAATCGGCCCCCACAACAAATTGATCGGTTTGCGCCATCTTGTTATCTCCGTGGTTAAAGCTTTACTGCTACTAGGCCGACACAGTCAGCATCGTCGCATCCTCGGCGTTGCCATTGCCTTACATCAGATTAAGACTGATGCCAGAACTTACCGGACGCAAGAAGCCATGACCAACAACCTGAAGTTCAGCCACAAGATTCTGCTCGCCGCCTCGCTGGTGGTGATCGCCGCATTCTCGCTGTTCACCCTGTACAACGATTACCTGCAACGCAACGCCATCCGCGAGAATCTGGAAAGCTACCTGCATGAAATGGGCAATGTAACTGCCAGCAATATTGCCAACTGGTTGTCGGGGCGCATTTTGCTGGTGGAAAACGTTGCCCAGTCGGTCGCACGCGACGCTTCCGGCGAAGCCCTGAGCGGCCTGCTGGAGCAGAAAGTCCTGGCGTCTACTTTTGCCTTTACCTACCTGGGCAGCGCCGACGGCAGCTTCACCATGCGCCCGGACGAAGACATGCCCGATGGTTACGATCCGCGCCAGCGCCCCTGGTACAAGGATGCCATAAGCGCTGGCGGCAGTACCCTGACCGAGCCCTACGTCGACGCCGCCACCAGTGCACTGATCATTACCATCGCCACGCCCGCCAAAGCGGCCGGGGTCGTCGGTGGCGACCTGAGCCTCAACACCCTGGTCGAGATCATCAACTCGCTGGACTTTGCCGGAATGGGCTTTGCCTTTCTAATCAGTGCCGACGGCAAGATCCTGGTACACCCGGACAAATCCCTGGTGATGAAAAACCTCAGCGAGGTCTACCCGCAGAACACCCCACGAATCAGCGGCGAGTTCAGCGAAACGGAGCTCAATGGCGAAACCCGCATTCTCACCTTTGCCCCAGTCAAGGGCCTGCCCTCGGTGAACTGGCATGTCGGTCTGTCCATCGACAAGGCCAAGGCCTATTCGATGCTCAGCGAATTCCGCGCCTCGGCGATCATCGCCACCATCATCGCGGTGGTGCTGATCATGTTGCTGCTGAGCATGCTGATCAGCGTGCTGATGCAGCCGCTGAATATCATGGGTAAAGCCATGGAGGACATTGCCCAGGGCGAAGGCGACCTGACCAAGCGCCTGAGCATTCAGTCCAACGACGAGTTCGGCCGCCTGGCCAGTGCGTTCAACCAGTTCGTCGAGCGTATCCACAGCTCGATCCGCGAAGTGTCGTCAGCCACCCGCCAGGTCAATGAAGTGGCGAAGCTAGTGGTCGGTGCCTCCAATTCCTCGATGATCAACTCCGACGAACAGGCCAGCCGCACCAACAGCGTGGCTGCGGCGATCAATGAACTGGGCGCCGCAGCCCAGGAAATCGCGCGCAACGCTGCCGATGCGTCGACCCAGGCCTCCGATGCACGCCATCTGGCTGAAGACGGCCGTCAGGTCGTAGAAAAGACCATCCAGGCGATGAACGAGCTATCAGCCAAGATCAGCACGTCCTGCAGCAATATTGAAACCCTCAACAGCAAGACGGTGAACATCGGCCAGATTCTTGAGGTGATCAAAAGCATCTCCCAGCAAACCAACTTGCTCGCGCTCAACGCCGCCATCGAAGCGGCGCGCGCCGGTGAAGCCGGTCGCGGCTTCGCCGTAGTCGCCGATGAAGTACGCAACCTGGCCCACCGCACCCAGGAGTCGGCGCAAGAGATCGAGAAGATGATCGAAGAGCTGCAAGTCGGCTCGCGCGAGTCGGTCACCACCATGACCGAAAGCCAGCGCTACAGCGAAGAGAGCGTGGAGATTGCCAACCAGGCCGGCGCCCGCCTGAGCAGCGTCACCGAGCGCATCGGCGAGATTGATGGCATGAACCAGTCGGTGGCCACCGCCACCGAGGAGCAGACCTCGGTCATCGAGTCGCTCAACGTCGACATCACCGAAATCAACACCCTTAACCAGGAAGGCGTGGAAAACCTCAATGCCACCCTGCGCGCCTGCGGCGATCTGGAGCAACAGGCCAGTCGGCTCAAGCAGTTGGTCGACAGCTTCCGCATTTAAGCTGTTTGCCGCGATCGGCTGCGGGTCGGCCCTGTGGCATTAAAAACAGGCGGTAGCAAAAACAAACGGGGCGCTCAGTGAGTGCCCCGTTTTTATTTCTGCTTGTCGTTGTTCGCTGGCAACTGCACGTCTTGCTGCAACTGCCGCCATAGCTCGGCGGCATCGGCAAATTCGCTACCGTTCTCGGGGCTCAAAGCCTGCGGGTCATAGCGCTGTGTACAACCCTCGCCAAGCACCGGTGGCGCGCTGGATGTGCCACGCGCAAGCGGATCCGTCATAACACCTCCAGTGCACTGCGCCGAACCTCAGTTAACCGCCACATGACCTTCATCATGCTGGGCGAACTCCTTGACTGCACGCAGCACATCGCTGCGGCTGACCTGACCGATCAGACGACCGTCTTCGACCACCGGCAAACGCCGACGCCGGCCACGCAGAAAACGCTCGGAGATTTCGATAATGTCCGCCTCGGGCGAAATCACCTCCACCTCGGTGGTCATATAAGCGCTGACATCGCCGCCCGCCGACTCGTAATAAGCCCCGGAAAGGATACCGCGCAAGCAATCACCTTCCGACAACAAGCCCACCAAATGCCCTTGACCATCGACCACCGGCGCACCGGAAATACGGTGCTCGAGCAAACGATTGATGGCGGTGAATAGGTTCATTTCAGGACGGAAAGTCACCAGATTGCGGGTCATGTAATCACGTACTTTGATTGACTTAAGCATCAGTAAATTCCTCTGTCTGTACTGAACCGAACCGCCGCATGCCCCTCTCAGTCGAACACCACTGTCTTGTTGTCGTGCACCAGCACTCGGTCCTCTAAGTGATAGCGTAGACCACGCGACAGCACCATCTTCTCTACATCCTTACCCAGGCGCACCATCTCTTCGATGCTGTCGCGGTGGCTGACGCGCACCACGTCCTGCTCGATGATCGGCCCGGCGTCCAGCTCCTCGGTCACGTAGTGCGAAGTCGCACCAATCAGCTTGACCCCACGTAGCGATGCCTGGTGATAGGGCTTGGCCCCGACAAACGATGGCAGAAAGCTGTGATGGATATTAATCACCCGCTGGGAAAACTCGGCGCAGAGTGGCGCAGGCAGAATTTGCATATAACGCGCCAACACAATCACATCAGCGGCATGGGCTTTCACCAGGCGCGCCACTTCATCAAAGGCCGGCTGTTTATCCTGCGCATTGACCGCTACATGGAAGTACGGAATGGCGTGCCACTCGACCATGCTGCGCAGGTCGTCGTGGTTGGAGATCACGCAGGGAATATCGCAATCCAGTTCATCGCTGTGCCAGCGGTGCAGCAAATCGGCCAGGCAGTGCGATTCGCGACTGGCCATCAATACCACGCGCTTCTTCACCGCCGAATCGGTCACCCGCCACTCCATGGAGAACTCACGGGCAATCGGCGCAAAGGCCTGGCGGAAACCCTCCAGATCAAAGGGCAGCGAGTCGGCGCGAATCTCGTGGCGCATAAAAAACCAACCACTCTGGTTATCCGAGTGATGGCTGGCCTCGGTAATCCAACCGTTATAGGTGGCCAGAAAATTACTGACCTTGGCCACGATCCCGACCCGATCCGGACAGGCAATGACCAATCGAAAAGTACGCATCAACGGCTCCAGCGCTCAAATAAAGTCGGCCATTCTAGTCACAGCCGGAAAAAACTGCAGTACTCAAGCAGCGGGCGCCAGCGCAAGAGCGAACAGTTACTGCAACGCAAACAGCGCAAACAGCGCGGCCATAACTGGCGAATAACTGGACAGACACAATAGGCAAGGCATTCCACAAGTTACCGAGCAATCTAATTTATAAAAATAGTGATAAAGCGGTTTACTTGTGAAAAGTGCCTGACTACTATTGTTCTCAGTTAATCGCCAACTGCAAATACAGGTATCTGCACATGTCACTGATCAACGAATACCGCGCCACCGAAGAAGCCATCAAAGAGCTGCAAGATCGCCTGAAGAATCTGTCACAAGACGACAAACTGAAAAAAGAACTGGAATTTGAAGGCAAACTGCGCGCGCTGATGGGTGAATACCAGAAGTCGCTGCGTGACATCATTGCCATGCTCGATCCAGATACCAAAGGCAGCAAAATCACCCGCGCCAGCAAAACCACTGGCACCAAGCGCGCACGCAAAGTTAAGCAGTACAAAAACCCGAACACCGGCGAAGTGATTGAGACCAAAGGCGGCAACCACAAGACGCTAAAAGAGTGGAAAGCCAAGTGGGGCAGTGACGTCGTTGAAGGCTGGGCAACCCTGCTGGGCTAAGCCTGCCGCTCAAGCGATACACGCCTCAAGCAAAACGCCAGCAATGCTGGCGTTTTTTATGGCTATGTACCTGTTATGTGTTGAATCGTCTCGAACAGTTTTACAGTGCATGAAGCGCGGTAATACGTAGGGTGGGTTAGGCGCGAGCCGGGAACAAGCAAACACCATCGACTCTCAACGTGCCGTAACCCACCATGGTGGTCTACCGGGAAACCGCAATGGTGGGTTACGCGGCGCCCGAATGGCGTGGTGCCCCCATAACCACCCCTCCTGCGCCGCTAACCCACCCTACAAAATCGGCCTGTAACACATAATGGGTACATAGCCTTTTTTATGGCTCTGCCCCAATCGCGTGCTGCATGCAAGTGCTAGGTTGGCGCTGAGCGCAGCGAAGCCCAACAGCCAGTTGCAGTAGTGCAAGCAGTATTTACCCTTGGGCGTTACAGGCTATAACGCTGGCGCAACTGCTCTGCATAATCACGCCACTCCAGCAAAATAGCCTGCTGCTCCGCGCTACTATCTGCAAGTACTGCGGCAAGTGCCAGACTGAACTGTTCGAGCGTATTCGGCGCACCGTATTCGGGCTGACTCAACCGCTGTTGGCAGAATGCTCGCCAGCGCTGCTGCTCGTCCGCATTCAGGCTCGCAGCAAAGTTGCGCGCCCGGTAACGAAACAACAGCTCCGGCAAACGCCCATCATCAAAAGGCCAGACCGCTTCGGCCAAACGCTGCGGCTCGGCACGCCGAACCTGCTCGCACAGTCGGCGATCACGATCACCAATAAAGCCATCGTATAGCTGCTGCTCAGGGTCTTGATTGGCAGCGAACGGCTCCTCGGCATACACCTGCGCCAGTTTGCCTTGCCATAGCCCAGGATTAGCGCACAGTTGTTCGGCCTGCGCCTGATAGGCCGGCACATCGAGCTGCAGTCGCTGAATATCCTCTGCACGCAATACATTCATCGGTGCAACAACCGGGCAACGATTGATATGCAGCAACTTCAGCGGCACCGGCAATTCAGCCTCGGCCAGTTGATCGCGACGGGTGTACAGGCGCGTACGCAATGTTTCAGCGGATTCATTGAACAACGGCGCTATATCGGCCTGCAAATCACAGACGATCAGCGCATTGCGATTACGCGGGTGCCAAGCCAGCGGCAAGACCACCGCCAGATAATGCCGCGCCCCGGCGTAACGCCCGGAGATATGCACCAAGGGTTGTAACAGGCGTATCTGATCCTGCACCCGCTGTTTGCTGCGCAGTTGATACAGATAGTCGTAGAGTTTGCGCTGTTTGCTGCGCAGCAAGCGCGCCAAGGCGATGGTGGCCCGCACATCGGACAACGCATCGTGGGCCTGACCATGTTCGATGCCGTTGGCCGCAGTCAGGCGCTCCAGCTTGAGCGTCACCCGACCCTCTTCTTCCGGCCAGACAATGCCTTCCGGGCGCAATGCATAGGCGGTACGCACCAGGTCGATCAGGTCCCAGCGGCTATTGCCGCCCTGCCATTCACGGGCGTAGGGATCGAAGAAGTTGCGATAGAGGCTGTAGCGCGTCACTTCATCATCAAACCGCAGGCTGTTGTAGCCCACCCCGCAGGTGCCTGGCTGCGACAGCTCGGCATGCACCCGCGTCATAAACTCGGCCTCATCCAGGCCATGTTGCGCCAGTTTACTCGGGGTAATCCCGGTCACCAGGCAGGCCGCCGGATGCGGCAGGATGTCGTCGCTGGGCTGGCAGTAGATATTCAGCGGCTCGCCGATTTCATTGAGATTTTCATCGGTGCGAATCCCGGCGACCTGCAGCGGCCGGTCGCGCCGCGGGTCAATTCCGGTGGTTTCGTAGTCGTACCAAAATAGGCTGGAAGTCACAGTCGCGTCCTGATGCTGAGGCGCAGGCAGTCTAGCACCGCCTGCCTGGCCCTCGCGGCCAAAGACCCGCGGCATATGCGCAACTAAACCGCAGATTGCATGCAGACAGGTTGCTTAGCCTACGGCGGCTGGCTAGCATCGGGCTTTCCTCGATGCAGTCTGCCGATGTCGCCCACGCCAATCTCCGATTCTGCTGCCGCTCGCCCGCTGCTGGATACCCGCTACAGGGTGGAAACGCCGGAAGGCATCGACCTGATCCTGCGCCCGGCGGGTGTGGTGCCGCGCGCGCTGGCGTTCGCTATCGACCTGCTGATTCGCGGCCTGCTACTGGCGGCGCTGTTTGCCGTACTGGCGCTGCTCGGCCAGTTCGGTATGGGCCTGGGCACTATCCTGTTGTTTCTGGTGACCTGGTGGTACATGGTGCTGTTTGAAGT
This sequence comes from Pseudomonas sp., assembly GCF_049301935.1. Lineage (GTDB taxonomy): Bacteria > Pseudomonadota > Gammaproteobacteria > Pseudomonadales > Pseudomonadaceae > Aquipseudomonas. The sequence continues at coordinate 29,196 of NZ_JBAQLP010000120.1, read as the reverse complement.
ACTCAATCAGGGCCGCTCACCCGGCAAGCAGATGATGGGCCTGCGGGTGATTCATGACGATGGCACGCCGATTGGCTGGGCCGCCTCGCTCACGCGCAACCTGCTGCGCTTCGTTGACATCCTGCCGTTTGGCTACACCCTGGGGATTCTCAGCTGCCTTAATCACCCGGCGTTCAAGCGCCTGGGCGATATTGCCGCAGGCACCCTGGTGGTCTACCGCGATACCGCCCTGGTAGCCCCTGAACTGCCGCCCGCCGAAGCCCTGCGTGCCCCCTTCAGCATGAGTTTGAGTGAACAACGCGCCCTGCTCAGCTTTGCCGAACGTGCGCAGAACCTGTCCAGCGCACGGCGCCAGGAGCTGGCGAGTATTCTTGCCGAACCCTTGCAGGTGCCCGCCGAGCAGGCCGAACAGCAGATCCACGGCATCGCCCGCGGTTTGGTGGGGGCGACATGAAACAGAGCCTGTTTGAACACCAGCACCAGGCCGCCTGGCAAGCCTTTAACACGCAGCTCGAAGCCCTTGAGCGTGGCAAGGCCGATAGCCAGCAGTGCAAGGCCTTTGCCGCCGACTACCGCAGCCTGTGCCAGCACCTGGCCCTGGCGCAGAGCCGGGGCTACAGCAGCCACCTGATCGAGCAGTTGCAGCAACTGGCCATGCGCGGCCATCAGCAGTTCTATCGTCATCGCAGCCCGCTGGGCGGCCAATTGCTCGGCTTTATCCTGGCCGGTTTTCCGCGCTTGGTGCGTGCCGAATGGCGTTTTGTCGTCGCCGCCAGCCTGTTGTTCTTTGGCAGCCTGCTGCTGATGGGCACGCTGGTGTATCACTTCCCCGATCTGGTCTACGGCGTGATGGCCCCCGACCAGGTCGCCGAGATGGAAAAGATGTACGACCCCGATGCCAGGCGCATCGGCCGCTTCAGCGAACGCGACTCCGGCGATGACTGGATGATGTTCGGCTACTACATCATGAACAACATAGGCATCGCCTTTCAGACCTTTGCCAGCGGCCTGCTGTTTGGCCTGGGCAGCCTGTTCTTCCTGCTGTTCAACGGTTTAATGATCGGCGCAGTAGCCGGCCATCTAACGCAAATCGGCTACGGCGAGACCTTCTGGTCCTTCGTCATCGGCCACGGCGCATTCGAGCTGACCGCGATTGCCCTGGCCGGCGCGGCGGGCCTGAAGCTCGGCTGGGCGCTGCTGGTGCCCGGCCGTCTGCCACGCGGCGAAGCCTTGCGCATTGCCGCTGGCAGCAGCGTGCGGCTGGTCGGCGGGGTGATCGTGTTTCTGCTGTTGGCGGCCTTTATCGAGGCCTACTGGTCATCCATGGACCTGGCCAGCCCCGCGCTCAAATACACCGTCGGCGGCGCACTCTGGCTGTTGGTGCTGAGCTACCTGCTGCTGGCTGGCCGAGGTGTGCATGCGCCTGACTGACGCCAGCGTCGCCATCCGCCCGCGCAGCGCCTGGGAAGCCGTCGACCTCGGCGTGTTATTGGCCAAGCAGCATGCTGGCCTATTAATGCTCAGTTGGGCATTGGTAACCGTGCCGATCTTCGCCCTGCTATGCCTGCTGCTGTGGGATTACCCAAGTATCGCCCTGCTGATTTTCTGGTGGCTGAAACCGGCCTACGAGCGCCTGCCGCTGTATATCCTCTCGCATGCTTTATTCGGCGCCACGCCGAGCCTCAAGCAGGCGCTAAAAGCCCTGCCCGGCCTGCTCAAGCCGCAACTACTGGCCAGCCTGACCTGGCGCCGCCTGAGCCCCACACGCAGCTTCGGCCTGCCTGTGCTGCAGCTCGAAGGCCTGTCCGGCAAGGCCCGCAGCCAGCGCCTGATCGTCCTCGGCCAGCGCGATGCCGGCGGTGCCAGTTGGCTCACCATCGTCGGCGTACACCTGGAAATGGCGCTGTGGTTCGGCATCATCAGCTTCGTCTATATGCTGCTGCCGGCGCAGATGGAGCTGGACTGGACCTGGGACAGCCTGATCAATGCCGCGTCCGGCGAATGGCTATGGCTGGAGCACCTGTCCAACCTGATCTATGTCCTGCTGCTGATTCTCTGGGAGCCAATCTATGTGGCTTGCGGCTTCACCCTCTACCTGAACCGCCGCACCGCCCTGGAAGCCTGGGACATTGAACTGGTGTTCCGCCGCTTGCGCCAGCGCCTGACCGGCGTGGCCTATGCCCTGCTACTGGGCTGCGGCCTGCTGTTAATGCAAGTACCAAACAGCGCCATGGCCGCCGCCAGCAGTTGTCCACTGCCGATTGCAGACCCCATGGGACCAGAGGCCGAGCGCCTGCTCAAACAGCCGCTGACCAGCCTGGACGCGCAGCAGAGCATTGGCCAACTGCTCGACCAGCCGCCTTTCGAACACCGCGAAACAGTCACCCGCTGGCGCCTCGGCGAAGAACCCAAGGAGCCCAGCGAAGAAGACGCCAAAGCCCTGCTCGAGCTGCTGGAAAAGTTCTTCAAACTCACCGAGCTGTGGAAAAGCATCGACGCCGTGGCGCTGTTCTTCGAGGTGCTGCTGTGGGCGGCGCTGTTCAGCCTGATCGCCTGGCTGCTGTGGCGTTACCGCGACTGGCTGAGCACCTTTGCCGGGCGCCTGCGTTTGCCGCAAGCGCGCACCTATCAGCCGCCAGAACAGCTGTTCGGCCTGGAAGTGGCGCCGCAAAGCCTGCCAGCGGATATCCCCGGCGAAGTTGAACGGCTCTGGGATGAACAGCCACGCGCGGCCCTTGGCTTGCTTTACCGCGCCCTGCTCAGCCGTATGCTGCATGAACAGCGCCTGCCGCTGAAAAGCGCGCACACCGAAGCCGAAGTGCTGCAACTGGTGCAGGCGCTGCAGCAGAAAGACCTCAGCCACTTCAGCCAGGCCCTGACCCGCCACTGGCAGAACCTCGCCTACGGCCATCGCCTACCGCCCGCTGCGCTTAAGCAGGGCCTGTGCACGGCCTGGCGGCGCCTGTTCGAACAAGGGACGCAGGCATGAACCGGCGCATCCAGCTCCTTCTCGGCGCAGGCCTGTTACTGGTGCTCGGTCTGCTCGGCATCTACCTGCTGGACAAGCTCACGCCCTATCAGGAAACCCTCGAGCACGGCCCCGCCCCCGAAGCGCGGGCCAACCCTTACCTCGCCGCCGAGCACTTTCTGCGCAAACAAGGCCTGCAAGTACAACGCGCCGATGGCCTGGAGGTCATGCAAGACCTGCCTAGCGCCGGCCAGACCCTGCTGCTGCTCGGCGATCGCAACCGCATGACGCCCAAACAGGCCGAGCGCCTGCTGGCCTGGACCGCCAAAGGCGGCCACCTGCTGTTTGTCGCCGAACGGCTGTGGGATGAAGAAGAAGGCAAAAGCGGCGACCTGCTGCTCGACAGCCTGGGCATCCAGCAATACGAAAGCGAAGAACTCGACGAGGACGCCAGCGCAGCAGCGGAAGAAGACGCCTCTGCAGAAGACATGGCCGACGCTGGGCAACAAACCGAACCGCAGGCTGCGGCAGATGCAACCACGGGTTCAGACAATGCCTACCCGGAGCTGACCCAGCTGTATCTGGAAAACGAAGAGGCGCCGGCCTACTTCAGCTTCGACACCGACTTTCACCTTTACGATGCCGAAAACCGCGCCCACGCCTGGGCCAACAGCGACGCCGCCACCCATCTGTTACAGCTCTACCATGGCGACGGCCTGATCAGCGTGGTCAGCGACAGCTGGATCTGGCAGAACCAGGGCATCGGCGAATACGACAACGCCTGGCTGCTCTGGTACATGACCCAGGACAGCCAGGTCACCCTGCTCTACCGCGCCGACCGCGATGACCTGTTCAGCCTGCTGCTTGAGCACTTCCCCCAGGCGCTGGTCGCCCTGGCGCTGTTGCTGGCATTCGGCCTGTGGCACCTGGGCATGCGCCAGGGCCCGCTGCTGTTGCCCGCCAGCCGCAATCGCCGCCAGTTGCAGGAGCACCTGCGCGGCAGCGCCGATTTTCTGTTGCGCCACAACGGCCAGCACAGCCTGTTACAAGGCCTGCAACAGGATATTCAGCGCCGCGCCCGCCATCGTCACCCCGGTTTCGAACGCCTCGCCGTGGCCGAGCAGTGGCAGGTGCTTAGTCGCCTGACCCGCCAGCCGTCCAGCGTTATCAGCCAAGCCATGCGGCCGCTGCCCAAGCAGCGTCTGGCCGCCGCCGACTTCACCCGCCAGGTCGCCAACCTGCAAACCCTCAGGAATGCCCTATGAGCGAACACATACCCGCACAACCGGAAAGCGAAGTTGAACCCGCTGCCGTAACCCCTGAGCCCGTCATCGCGGCACCGGCTGCTGCACCAGCACCAGTTGCCCCGCCAGCTGCGGCGGCCAATCTGAGTGTGCAGCGCCAACGCGCCAGCCAGTTGGCTCAGGCGCTACGCGCGGAGTTGCAGAAAGCCCTGATCGGCCAGACGACGGTGATCGACGACGTGCTCAGCGCCCTGATCGCCGGCGGCCATGTGCTGGTCGAAGGCGTTCCCGGCCTCGGTAAGACCCTGCTGGTGCGTGCCCTGGCGCGCTGCTTCGGCGGTGAGTTCTCACGCATCCAGTTCACCCCGGACCTGATGCCCAGCGACGTCACCGGCCACGCCGTGTACGACCTGCAGAGCGAGCAGTTCAAGCTGCGCAAGGGCCCGGTGTTCACCAACCTGTTGCTGGCGGACGAAATCAACCGCGCGCCGGCCAAGACCCAGGCGGCGCTGCTGGAAGTGATGCAGGAGCGTCAAGTCACCCTGGAAGGCCGCGCCCTCAATGTGCCACTGCCGTTTATGGTGCTGGCCACGCAGAACCCGATCGAGCAGGAAGGCACCTACCCGCTGCCGGAAGCCGAGCTCGACCGCTTTATGCTCAAGCTGCGCATGGACTACCCCGAACAGAGCGAAGAGCTGAACATGGTTCGCCAGGTGGCGCGTTCGAGCAAGGCCGACATGCTCGAAGTCACGCCGCTGCGCACCCTGCTGCAAGCCCGCGATGTGCTGGCGCTGCAGAAGATCGCCAGCGACCTGCCAATCGATGAGCAGGTGCTCGACTACGCCGTGCGTATTGCCCGCGCCACCCGCACCTGGCCGGGCCTGGCCATCGGCGCCGGGCCGCGTGCCTCGATTGCCCTGGTACGTTGCGGCCGGGCCCGCGCCCTGCTGCGCGGCGGTGATTTCGTTCTGCCGGATGACATCAAGGGCTGCGCCCTGGCCGTACTGCGCCACCGCGTTCGCCTGTCGCCAGAGCTGGATATCGAAGGCCTGTCGGTCGATCAGGTGCTGCAACAACTGCTCGATCAGGTTCCGGCACCGCGCCTATGAAGCACGTATTGCAAGGCGCAACGGCATGAAACCCTCACGCGCGCTGCTGGCGCTGCTCGCCGCTTTGTTCGTCCTCGGCATTGCGCTGGGCGTCTGCAGCGCCCTGGCCATCGCCGTGCCGCGTAGCTTCACGCCGATTTACTGGGGCCTGCTGCTGGTTCTGCTCGGCTTGGCCCTGGTCGACGCTCTGCTGCTGCGCCAGGCGCCCTCGCCGCGCATCGAACGCCAGCTGCCCGGCAACCTGCCACTGGGCCGCTGGAGCGAAGTGCGGCTGAATCTGCACCACAGCTACAACCGTGCGCTGCAGGTGGAAGTGTTCGACCATCTGCCCGGTGATATGGCCTTCGAGCACCTGCCGCTCAAAGTGGATCTGCACCCCGGCGAACAGACTCAGGTCAGTTACCGCGTGCGGCCATTGCTGCGCGGGCACTTCCACTTTCCCCAGTGCGAAGTCAGCCTGCCCAGCCCCATGGGTCTGTGGCGCGCTCAGCGTTACCTGCCAGTGGCCGGTGAAACCCGTGTCTACCCGGACTTTGCCCGCCTGTATGGCGCGCAGTTGATGGCGGTGGATGACTGGCTCAGCCAGCTTGGCGTGCGCCAGCAACAACGCCGCGGCCTCGGTCAGGAGTTCCACCAGCTGCGCGAATTCCGCGACGGCGACACCCTGCGGCAGATCGACTGGAAGGCCACCGCACGCAAACGCACACCGATTGCCCGCGAGTATCAGGACGAGCGCGACCAACAGATCATCTTCCTGCTCGACTGTGGCCGGCGCATGCGCAGCCAGGACGGCGAGCTGTCGCACTTCGATCACGCCCTTAACGCCTGCCTGCTGCTCAGCTACGTGGCGCTGCGCCAGGGTGATGCGGTGGGCCTGTCGACCTTTGCCGGCGAGCAGAACCGCTTCCTCGCCCCAGTCAAAGGCCAGGCGCAACTGAATGTGCTGCTCAATGCCCTGTACGACCTGCGCAGCACCCAGCAACCCGCCGACTTCACCGCCGCCGTGGAAAACCTGCTTAGCCGTCAGCGCCGCCGCGCCTTGGTGGTGCTGGTGACCAACCTGCGTGATGAGGATGATCAGGCGCTGCTCGGCGCGGTTAAACGCATGAGCCGCCAGCACCGCGTGCTGGTCGCCAGCCTGCGCGAAGAAGTGCTGGACACCCTGCGCCACACCCCGGTGCAGGACCTCTCCAGCGCCCTGGATTACTGCGGCACCCTGGACTACCTGAATGCCCGCGCCGGCCTGCACGAACGCCTGTTTGCCAACAAGGTGCCGGTGCTGGATGCGCGGCCAAGCGAGCTGGGGCCGCAGTTGGTGAGCAGTTATCTGGCCTGGAAAAAGGCCGGCGTACTTTAAGAATCCGGCCAGGATCTCGCGAGCTAGAGCGAGATCCGAAACTGTTTCGCGTGCACTAACCCTATAGCCAGGTGACGTGCTGCTCCAGCGGAAAGCGCAGGCGCGGGTTGTACACGCCCTTCTCGTCCTGCTTGCCCACCGCCAGCAGCATGATCGGCAAGGCCTGGCGCGGGATGTTCAGGGTCTTGCGCAAACGCACCTCATCAAAGCCTTCCATCGGGCAGGTGGCATAGCCATGGCTCTGCAAGGCCAGCATCAGGTTCTGCGCTGCCAATGCCGTAGATTTCACCGCCCAGATACGCATCTGCGCGCGGCTGTTAGGCGCGCGCATCAGCGGCTTGCGCCAGGCCGCCACGCGCAGCAGCTGACGTTTGAACAGCCCTAGCAGGCCGAATGGCCCCTGGTTGTACTGAAAGGGTGCAGTCTTGTTGTAGAAACTGCGAATCCGCGCCGGTACTTGCGGCTCCGGCCAGTAGTCGATGATGTTCTGGCAGGCCTGTTTCCAGGTATCCGGGCGTGCCAGCACGGCAATGATCAGCGGCGCCTTGGCGGCGTTCTGGCTCATGCACACCGGGTGCAAACGCGCCAACAACGCCGGATCGCGAATCACCTGAAAACTCCAGGGCTGCAGGTTGCAGGAGTTGGGCGCGAGCACCGCCAGCTCCAGGCAATCACGCACCACCGCATCGGGAACCGGCTCGGCGGTAAAGCGGCGCACCGCGCGGCGGCCCTCGATCAGCTCACGCAGTGCGGCAGGGCTGGCGGGGGAAATGGCAGTGTCAGCGGGAAACAGGCTCATCGGGGCATCCTCGGCAGGTTGCCCGATTAAGCCGCGATGCCCAGCCACGAACAAGCCGTGTACCGGCTTAGTCCGCAGCCTTGGCGCAAATGGCCTTAACCCAAGGCCTTTTCGATCGCCTGGATCAGGCTCGGATCATCCGGCGCAGTGCGTGGGGAGAAACGCGCCAGCACGCGGCCGTCGTGGCCAACCAGGAATTTCTCGAAATTCCAGGTGATATCACCCGGAAATTCGGCACCCTCGCCCGCCAGCAGACGGTACAGCGGATGGCGTTCCGGCCCATTCACCTCAAGCTTGCTGCCCAGCGGAAAGGTCACGCCGTAGTTGAGGCTACAGAACTCACGAATCGCTTCCTCGCTATCCGGCTCCTGCCCGGCAAACTGGTTGCACGGCAAGCCCAGCACGCTGAAGCCCTGATTCTTGTACTGCTGATAGAGCTTTTCCAGGCCGGCGTACTGCGGCGTCAGGCCGCACTTGGAGGCCACATTGACCACCAACACCACCTGCCCCTTGAAGGGTGCCAGCGGCAGCTCTTGGCCATCCAGTGCACGCAGGTTGAGGTCGTGAAAGGCACTCATGGTTAACTCCTTGAGAACACACAAATTACGTATAGCGGACAAAAATGGCCGGGAGCCATTGTTAACGTCGCACCGCGACGGCCCGCAGGGTGGCCGCCAAGGATGGCGGGCCATAAAAAAGGCACCTATTTGAAGGTGCCTTTGTTCTGTTGCAGCTTAGCAGTCGAGCCGGCGGTTGATACGACCATAAGTCGACTCGCGGCTATGACATAAGGCTAAACCTTAGTGGTGATGACCGCCTTCGCCATGGATATGCCCATGCGCGACTTCTTCTTCGCTGGCATCACGTACGCTGACAACCTTGACCTTGAAGTGCAGGCGCTGGCCTGCCAGTGGGTGGTTGCCGTCAACGATCACATCATCGCCTTCCAGTTCGCGGATGGTGACGATCTGCATGCCGCCGTCCGGGCCGGAGGCGTGGAACTGCATGCCGATTTCCAGCTCATCGACGCCTTCAAACATCGAGCGGTTGAGGGTGGCTACCAGCTCGGCGCTGTATTCGCCGTAAGCATCTTCCGGCTCAACGGCAACGTCCAGCTCGTCGCCAACCTGCTTGCCCAGCAGGGCTTTTTCCAGGCCGCCGATGATGTTGCCGGCACCGTGCAGATAAGCCAGCGGCGCGCCGCCTGCGGAACTGTCGATCACCTCACCGGCATCGTTAGTCAGGGTATAGTCGATGGAGACGGCCTTATTGGCGGCGATCAGCATGGGGCGAGACCTTTTGCTTGGAAATAAAGAGCGGGCAAGTTTACCCAAGGGCACGCGCGAAAGCGAACCGCACACAGACGGACGGCCAAGCGTGGCTTTAGTGCGCGTACTTGATTTTCGTCAGGATGAGCACGGCGATTGGCTGGCCGTCTTATCCTGCGGCCATACTCAGCACCTGCGCCACCAGCCGCCCTGGCAGAATCGCGCCTGGGTGCTGGATGCGCAGCAGCGCCAAGCGCACGTTGGCGAACCTTTCCTGTGTGGCTGGTGCGCGACTGAATATGCCGCAAGCGAGGCGCTGACAGAACGCCTGAAGCAAGGTTTGAACAAGGAGCGGTAAATGCCCGCACGCAATATTCTGGTGATCAACTGCGGCAGCTCATCGATCAAATTTGCCCTGATCAATGAAGCGCAAGATGCTTTTATCCTCAGCGGCCTGGCCGAACGCCTGGGCAGCCCGGATGCGCAAGTTCACTGGCAACAGGGCAACAGTAAGGACAGCCTGATTCTGCCCCATGCTGATCACCGCGCCGCCCTCGCCCAGCTGTTGCCGCTGGTGCAAGCCGTCGCGGGCGGCCAGTTACATGGTATCGGTCACCGCGTGGTGCATGGCGGCGAGCACTTCACGGCGGCCTGCCGCCTGGATGCCCTGAGCCTCGCGGCGATTCGTGCCACCACGCCGCTGGCTCCGCTGCACAACCCGGCCAACCTGCTGGGTATCGAGGCAGCGATCAAACTGTTCCCAACCCTAACTCAGGTCGCCGTGTTCGACACCGCCTTCCACCAGACCCTGCCCGAACACGCCTACCGCTATGCCCTGCCCGACCATCTGTATCGCGAGCATGGCGTGCGCCGCTATGGCTTCCACGGCAGCAGCCACCGCTTTGTCAGCCAGCGCGCTGCGGAAATGGCCGGCCTGCCGGTGGATGCCAGCAGCTGGCTGGTGGCGCACCTGGGCAACGGCTGTTCGACCTGCGCCATCGTCGATGGCCAGAGCCGCGACACCAGCATGGGCCTGACCCCGCTGGAAGGCGTGGTGATGGGCACCCGCAGCGGCGATGTTGACCCCAACCTGCACAGCCACCTGGCGCGCACCCTGGGCTGGAGCCTGGAACAGATCGACGCCATGCTCAACAAGGACAGCGGCCTGCTCGGCCTGTCCGGCCTGTCCAACGATATGCGCAGCCTGGAGCTGGCCCGCGCACAGGGCCATGCCGGCGCCACCCTGGCCATCGAGGTGTTCTGCTACCGCCTGGCCAAGTCCCTGGCGGCCATGAGCTGCGCCCTGCCGCAACTCGACGGGCTGATCTTCACCGGCGGTATCGGCGAGAACTCGGCGCTGATCCGCAGCAAGACCATTGCCCACCTGAAATTGCTCAACCTGGCCCTCGATGACCAAGCCAACGCCCGCACCGTACGCGGCGCGTCCGGGCCGATCCAGGCGCACGGCCACCCGCGCGTGCTGGTGGTACCGACCAATGAAGAACGCCAGATTGCCCTCGACACCCTGGCGCTACTCGAAGCCTGATCGTCACCTGACTACTACGGAGCGCGCATGCACACCTTCTTTATTGCCCCCACCGGTTTTGGTGTCGGCCTGACCTCGATCAGCCTGGGCCTGGTCGGCGCCTTGGAGCGTGCCGGCCTCAAGGTCGGTTTCTTCAAACCCATCGCCCAGCCGCATCAGGGCGATATGGGCCCGGAGCGTTCCAGCGAGCTGATCGCCCGCACCCATGGCCTGCATTCGCCAAAACCACTGGCCCTGGCGCATGTCGAGCGCATGCTCGGTGATGGCCAGCTGGATGAGCTGCTGGAAGAGATCATCAGCCTCTATCAGCAGGCCGCCGAAGGCAAAGACGTGGTGATCGTCGAAGGCATGGTGCCGACGCGTCAGGCCAGCTACGCCGCGCGGGTCAACTTCCACCTGGCCAAGAGCGTGGATGCCGAGGTGATTCTGGTCTCCGCGCCAGAACAGGAAAGCCTCAGCGAACTGAGCGACCGGGTGGAAATTCAGGCCCAGCTGTTTGGCGGGCCGAAAGACGAGAAAGTGCTCGGCGTGATCCTCAACAAGGTGCGCAGTGACGAGGGCATCGACGCCTTCGCCACTCGCCTGAAAGAGCTCTCGCCGCTGCTCAAGGGCGAGGATTTCCGCCTGCTCGGCTGCATCCCCTGGCAGGACGAACTGAACGCCCCGCGTACCCGCGATATCGCCGACTTGCTCGGCGCGCGGGTGCTGAATGCCGGTGATTACGAGCAGCGGCGCATGCTGAAGATCGTGCTCTGCGCCCGCGCCGTGGCCAACACCGTGCAACTGCTCAAACCCGGCACCTTGGTGGTGACGCCGGGGGACCGCGACGACATCATCCTCGCCGCCAGCCTGGCCGCGATGAACGGCATGCCACTGGCGGGCCTGCTGCTGTGCAGCGACTTTGCCCCCGACCCACGGATCATGGAGCTGTGCCGTGGCGCACTGCAGGGCGGTTTGCCGGTAATGACGGTAAGCACTGGCTCTTACGACACCGCGAACAACCTCAACCGCCTGAACAAGGAAATCCCGGTCGACGACAAGGAGCGCGCGGAAAAAGTCGCCGACTTCGTCGCCAGCCATATCGACCACGACTGGCTGTTGGCCCGCTGCGCCGCGCCGCGCGAGCTGCGCATGTCGCCACCGGCGTTCCGCTATCAGCTGGTGCAACGCGCCAAGGCAGCCAACAAGCGCATCGTCCTGCCGGAAGGCAGCGAACCGCGCACCGTGCAGGCCGCCGCCATCTGTCAGGCGCGCGGCATCGCCCGCTGCGTGTTGCTGGCCAAGCCGGAAGACGTCCACGCAGTAGCCCGCGTCCATGGCATCGAATTACCGGAAGGGCTGGAAATCCTCGACCCGGACCTGATCCGCGAGCGTTATGTCGCACCCATGGTTGAGCTGCGCAAGGGCAAAGGCCTGAACGCCCCGATGGCCGCCGCGCAACTGGAAGACAGCGTGGTGCTGGGCACCATGATGCTCGCCCTGGATGAAGTCGACGGTCTGGTCTCCGGGGCGATCAACACCACCGCCAACACCATCCGCCCGGCGCTGCAGCTGATCAAGACCGCACCGGGCTATCGGCTGGTGTCATCGATCTTCTTTATGCTGTTGCCCGACCAGGTGCTGGTGTACGGCGACTGCGCGGTTAATCCTGACCCAACCGCAGTGGAACTGGCAGAAATTGCGCTGCAAAGCGCGGCCTCGGCCAGCGCCTTTGGCATCAGCCCACGGGTGGCGATGCTCAGCTACTCCACCGGTGATTCCGGCAGCGGTGAAGAAGTCGAAAAAGTCCGTGAAGCCACCCGCCTCGCCAAGGCCATCGACCCGCAACTGTTGCTCGACGGCCCGCTGCAATACGACGCGGCGGCAATCGAAAGTGTCGGCCGGCAGAAAGCCCCCGGCAGCCCGGTCGCCGGCCGCGCCACGGTGTTTATTTTCCCTGACCTGAACACGGGCAACACCACCTACAAGGCGGTGCAACGCAGCGCCGATTGCGTCAGCGTCGGGCCGATGCTGCAGGGCCTGCGCAAGCCGGTGAATGACCTGTCACGCGGCGCACTGGTCGACGATATCGTCTACACCATTGCCCTAACCGCAATTCAGGCGGCCAATCTGCCGCAGTAATGCGCCGCCAGGGCAGGCTTAGCAGGCCGTTGAAAAACTACCTGCGTTGGCAATACTGCGTTGAAAACGGCCTCAAAATGCTCATTTACAGCACGTAAACTCCGCTTTTTCGGCCGTTTTCGCCTTGCCTTGCCTGCCTCGCCTACATTTTTCAACGGCCTGTTAGAGCCGTCCTGGCCAGGCAAAAGCGCTAAAAATCCGCGAACCGCAGCGATTACCAGCGTTTCGAAAGGCTTGCAGTTCGATGCACAGGCGTTAACCTGTGCGCCGACCGATCTGTGGTGGAAAACCACAGGCACAGATAAAACGGGGCCTATGCCCATTTTTGGAGGCACCTGTCCCCATGCTGCATTTTCTGCCTGCTCCCTTGCGCGGTCTGCTTGCCAGCCTGCTGCTCGCCGTTAACACCCTGATCTGTTGCTGGCCGCTGTTTATCGGCGCCCTACTGAAATTCTTGTTGCCCATTCCCAAGGTGCAGCGCGCGCTGCGCTCAGCCATGCATGCGACTGCCGAGTTCTGGATTTCCGCCAATAAATTCTGGATGCACCTGGTGGGCAATACCGAGTGGAATGTCGAAGGACTCAAGGGTTTCGACATGCAGCACTCCTATATGGTGACCAGTAACCACCAGAGCTGGGTGGATATCTTGGTGCTGCAATACCAGCTCAACCGGCGCATCCCCTTTCTCAAGTTCTTCCTCAAGCAGGAGCTGATCTGGGTGCCGGTGATCGGCCTGTGCTGGTGGGCGCTGGAATTCCCCTTTATGAAGCGCTTCAGCAAGGAATACCTGACCAAGCATCCGGAAAAGCGCGGTCAGGACCTGGCCACCACACGCAAGGCCTGCGCGCGCTACAAGAGCAACCCGGTGTCGGTGTTCAACTTCCTCGAAGGCACGCGCCTGTCGCCGGCTAAACATGCGCAGCAGCAGTCGCCGTTCAAGCACCTGCTCAAACCCAAGGCCGGCGGTATTGCCTTTGTCTTGGATGCCATGGGCGAACAGCTGCACAGCCTGGTCAACGTCACCATTCATTACCCGCAGGGCACCCCAGGTTTCTGGGACCTGTTATGCGGGCGAATCAAGCAAGTGGTGGTGCGCTTCGATCAGCTGCAGATTCCCGAGGAATTTATCGGCGGCAACTACGATCAGGACGAAGCCTACCGCCTGCAGTTCCAGCAGTGGGTCAACCAGCTGTGGCTGGACAAGGATGCCCAGCTCGACGAGCTGAAGCAGCGTTATCCCGCGCGCTAAGCCTCTCTCGCTGCATTCTCAAGCCCGCCTAGCCAGCGGGCTGATTTAGTCGATCAACAGATAGTGCTCACGCCCCCCGTGGGAAATGCGTGGCCAGATGGGCATCGAGCTGATCGGCGGGCAGACAACGCAACCACGCCAGGCCCGGGATGCCCGGATAGCGTTCCTGTAGCAGCAGCTGATCGATGGCGCGGTCCGATTCGGTCAGGGCAACGTGATCACTGCCGCTCATCAACCCGGGCACACCGCGCAAGACCATTTCATAGGCACGCATGCAGCTTTTCACGCGCTGACCAATACCCTGGCTTCCAACTCGAAGCGCTGCTGGTTCTGCTCACGCTCGCGCTGCTCGAAGACCTGCCACTGCCAGACGATCAACGCTTCCAGGCAGCGCGCCGATGCGGCAGGATTATTGGAACCACCGCCCGCAGCCTAGTCACGGTTTGAACGCTTGGCCGAGCTAAATGACAGAACCAAAAAAGCCGCGCATTCGGGCGAATGCACGGCTTTATGCAGCCTGCGCTTACAGCGGACGCAGGTTGATCTCTACCCGACGGTTCTGCGCGCGGCCTGCTTCATTGGCATTGCTGGCAATCGGCTGGTTCGGGCCTGCGCCATAGGAGGAAATCCGCGACGCCTGAACGCCGTTGGCACTGAGGTAGGACGCCACGCTCTGCGCACGGCGATTCGACAGATTTTGGTTCAACTCAAGGGAGCCCGTGCTATCGGTATGGCCGACGATATCGATCCCGTTCTTGTCGAACTCTTTGAACACCGTGACCAGGGAATTGAGGGTCGGGTAAAAACTGCTGGAGATATCCGCCGAGTTGCTGGCGAAGGTGATATTGCCCGGCATGATCAGTTTCAGCTCATCGCCATTGCGCTGCACCTGCACGCCAGTGCCCTGCAAGGTCTGGCGCAGTTTGGCTTCCTGAGTGTCGACATAGTAGCCATAGCCACCACCTGCGGCACCACCGACTGCCGCGCCGATCAAGGCACCTTTGGCACGGTCTTTCTTGCTGGACGTGGCCGCACCGATCACCGCACCGGTCACTGCGCCGACACCACCGTAGATGCCTGCCTTGCCCGCCTCACGCTCACCGGTATAGGGGTTGGTGGTACAGCCAGCGAGAACGCCAAGACCGAGGGTAACAACAGCCAGATTTCGCCACAGTTTCATGCGTACATCCTTTTAATTCGTGATCGGGAAAAGTTTATACCTGAGTTTACGAGCCATAAGCGCGGTTAAAGTTCCCTCGCCACGCGGTGATAGTGCGGGGAACTATGCGCGAATAAACGGGTTATCGCGCATTTCATCACCGAGGCGCGTATCGGCACCATGGCCGGTGACCACCGTGGCGTCCTCATCCAGGCTGTACAGGCGCTGCTTGATCGAACGCTCGATAGTCGGGTAATCGCCGCCCCACAGGTCGGTGCGGCCGATACCGCGCTTGAACAGGGTGTCGCCGGCGATCAGCAGCTTGTCCTGGGGGAACCAGAAGCTCATCGAACCTGGGGTATGCCCCGGCGTATGCAGGGCCACACCACAACCGCAGGCCAGTTCCTCGTCATCACTCAACCATTGATCCGGCGCCGGCACCGGGGTGTAGGGCACACCGAACATGCGGCACTGCATCTCCAGATTGTCCCAGAGGAACTGATCCTCCTTATGCAGGTGCAAGGTCGCGCCGGTCTTCTCCTTCATCTGCCCCGAGGCGAGGAAGTGATCCAGATGGGCGTGGGTGTGGATGATGCTCACCACCTTCAGGCCATGGGCCTCCAGGCGCGCCATGATCAGCTCGGGATTGCCACCCGGATCGACGACGATGGCCTTCTTGGTCAGCGGGTCACCGATAATCGTGCAGTTGCACTGCAAAGGCCCGACGGGGAAGGTTTCGCGGATCAGGGTCGGGGTTGCGGCAGAACTCATGGTTATTCCTCAGCGCGGTAATCACTGGGCAGTTTACCCGTCCATTTCTTGAACGCACGGCGAAAATTCGACGGGTCGCTAAAGCCCAGCAGGTAGGCGATTTCATACAACGGCAGGTGGGTGGTGGTGAGGTATTGCAGGGCCAGGCTCTTGCGCACTTCATCGAGCACTTGCTGGTAACTGGTGCCCATGCTGGACAGGTGCCGACGCAGGCTGCGGCCGCTGGTGTGCAGGGCCTCGGCGGCGCTGGCCAGGTCGGGGAAGTCGCCCGGGCGCGCCAACAGCAGGCGGCGCACGCGGGTCAGCAGGCCGTCCTGCACATCCAGGCTGGCCAGCAGGGCTTCACATTGCTGCTCGCACATCTGCACCGTAGCCGGGTTGGCCAGGGCCATGGGCCGGTCCAGGTAGGCAATCGGCATACTCAGGCGGTGGTAGGGCTGATCAAACGCCACCGCGACGCCAAACAGCCGCTCGTAGCGCTCGGCATAATGCGGCGCGGCATGGGCAAACCCCACCTCCACGTCCTGCAAGCGCTCGCCCACCAGAAAGCGCGCGATGGTGTACAGGCTGGTCAACAAGCCCTCTGCGGCGAAACGACTGAGCGGGCCCAAGGGCATGGTTTCACTGGCACGCAATTCAATCCGTGCGCCCAGCTCGACCATTTCCAGCTCGTAGGTCAGGCCCAACACGCGGTAGTACTTGAGGGCGAACTGCATGGCCTTGCCCAGATTGGCACTGGACAGCACCGCATAGCCGAGGATGCCGTGGGTCGAAACGTTCAGCCGCTGCCCGAGCAGTAAACCCAGCGCCGGCTCATCACATAAGCGCAAGGCGCTGCTGGTGAGCTGAGTGAAATCGATAAAGGACAATCGCCCCTGAGGATTGCCCAGCACTGCGGGGCGTACCCGCGCCTCGGCAAACAGCTGCGCGCGTGGCACGCCCAATTCCTCGACCAGGTCGAGCAAAGCCGCCGCGTAGGCAACGGGAACCAGTTCGGCGGAGAAATTAAATGATGGCTTCATGGGCTTCTTATTATCTGGCCAGATATGACCACTGACAGCGACGATAACCTTGTTCGACAAAACCCGACAAGGGCATCCCTACGCCGCAGTGCCAGGTCAGCCCACCTACGTGGTTTATGCGAAGGCTTTAGCCATACTCAGGACTTGGTCAGCCGATCACCACAACCGAAGGTTGGGCGCAGGCATGGCGCGGGTGCTTTTTCAGCCCTTGCAGCGCTCTAGCACCTACGCTTGGTAACACAGCCCCGGCCCTGGACAAGCCCTAGCATTTGGCACACCCGTGCAATATTGGCCATAAATGACCGAAATATTGGCTGTTGTGAACCTGTGCCGACGCGCCTGGCGGATCCATAGTGAAACCACGCTTTCGTCACAGACTCAGGGAGTCAGCATGATCAGCACTACCCCGGAAGGTTTGCAGATTCGTCCACGGCATATGGATTTCGATTTCCCCAATCCTCTGCCCCGCCATTGGCACGGCGGTGACGCCTTCAAAAGCCATTTGTTCGATGCCATGTCGGTGCTATTTCCCGACGGCGAACGCTTTTTTATCGACTCGGTACGGCACTTCCGCGAGCAGATCGACGACCCGGCGCTGAAAGAGCAGATCCGTGGCTTTATCGGCCAGGAAGGCCACCACAGCCGCGAGCATCTGGAATACAGCAACCGCCTGCGCGACCTGGGTTACAACATCACCCGCATCGAGAAACGCGCCCAGGCGCGAATTCGCTACACCCAGAAAAAGTTCTCGCCACAGCGACAACTGGCAGCCACCGCCGCACTGGAACACATCACCGCGATCATGGCTGACGGCCTGCTCAAGGACCCACGCCATATGGCCGGCGCCCATCCGACCATGGTGCGCCTGTGGCGCTGGCATGCGCTGGAGGAAACCGAGCACAAGGCGGTGGCCTTCGACGTGTACAACCAGGTCTGCGGCAGCCGTAAACTGCTGCGCCGGGCGATGATCATGGGCACCTTCTTCTTCGTCCTCGACACCACGCGCGGCCTGGCGCATATGCTCAAACAGGACGGCCTGCTGTGGAACTGGCGCGTGTGGCGCGATGGCATCCAGTGGATGTGGGGCAAGGAAGGCGTGTTCCGCCCACTGATCAGCACCTACCGCGATTTTTTCAAACCCGGCTTCCACCCCTGGCAGCACAACAACCTCGAGTTGCTCTACCAGACCCGCAGCGAGTTTGATGCGCCTGCGCAGAGCCAGGCGGCATAGCCTGAGAGCCAGTAACGACAAGGGAGCCTACAGGCTCCCTTTTTTATGCAGGTCAATTTCATCGACAGCGACGGCTTGTGCCGCCGCTATCAGATCATTTCAGCCCTGTAGAAAACGCAAGGTATCAGCCGCGCTTTGCTGCGGGATTTCTTCCATCGGAATATGCCCAACGCCCGGGTAGGTTTTCACCTGAATGCCCGGCAGGTCGCGCTGCCACAGCGGCACATGCTTGGGCGAAATCCAGCGATCACGTTCGCCCCATAGCAGCAGCGTCGGCGCCTGGATCTGCGCGACCCGCGCCGAAGTACCATGCAACTCTTCCTTATTCACTTTGAGCAGCACGCGGAAGATATCCATCATCGCCCGGCGATTGCCCGGCCGCCGCGTCAGGTCGTTGTAGCGATCCACCACGCCCGGCTTGATCCGCGCCGGCTCACCGTAGACCTCCTTGATGCCCTGGGCGATCAGCGCGCGCGGCATCCACAGCGGCATGGCCACGGTGGCACCGGGCAAAGCGGCGGCGGCAATCATCCAGGGCACCTTGTGCATGTGATAGCCGGCCGGGTCGATCAGCACCAGCTTCTCCACCCGCTGCGGCTGCGCCAGGGCGAAGTTCCAGGCGATATAACCGCCCAGTGAGTTGCCGACAATCGAGGCCTTGCTCACGCCCAGGTAGTCGAGCAGCAGGCCGAACACCTTGATCATCCGCGCGGCGGAGTACAGGCCATCGCGGGCCGGGCCGGTAAGGCCGAAACCCGGCACATCAAAACGGATCACCCGGTAATCGGCGGCAAAAGCCGGCAACCAGTCGTCCCAGGTGTGCAGCGAGGCGACCACGCCGTGAATCAACACCAGCACCGGTTTGTCGCGGCGGCCCTCATCGCGGTAATGCAGATTGAAGCCGTCTAGTTCGATGTAACGCGAGCCATTGGCGGCATTGCCATAGCGCGCCTTGAGGCGCTCCAGCGGCAGGGCGCCGAAGCCCAGACGGGCAAACCCGGCCGCCAGCGGTGGCGTCAGCGGAAGACTGGAAGCAGACATGCAGGCACCTCTAGATTGTTGTTATGGGGAAGACGCATCCGGTCTATCAGAGCATGTCCACGTCAACCTGACGCCTAACCTAGGTTGAGCGTGGTGCAGGACACAGCGAGGCGATCAGCAGCTCGCTAAGCACGCGTTTGGCCTGTTCGATTTCGGCGCGGCTGGCGGCGCGGCCGAGCAGTTCCAGCGAGGCCGCTTCCATGGCCCAGATCAGCGCGCGGTAGGTCAGCGGCTCGGTCGCTGGGGTCGCCCCATGTAGCCGCTCAGCCAGCAGCCGCGCCATTTCGGTATGGGCCCGCTGCCGATGCGTGGCCAGGGGTGAATCGGCGCGCAGGGCTTCTTCCTGCATCAGGCGGATAATCGGCCCAACCGCCAGGTGATAGTCGAAATAGCGCCCGACCATGCCCTGCAACCAGGCCTGCGGGCTGCCGGCGAGAGTCTGCATCTCACTGAAGCGCGACAGCAGCAGGGACACCGCCGTCTGGTAGATGCCTGCGAGCACCTGCATCTTGTTTGCAAAGTATTTGTAGAAGGTGCGCCGCGACACATTGGCCGCCGCCAGCAGGTCATTCACTGTGGTGTCCGCCAGGCCCTTGCGAGCAAACACCGGAATCGCCGCCAACTGGATATTGGTGCGCTGCAGATGGCCAATCAGCGGCCCGTCGCCCTCCTGCTCCTGCTGCTGGGCCACCGCGCCGTAACCGCCGAGGTCTTCAAACACCGCACGCACCGCGCCCAAGTCGGCCAACGCCTGTTGCATGGTCACCTTCCCAACCAAGGCGCGGGTGACGCCAGCCGCCAAGCTGGTTACGCTGAGCCACGCCATCCCCGCAGGATTATTGCTGTGCTGACCACGCTAACACGCCGCCTTTGCCTACTGCCGGCCATCCTTTTGCTGGTTCTGCTGTCACCCGTGCAGGCCACTGAGCTGTTCTACCTCGGGCAGAAGATTCCCGATATCCACAAACCCTGGAACAGCGCCGACTACCAGCAACTGCTGGAAGCGCTAAACAAAGTCGACAGCACCCAGCTCAACGCCCTGCCCCGGCGCAGCGGCGAGTTCACCGGGCCGATTTACCAGCGCATGGTCAGCGAGGAGAACTTCCGTCCGCAGCTGAATATCTACGCACCGCTGGAGCTGCGGCAGAACGAGGCGCGCGAGGCGTTGTTTCGCCTCAAGGAGCTGATGCGCCTGTACTTTGATTTTCGCGCCGTGCAGCAGCCCTATGCCGCCGAGGCGCTGGGCCTGATGAGTTACTCGCTGCGCCAGCAGGCGGTGCTGTTCACCCTGACCACCGAATTCTGGATGACCCTCTCGGCAACCGAGCAAAGCAACCCGGTGCGCCTGCAGGGCCTGCATGAAACCAAGGCGGCAGCGGCCATGCTCACCTCCAGCGCCCTGGACTATCTGGGATTGACCAAACAATTTGGCCGTGAAGAACTGGTGCTCTACAGCGCCGAGCTGAGCAAACAGCTGCCCGAGCTGTTTATCCATTTAAGTGGGGAGGTGCGTGAAACGCTGCTACAACGCGTCGAGCAGCTTGCCCAGCAGCATGCCTATGCCGAAGTGCAGGCCAATATGCGCGAGTTGCAACCGGTGTTGTTGAGCATCCAGCAGGATGTGCAGAGCAAGCTCGCGGCGGCCGCAACGCAACCGCGCCAAGCACCGACGCGCAGCCTCGACCTATCGGTGCCGGCGCAGTCAGCGCAATAGGCCGAGGCTCTTGGCTCGCGCCACGGCCTGGGTGCGCCGCTCCACACCGAGCTTGCTGTTGATATGCCGGGCGTGGGTCTTCACCGTGTGCAGGGAGATAAACAGGCTGTCGCTGATCTCCTGGTTGGAGCAGCCTTGGGCAATCAACTGCAGCACCGACAGTTCGCGCGAGCTGAGGGCATCGACCCCGGCGGCCTGCTCGCCCGGACTGACCGCCTGCGCTGGTGGCGGCAGGTGCTGCTGCAAGGCTTCAAGCAAGGGGCTCGCTTCCTGCCCCAGCAACTGCTCGCGCAGCCACTCGGGTTGCTGACTCAGCAGCCCATGAAATGGCAGCAGGCCGCCACCGGCTGCAGCCTGCAAGGCACTGCGCAACTGCTGCTGCGCCTCGCGCTCGCGTCCGCCATCACGCAGCAAGGCCGTCAGCTGCATCTGCGCAATCGCCCCGAGCAACTGTCCGCCGGCGTTCTGCGCCAGTTGAATCAGCCCGCGCAAACGCCGCTCAGCCTGCTGCTGCTCACCCTGCAGACGCTCGTAGGTGGCCAGGTGCAATTGGATATGCAACGGCAACTGCGGATGAAACTCCGGGGCCGCAGCGGCCTGCTCACCGCCATAGGCATCCAGCAGACGACTCAGCCAGACGCCCGCCAGTTCGGTCTGCCCCTGACGCAACCACAGTTCACATTTGGCCAGAGTGATCATCGCCAGGTAGTAGATCGGCGGAATATCCCAGATATGCATCAGCCGTTCGGCCTCGGCCAACTGGGCAAAGGCCTCCGGCAGGTTACCGCTGCGCCCCTCCAGGCTGGCCAGCACGCAGTAACCGATCAGCACACTGATATCGCGACAACCACGCGCCTCGGCAATCCCAGCCAACAAGCGCTGCCGCGCCTGCTGCGGCTGCAGGCGCAGGCTTAGCAGATAGCCTTCATACAGGGTCAGCCGCCCGCGCGCGGCATACTGTCGCTGGGCTGGCAGACTGGCCAGACGCTGCTGCCCCTGGCGCACTTCATCCAGCGCACGCAACACTTCCCCCCGGGCCTGCAGTACCCGCGCCCGGTCGTAATGAGCCAGGGCCTCAAACAATGGGTTACCGACCCGCTGCGCCAACTCCAGGGCCTCGCGGTTCAGCCCGCGCGCGCGCCACAGATCGCCCTGAACGATGGCCAGGTTGGCCAGGCTGGACAGGCACATCAGCCGCTGACCGTAACGATCCAGCGGCAAACAGCTCAGCGCCTCACTGCAATAGGCCTGGGCCTTGGCACTGTCACCCCGACCGCGGGCAATCACCCCACTCAGGGCCAACCACTGGGCCAGCAGGCCCTCCTGCTCGCAGCGCTCGCGGGCGGGGAGAAAACGCCCCAGGGCAGCCAGCAGTTCTTCGGCGGCGTCCAGCTGACAGGCCAGCGCCAGCGCCCAGCCATACAGCAGAATCAGGCGTGGCGTACTGGTCAGCAGGCTGTCCGGCAAGTCCATCTTCCAACGCAGCAAGGTGGCGATATTCTGCTCTGCCAGCAGTTGCTCTTCGGAGAGGCTCTGTACCAGGTTGGCCGCCACATCCGGCTGACCGGCGCGTAATGCCTGCTCGATGGCCTCGTCCAGTAGCCCCTCGGCGCTGAACCAGCGGCACGCACGCAAGTGCAAGCCTGAGGTTGACTGTGGGCGACTGCGCAGCAAATCAGAAAACAGGTGGTGGTAGCGAAACCATTTACCCTGCTCATCCAGCGGCACCAGAAATACCTGATGGGCCTGCAGATGACGCAGAATCGCGGCGCTGTCATAAGCGTCGCGCAGGGCGTCGCACAGCTCGGCGCAGAAGCGCTCCTGGCTGGCTGTCTGATAGAGAAAAGTCTGTACCTCGGCGGGCTGGCGCTCGATCACCTCTTCGAGCAAGTAATCATGGATCAGCCCGTCAGCGCCCTGGGCCGGCGCCGGTAGCGTGGCTGAGTCCTGGGTTTCGCTGGCAGCCAGCGACCACAGGCGCAAACCGGCCACCCACCCTTCGCTGCGCTGCAGCAGAACAGCCAGCGCATCGGCCGACAACACGCTGCCCTGCAGCGCGAGCAACTCGGTGCTTTCCCTATCCGTCAGGCGCAGATCCTGCTCATGCAGCTCCAGCAACTGACGGGACAGACGCAGGCGCGCCAAGTGCCAGTCCGGGCGCTGGCGACTGGTTACCAGCATCACCAAACCCGCTGGCAGGTGGCTTAGAAAGAACTGCAAACAGCGGTCGAGCACCGCGCCCTGGGCCAGGTGGTAATCATCCAGCACCAGCAACAGCGGCTGCTGCGGATCGAGGCGCAGTACCAGCTCATCGAGCAGGCCATCGAGCCACTCTTCGAAGGCGAAGGGCTGATGCCGTTGGCGCAAACGCAGCAAACCCAGCGCTTCCTGACCCACACCGGGGAAAAACAGCTGCAGGCCGCTTAGCAAACGCTCCAGAAAACGCCCTGGGTCACTGTCGCGTGGACTCAACCCCAGCCACAGGCTTTGCCAGTGCTCCGGCAGATGCTCACAGAACTCGGTGGCCAACGAGCTTTTACCAAAACCAGCCGGCGCGCTGACCAGCAGCAAACGCCCCGCCAAGCCATTCAGCAGACGCTCACACAAGCCTGGGCGGGATACGTAGCTGGCCGGTAACGGCGGTCGATAGAAATGCCCGCCCGCTACAGAGGGCGCGGCAGCCAAGCCAGGGATTGGAGACAGATCAGTCATCAAGCGGTTCTTGTAGTAGTCAGGCAGAGGCACTACCAATGCCCTGCAGACTAGCGTCTTGATGCCGGTATTTGAAGCCCTTAGGGCCATCAGGTAGCAAACGGCAATGATTGTTGATCCATCTGCTGCATATTCACTGGCTTTGCGCAGGCATAAAAAAACCGGCCTTTGCAGGCCGGTTCTTTATGCAGCGTTACTCAGGTTTAGCGAACGCCCGCCTGGCGCAGGGCCGCTGGGGTGTAATCGCTTTCCTTCGCGGGGTAGTTGAACTGGTAAGCACTCTTCTCTTCGTTCTTCATACCCAGAGCCAGGTAACGACCGGACAGCAGGTCATACAGGGTCTCTACGCTGTACCACGGCACTTGCATGTCGTAGTAGTACTGAGCATGAGCCTCAGCCACACGCCACAGGGTACCGCGACCGTCGTAGTGGTCAATCTGGGCCGCTTGCCAGGTATCTTCGTCGATGAAGAAGTCACGCTTGGCATAGATATGACGCTCGCCCGATTTCAGGGTCGCGGTCACATGCCAGACGCGGTGCAACTCATAACGGGTCAGGTCCTGGTTGATATGGCCAGCCTTGATGATCTGGTCATACTTCAGCTTCGGCGAGTCCAGACGGTAGCTGTTGTAAGGAATGTAGATTTCCTTCTTGCCGTTGAGCTTCCACTCGTAACGGTCAGGTGCACCGTTGTACATGTCGAAGTTGTCGGACGTACGCAGACCATCGGCGGCGGTACCTGGACCGTCATAGGAGACCTGCGGTGCGCGACGTACGCGACGCTGACCGGCGTTGTACAGCCACGCCAGACGCGGCTCCTTCACCTGGTTGAGGGTTTCGTGCACCAGCAGCACGTTACCCGCCAGACGCGACGGCGCAGTTACCCGCTGCTTGAAGTAAAACAGCACGTTGCTTGGCTTGCTGGTGTCGGCATCCTTCAGCGCACCACGGAAGGTGAACTCGTCCTGGAAGTACACCATGCTGTAGGAACCGTTCGGCTGCGGAGTCGCCTGGGTTACCAGACGCTTGACGCTGCCGCCGCGATAGCGGGTGATATGGTTCCAGATCGCTTCCAGGCCGTCCTTGGGAATCGGGAACGGAATGGCCTGCTCGAAGTTCTCCAGACCGTTACCGCCCTCGACCATCTTGGTGTTAGAGGCGTTACGCATGGCCGCTTCCAGCACGAAATCAGGCATGCTGGCCGAACGGTGAGTCGGGAATACCGGCATCTTGTAGCTGTCCGGATAACGCTTGAACAGCGCCAGCTGACCCGGGGTCAACTTGTCCTTGTACTGCTCCGCGTTGGCCGCGGTGATGGTGAACAGCGGTTGCTCGCTGGCGAACGGATCCGGCAGGAAACCAGCGGCGTCGGCAGTACCCGCAGTTTTTGGCAGGCCACCGGTCCAAGCCGGGATCGAGCCATCGGCATTACCGGCCATTTCCGCACCAACCGGCGTCAGGCTCTTGCCCAGCTTGGCGGCTTCGTCCGAGGACACCGCAGCCATTACGCTGCATGCCATCAGCGACAAGGCCAACACACCGGTCTGCAACAGGTTTTTTGTTGTTTTCATCTGCATATTCTTCCTCAAGATTCCTGTCTGCTTAGAAGTTCACGCCAAAGCTGAGCGCAACGAAATCGCGGTCAACGTTGGTGTTGTATTCGCCGCCGAAGAAATCGGTGTAGGCGAGGCTGGCCGTATAGGTGTTCTGGTACTCGGCATCCAGGCCCAGGCTGATGGCCTTGTTGCCTTCGTTGAAGGTTGGGCCGTAACCATCGACGTCATGCGACCAGGAAACGTTCGGCTTGAGGTTTACACCGGCAAACACGTCGCTGTAATCGAGGATGGCGCGAGCGCGATAGCCCCAGGACGTATTGGTGTAAAAGCCCTTGTTATTGCACTCATCCGGGTTGGCCGGGTTGGCAATGGCAGTACACAGACTGTTGGTTGGGAACTCACCGGCACCAAACTCTGGTGCACGACCAAAGCGCAGCTCGTTCTTGCCCAGGTTGCTGACGTGCGAATAACCGACTTCACCGACAAGGGTCAGGCGCGAGGCCCCCATAACCTGATCAAAGAACTGGGTAACGGTAACCTGAGCCTGGGTCAGCGGCTTGCGCACATAGCCCTTCAGCTCTTCACCCGGACCAAAGGCCGCATGGCCACTGGTGTAGATTGGCAGATTGGCATTCACACCCAACGCTTGAGCAAGCGGGCCTTGTGCAACGGCACCGAGCGTCAGATCGATGGTATTGATTTGCATCGGCATATTCGGCCGATAGCTCAGTTCACCAGCAACCGAGGCGGAGCCAACTGTGGTGGAGAAGCTCATGCCATGCAGGCGAATATCTTCCGGGTATTCCAGGTAGTACTTGGCGAACATTTCGCCGGTGCTTGGATCTTCCACGGAGTTAGGCAACAGGAACACGCTTTGGCCCGCGGTATAGGACAGGCTCGGGGTGCGACTGTGGTAGTTCATGGTGTAGAAGCCGAACTCGGTGTCCAGCTCCTGCGAGAACCAGCGCAGGGCAAGACCATACTGCCCGCTGTCACGCGCGTCACGGTCACCGGAACGACCTACATAGCGATAGCCTGGTGTGCCAGGGCCATCAAAATCGCTACCGGCAACGGCCAGACGGTCGGTACAGCCATCGGCCAACACGTCAATCGAGAAGAAGGTACCGCAGTTATCGACGATGGTCTGGTCCCACTCCAGCTGATAGAAGACTTCAGCCGAGAGGTTCTCGCCCAGGCTCTGGGACACATAGAACATGTTGACCGGAATCAGACCTTCTTTGATTTCGGCACCCGGACGGCGGAATGCAGCGACGTCAACCGGGTTGATCGCGTTGATACTGTTGAGGATAAAGGTGCTTTCACCCCAACTAACCACCTGCTTACCCAGACGAACCGAGCCAGGCTGCTCAGCGACTTCGTAGTTGTGATAAACGAAGGCATCCAGAATTTGCGCACCTGATGATTGGGCGCCCTCTTTACGGTTGCTGTCGCTGATATCGTACAGCAGGCGGCTTTCGTCTTTCAGTTCGAAGTCGTACCAGTACTTGCCACGAACAAAAACCCCGGTATCGCCGTATTTCAATTCAAGGTCATGAATACCCTTGAAGATTTTCGAAAAGGTTTCGCCGCGCTTGAAATTCAGACGGCCGTCGT
Organism: Pseudomonas sp.; assembly: GCF_049301935.1. GTDB lineage: Bacteria > Pseudomonadota > Gammaproteobacteria > Pseudomonadales > Pseudomonadaceae > Aquipseudomonas. Next base: position 2,715 of record NZ_JBAQLP010000120.1, on the reverse strand, counting down.
CGCCCGTTTGCGAGGAGGCCTGGCCACCGTTACGGGTGCCGATCAGATCCGGGTCTGCACTACGCACCGACCAGCTGGCACCGACCGACAAGGACGAGTCGAGCTGGCCTTCAATTTCACCGATGTTGAAGGTAACGCCGAACGCGGGAGCGGCGAGAGTGGATGCGAGGCTGACGGCCAGCGGCAGTTTTGCCAGGCGCCAGGTTTGTTTGGTTTTTGTCATCGACGCTACTCCATGTGTTTTTGTTATGGATGGTGCGGACTATAGCCAGCGGGTACTTCTGCTTGATCCCTCTAAAGTGTGATTTGCAGCCCCCAGGCACTCTGGCTCGCAGGTTTCGGCGTGTTTTGCACAACCATCACAAGCAAGAATGGCTTGGAACAGCAATTACCAAGCCAAACGCTTGTTTGACTGATCAGTCACCAAAAGTGACTTTGCTGGCCTGGCGTAAACAACCGCTCGGCGCTCCTGCAGACCATCCCTGAAAAATCCTCCGGAATCGTCCAGAAGCCTTTATCCATGGGCTTTCCCGCTACTGCAAGGCAAGCTTATTCACGGACAAAACCTGCGCGCTGCCCGTGCCACAGGGCATTAAACAGTCGACAAGAACGGGCTGCCGGCAGCCTGCCACTGGACGATATCCTGGCGAATGCGTTTCTTATCCAGCTTGCCGACACTGGTTTTGGGAACTTCGGTAACAAGAGCGATTTGCGAGGGTATCGCCCACTTGTTGATGCTGCCTTGGTCGACAAAGGGCTTGAGGTGCTCCTTCAGCCCCTTGGCATCCAGGCTCTGGCCTTCGTGCAATACCAGCAGGGCAAACGGCCGCTCGCCCCACTGCGGATCGACCACGCCGACCACCGCCACTTCGCGTACTGCAGGGTGACGGCTGATCAGGTCTTCCAGCTCCAGGGAGGAGATCCACTCGCCGCCGGTCTTGATCACATCCTTGATGCGGTCGCGGATATCGATAAAGCCGAAGTCGTCGATGGTCGCCACGTCACCGGTGTGCAGCCAGCCGTGCTGCCACAGCTCGGCGCCCTTCTCCGGCTCGCGGAAGTAGCCCTGGGTCAGCCACGGCGCGCGCAACACCAGCTCACCCTGGCTTTCGCCATCGGCCGGTAACAGGGTGCCATCGGCAGACATGATCGCCGCCTCCACCAGCGGCACCGGTACGCCAGCTTTGATCCGGTAAGTGGTGCGTTCATCTTCGCTGCCGGCCAGCAACTCATCGTTGATATGCGCGCAAGCGATCAATGGACAGGTTTCCGACATGCCGTAGGCGGCGGTCAGCTGGATGCCGCGGGCCTTGGCTGCGTCGTACAGCGAGCGGTTCAGCGCGCTGCCGCCGATGATCATCTTCAGGCCGCCAAAGTCGTGGCCCTGGGCGCCTTGGGCGGCCAGGACCATCTGCAGAATGGTCGGCACGCAATGGGAGAAGGTCACCTTCTCCTCTTTGATCAGGTGGCAGAGCATTTCCGGCTCATAACGACCGGGATAGACCTGCTTGATCCCCAGCATGGTGGCCACGTAGGGGATGCCCCAGGCATGCACGTGGAACATCGGAGTGATTGGCATATAGACATCGTTGGTGCCCAGCAGGCGGATGCTGTCCAGGCTGCCCAGCACGCTGGCTTCGGCCATGGTGTGCAGCACCAGCTGGCGATGGCTGAAGTACACGCCTTTGGGGTTACCGGTGGTGCCGGTGGTATAGAAGGTAGTGGCGACCGAGTTCTCGTCGAAATCCGCGAAGTCGTAACGCGGGCTGGCGGCGGCCAGCAGGTTTTCGTATTCGCCAACCAGGCCGCCCAGCTCGGCGGTTTTCTCTGCTGCATCGGTCAGCAGGATGGTCTTCTCCACCGTGGTCAGCTGGCTTTCGATGCCTTTGTACAGCGGCACGAACTCGCTGTTGACCAGCACGAACTTATCCTCGGCATGGTTCATGGTGTAGAGAATCTGCTCAGCCGATAGGCGGATGTTGATGGTGTGCAGCACCGCGCCGATCATCGGGATAGCAAACATGCACTCCAGGTAGCGGTGGCTGTCCCAGTCCATCACGGCTACGGTGTCGCCGGCCTTGACCCCAGCCTCGGTCAGCACATTGGCCAGCCGCGCCACGCGCTCGTTAAGGGTGGCGTAGCTGTAACGCAGCTGGTCGCGGTAGACGATTTCGCGGGTTTTCTCATAGCGAACGCCGGACAACAGCAGACGCTTGATCAACAAGGGCGCTTGGTGGGCGTTGTCGGCGGGGGCAATCAGGCGGGTCTGCAGCATGGCGATACCTTATTCACGGTTTTTTCAGTGCGGCCAATCTAGAGCGCTACGCGCCCGGCCAAATCAACCCAAAGAATGATTTTTCCCGTGACTCTTTGGGCATTTTTAGTCACGCAGTAGAATCAGTTGTTCGTTACCCCGTTTGTTTGGCTCAGCATGAGGAGTTTTCCGATGTCCGATATCGTCATCGTCAGCGGCGCACGCACCCCAATGGGTGGTTTCCAGGGCAACCTGTCGAGCGTGGCCGCCGTCGATCTGGGCGCTGCCGCGATCCGCGCTGCCGTTGAGCGCGCCGGCATTGCCGCCGCCGATGTAGAGGAAGTGATCATGGGCTGCGTGCTGCCCGCCGGTCTCAAGCAAGGCCCGGCGCGTCAGGCCTCGCTGAATGCCGGCCTGCCCGCCGCCACCGGTTGCACCACCATCAACAAGCTGTGCGGCTC
>NZ_JBAQLP010000119.1:0-13698 GCF_049301935.1 Pseudomonas sp. | reverse complement strand
ATCAAAGCCAAGTTCGTGGTCGTAGCCGGCAACGCCTACCTGGGCAACCTGGTGCCCGAGCTGTCGGCCAAGTCGATGCCATGTGGCACTCAGGTGATCACCACCGAGCCGCTCTCCGCTGAACTGGCAAAAAGCCTGCTGCCGCAGGACTACTGCGTCGAGGATTGCAACTACCTGCTCGACTACTACCGCCTGACCAGCGACAACCGCCTGATCTTCGGCGGCGGTGTGGTCTACGGCGCACGCGACCCGGCAAACATCGAAGCAATCATTCGCCCGAAAATGCTCAAGGCCTTCCCGCAACTGAAGGATGTGAAGATCGACTACGCCTGGACCGGCAACTTCCTGCTGACCCTGTCGCGCCTGCCGCAAGTCGGCCGCCTGGGCGACAACATTTATTACTCACAAGGCTGCAGCGGCCACGGCGTGACCTATACCCACCTGGCCGGCAAAGTGCTGGCCGAAGCCCTGCGCGGTCAGGCCGAGCGCTTCGACGCCTTCGCCGACCTACCGCATTACCCCTTCCCAGGCGGTCGTATGTTCCAGGTGCCATTCAGCGCCCTGGGCGCCTGGTACTACAGCCTGCGGGACAAGCTGGGCGTCTAAAGCACAGCCCGAAAATAGAAACGGCACCTCTTAATAGGTGCCGTTTTGCATTCTAACTTTCAATGGTTTTACAGCTGCGCATCCGGCCAAACCTGACGTGCCGTACGCAGCGCCCGCTGCGCGGCATCCGCACGCCCTTGCTGCTCTAGCGCCTGCGCGGCCCCCAACCACGTCTGTTTGAGTGGCTGTGCCGGCAATTGATTGGTCGGCATGAGCAACACCGCCCAACGCCCTGCCCCGCTCCAGGCATCGTCGAAGCTGGCAAAACTGGTGTACCAACGCCGGGTATTGCCCGAACGCAGTACCAGTGTGCGCTCGCGCTGGTCATAACCGACCAGCAGCGCGAATTGCGAACCCGGCCCGGCAAACAGCCGATCCTGCATCACCAGCACCGGATGCCCGGCGGACACCTGCTGCATCAACGCATCCAGGTTAGCGGGCAAGGGGTAGACCAGCAGATCATAAGAGCGCGCCACCGCCTCAAGCCCGGCTTGCGCGCCCTGCCCTTCGGCCAGCTGCTGAATGCGCTCAGCCACCAGCCCGGGGCTGCTGATCACCCCATGATGATTGAGCAACGCCGCCAACGCCGAAGGCCCGCCCTGGGCATCGCTGAGTTGAAAGAATGGCACATCAGCCAGCTCGACCCGCTCGGGCAAACGCTTGGTCTCAGGCAGCAACTGCGGCCCACCGGTGCAGGCGCCAAGCAGAAACAGCAGAGCAACCGGCAGAAGCTTTACTACGCGCACAGACTGAAACATCTCTCACCCACTGGCTTGTTTGTGGCGCAGAGCATAACGATGAAGTGCCAGTGACCCAACCCATCCGCGCAAAATGTCAGATTCGCCAGCAAGCCATGGCGCAATTGCGGTTGGCAACCTGCAGCGCCAGCAGAAACAGAGCGCGCCACTGGAACCCTACGCCCGAAATATCGCCCATAAACGGCACTGCCGGTATCGAGCGACGCCGGCATTATCTGCACTCGCCTTCAGGCTGTTGGGGGTTTACACAGGCTGATTCGCAGGGGTTGCGTTACTGGCGCACCAAACGCTGATTATTCGGGCTAATGGGCCCGGTGCTGCGGTAGGGGTTGATGTCCAAACCGCCACGGCGCACATACCGTGCATACACCGTCAGGTGCTCAGGCTTGAGCAAGCGCTGCAGGTCGAGAAAGATCCGCTCCACGCACTGCTCGTGAAAATCCGCATGCTGGCGAAAGCTCACCAGATAGGCCAGCAGGCTGGCGTGATCCAGCGCCGCGCCACGGTACTGCACCACCAGCGTGCCCCAGTCCGGCTGGCCGGTGACCGGGCAGTTGGACTTGAGCAGATGGCTGTGCAGGCTCTCCTCGACCACCCGCGCCGTATCGCAACGCAGCAACTCTGGCTGCGGCTGCGCATAGTTGCGGATAAGCACATCCAGCTCATCAATACAGGTGCCCGGCGCAGCCCGCACACCCTCGACGGTTACCTCGGCCAGGCTGCGCACACGCACGCCAACCGGCTTGCCGGCCGCCGCCGAGAGGTCCTGTACCAGCACCGCCGCCAGTTCGTCAGGCGTGTTGAACACCGACTGGTTCAGCGAGTTGAGGTACAGCTTGAAGGATTTCGACTCGATGATATTCGGCGAGTCGGCCGGGATAGCGAACTCGCCCATAGCCACCACCGGCTTACCCGAGGGCAGCAACCAGGACAGCTCGAAACAGTTCCAGAAATCCACGCCCTGATAGGGCAGCGTTTCGGCGCTCAGGCCCAGCTCGGCCCACTTGGCCGCACGCGGGATCGGGAACAACAGAGACGGGGTGTAGGTAGCGATGTATTCGCTGGATTTGCCCAGAGGCGAATCTTCGGCGGCGGGATGCATGGAGAAAACCTGGCTAGTCGAAATGCAGCAATTGTATACAACTTCAAAAGCAGATTCAGCGCGGCAAGAGCGAAACCGGTCTTGCCGCCCAGGATCAGGCCAGCTCAGCCACCACAGCAGCCAGCGCCTGGGCTGGATCAACGGCCTGACTGATCGGCCGGCCGATCACCAGATAATCCGAGCCCACATCCAGCGCCTGCCGCGGCGTCAAAATCCGCCGCTGGTCATCCTGGGCGCTGCCGGCCGGACGAATCCCCGGGGTCACCAACTGCAGCGCCGGGTACGCGGTCTTCAGCGCCTGCGCTTCTTGGGCCGAACACACCAGGCCATCCAGACCGGCCTGCGCCGCCAACCCAGCCAGGCGCAGCACCTGCGCCTGCGGTTCAAGATCCAGACCAACGCCGGCCAGGTCTTCGCGCTCCATGCTGGTCAGCACGGTCACACCGATCAGCAGCGGCTTGACCCCGGCGAGCTTGTCCAGGGTTTCCCGGCAGGCCGCCATCATGCGCAGGCCGCCCGAGCAATGCACATTGACCATCCACACGCCCATCTCGGCCGCCGCCTTGACCGCCATGGCGGTGGTATTGGGGATGTCGTGGAATTTAAGGTCGAGAAACACCTCGAAGCCCTTACCGGCCAGCACGTTGACGATTTCCGGCCCGCAACGGGTGAACAGCTCCTTGCCGACTTTGACCCGGCACAGCGCAGGATCGAGCTGATCAGCCAATGCCAGGGCGGCATCACGGGTTGGGAAATCCAGGGCAACGATGATCGGGGTCTGACAAGCGGACATGGACGGGCTCTCGGGCAAGGCAAATTCGGCGCGCATTGTAGCGGATGCGCCGCACGCTTGCCGCTCCGGTGATCCGCCCGCCGCGCCCACGCCCAGGTAAGCCCGCAGCAGACAACCGCTTGCAGCTACTCGGCAGCCGCCTTAGCGCGCCAGCGGATCATCCCAGAAGGGCCGCTCGCTCTCCTGCAGTACATCGCCGCGGCTTAAGCCGAGGTCTTTCAATGCCACGTCATCGAGCATGGCCAGGCGCCGCCGCTGCTCGGCCAACTGCCACCAGCGGTAGAGCTGCCGGCCGATTGCCCGCAGTCGTTCAAGCGGCCGCCGGCCCTGTAAACGCCCGGCACTGGCTAATGCATAACCTTGCTGACCTTTCATCTCGTCGCCCTCCTTGTGGGGTTGGCGACAGTCTCGCGCTGGGCTTATGATCAATCCAACGAATGTTTCTTATGCAGTGCATCTCGGAGATTGATGAATGGCCAGCTACCCGAGCATCGACAGCGAACTGCTGCGCACCTTTGTCGCCATTGCCGATCACGGCGGCTTTACTCGCGCCGCAGAAATGGTCAACCGTACCCAGTCGGCGGTGAGCATGCAGATGAAGCGCCTGGAAGAAGACGTGGTGCAGCGCCCGCTGTTTCTGCGCGATGGCCGCCAGTTCAGCCTCACCGCCGAGGGTCAGCTATTGCTGAGTTACGCCAGGCGCATTCTCAAGCTGCACGCCGAGGTGATGAACAGCCTGCGCGAGCCGCATATGGTCGGCACCGTGCGCATCGGCACGCCCGATGATTACGTGATGCGCTTTATGCAGGGCATTCTGGTGCGGTTCGCCCAGTCCTACCCACTGGTGCAGGTCGAGTTGCACTGCGAGCCGTCCTTCCAGCTGTTGCAGCGCCAGGATCTGGACCTGACCATCGTCACCCGCGAGCCGGGCACCGAGATTGGCCAGCTATTGCGTCAGGAACACCTGGTGTGGGCGCAGGCACGCAACGCCAACCTGCACGAGCTGGAAACCCTGCCCCTGGCGATGTTCAACTCGCAGTGTTTCTGCCGCTCCTGGGCCTGCAATGGCCTGGAAGCGCTGGGGCGCAACTTCCGCATTGCCTACACCAGCCCCAGCCTCTCGGCGATTATGGCGGCGGTTAGCGCCGGCCTGGCGATTACCGCGCAACTGCAAAGCCTGCTCACCCCGGACTTGCAGATTATTGGCGAAGCCGAAGGCATGCCGACCCTGCCCTCCGCCAGCATCGTGCTGCTGCGCAATAGCAGCACGCAAACCCAGGTCACCGAGACCCTGGCCGAGCAGATTGTCGAAGGCTTTAGACTTTAAACCCGAGCAATACCGCACAGAGCAGCAAAAAACCGGCAAACAGCCCGCGCAATACCCGCTCAGGCAGCGCATGGGCGAACTTCACCCCCCAGCTGATGCTCAGCAAGCCGCCCAGTGCCAGGGGCGCGCCCAGCAACCAATCGACGTGATCATGCACGGCGTAGGTCGCCAGGGTGACGGCCGTACTTGGGGCCGCCAACGCCAGGGACAAGCCTTGCGCGACCACCTGGCTGGTGCCGAATACCGTGGTCAGCACGGGCGTGGCCAACACCGCACCGCCCACGCCGAATAACCCGCCGAGCAAGCCAGCAGCGCTGCCCAGCAGGGTTAGCCAGGGCCAGGGGTAACGCAGGCCAACCGAGGGCATGGCCGACTTGCGGTACAGCCGCGAGAGGTTATAGGCCGCCAGCAACAGCAGAAAGATCACGAAGCCCAGGCGCATTCGGCCCGCATCCAAGGTCACCGCCCAACCGGCCCCCAAAACGGCAAACAGCAAGCTGGTCACTGCCAGGGCGAGGGCATGCCGCCAGTCAATGCGGTTGCGCTGGTGATAGCGCCACAGCGCCAACAGCACATTGGGCACCACCATCACCAGCGCCGTGCCCTGGGCCAGTTGCTGATCCAGGCCAAACAACACACCCAGCGCCGGGATCGCGATCAGTCCACCGCCGATTCCAAACAGGCCGCCCAGGGTGCCGAGGGCAAGCCCGAGCAGCAGGTTCAAGGCAAAGTCGAGCAAGGTCATCGGCAGGCTCCATTGTGATGCCGCATAGCCTAGCCACTCGCCACTGGCCGCGAAACGCATAGCAGCGCAAAATGGCTGTGCACTCAACGCATAGCAGGGCCTGACCATGAACCCCGACAGCCTGACCGACCAGCTCAGCCTGTTTCTCGATGTGCTGGAAACCGGCAGTTTTTCCGCTGCAGCCCGCCGCCACCCCCTGACGCCCTCGGCAGTGGCCCGGCGCATCGATGCGCTGGAGCGCTCGCTGGGCAGTCAGCTGTTCAGCCGCAGCACCCATGCGGTGCGTGCCACCTCTGCCGGCCTGGCCTTTGCCGAACGCGCCAGGCGCATCCTCGCCGAGCTGCACCTGGCCCGCGCCGAAGCCGTTTCACTGAGCAGCGCACCAGAAGGGTTGATTCGCATCGACGCACCCGCGCCCTTCGGTCGGCGGCATCTGGCCCCTGCAATTGCCGAGTTTCTGGTCGCCTATCCGGGACTGGATGTGCAGCTACGGCTGATCGACAGTTTCGTCGACCTGCACGGCACTCACTTGGGGGAAGTCGATCTGGTGCTGCGCATCGGCCCATTGGCCGACACCCGCCTGGTCGCCACCGCGCTGTCGCCCATGGTTCGGGTGGTCTGCGCCAGCCCCGACTACCTGGCGCGGCGCGGCGTGCCACGCAGCCCGAGCGAGTTGCTGGAGCATGACGGCCTCGACTGGGACAGCCTGGCGCCGCCCTATGCCTGGCGTTTCGAGCAGGACGGCAAGCTGCAACTGTGCCGCCCCAAACGTCTGCGCATGACCGCCAACAATGCCGAAGCACTGCTATTCAGCGCCCTCGCCGGCCTGGGCATCGCCCATCTGCCAACCTGGCTGATCAGCGATTACCTGCTGCGTGGCGAGTTGCTGCCGCTATTCTGCGAAAACGGCCTGCCAGCTCCCGAGCCCAGCGGCATCTACGCCCTGCGCCTGGAACGGGAAACCGATTCACGCAGCCGCCTGCTGCTGGAATTTCTCAAGGCCCGCTTTGGCCCGGTAGCGCCCTGGGACCTGGCGCTGCAAAGCGGTTTACAGCGCAGCTAGGCGCACAAATCGAAATACCGGCCACCAAGCCCGCAAGCCTGGCGGCTGTTCTATAGCGACTGGTTACAGGCTCAACTGGCGGTTAGATGCCTTGAGGAACTCGCGCTTGAGGTCTTCATAGGTGTGTACCGCTGGAAATTGCGGGAACTCGCGAATCACGTTATCCGGCGCATGGAACAGAATGCCGGCATGGGCTTCGCTGAGCATGGTGGTGTCGTTATACGAGTCACCGGCGGCGATCACGCGGTAGTAGAGGCTCTTGAAGGCGAGGACCGACTGACGCTTGGGGTCTTTCTGGCGCAGTTGATAATCCACCACCCGATCCGTTTCATCGGTAATCAGCTTGTGGCACAGCAGCGTGGGGAAACCCAGCTGACGCATCAGCGGCTGGGAGAACTCGTAGAAGGTGTCCGAGAGAATCACCACCTGGAAACGCTCGCGCAGCCAATCGACAAACTCCACCGCACCGTCCAGCGGCTTAAGGGTGGCGATCACTTCCTGGATATCGGACAGCTTCAGGCCATGCTCATCCAGGATGCGCAGGCGCTGCTTCATCAGCACGTCATAGTCCGGAATATCCCGGGTGGTCGCTTTCAGCGCTTCGATGCCAGTTCTTTCCGCGAAGGCAATCCAGATTTCCGGTACCAACACGCCTTCCAGGTCGAGACACGCGATTTCCACAGGACACTCCTAGCTTGGATTTATGTGAGAGGCGGCACTCTAGCGGCTACCCCAACGCTCTGCAATGCAGAGCCTTATACCCAAATTAGAGGTCTACTGCGACACTTGGTTATTTAGTCGTATAACAGGCTTTTGCTACCATCGCTACACAAGACGCGCGACGTCACCATAACTAGGAATTCAAGCCGATGAGCCACCCCTTCGATGCAGCCGAACTGGCGGCGACCTACGCCAACAAGTCGCCCCAGGACATTCTCAAACTCGCTTTCGAGCACTTTGGCGATGAGCTGTGGCTGTCCTTCAGCGGCGCGGAAGATGTGGTGCTGGTCGACATGGCCTGGAAGCTCAACAAAAACGTCAAGGTTTTCAGCCTCGACACCGGTCGCCTGCACCCGGAAACCTACCGCTTTATCGATCAGGTGCGCGAGCACTACGGCATCGCCATCGACGTGCTCTCGCCAGACGCCAGCGCGCTCGAAGCCCTGGTCAAGGAAAAAGGCCTGTTCAGCTTCTATAAGGATGGCCACGGCGAATGCTGCGGCATCCGCAAGACCGCGCCGCTACGCCGCAAGCTCGCCACGGTGAAAGCCTGGGCCACCGGCCAACGCCGCGACCAGAGCCCGGGCACACGCAGCCAGGTTGCCGTGGTGGAAATCGACGGCGCCTTTTCTACAGCCGATAACACCCTGTATAAGTTTAATCCGCTGGCGCAGATGAGCAGTGAAGAGGTCTGGGCCTATATCCGCATGCTGGAGCTGCCCTACAACAGCCTGCATGAACGCGGCTTTATCAGCATCGGTTGCGAGCCTTGCACCCGTCCGGTACTGCCCAATCAGCATGAGCGCGAAGGCCGCTGGTGGTGGGAAGAAGCCACGCAGAAAGAATGCGGCCTGCACGCCGGCAATCTAATCGCCAAAATCTGACAGCGAAGACGAAAGATATAAAAAAGGCCAGTCAGTGACTGGCCTTTTTCTTGTGCGGTTTACTCAGCTTTTATCCGCGTGGCGCTGACGACGCACCATATAACGCTCAACGTAGGAGCACGAAGGAATCACCGTATAGCCCAAGCGCTCCGCATATTGCAGCGCATGCTCGGTCAGCGCCGCCGCTATCCCACGGCCACGCAACGAATTGGGCACGAAAGTGCGATAGATATCCAGGGTTTGCTTCCCCAGATCCATATAAGCCAGGTACGCCCGATCACCCTCCACTGTGGTCTCGAATTGATGGCCTGCCAGGTCATGATGAATGGACAACGCCTCGCTCATTGCAATTCCTCGGTTAACTCGCGTGACCCGCTCTTTGCGTCTATTGCAATCGGGTTACCGCATCTGCACCTAGCAGGTTGTAGGCAATTACCCCGAGCTTATCAGGCCAAAAGCTGTGAGGTCACGTGAATCAATGACTTAGATCATACAAAGGAGGCATTTCGGCACCCGTTTAACCTGACCGTGCACCTGTCGGCAGAGCAGTTAGATGCACAGGCCCACCAAACATTCACACGCGTAAAAATCCTGTCACCACTTACCAGCTACTTTCAGCAATCGACGCAGTGCCAAATTGACGCCAAGTGCTGTGCAAAGAACTGCCAACCGGCCTAGCACTGATTGTTTTTTAACCAAAACATGCCGGATATTCTGCCAACCACAGCGTAACTAGAAAAAAATCCCTGTGCCTTGCCTTGCCTCCGTTTACTTACTACAGGTTACAGGTAGTATGTACGCCGGCTAATTTCCTACCATTTGGAAATTGCTTTTATGGAAAAACTCCACCTCAAGGGGAACACGATGAACAACGTTCTGAAATTCTCTGCTCTGGCATTGGCCGCAGTTCTGGCTACCGGTTGCAGCAGCATGTCCAAAGAAACTGAAGCTCGTCTGACTGCAACTGAAGATGCAGCTGCTCGCGCTCAAGCCCGTGCCGACGAAGCCTACCGTAAGGCTGATGACGCTATGGCTGCTGCTCAGAAGGCTCAGCAAACTGCTGACGAAGCCAATGAGCGCGCTCTGCGTATGCTGGAAAAAGCCAGCCGCAAGTAATAGCTCACAAGGCTATGACAAGCCGACCCAGTTTCTGGGTCGGCTTTTTTATTGCAAAGAGAAAATGCTTAGTCTTCAACGGACAATAAAAAACCCGTCAGCGCTGACGCATGACGGGTTCTTATAACAGCTGAAGTCAGATAGCAGGCTCAGTCGCCACCAGGGTCTGATCAGGCTGAGCAATTTCAACCGGCAGACCATCTTCGGCAGCGACCACTTCACGCAGCATTTCCCAGTCCAGACGCAGCTCGGCGAACTGATCATTTTTCAGCAGCGCATTGATCACGGCCGTGTGCTTATCGACGACCGAGGCATCACCGGTATCATCCAGAGGCGCGTGCGCCTCCAGATAGACCTTGCCACCGCTGCGACCAAACTTGTAAGGCTCGTTGATGATGCGTACCGAGGTGCCCACCGACACCATCGATGCCAGTTTCAGTACGTTGTGGTTAAGCATGCGGAAGCAGCCATGGCTAACGCGCATACCGATACCAAATTTCTTGTTCGAGCCGTGAATCAGGTAACCCGGCACCGACAGGCCCATTTTGTATGGCCCCAACGGATTATCCGGGCCTGGCGGCACATACGCCGGCAGCGGATCGCCATCGGCAGCATGTTCTTCACGAATCGATTGCGGCGGGGTCCAGCCCGGGTTCGGCGTCTTGGCCGTGATCCGCGCATTGGCAACCGGCGAACTCCAGCCCTCGCGACCGATACCCAGCGGGTAGGTGTAAACCACGTTACGATCTTTCGGGTAGTAGTACAGGCGGTACTCGGCGAGGTTGATCACGATGCCTTCGCGCGGACCAGGCGGCAGGATGTAGCGCGTCGGCAGAATGATCTCGTTGCCTGCGCCCGGAAGCCAGGGATCAACACCTGGGTTGGCCACGACCATTTCCAGATACCCCAGATCATTGGCCACCCCAAGATCGGCAAAGGTGTCTTCATACTTGGCCTGAATCACCTGCACTTCGCCCACGATGTCCTCGCCAGGCGGCGGCAGAGGAAACTCAAGAGCATTGGCAGACGCTACCGCGAAGACAGCGGCAAGCGGCAGGCAGCGGGTGACGGCAAGGGCACGCGACAACATCCGGAAATTCCTGACGAAAATAGTTGGTAAAAGTTACAAGCGATTGTACACCGATTGATCAGCGGCTTGGATAGCTCAAGGCCCCGGCAATGCTGGACGATCACCGCGTTTCTGCGCCTCGAGTGTCGCCCGGCACGCCGGACACAAGCGTTTGTCTCGCAGCATCGTCTTGTCCAGATCGCGCCACACCGGCTGCGCCGGCAGCAAACCACCGCACAATGTACGGTCGGCAAACTGGCCCAACTCAAGCTGGCGCGCCAGCAGGTGCACGCGCACTTCGCGGCAGGCGAACAGGTCAAGCTGCTCGTCAGGCTCGATCAGTTGATAGGCATGCAAAGACCAGGCAGGGCGCGGCATTGAGGGCTCCAGTGCGGGGCCGCCACATTAGCCGAAAGGCAGGTTACAGAAAAGCCTGTCAGAGCAAAGGTTCCAGGGTCGGCCAGACGTTTTCCAGCAGCTTGGGTTGCGCCTCGGCCGTGGGATGAATGCCATCGTTTTGCATCAGCGACGGCACGCCACCCACGCCTTCCAAGACGAAAGGCACCAGGGCGGCGTCATGCGCCTGCGCCACCGTGGGGAATACTTCAGCAAACGCCGTGGTGTAGCGCACACCGTAATTAGGCGGCAACTGCATGCCGAGGATCAGCACCTTGGCACCTTTTTGCTGCGCCGCCTGCACCATGGCCGCAAGGTTTTGTTGCAATTGCGCCGGGGGCTGACCACGCAGACCATCGTTGCCCCCCAACTCGATAATCACCAGCGCTGGCTGATGCTCTGCAAGCAGCCCAGGCAGCCGTGCGGCGCCGCCTGCGCTGGTGTCGCCACTGATCGAAGCGTTGACCACCTGATGGTCAAAACCCTCCTCCGCCAAGCGCTTTTCCAGCAAGGCGACCCAACCCTGGCGGGTATCCAGGCCAAAAGCCGCGCTGATACTATCGCCGACGACCAGTACGGTACCCGCGAACGCCGCCGGCCCCCACAGCAGCAGGCTCAGGGCAGTACCGATCAACCACGTACGCATTGGATTCTCCATGAGCTCAAGTATTCTCACCGCGCGAAACCTTAGCAAAGTGGTCCCCAGCACGGAAGGCGAACTCACCATACTCCATGATCTGTCGCTGGAGTTGGTATCCGGTGACAGCCTGGCGATTGTCGGCAGTTCCGGCTCGGGCAAATCCACCCTGCTCGGTCTCCTCGCCGGGCTCGACCTGCCCAGCAGTGGCAGCGTGGTGTTGGCCGGTAACGACCTGGCCAGCCTCGATGAGGATCAGCGCGCGCGCGTTCGTGCCGAGCACGTCGGCTTTGTCTTTCAATCTTTCCAGTTGCTCGACAGTTTGAACGCCCTGGAAAACGTCATGCTGCCGCTGGAGCTCGAAGGCCATGCCGATGCCCGCCAGCGCGCCCGTACCCTGCTCGACCGCGTTGGCCTGGGCCAGCGTCTGACCCATTACCCGCGCCAGCTGTCCGGCGGCGAGCAGCAGCGGGTGGCCATCGCCCGCGCCTTTGCCGCCGAGCCTGCCGTGCTGTTTGCCGACGAACCCACCGGCAACCTCGACAGCCATACCGGTGAGCGTATCAGCGACCTGCTATTCGAGCTGAATAAGGAACGCGGTGCAACCCTGGTGCTGGTTACCCACGACGAGCGTCTGGCGCACCGTTGCCAACGCCTGATCCGTCTGGAGGGCGGCCATCTGGTCGACCACGTGGAACCCTGATGAATCATCTGCCGTTTACCCGCCTGCTCTCCCTCGCCAGCCGTCAGTTGCTGCGCGATGCCCGCGCCGGCGAGCTGCGCGTGCTTTTCTTCGCCCTGCTGATTGCCGTCGCCGCCAGCACCGCCATCGGTTACTTCAGCGCGCGGTTAAACGACGGCATGCTGCTGCGCGCCACCGAGTTTCTTGCCGCCGATCTGCGCCTGACTGGCAGCTCGCCCAGCGCGCCTGAACAAATCAGCAGTGGCAAGCAACTGGGGCTGGAACACGCGCAGTTGGTCGAGTTCTCCAGCGTGGTCGCCAGCGATGCCGGCATCCAGCTGGCCAGCATTAAAGCAGCAGACAGCGCTTACCCACTGCGCGGTGAACTGAAGAGTGCCGCCGCACTGTATGACGCCGAACAGACCGGCGCCGGCCCGCAGCCCGGTGAAGCCTGGGCCGAAGCCCGCCTGTTTGTCGCGCTCAATCTCAAACCCGGCGACAGCGTCGAGGTCGGCGCAAAAACCCTGCGCCTGACCCGCGTGCTGACTTTTCTGCCGGATGAAGCCGGCGACTTCTACAGCCTGACCCCGCACCTGCTGATGCACCTGGATGACCTGGCCGCCACCGGCGTGGTGCAACCCGGCAGCCGCGTGCGCTATCAGGAACTGTGGCGCGGCAACGCGAATGCCTTGGCGCAGTATCGCCAGGGCATCACCCTCGCGCCCAACCAGCGCCTGGAAGACGCCAAAGATGGCAATCGCCAGGTCGGCAGCGCCCTGGGCCGTGCCGAACGTTATCTGAACCTTGCCAGCCTGGCCGCCGTGCTGCTGGCCGGGGTTGCCGTGGCTTTGTCGGCGGCGCGCTTTGCCGCTCGCCGTTTCGATGCCAGTGCACTGCTGCGTTGCCTGGGACTCTCGCGTAACCAGGCACTCGGCCTGTTCAGCCTGCAACTGGCGCTGCTGGGGATTAGCGCCAGCCTGATCGGCGCGCTGCTCGGTTGGCTGGCCCAGCTGGCGCTATTCAACCTGCTGCAGGAGCTGCTGCCGGCGCAGATTCCACCGGGCGGCCAGTGGCCCGCCCTCGCCGGCATGGCCACCGGCCTGGTGGCGCTGGCCGGCTTCGCCTTGCCGCCACTGGCCGCACTCGGTCGCGTGCCGCCATTGCGAGTGCTACGCCGCGACCTGCTGCCGGTGCCGGCCAGTTCCTGGCTGGTATATGGCGCAGCCTTGCTGGCACTCGGCCTGATCATGTGGCGCTTGAGTCTGGATCTACAGCTGACCTTCGCCCTGCTCGGCGGCGGCCTGGTAACCGCCTTGCTGCTGGGCGGATTGCTACTGCTCGGCCTGCAGAGCCTGCGCCGCCTGCTCGCCGGTGCCTCGCTGCCTTGGCGGCTGGGGCTGGGCCAATTGCTGCGCCATCCCCTCGCCGCAGCCGGACAATCACTGGCGTTTGGCTTGATCATTCTGGCCATGGCGCTGATCGCTCTGCTGCGCGGCGAGCTGCTCGACACCTGGCAGGATCAACTGCCGGAGAATGCGCCCAATCACTTTGCGTTGAATATCCTGCCGGCAGACAAGGACGCCTTCGCAGCTCGCCTCAACCAACTATCTCCACACCCAGCGCCCCTGTTCCCGGTGGTACCCGGGCGTGTGGTGATGATCAATGGCGAGCCGGTACGGCAGATCGTCAGCAAGGAATCCCAGGGCGAGCGCGCGATTCGCCGCGACCTAAGTCTGACCTGGGCTGCCGATTTGCCGGCAGACAATAAACTCATCGCTGGGAGCTGGTGGACAGATGCCC
>NZ_JBAQLP010000118.1:0-2290 GCF_049301935.1 Pseudomonas sp. | reverse complement strand
CAGCAATCGTTGGTTACATCTTTGATTTCTCGCGGAGTAACTTGTGATGCTGATAATCTTGCGACTAGCAGTCTTACCTCACAAGCACCCACACGAATTGCTTGATTCAGTTGTTAAAGAGCGGGTGATTGAGCCTTTCGTCTCAACCGAGGTGCGCATTCTACAGCAGCCTCATCTTCCGTCAAGTGGTTTCGAAAATTTCTTTTCAATCTCAACCACTTGCGCTTTCGATCAACACCTAGCTTCTCGTCAGCGGGAGGCGAATTCTACAGCGTTTCAAACCGCTGTCAACCGCCTCTTTTACCGCTTTCGATTAGCTCGACCAGGAGCTGTCATTGCTCGCCGTCAGCACGCTACTTGTCACAGCGCGAAAAGATCGGAGCACCGCTGGATAAATCAGATCGCCGTGGCGCCACCATCCACCGCCAGCGCCTGGCCGGTGGTAAAGGCCGCATTGTCGCAGCACAGGTAAAGCACCGCCGTGGCGATTTCCTCGACCTTGCCGATGCGCCCGACCGGGTGCATGGCGGCGGCGAACTCGCCCTTCTTCGGGTCGGACTCATAGGCGCGACGGAACATATCGGTGTCGATCACCGCCGGGCACACCGCGTTGACTCGCACTTTCTTCTTCGCGTATTCGACGGCCGCCGATTTGCTCAGGCCGATCACCGCGTGCTTGGACGCGCTGTAGATGCTCATCTTCGGCGCCGCCCCTAGGCCGGCAACCGACGCAGTGTTGACGATGGCGCCACCACCCTGCGCCAACAGCAGCGGGATCTGATGTTTCATGCACAGCCACACGCCTTTGACGTTGACGTCCATGATGGCGTCGAACTCGCTTTCGCTGCCCTCGGCCAGCTTACCCTTCTCGATCTCGATGCCGGCGTTGTTGAAGGCGTAGTCCAGACGGCCATAGGCGCCCAGGGTACGCTCCATCAGTACCTTGACCTCGGCGTCACGGGTTACGTTGCAGCGCACGAACAGCGCGTCACCGCCGGCCTCACGGATCAGCGCCACTGTCGCCTCGCCGCCTGCCACATCAACGTCGGACACCACCACTTGCAGGCCTTCGTTGGCGAATGCCAGTGCCGTAGCACGACCAATACCAGCAGCACCACCGGTGACCAGGGCAACCCGGCCGGAAAAGCTAAAGTTCATCTGCGTGTCCTCGCAAGGATTAGAAACCGCGTCGAGTCTAATCAGCTCCTCCACACCAAGGCAGCACTATCAAACTGCTAGTGATGGCCTTATCGAAATTAGTGATTAACACCCCACAGGACATATCATTCGAATGGATTAATCACCATTTCTCCCACAGGCAAATCTTGCCCATCACGCCGCTACGGGCTATCAACAGTCTTTCCGTTCAGTGAGTACCTGCCATGACTGCCCCACTCAATCGTCAGTTTCTGCTTGCCCAACGCCCGGTCGGCCTGCCCAGCCGCGAGACCTTTAGTTATGTGGAAACCAGCGTCGGCGAACCCGGCCCCGGCCAGATTCTGGTGAAGAACGCCTACCTGTCGCTGGACCCAGCCATGCGCGGCTGGATGAACGATGCCAAGTCCTATATCCCGCCGGTCGGCATTGGCGAGGTGATGCGCGCCCTTGGCGTCGGTGAAGTGGTGGCTTCGCAACACCCGGACTTTGCCGTGGGCGACCATGTCAACGGCGCCCTCGGCGTGCAGGACTACTTCCTCGGTGAGCCCAAGGGTTTCTACAAGGTCGACCCCAAGCGTGCGCCGCTGCCGCTGTATCTGTCGGCGCTGGGCATGACCGGCATGACCGCCTACTTCGCCCTGCTCGATGTCGGCGCGCCAAAGGCCGGTGAGACCGTGGTGATTTCCGGCGCGGCCGGTGCGGTCGGCAGCATTGCCGGGCAAATCGCCAAGCTCAAAGGCTGCCGCGTGGTCGGCATCGCCGGCGGGGCAGACAAGTGCAAGTTCCTCATCGATGAGCTGGGCTTCGATGGCGCCATCGATTACAAAAACGAAGACGTGATCGCCGGCCTCAAACGCGAGTGCCCGAAAGGCGTCGATGTGTACTTCGACAACGTCGGTGGCGACATTCTCGATGCCGTGCTTACCCGCCTGGCCTTCAAGGCGCGGGTAATCATTTGCGGCGCGATCAGCCAGTACAACAACAAACAAGCGGTCAAGGGCCCGGCCAACTACCTCAATCTGCTGGTTAACAGCGCGCGCATGGAAGGCATGGTGGTGATGACCTACGCTCCACGCTTCGCCGAAGCCGCGCAGGAGATGGGCGGCTGGCTGGCCAGCGGCAAGCTGAAATC
>NZ_JBAQLP010000117.1:0-8291 GCF_049301935.1 Pseudomonas sp. | reverse complement strand
GATCAAATCATCCAGCTGCTTGAGCTGGGTGAGGAACGGCTCCAGCTTGTCCAGACGCAGGGCGCAGGGGCCGTCACATTTGGCATTGTCCGGGTCCGGATGGGCTTCGAGGAACAGGCCAGCCAGGCCCTGACTCATACCGGCCTTGGCCAGATCGGTAACCTGGGCGCGGCGACCGCCAGCGGAATCGGCGCGGCCACCCGGCATTTGCAGGGCGTGGGTCACGTCGAAGAACACCGGGTAGTTCATCTGCTTCATGATGCCGAAGCCGAGCATGTCCACCACCAGGTTGTTGTAGCCGAAGCTGGAACCGCGCTCGCAGAGGATCAGCTGGTCATTACCGGCCTCTTCACACTTAGCCAGAATGTGCTTCATCTCCTGAGGCGCAAGGAACTGGGCCTTCTTGATATTGATCACCGCCCCGGTCTTGGCCATGGCCACCACCAGGTCAGTCTGCCGCGACAGAAACGCCGGCAGCTGAATAATGTCGCAGACCGCAGCCACTGGAGCCGCTTGCTCAGGCTCATGCACATCGGTAATCACCGGCACGCCGAAGGTCTTTTTGATTTCCTCGAAGACCTTCATGCCCTCTTCCAGACCTGGGCCCCGGAATGAGGTTACGGACGAGCGGTTGGCCTTGTCGAAACTGGCCTTGAACACGTAGGGGATGCCGAGCTTGTCGGTGACCCGCACGTATTCTTCACAGGCGCGCATGGCCAGATCGCGGGACTCAATAACGTTAATGCCGCCGAACAGCACGAAGGGCTTGTCGTTGGCGATCTCGATGTCGCCGACCTTGATGATCTTCTGGGTCATGCCTTAAGCCTTCCGTACTTGCTGGGCCAGTGCGGCGTTGACAAAGCCACTGAACAACGGGTGGCCGTCACGCGGAGTCGAGGTGAACTCGGGGTGGAACTGGCAGGCGACGAACCAGGGATGATCTGGCGCTTCTACCACTTCAACCAGGGCGCCGTCGCCGGAGCGGCCGGTGACCTTGAGGCCGGCGTCGAGCAGCTGCGGCAGCAGGTTGTTGTTCACTTCGTAGCGATGACGATGACGCTCGACTATCACGTCCTTGCCGTAGCAAGCGTGTACTTGCGAGCCGGACAGCAGCTGGCAGTCCTGCGCGCCCAGGCGCATGGTGCCGCCCAGATCGGAAGCGTCAGTCCGCTGCTCGGTCACGCCGGTGGCGTCCTGCCATTCGGTGATCAGACCGACCACCGGATGCGTGCTGACGGTGTCGAATTCGGTGGAGTTGGCATCGCTCCAACCCAGCACATTGCGGGCGAACTCGATCACCGCGACCTGCATGCCGAGGCAGATACCCAGGTAAGGGATCTTGTTCTCGCGGGCGTACTGCACGGTCTTGATCTTGCCTTCCACGCCGCGCAGACCGAAGCCGCCCGGCACCAGAATGGCGTCCACGCCTTCGAGCAGGGCGGTGCCTTTGTTCTCGATGTCTTCGGAGTCGATATAGCGCAGGTTGACCTTGGTACGGTTCTGGATGCCGGCATGGCTCATCGCTTCGATCAGCGATTTGTAGGCATCCAGCAGCTCCATGTACTTGCCGACCATGGCGATGGTGACTTCGTGCTCTGGATTGAGCTTGGCATCGACGACACGGTCCCACTCGGACAGATCGGCACCGTTGCATTCCAGGCCGAAGCGCTCGACGACAAAATCATCCAGCCCCTGGGCATGCAGCACGCCAGGAATCTTGTAGATGGTGTCGACGTCTTCCAGAGAAATCACCGCGCGCTCTTCTACGTTGGTGAACAGCGCGATCTTGCGCCGCGAGGAGATATCGATCGGGTGATCGGAGCGGCAGATCAGCACGTCCGGCTGCAGGCCGATGGAGCGCAGCTCTTTCACCGAATGCTGAGTCGGCTTGGTCTTGGTTTCGCCAGCGGTGGCGATATACGGCACCAGAGTCAAGTGCATCAGCATGGCGCGCTTGGCACCTACTTCCACTCGCAGCTGGCGGATAGCTTCGAGGAACGGCTGCGACTCGATGTCGCCCACCGTGCCACCGATTTCGACCATGGCCACGTCGGCATCGCCGGCGCCCTTGATGATGCGGCGTTTGATCTCGTCGGTGATGTGCGGGATGACCTGAATGGTCGCGCCCAGGTAATCACCACGACGCTCGCGGCGCAGCACGTCTTCATAGACGCGGCCGGTGGTGAAGTTGTTGTTCTGGGTCATGGTGGTGCGGATAAACCGCTCGTAGTGGCCCAGGTCGAGGTCGGTCTCAGCGCCGTCGTGGGTGACGAACACCTCACCGTGCTGGAACGGGCTCATGGTGCCCGGATCGACGTTGATATAGGGATCCAGCTTGAGCATGGTGACCTTCAGGCCCCGCGCCTCCAGGATAGCCGCCAATGAAGCCGAGGCGATGCCTTTCCCCAATGAAGAAACAACACCACCCGTGACGAATATGTAGCGCGTCATGAAAAACCCTAGAAGTCTGCGTTTAAGCGGTCAATGCCGCCGGGGAAAGCGAAGGAACAGCGAAGCGGCTCTCTGCGATGCACTGCAATGAGCTAGCCCTGCCGATCCCCAAGGGGAATCAACAAAAGCTCTAGTAAGACGGGAGCGTAGTCTACCGGAAAGGGCTTATCAGCTCAAACCTTGATCATTCGATGGCGGCTGCCAATGCAATTGCCAGCTGCCATCGGTGGCACCCTGCATACCTGGCAGGTTGGCGATTGCCAGCACCTGATTATCCCGACGCAGCAGCGGCAGGCGATCACGCACAAACGTCGGTACGCGCAACTCATTGAGCAGCCGCTTGAGATCACGGTGTCCACGCCCAGGTAACACCATCTGATCACCAGCCTGGCGATAGCCCAACTGCCAGTTGCCCGCAGGCAGCTGACCGTCAATACGCACATGGCCATTAGCGGGCAATGCCAGCTGCTGATTGCCTTGAACCGTCACATTGACCGGCACTGAAGAGCGCAGCCAATCACCGGTCAGCCACCACAACCGCTCGTCACTGCGGCGCAACTCCCCCGCGGCCAACTTCCACACTGGCGCGGCGTCCAGCGACGCATCGCGCAGCGCCTGCCAACCGGCCCAGTGTTCACTATCGGGCATCGCCGTCAGTGGGCGTAACCAATAACGCAGGGCATTGCGTTGGCGCGGCTCACTCAGGCCGCGCAGCGCAGGCACCGCCAGGCTTGGCAAATGCAGCCAGGCAAACTCGCTTAAACCTTCAGCGGCAGCCAGATCCTGCAGCGCCAACTCATCGAGCAACTGCCCCGCCTCGCTTAAATATGCGGCGCTGCGGGCCATCTTGGCCGAGGCCTGCGGCCAGCGTTTGAGCAGCGCAGGCATCACCTGACGACGCAGGTAATTGCGCGAGAAGCGCTCGTCGCTATTGGACGGATCGTCGATCCAGGTCAGCTTGTGCTCACGGGCATAGGCCGATAGTTCATCGCGCGAGCAATTGAGCAGCGGCCGAACCAGCTGCCCCGCTCCCAATGCACGACTTACCGGCATGGCCGCCAAACCCTGCACGCCGGCACCGCGCAACAGGCGAAACAACAGGGTTTCGGCCTGATCATCGCGATGCTGCGCAGTCAGCAACAGTTCATCTGCGCCGAGACGAGCCGCAAAGGCCGCATAGCGGGCATCGCGCGCCGCACGCTCAAGACTGGCACCTGGAGCAACCCGCACAAACTCAACCTGCAACGGTACGGACAAGGCCATGCACAGCTCACGGCAATGTGCCGGCCAGGCATCAGCCGCAGCCTGTAGGCCGTGATGGATATGGATGGCGGAAAGTGGCGGCAATGCCTCGCGTTGCGCGAGGCTGGCCAGCAGGTGCAGCAGCACCGTGGAATCCAGCCCGCCGGACAAGGCGATATGCCAGGCCGACGCAGCGCGCCAGGGCGCCAGAGATTCCAGCAACCTGGCGCTCAGGGTCATTTAGGCGATGCCGTAGCTCATCAGACGCTCATAACGACGCTTGAGCAGCGCATCGGTATCGAAGGTCTTGAGCATGGCCAGTTGCGTCAACAATGCCTGACGCACCGATTCAGCCGCAGCGGCGGGATCACTGTGCGCGCCACCGAGCGGCTCAGCGATGACCTGATCGACAATGCCCAGGCCCTTCAGACGCTCGGCCGTGATGCCCATGGCCTCGGCGGCATCCGGGGCCTTCTCGGCGGTTTTCCACAGAATAGAGGCGCAGCCTTCCGGCGAGATCACCGAATAGGTGGAGTACTGCAGCATGTTCAGCTGATCGCACACACCAATCGCCAAGGCACCGCCGGAACCACCCTCACCGATTACGGTGGCGATGATCGGGGTTTTCAGACGCGCCATTACACGCAGGTTCCAGGCGATGGCTTCGCTCTGGTTGCGCTCTTCGGCGTCAATACCTGGATAGGCACCTGGGGTGTCGATAAAGGTCAGGATCGGCATCTTGAAGCGTTCGGCCATTTCCATCAGGCGACACGCCTTGCGATAGCCCTCCGGGCGCGGCATGCCGAAGTTGCGGCGGACTTTTTCGCGAATCTCACGGCCTTTCTGATGACCGATGACCATCACCGGTTCACCGTCCAGACGGGCCACACCACCGACCAGGGCCGCGTCGTCGGAGAAATGCCGATCGCCATGCAGCTCATCGAATTCGGTGAAGATGTGTTGCAGATAATCCAGGGTGTAAGGACGGCGAGGATGGCGCGCCAGCTGGGCGATCTGCCAGCTGCTCAGGTTGCCGAAAATGCTTTCGGTCAGCGAGCTGCTCTTGTCCTGCAGGCGGGCGATCTCATCGCCGATGTTCAACGAGTTGTCGTTACCAACCAGGCGAAGCTCTTCGATCTTGGCTTGCAGGTCGGCGATCGGCTGTTCGAAATCGAGAAAATTCGGGTTCATAGTCATCCGTCTTGCGTCGACGGCCAAGTGGCCGGGAGCTGTATCCGTTATCGCGCCCTACCTTATAGCAGCAGGCGCATTCAGGTCGACACCGGACTGCAGGTAAACCGTGCAGCCGTTCGAGGCGTCGCAACTGATTTGCTAGGCCTGAGCCTCGCAAATCAGCGGTAGTGCAAAAAGACGTTGTCGCGGCCGAACTGGTCACGCAATGCCTGAATCAGACTGTCAGCCGGCTCAATGCGCCAGCCTTCGCCAAACTGCAATTGCGCCTTGGCGTCACTGCCGCTGTAGTCGACGGTGATCGGGCACGCGCCGCGATGACGGCCACACAAGTCGGCCAGCCAGCGCAGACGGTCGCCCTGCAGGGCACTGCTGGCGACCTTCAAGCGCAGGCTGTCGGCCAGGCCGGTGCGCGCTTCTTCCAGACTCATCACTCGCTTGGCACGCAAGCGCAGACCACCGGAGAAATCGTCGTTGCTGACTTCGCCCTCGACCACCACCAGGGCATCGGTCTGCAGCAAGGCCTGGGCGCTGTTAAAGGCTTCGGCAAACAAGGAGGCCTCGATCCGTCCGGAGCGGTCATCGAGGGTGATAAAGCCCATCTTGTCGCCCTTCTTGTTCTTCATCACCCGCAGGTTGACCACCAGGCCGGCAATCGTCTGATCGCCGCGCGCGGCTTTCAGGTCGACGATGCGCTGGCGAGCAAACCGCCGCACTTCACCTTCGTACTCATCAATCGGGTGACCGGTCAGGTACAGGCCCAGGGTGTCTTTCTCGCCCTTGAGGCGCTCTTTCAGCGTCAGCTCGCGGGCACGCAGGTGATTGCGATAAACATCCGCCTCGGCATCGGCAAACACCCCGCCGAACAGGTCCATATGCCCGCTTTCGGCGCTGCGCGCAGTCTGCTCGGCGGCCTGCACGGCCTCCTCCATCGCACCGAGCAATACCGCACGATTACGGTCGATATTGGCCTTATAGGCTTTCAGCTCCTCATGGAAGTGCGGGCCCAGACGGTCCAGCGCGCCGCTGCGAATCAGCGCTTCGAGGGTGCGCTTGTTGATGCGCTTGAGGTCGACGCGCGAGCAGAAGTCGAACAGGTCCTTGAACGGCCCGCCTTGACGCGCCTCGACGATGGCCTCCACCGGCCCCTCGCCCACACCCTTGATCGCGCCCAGGCCGTAGACGATCCAGCCTTCGTTGTTAACCGTGAACTTGAACTCGGAGATGTTCACATCAGGCGCATCGAGGCGCAGCTTCATGCAGCGGCATTCCTCGATCAGGGTGACCACCTTGTCAGTGTTGTGCATATCCGCCGACAACACCGCCGCCATAAAGGCCGCCGAGTGGTGCGCCTTAAGCCAGGCCGTCTGATACGAGAGCAAGCCATAAGCAGCCGAGTGCGACTTGTTGAAACCGTAACCGGCGAACTTTTCCACCAGGTCGAAGATGTTACCCGCCAGGTTGGCATCGATCCCGTTATTGGCGCAGCCTTCGATAAAACCGCCGCGCTGCTTGGCCATCTCTTCGGGCTTTTTCTTGCCCATGGCGCGGCGCAGCATATCCGCACCGCCCAGGGTATAGCCGGCCATGACCTGGGCGATCTGCATCACCTGTTCCTGGTACAGGATGATGCCGTAGGTCGGTTTCAGCACCGGCTCCAGGCCGGCGTACTGATAGTCCTGGTGCGGGTAGGAAATCGGCTCGCGGCCGTGCTTGCGGTTGATAAAGTCGTCCACCATGCCCGACTGCAGCGGCCCCGGACGGAACAGCGCCACCAGGGCGATCATGTCTTCCAGGCAGTCCGGCTTGAGCTTCTTGATCAGCTCCTTCATACCGCGTGATTCAAGCTGGAACACCGCAGTAGTCTCGGCCTTCTGCAGCATGCTGAACGTCGGTTTGTCATCCAGCGGGATAAAGTCGATGTTCAGGTCCGGCAGACCCTTCTTGGCCTGCTCGCGATTGATGGTCTCCATCGCCCACTTGATGATGGTCAGGGTACGCAGACCGAGGAAGTCGAACTTCACCAGACCGGCGGATTCCACATCATCTTTATCGAACTGGGTGACCAGGCCGCCACCCTCGTCATCGCAGGCAATCGGCGAGAAGTCGGTGAGCTTGGTCGGTGCGATCACCACACCGCCGGCGTGCTTGCCGGTGCCGCGGCAGATGCCTTCGAGCTTGAGCGACATTTCCCAGATTTCCCGGGCGTCCTCGTCAACCTTGAGGAAGTCGCGCAGCGGCTCTTCCATCTCGTAGGCTTTTTCCAGGGTCATGCCGACTTCGAAGGGAATCATCTTCGACAGACGGTCGGCCAGGCCGTAGGACTTGCCCTGCGCCCGCGCCACGTCGCGCACCACCGCCTTGGCCGCCATGGTGCCGAAGGTGATGATCTGACTCACCGCGTTGCGCCCGTATTTCTCGGCCACGTAATCGATTACCCGATCGCGGCCGTCCATGCAGAAGTCGACGTCGAAGTCAGGCATGGAGACCCGTTCCGGGTTGAGGAAACGTTCGAACAGCAGGTCATAGGCCAGCGGATCGAGGTCGGTGATCTTCTGCACATAGGCCACCAGTGAACCGGCACCCGACCCACGGCCAGGGCCCACGGGCACACCGTTGTTCTTCGCCCACTTGATAAAGTCCATTACGATCAAAAAATATCCGGGGAAGCCCATCTGAATGATGATATCCAGCTCGAAATTCAACCGGTCGATGTAGACCTGACGCTTCTCTTCGTAATTCGGCGTGGTGTCCTTCGGCCACAGCACCGCCAGACGTTCTTCCAGGCCCTCGAACGAAACCTGGCGAAAGTATTCGTCCATGGTCAGGCCGGCCGGCACAGGGAAATCTGGCAGGAAGTATTTGCCCAGCTGCACCTCAATATTGCAGCGCTTGGCGATCTCGATGGTGTTTTCTAGCGCCTCGGGCAAATCACTGAACAGCTCGGCCATTTCCTCCGGCGTCTTCAGGTATTGCTGATCGGAGTAGGTGCGCAGGCGGCGCGGGTCATCCAGGCTGCGGCCCTCGCCGATGCACACACGGGTTTCGTGGGCAGCGAAGTCATCTTGCTTGATAAAGCGCACATCGTTGGTCGCCACCAAGGGCGCGCCGACCTTATCGGCCAGGGCCACTGCGGCGTGCAGATGTTCTTCGTCATTGACCCGGTTGGTGCGCTGCACTTCCAGGTAGAAACGCTCAGGGAACACCGCCATCCACTCGCGCAGCACCGCCTCGGCTTCTGCCGGCTCGCCATCGAGCAAGGCATGGCCGACTTCGCCTTCCTTCGCGCCGGACAAGGCAATCAGGCCTTCGGCCGCTTGCTTGACCCAATCACGCTGGATAATCACCAGATCATTGCTCTGCCCTTCGCTCCAGCCGCGCGAGACCAGTTCGGTGAGGTTGCGATA
>NZ_JBAQLP010000116.1:0-21977 GCF_049301935.1 Pseudomonas sp. | reverse complement strand
AGCATCGCGGGCAAGCCCGCTCCTACAGGTTCGGCGCTCTTTCTTAAGATTTCCGGCAACAGCTAACGCAGACAGAGCCTTTTTTAGGTGTACGGCAGTAGCAAAAGATGCGGGGGACGATCAGCCTTTCTGCAGATTACGAATCAGAAAGCTCAGGGCCTTGGCCAGTTCGGCGGCGCCCTGGTGATCACGCACGATGGTCAGCATTGGGCTGCCGTCGTTGGGGTTGTGCAGCACGCAGCTGATGCCGCTGCTCGGGCACTCGTAACGCACAAACGGGTCGACGCCAAACAGCGGCACCCGCTGGTTGCGCACGGCAATATCGGTGCCCTGCTGACCACGGGTTTCTTCACGCAACAGCAGCTCGCCGGACTCGCCCTGGCGCAGCTGATAGAGCAGGTCCTGGCGCTGCGCCTGGCCGACCTGATAGGCGGCGCGCAGGGCGTAGGTTTTCAGCAGATCATTGCAGTGCGCCAACAGCGCCTGGCGGTCATTCTGGGTCAGATAAAGGCGTTTCAATTCGAGCAGATAATTGCCCTGTTCGGCACTGCTCAAACCCGTGTCAGGCTCGGCGGCAAACACCGTCGAGGTAGCCATACAACTGCTCAGCAGCACTGCGGATATTAGTTTTCTTGTCAGTCGCAATTGCATGATGCACCCTTACCCGACGCTATAAATGAAGTGAGTCGATTGCCGCTTCGATCAGCATACTGGAAGCCAGCCACCGAATGAAAAGCCATCCCGATGCCGCAAGTCGTATAGCGGCCGAGGTTGTGACGCAGTTGCCAGTGCCTTCGCGCCTTGGCTTGTTGCGTTTCGAGCGCTTGAATGAAGCCAGCTGGACGCTGCTGTACCTCGACGCGGGCTGCGAACAACAGTTCGGCTTGCCGGCCCAGGAACTCTGTTCCCTGCTCGATGCGCCCTATGCCAGTCTGATGGAGCCCGCGGTGCGCTACCCGCTGCACGACAGCATTGCGCAGCAGCTGGCCGAGCGCCGGCACTACAGCGTGCAGTACCGTCTGCACACACCGCTGGGCAGCCTGACGCTGATGGAAGTCGGCGAAGCCTTCAAGCAGCACAGCCGACACCTGCTGCGCGGTTACCTGCTGGTGATGAACGAGCAGAGCGCAGCTTCGCCACAGACCCTCGAACTGTACCAGCGCAGCCAGGCCGAGTTGCAGGCACAGCAGCGCCGCAGGCAAGCGCAGCAACAGCTGATCGTCAGGCTTGCGCGCCATCACTACGGCGACAGCGAGCCGTTGCGCGAAGCCGCCGAGCTGATCAGCAAAAGTGCCTGCGAGCTGTATGGCGTGAGCCGCGCCGGCATCTGGAACCTCAATCAGCATATGCTGCAAGCGGTGGCCCTGTACCAGCAGGACCAGGGCCGGCACGTCGCGCAGGCCGATATCGACGCCAGCCCCTACCCCGCCTACCTGCAGGCGCTGCACAGCGGCCGCGCCCTGGACGCGCATGACGTGTTTCAGGACCCGCGCACCTGCGAGCTGAGCAGCAGCTACCTGCAGCCCATGGGTATTACCGCCATGCTCGATGCCAGCATCCGCATCGCCGGCGAAGTGGTGGGCGTGCTGTGCCTGGAACATACCGGCGCACCACGCATCTGGCAGGCCGACGAAATCGCCTTTGCCGGCGAGCTGGCGGACCAGTACGCCCAGGTGCTGACCAACCAGCAACGGCGCTCCGCGACCAACGCCCTGCACCTGTTTCAGCGCGCCGTCGAGCAGAGCGCCAGCGCCTTTATCCTGCTCGATCGCGATGGCCTGGTGGAGTATGTCAACCCGAGCTTTACCGCGATCACCCTGTACAGCGCCAGCGAAGTGCAGGGCCGCCGCCTGTCCGAAATCCCCGCCCTGGAAAACCTCAGCGACCTGCTGTTCGACGCCCGCTCCAGCCTGGCCGAACACAACAGCTGGCAGGGTGAGTTCAAGAGCCGACGAAAGAACCTCGACCCCTACTGGGGGCAACTGTCGCTGTCCAAGGTGCATGCCGACGATGGCAGCCTGACCCACTACATCGGCATCTACGAAGACGTTACCGCCAGCAAGCAGGCGCAGCAGCATATCGAGCGCCTGGCGTTTCGCGACAACCTCACTGGCCTGGGCAACCGCTACGCCTTTATCCGCGCACTGGAGAGCCACTTCGGCGAACACCCGGGTAAACCGATCAGCCTGCTGCTGGTGGATATCGACAATTTCAAGCGGATCAACGACAGCCTCGGCCACCAGACCGGTGACAAACTGCTGGTCAACCTGGCGCGCCGTTTGCGCAACACCCTGCACCCCAGCAGCGTACTGGCGCGCTTTGCCAGCAACGAATTCGCCGTGCTGCTCGAGGCTAATCAGGCCGACAGCCAACTGGTGGCGCAGAAGCTGCTGCACACCCTGGACAAGCCGCTGTTCGTCGACAACCAGCTGATCAGCGTTACCGGCTCCATTGGCCTGGGCTGCGCCCCCGAACATGGCGACGACCCGCAGACCCTGATGAAGCACACCGGTCTGGCCCTGCACAAAGCCAAGGCCAACGGCAAAAACCAGCTGCAGGTGTTTACCGAGGCGCTGAATGCCGAGGCGCACCACAAGCTGTTCGTCGAGAGCAACCTGCGCCGCGCGCTGATGCAGAACGAGCTGGAAGTCTTCTACCAGCCCAAGCTGTGCCTGAAGAGCGGCCGCCTGCTCGGTATGGAGGCGCTGCTGCGCTGGCACCACCCGGACAAGGGCATGATCAGCCCGGACCAATTTATCAGCGTGGCGGAAGAAACCGGGCTGATCATCCCCATCGGCAAATGGGTCACCCGTCAGGCCTGCCGCATGAGCAAGCAGCTGATCGCGGTCGGCCATGCGCCGCTGCAGATGGCTATCAACCTGTCGCCCAAACAGTTCTCCGACCCGGACCTGGTGGGCGAAATTGCCGCCATCCTGCATGAAGAACAACTCGATCCGGCCCTGCTCGAGCTGGAGCTGACCGAAAGCCTGCTGCTGGAGGCCACCGACGACACCCGCCACCAGCTCAGCCGCCTGAAGAGCCTGGGCCTGACCCTGGCCATGGATGACTTCGGCACCGGTTATTCGTCGCTGAGCTACCTGAAGAAATTCCCTATCGATGTGATCAAGATTGATCGCAGCTTTATCAAGGACATCCCGGAGAATCAGGACGACATGGAGATCACCTCCGCGGTGATCGCCATGGCGCACAACCTGAAACTCAAGGTGGTGGCCGAAGGCATCGAGACGGCCGCGCAGCTGAACTTCCTCCGCCGCCAGCGCTGCGATATCGGCCAGGGCTACCTGTTCGACAAACCCATCGCCAGCCGCGACCTGCTGGAAAGCCTCAAGCGCTATCCAAACAAGGGCTAGCCGGCTGTAACAAGCCCGCCTTATAACGGTCTATGACACACATGCTTCTGCTGAGGAAATGGCTTATGGTTCTGCGCTCGCAAATTCTCGCCCACAAACTCGAACTGCCCAGTGCAGAGCAGGCACTGCCTGGTCGCGCGGAAGTCATGAAGGTGCCGGCAGCGCATTTCGTCAATGGCAATGCGCTGCAGGGGCCATTTCCTGCGGGCCTTGAACAGGCGGTATTCGCCATGGGCTGTTTCTGGGGCGCCGAACGGCGCTTCTGGCAGCAGCCGGGGGTGTGGAGCACGGCGGTCGGCTATGCCGGCGGCCATACGCCCAACCCGACCTATGAAGAGGCCTGCTCCGGCCTGACCGGCCACACCGAAGTGGTGCTGGTGGTGTTCGATCCACAGGTCACCCGCTACGCCGCACTGCTGAAAGTGTTCTGGGAAGCGCATAACCCGACCCAGGGCATGCGCCAGGGCAATGACATCGGCAGCCAGTACCGTTCGGCGATCTACTGTTACGGCCCTGCGCAGTTGGCCGCCGCGCTGAACAGCCAGGCGCAGTTCCAGGCCGAGTTGAGCAAGGCCGGCTACGGCGCCATCACCACCGAAGTGCGCGAGGCGCCGCCCTTCTACTACGCGGAGGCTTATCACCAGCAGTACCTGGCGAAGAACCCCGGCGGCTATTGCGGCCTGGGCGGCACGGGCGCCTGCCTGCCGGGCTGAATAGAGCGGATGCCATGCTGGAACTCAGCAGCCTGACCCATCAGGTGTCCACCCAGGCCTCTGCCCTGGCCTCACTGCTGTTGCTGCGCAAGACCCTGGAACGGCAGGCTGCCAGCATCGGCGGCCTGGTGCAGGCTGGCGCGCCAGCCAGCGCGCCGAGCAATCCGCCCAATCTGGGCAATAGCGTGGACCTGATGGTTTAGCCCGCCCCATTGAGCCCTAGAAGTGCGCGCAGATACTGCCAGCTCATAGGCAAACCGCTAGACTGCCAGCCAATAGCCATCACCGCCGATACCCGCATGCCTGCCGCCTCCGCCTACATATCCCCCGATCAGCTGTGCGTCGGCCTGTATATCCAGCTCGAACTGGCCTGGTGGGAACACAACTTTGCCTTCAGCAACTTCAAGATCAAGGACGAAGGGCAGATCAGCGCCTTGCGCGCTCTGGGTCTGGAACGCCTGCGCTATGACCCGGCGCGCAGCGATTGCCTGCCGCTGGCCGCCACTCCCACCCCGGTTGCGGCCGAGCCCGTAACTGCGCCGACGCTCAGTCCGCAACAGCAGGCCAGCCAAGCCCGCGCGGAAAAATTCAAGGCGCTGCGCAAGCGCCTGGCCGAGGTGGACCGCACGTTCGTCCAGGCCAGCCAACAGGTCAAAACGCTGAACCAGACCCTGCGCAGCCGCCCGGAAGACGCGATTAAGCAGGCCGGCGAGATTGTCGGCGCCATGGTCAACACCCTGCTCGGCGGCAGCGGCGTGGTACTGCACAGCATCAACAGCAAGGCCGCCGAAGACAGCTACCTGCATTCACTGAATGTCACGGTGCTGGCCCTGCTGCTCGGTCGCCAACTCGGCCTGGACAGCGAGGATTGCCATATCCTCGGCCTCGGCGCGCTGCTGCACGATGTCGGCAAGCTGGACGTGCCGAGCAAGGTGCTGTTGAAA
Source organism: Pseudomonas sp. (assembly GCF_049301935.1). GTDB lineage: Bacteria > Pseudomonadota > Gammaproteobacteria > Pseudomonadales > Pseudomonadaceae > Aquipseudomonas. Next base: position 16,949 of record NZ_JBAQLP010000116.1, on the reverse strand, counting down.
AGCGAGCCACTGACCCGCCCCGAGCAGCAGCTGCTGCAACTGCACTGCGAATTCGGCCTGCGCATGGGCCACAAGCTGATGCTCGATGACGAAGTGTTGCGCATCCTCAACGAGCACCACGAGTACTGCGACGGCAGTGGCTACCCGCGCCAGCTGCGTGAGGCCGCCATTGGCCGGCTCAGCCGCCTGGTGTGCATCGCCAACCAGTTCGACAACCTGTGTAATCCGCTCAACCCGCGCGATGGCCTAAGCCCGCACGAGGCCCTGGCGCTGATGTTCAAGCAATACAGCGCGCGCTTCGATGCGGTGGCGCTCAAGGCCTTTATCCGGGTGATGGGCATCTACCCGCCCGGCAGCTTGGTGCAGCTGGACGATCAGCGCTACGGCCTGGTACTGGGCATGAACCCCAGTCAGCCGCTGAAACCGACGCTGATTGTCTATGACGCCGCCGTGCCGAAGAACGAGGCGCTGATCCTCGACCTGGAGCAGGAGCCGCGCCTGAGCATCGACAAATGCCTGCGCCCGGCGCAGCTACCGCGCGAGGCTTTGGAATACCTTAATCCGCGCCAGCAGCTGAGCTATTTCGTCGAGCCCAGCCAGAGCCGTTAGCTGCCGCTGTTTTCCTCGATCAGCCAATCCATACGCCAACCGCCTTGGCTTTGCCCGAGCAGTTGCGCGAGCCAGGGCAGGATCTGCTTAAGTTCGTCTTCCAGGCCCCAGGGCGGATTGCTGATCACCAGGCCGGAGCCGTTCAGCCGCGCGGCTTCGTCGGTGGCGTGCACGTAGAGCTCGATGCGCAGCAGCTTGGGCGCCTTGCTCTTTTGCAGGTCGCTGTAGAAGCGGCGCAGCTGGCGCAGGTCTTTGATCGGATACCAGATCGCCACCACCGCCTGACGCATACGGCCGATGGCTTCGCTCAGCGACTCGGCGCAGCGCTCCATCTCATCGACCTGCTCGAATGGCGGGTCGATCAGCAACAGCGCGCGCTTCTCGCGGGGCGGCAGCAGGGCGCGCGGCACATGCCAGCCTTCGCCCAGGTGTACCGCGACGCGGCGGTCGCCGTGCATATTTTCCTTGAGCAGGCGACCGTCTTCCGGGTGTTTCTCGTTCAGGTGCAGACGGTCCTGCTCGCGGGTCAGCAGGCGCGCCAGCTCCGGCGAGCCGGGGTAGTGACGCAGCTCGCCATCGGGGTTCATCGCGCGGATCACTTCCAGATAGTCCTGCAGCGGGTCGGGCACATCCGTGGCCTGCCACAACCGCGCAATACCTTCCAGCCACTCACCGGTGCGGCTGGCCTGGTCGCCGCGCAGGTCATACAGACCGATACCGGCATGGCTGTCGAGGTAGGCGAACGCTGCCTCCTTGCGTGACAGCAGGGCAATCAGACGGCTCAAGACGTAATGTTTCAGCACATCGGCATGGTTGCCGGCATGGAAGGCGTGGCGGTAGTTCATTGGGGCGGGCTCCTGTGGCCGGGCAGTTTACCAGTTTGCCAGGCGCCTGATGGATCAGTACGGTGGCCACTGATCCATCAGGCCAGGAAGAACCGTCATGCAACTGCAAGACCTATTGGGCACCCAGCTACCGCTGATTCAGGCGCCGATGGCCGGCGTACAGCTGCACGGCTTAGCCGCCGCCGTGTCGAATGCCGGCGCACTGGGTTCACTGCCCTGCGCCATGCTCGACGCGGCCGGCTTGCGTAAGGAACTGCAGGCGCTGAGCAGTAAAACCAGCAAGCCCTACAACCTCAACTTCTTCTGCCACACCCCGCCGACCGTCGATGCGGCTCGCGAAGCCGCCTGGCGCGAAGCCCTGGCACCTTACTACGCCGAGTTGGGCATTGACCCAGCGACCATTGCCAGCGGCCCCGGCCGGCTGCCGTTCAGTGCCGAGATGGCCGACCTGCTCAATGAATTTCGCCCGGCGGTGGTGAGCTTTCACTTCGGCCTGCCAGCGGCCGAACTGCTGGCGCGGGTCAAAGCCTGCGGAGCCAAGGTGCTCAGCTCGGCGACTACTGTTGAGGAAGCGCTGTGGCTGCAAGCCAACGGTGCGGACGCGATCATCGCCCAGGGCCTGGAAGCCGGCGGCCACCGCGGCATGTTCCTCACCGCTGAGTTGAGCAGCCAGCTCGGCACCTTTGCCCTGTTGCCGCAGATCGTTCAGGCCGTACAGCTGCCGGTAATCGCTGCCGGCGGCATCGCCGATGCGCAAGGCGTGCGCGCGGCCATGGCCCTCGGCGCGGCGGGAGTGCAGATCGGCACCGCCTACCTGTGCTGTGATGAGGCCAGCACCAGCGCCATCCACCGCGCCGCCTTGCACAGCCCGGCGGCGCAGCACACAGCCCTGACCAATCTGTTTAGCGGCCGTCCGGCGCGCGGCATCGTCAACCGGCTGATGCGTGAGCGGGGTCCGATCAGCCCGCTGGCGCCCGCCTTCCCCCTGGCCACGGCGGCCATTGCGCCACTGCGCAGTGCGGCGGAAAGCCAGGGCAGCGGTGACTTCTCGCCGCTGTGGGCCGGGCAGAATGTCAGCGGCTGCAAGAGCATCGGCGCCGCCGAGCTCACAGCCGAACTGGCCCGTGGCTTTGCTAGCTAAGCCTCTATCACGCTTATTGATAGTGCTGGGAGCAGCACGCGCGGCTGCTTAGACTCGGCCCATCGCAACCGGAGGTAACCCCATGTCCGAGTCCCTGCTCAGTTCCCGCAACCTGGCCTTCGAGCTCTACGAAGTGCTGGACGCCGAAGGCCTGACCCAGCGCGAGCGTTTCGCCGAGCACAGCCGCGAAACCTTTGACGCGGCCATCGACACCGCCCGCAGCATCGCGGAAAACCTGTTCGCCCCGCACAACCGCAAGAACGACGAACACGAGCCGGAGTATGTCGACGGCGCGGCGGTGCTGATCCCCGAGGTCAAGCCGGCGGTGGACGCCTTCCTCGAAGCCGGCTTCCTCAACGCCACAAGAGACTTCGAAACGGGCGGTATGCAGCTGCCCAACCTGCTGTCGCAGGCCTGCTTCGCCCACTTCCAGTCGGCCAACGCGGCGACCACCTCGTACCCGTTCCTGACCATGGGCGCGGCCAACCTGATCGAAAACTTCGGCACCGCCGAACAGAAACAGCGCTTTCTGCAGCCGATGATCGACGGCCGTTTCTTCGGCACCATGGCGCTGACCGAGCCGCATGCCGGTTCGTCGCTGTCGGATATCCGTACCAAGGCCGAGCCGCATGCCGACGGCACTTACCGGCTCAAGGGCAACAAGATCTTTATCTCCGGCGGCGACCACCCGCTGTCGGAAAATATCGTACATATGGTGCTGGCCAAGCTGCCGGACGCCCCCGCCGGGGTGAAGGGTATTTCGCTGTTTATCGTGCCGAAGTTTCTGGTTAACGACGACGGCAGCCTGGGCAAACGCAACGACGTGGTGCTGGCCGGGCTGTTCCACAAGATGGGCTGGCGCGGCACCACCTCCACCGCGCTGAACTTTGGTGATAACGCCGGAGGCGATAACGACGGCTGCGTCGGCTATCTGGTGGGCAAACCGCACCACGGCCTGAGCTACATGTTCCAGATGATGAACGAGGCGCGCATCGGCGTCGGCATGGGTGCGGTGATGCTCGGCTACGCCGGCTACCTGTACTCGCTGGACTATGCCCGTCAGCGCCCGCAGGGCCGCCTGCCCGATGGCAAGGACCCGACCTCGAGCCAGGTGGCGATCATCGAGCACGCCGATGTGCGGCGCATGCTGCTGACCCAGAAGGCTTACGTGGAAGGCTCTTTCGACCTCGGTCTGTATGCCGCGCGGCTGTTCGACGACACCCTGACCCTGCCAACTGAAGAAGAACGCCGCAGCGCCCTGGAGCTGCTCGACCTGCTCACGCCGATCGTCAAATCCTGGCCGTCGGAGTTCTGCCTCAAGGCCAACGAGCTGGCGATCCAGGTTCTCGGCGGCCACGGTTACACCCGCGACTATCCGGTGGAACAGTACTACCGCGACAACCGCCTGAATCCGATCCATGAAGGCACCCACGGCATCCAGTCCCTCGACCTGCTCGGGCGCAAGGTCTCGATGAATGGCGGCGCGGCGCTCAAGCAACTGCTCAAGCTGATCCACGGCACCTGCCAGCGCGCCGAAGCCCACGCTTCGCTGACGGCCCTGCGCCAGCCACTGGAGCAACTGCTGGCACGCCTGCAAAGCGTGACCCTGGCGCTGCTGGGCGATCTGATGAGCGGCAAGGTCAACCAGGGCCTGGCCAACTCGGCGCTCTACCTGAAAGTCTTCGGCCATACGGTGATCGGCTGGCGCTGGCTGGAACAGGCGATCCGCGCCGAAGAAGGCCTGGCCAAGGGTGAGGCCACCGATGTCGAGTTCTATAAAGGCAAGTTGCAGGCCGCGCGCTACTTCCTGACCTGGGAAGTGCCGAGCTGCCACCACGACCTGGCCATCCTCGAAGCTCGCGACGATACCTGTCTGGGTATGCAGGACGCTTGGTTCTAAGCGCATAGCATGCGGTTACAAGACGCCCGGCCGATGCCGGGCGTTTTTTTTGAGCGGTGCTCGAAGGCAGCGGTTAGAATCTCTGGCACGCGCCATGCATAGTGGCACGCTTAGCAACCCGCACGGAGTACGCGCCTTGGATGCCAGCACCATCAATAATCTGTTCTTGATCGGTGGTGTTCTGGTGGCAATGAGCATCCTGGTCAGCGCCTTCGGTTCGCGCTTTGGCATCCCGATTCTGGTGATCTTTCTCGGCGTCGGCATGCTCGCCGGCACCGACGGCCCTGGCGGCATCGTCTTCAACAACTACCCGCTGGCCTACCTGGTCGGCAACCTGGCGCTGGCCATCATCCTCCTCGACGGCGGTATGCGCACGCGGGTTTCGAGCTTTCGCGTGGCCTTGTGGCCGTCCCTCTCCCTGGCCACCGTCGGCGTACTGATCACTGCCGGCCTGACCGGCGTGGCGGCGGCCTGGCTGTTCGACCTGAGCTGGATGGAGGGTCTGCTGATCGGTGCCATCGTCGGCTCCACCGATGCCGCCGCGGTATTCAGCCTGCTCGGCGGCCGCGGCCTTAACGAGCGGGTCAGCGCCACCCTGGAAATCGAATCCGGCAGCAACGACCCGATGGCGGTGTTCCTCACCGTCACCCTGATCGCCATGCTCGCCAGCGGCCAGGACGGCATAAGCTGGAACCTGCTGGTGCAGCTGCTGCAACAGTTCGGCATCGGCGCACTGTTCGGCCTCGGTGGCGGCTGGCTGCTGCTCAACCTGATCAACCGCATGGAGTTGGCCAACGGCCTGTATCCGTTGCTGGTAGTCAGCGGCGGCCTGATTATTTTCGCCATTACCACCGCCGTCGGCGGCAGCGGCATTCTGTCGATCTACCTGTGCGGCCTGCTGCTGGGCAACCGGCCGATCCGCTCGCGCCACGGCATCCTGCATATGCTCGACGGCCTGACTTGGCTGGCGCAGATCGGCATGTTCCTGGTCCTCGGCCTGCTGGTCACTCCGCACGAGCTGCTGCCCATTGCCCTGCCGGCCCTGGGCCTGGCGCTGTGGATGATCCTGTTTGCCCGGCCGCTGTCGATTTTCATCGGCCTGCTGCCCTTCAAGGCGTTCCATGACCGCGAGCGCGCCTTTATCGCCTGGGTCGGCCTGCGCGGCGCGGTGCCGATTATTCTCGCGGTGTTCCCGCTGATGGCCGGCCTGCCGAATGCCCAGCTGTTCTTCAACGTGGCGTTCTTTATCGTACTGGTCTCGCTGCTGCTGCAGGGCACCAGCCTGCCGTTTGCCGCCAAATTGCTGCGCGTCACGGTCCCGCCGGAGCCGGCGCCAGTGTCGCGCGCCGGGCTGGACGTGCACCCGACCAGCCAGTGGGAGCTGTTTATCTACCGCCTCGGTGCGGAAAAGTGGTGCATCGGCGCGCCGTTGCGCGAGCTGAAGATGCCTGAAGGCACACGCATCGCCGCACTGTTCCGTGGCAAGGAGCTGCTGCACCCCTCCGGCAGTACCACCCTGAATGCCGGTGACCTGCTCTGCGTAGTCGGCCATGAGCACGACCTGCCCGCCCTCGGCAAGCTGTTCAGCCAGGCGCCCACGCGCGGCCAGGACCTGCGTTTCTTCGGTGATTTCGTCCTCGAAGGCGATGCCGAGCTGGCCGCCATCGCGGCACTCTACGGGCTGCAACTGCAAGGCGCCGAAGGCCAGCTGCACCTGGGCCGCTTTATTGCCCACAAGATTGGCGGCTCGCCGGTCATCGGCGATCAGGTGGAATGGCAAGGCCTGACCTGGACCGTGGCGGCCATGGATGGGAACAAGATCCGCAAGGTCGGCGTCAGATTCCCCGAAGGCAGTCGCCCAGGACCAGGGCTCTTCCTCTAAACTCAGCTTCTTTTCGAGCCAACGATCGTCACTATGCCCTCTCTTCGCACTTACCTTGCCGTCGCATTACTCGCGCTGAGCCTGAGCGCCCCTCTGTTGCACGCCGCCGAGCCGCCAAACCGGGCTGACGTACAAAGCAGCCTGGACAGCCTGGCCGAGCGCAAACTGCCGGAAGCCGAGCAACTGGCCGTCAAGCAGACCCTGGAGAAAACCCTGGCACTGCTGGACGAGAAAGCCGACAGCGAACAGCGCCTGGCCGACCTTGAGAAACAGTTGCAACAAGCCCCGCGTCTGATTGGCGAAGCGCAGCGCGATTACCAGCGGCTGAAAAACAGCACACCCACCCAGGTCAGTCTGCGCTACGGCAAGAGCACACTGGCGCAACTCGAACAGCTGCTGGCCGAGCGCAACGCGCAATTGAGCGAGTGGCAGAAGCAGATCATCGACGCCAACAGCCTGGTGATTACCGCGCAGACTCGCCCGGAGCGCGCCCAGGCCGAAATCAGCGGCAACCAGACCCGCAGCCAGGCAATCAATAACGCCCTGAAAAGCGGCCGCGACGCCAGCAAACCGCTGAGCAACGAACGCCGCGACCAGCTGTATGCCGAACTGGCCACGCTCGAGGCGCAAACCCAGCTGCGCCGCCAGGAACTGGCCGGCAACAGCCTGCTGCAGGATCTCGGCAACAGCCGCCGCAGCCTGTTGGACGAGCGCATCAAACGCCTCGAGCAGGAGCTGCTCGACCTGCAAAACCTGATCAACGAAAAACGTCGCAACCTGTCCGAGCAGGCCGTCGCCGAGCAATCGCGTGAGGCCGCGAAAGCCGGCAGCGACAGCCTGCTGGCGCAGGAAAGCGCGCTTAACCTGAAACTCTCCGACTACCTGCTGCGCGCCACCGACCGGCTCAATGAGCTGACCCGCCTGAACCTGCAGACCAAGCAACAACTCGACAGCCTGAGCCAAAGCGACCAGGCCCTGGAAGAACAGATCAGCGTGCTGCAGGGCAGCCTGCTGCTCTCGCGCATCCTTTATCAGCAGCAGCAGGCCCTGCCGACGCTGAAAATCGACAGCAACCTGCCGGACCAGATCGCCGACCTGCGCCTGTACCAGTTCGAACTCAACCAGCAGCGCGAAGCCATCAACAACCCCAGCGTGTATGTCGACGCCCTGCTCAGCGCCCAGGCCAGCGAGCCCAACAACCAGGCCCTGCGCACCGACCTGCTGGCCATCATCGACACCCGCCGCGAGCTGATTGACCGCCTCAATCGTGAACTGAACGCCCTGCTCAACGAGTCGATCACCCTGCAACTCAATCAGAAACAGCTAAAAACCACCGCCGACACCCTGCGCGCCACCCTCGATGAGCAGATGTTCTGGATCCCCAGCAACAAACCGCTGGATCTGGAGTGGTTCAAATCCGTACCGCGCCTGCTGGAGCGGCAGATTGCCGAACTGCCCTGGGGCGCCAACCTGCGCCAGCTGGGTGCCGGCCTGACCGAACGGCCACTGCTGTTTTTGCCCTTGCTGCTGCTGATCGCGGTGCTGCTGTGGCGCCGCAGCTACTTGTACCGCAAGCTCACCGAGCTGCATCAGGACATCGGCCACTTCAAGCGCGACAGCCAACTGCACACGCCGATGGCGATCATGCTCAACGTGTTGCTGGCACTGCCTGGCACGCTGTTCCTGGCGCTGTGCGGTTTCGCCTTGCAAATGGATGCCCGTGGGCAGAACGCCAACCTGGGTGAGGCGCTGTTCCAGATGGCCCAGGCCTGGCTGGTGTTCTACACCCTGTACCGCATCCTCGCCGATGGCGGCGTGGCCGAGCTGCACTTCCGCTGGGGCCGCGCGCAAGTGGCCTTCCTGCATCGCCAGGTACGCCGTTTGGGCCTGGTGGTGATGGCGCTGGTGGCCGTCGTCACGGTGGCCAAACACCAACCCGCCGGCCTGGGCGATGACGTGATCGGCCTGGCCGTGGTGCTGACCTGCTACGCGCTGATGGTCTGGCTGCTGCACAAGCTACTGCTCACCGGCCCGGCGCGCGAACATGCCTCGGCCTTTCGCATGCTGATCGGCATCGCCCTGAGCCTGCTACCCCTGGCGCTGATCGTCGCGGTCGGCCTCGGCTACTACTACACCGCACTGAAACTCAGCGACCGCCTGATCAACACCCTGTATCTGCTGGTGATCTGGCTGATCATCGAAGCCACCTTCGTCCGTGGCCTGGGCGTGGCAGCACGCCGCCTGGCCTACCAGCGCGCCACGGCCAAACGCCTGGCGCAGAGCAAGGACAGCGGCGAAGGCACAGAAACCGTGGTCGAGGAACCAACCCTGGATATCGAGCAGGTCAACCAGCAGTCGCTACGGCTGATTCGCCTGGCTCTGCTCGGCACCTTTATCGCCGGCCTGTACTGGGTCTGGGCGGACCTGATCTCGGTATTCGCCTACCTCGACAATATCGCCCTGTACGAATACAGCAGCGGCAGCGGCGATGCCGCCACCCTGGTGCCGATCAGCCTCAGCGATGTGCTTGGCGCGCTGGTTATCATCGGCATCACCATCGCCCTGGGGCGCAACCTGCCCGGCCTGCTCGAAGTGCTGGTGCTCTCACGGCTAAACCTGGCCCAGGGCAGCGCCTACGCCACCACTACCCTGCTGTCCTACCTGATCGTGGCCATCGGCTTTGTCACCACCCTGTCGACCCTCGGCGTCAGCTGGGACAAGCTGCAGTGGCTGGTCGCCGCGCTGTCGGTGGGCCTGGGCTTTGGTTTACAGGAAATCTTCGCCAACTTCATTTCCGGCCTGATCATTCTGTTCGAACGCCCGGTGCGCATCGGCGACGTGGTGACCATCGGCAACCTGTCCGGCACGGTGAGCAAGATCCGCATCCGCGCCACCACCATCACCGATTTCGACCGCAAAGAAATCATCGTGCCGAACAAGACCTTCGTTACCGACCAGTTGATCAACTGGTCGCTCAACGACACCGTCACCCGGGTCATCGTGAAGATCGGCGTAGCCTACGAAACCGATCTGCCGCTGGCCCGCAAGCTGATGATGCAGGCCGCCGAGGAAAACCCGCGGGTGCTGCGTGACCCCGCGCCGCTGCTGTTCTTCCTGACCATCAGCGCCAGCACCTTCGACTACGAGCTGCGCTTCCATGTGCGCGAGCTGGGTGACCGCAACGCCGCCACCGACGAAATCCTCACACGCATCGCCCTGAGCTTCCGCGAAAATAACGTGGAAATGGCCTTTAACCAGGTCGAGGTGATGATCAAGAACCTGCACGGCCAGGAACTCAACCTGACCAGCGGACAAATGGTGGCTGCCACGGCGGCGGCCGATGCGCAGCAAGGGCCACTAGCGCCGACCGCACCGGCGCCAGCCATCGACCCACAGTAGCTTGCCGCCTGGCCCGCTTGTGCGGGCCGCTACCTCATCACTGCCGGGCCGCATTGGCCCGGCTGGAGCCTGACCGTGAAGTCGCTTATCGAGCTGCAGTTCGACAACCGTTTTGCCCGCCTCGGCGATGCTTTCTCTACCCACGTGCTGCCGGAGCCGATTGCCGAGCCGCGCCTGGTCGTTGCCAGCCCGGCCGCCATGGCCCTGCTCGACCTGGACCCAGCAGAGGCCGACAGTGAGGTGTTTGCGCAGATCTTCGCCGGGCACAAGCTGTGGAGTACCGCTGAGCCACGCGCCATGGTCTATTCCGGGCATCAGTTTGGCGGCTACAACCCGCGCCTGGGCGATGGCCGTGGCCTGCTGCTGGGCGAGGTGGTCAACGAGGCCGGCGAGTACTGGGACCTGCACCTTAAAGGCGCCGGGCAAACGCCCTACTCGCGCATGGGCGACGGCCGCGCGGTGTTGCGCAGCTCGATCCGCGAATTTCTCGCCAGCGAACACCTGCACGCCCTCGGCATCCCCAGCTCGCGGGCGCTGTGCGTCACCGGCTCCAGCACTCCGGTGTGGCGTGAACAGCAGGAAAGCGCGGCCATGGTGCTGCGCCTGGCGCCCAGCCACGTGCGCTTCGGCCACTTCGAGTACTTCTATTACACCCAGCAGCATGAGCAGCTCAAACAGCTGGCCGCGCATGTGCTGCACAATCATTACGCCATCTGCCTGCAGCAGAAGCAGCCGTACCTGGCGATGTTCCGCGAGATTATCGAGCGCAACGCGGCGATGATCGCCTACTGGCAAGCCTACGGTTTCTGCCACGGGGTGATGAACACCGACAATATGTCGATCCTCGGCATCACCTTCGATTACGGCCCCTACGCCTTTCTCGATGATTTCGACGCACAACACATCTGCAATCACTCCGATGACACGGGCCGCTACAGCTTCAGCAATCAGGTACCGATCGCCCAATGGAACCTCGCCGCCCTCGGCCAGGCCCTGGTGCCGCTGGTCGATGTAGAAGCGCTGCGTGAGACCCTCGGCCTGTTCCTCCCGCTGTACCAGGCGCACTACCTCGACCTGATGCGCAAACGCCTGGGCCTGCTCAGCGCCGATGAGGGCGACGAAGCCCTGGTGCAACGCCTGCTGCAACTGATGCAAAGCAGCGCGGTGGATTACAGCCTGTTCTTCCGCGAACTCAGCGACAGCCCGGCCGCGCACGCCGTGGCGCGCCTGCGCGACGACTTTACCGACCTGGCTGGCTTCGACGCCTGGGCCGCCGACTACTTGGCGCGCAGCGCGCAGGATGGTGACGACCCGGCGCAACGGCGCACCCGCATGCACGCCGCCAACCCCAAGTACATTTTGCGCAATTACCTGGCGCAGCAGGTAATCGAAGCCGCCGAGCAGGGCGACTACGCCCCGGTGCGCGAACTGCACCAGGTGCTGTCACGGCCCTTCGATGAACAGCCCGGCTTCGAACGCTACGCCCAACGCCCGCCGGAATGGGGTAAGCACCTGCAGATCAGCTGCTCGTCCTGACGCGCGCATCCCCCCATACGGGGGAGTTACGCCAGCTATCCGGCTGCCTAGAATCGCTGCGCCCCAATAGGGACCGCAGTGGTTGTCATGCAGGGTCCCATTACTGATAACAATAATGAGGACACCCATGAAACACTCACTTTTAGCGCTTCTTGGCGGCCTGTTGCTCAGCCTTTCAACGGTCAGCAACGCCACCACCAAACACCCCGTCGTGCTGGTGCCCGGCATCTTCGCTTTCGACAATATCGCCATGATCGATTACTGGTATCAGATTCCGGCGGCCCTGCAAGCCCAGGGCGTCAAGGTCTATATCCCCAAGATCAACGCCTTCGACAACTCCACCAAGCGTGGCAATCAGCTGATTCAGCAGCTGGACGGCTACAAGGCCGCCTCCAACGGCACCATCAAGAAGTTCAACCTGATGGCCCACAGTCAGGGCGGCATGACCTCCCGTTATGTGATGAACGTGCGCCCCGACCTGGTCGCCTCGGTCACCACCATGGCCACCCCGCATACCGGCTCGCCCCTGGCTGACATCACCACCGGCGTCGCCCCACCGGGCACCCTGCAGGGCGTCAGCTTTACGGTATTCGCCAATGCCGTGGGTAATCTGGTCAATATCCTCTCCGGCAACTCGGCCAGCCAGTCGGACATCAACGCCATGCTCAGCGAGTTCACCAAATCCGGTGCCGCCGCCTTCAACAGCAAGTACCCCCGTGGCCTGCCAAGCACCAAGTGCGGCGTCGGCCCGAACAGCGTCAGCATCCCGTATAACAACGTCAACCACAGCGTGCGCCTGTACTCCTGGGGCGGCAACGGCCCGCTGACCCACGTACTCGACCCCTCCGACGCCCTGTTCGGCATCACCTCGCTGGCCTTTATCGGTCAGGGCGAGTCGGGCAATGACGGCGTCACCGGGGTCTGTGCCAACCACTTTGGCCAGGTGATCAACGATCGCTACTTTATGAACCACCTGGATATCAACAATCAGGTGTTCGGCCTGGTGTCCTGGTTTGAAACCAACCCCAAGACCCTGTTCCGCAGCCATGCCACGCGCCTGAAAAACGCCGGCCTCTGATGCGTTGCTGAACAACCGCTGCCCAGCGTTGCTGGGTAGCGGTCGTTTTGTAGGATACGCCGTGTGTACCGGAGGCTCGCCCTCTGCACCGGTGCGCACGGCACCGCCTACCCATATTGCTTACCGGTAACCTCAACAGGCCATACAACCCGTGATCAAGACCCGCTATCTGTTGCTGCTCGCCGCCCTATGCCTGGGCAGCAGCCTTGCCGCCGTGCTGCTGTTTTTACCCCAGCCGGGCGACCCCTCCGCCGCCGAGAGCACGCCAACAGTCGCGGCAACCGACGCCCAGCAGGCCCAACAAACCAACCTGCGTATCCAGCAGCAAAGCATCCACAGCCTGCCTGCCCTTCCGCCCCTGCCGCGGTCCCTGCAGGGCAGCCAGCACGGTGTCCGCCTGCAGAGCGACGCGCAGGGCAACTTGCTGCTCAGCAGCGACATCCTGCACCTGTTCGACTTCTACCTCTCGGCCCTGTCCGAGGAGCCCCTGGAGGTCAGCCTCAATCGCATCAGCCGTGACCTTGCCGCCCAGCTGCAAGGGCCAGCCCTTGAGCAGGCCCGCGACCTGCTTAGGCGCTATCTGGAGTTCAAGATAGCCCTGGGCGATCTGCATAAGCTGCCCGCCATCATGGACGACCAGGGGCACTATGCCCTGGACGCCGTCCACCTGCGTCAGCAGCAGGTGCAGGCGCTGCGCCAGCAACATTTTTCCAGTCGCGAGTACTCCGTGTTTTTCCAGGAACAGGACCATTACGACGCCTTTATGCAGCAGCAACTGCAACTGGCCGAGGATCAGAATCTGGATGCAGGGCAACGCCAGGCGGCCATTACGCAGCTCGAACAGCAACTGCCCGAGTCCATCCGCCAGGCCCGCGAAGAAGCCACCCGGGAAACGCGCCTGTATGAGCAGACCGAACTGCTGAAGCAACAAGGCGCCAGCGCCGAAGAGCTGTTTCAACTACGCGCCCAGGTGCTCGGCAATCAGGCCGCAACGGCCCTGGCGCAACTGGATGAGCGCCAGGCGCAGTGGGACAAACGCCTGGCCAGCTATGAGCAGGAACGCGCCGCCATTGAGCAGTCGGGCCTGAGCCCGCAGGATCGGCACATGGCGGTTGCCAGCCTGATCGAACAACGCTTCAACCCGGACGAACGCCCGCAGGTCGAAGCCCTGGAGTTGTATCGCTGAGTAGCGTTGCGCGCCGCCCGGCTAATAACTGGCCGTGGACTCCCAGCTCATGCCCCCAGAATGCCTAGCTGAGGCATATCACCTCCCGCCCAATAAAGCCTTGAGCCTAATCCGCCACCGCCCCAGCGCACAGGCACAGGCACAGGCACAGGCACAGTGCGCGGCAGAGCGGTCGGTACAGCCTTATCTGTTAAATCGAAAAGGCATATAAACCTTTCCAAACATTCTTAGACTCTCTAAGCAGCAACCCTTATCTTCTCCGCCTTGCGTGGCCGCGCCGTCTGGATTCGCCGCGCCCGATCGCTCACACGAGATTCGTACGCTTACGCTAGGGATGTTCATGTTCTGGGATTCACTGCCTCTGCCCCTGCTGTTTGTCGCCGCTCTGCTGATCTGGGTGCTGTATGCCTTTGTGCGCGAGAAGTGGAGCCCGGACATAGTCGCGGCGATTGCCGTGGCCGCCCTGCTGATCAGCCAGCTGCTGGAACCCAAGGAAGTGCTCAGCGTGCTGAGCAACTCGGCGCCGGTAACCATCGCCTGCATGTTCGTGCTGTCCGCCGCACTGGAACGCACCGGCTGCATCGACGCCCTGGGCAACTGGCTGGGCAATCTGGTCGGCACCAGCCCAATCCGCGTGCTCACCGGGCTGACCCTCACCGCCCTGGTGATTTCCGCCTTTCTCAACAACACCCCGGTGGTGGCCATCCTTACCCCGGTGGCGATTTCCCTGGCCCGCCGCGCCGGCACCCTGCCGTCCAAACTACTGATTCCGCTGTCCTACGCCACCATCCTCGGCGGCACCCTGACCATGATCGGCACCTCGACCAACATCCTGGTCGACGGCGTGGCGCGCAAGGCCGGCCTGGAACCCTTCGGCATCTTCGAGATCACCGGCGCCGGGCTGATCCTGGCCGCCGCCGGCATGGCCTACCTGCTGACCATCGGCCGTCACCTGCTGCCCGAGCGCGAAACCCTGTCCAAGCAGCTGCGCCCGGACCTGGCGCGTACCTTTATGACCGAGCTGTTGGTACCGCACGACTCACCGGTAATCGGCAAGACCCTGCACGAAGCCAACCTCAACGGCGGCAGCGGCCTGCAGGTGCTGAAAATCTTCCGCGAAGAGCTGGAGCTCACCGAACCGGCCCACGACACCCTGCTGCTCGCCGGCGACCAACTGGTGCTGCACGGCCAGGTCAAGGATGTGGTCGAGCTGCGCGAAAGCGGCCACCTGACCTTCAACCGCAGCGATGCCTTCGAGACCATCAGCAGCCACGATGTGATCCTCGCCGAAGCCATAGTCGGGCGTAACTCGCGCTACAGCCACCGGCCGATGCGCGACCTCGACCTGACCGCGCGCTATGGCATCGCCGTGCTCGCCGTGCACCGCCAGGACGAGAATATCCAGGGCAACCTCGACGACTTCGAGCTGCAGTTCGGCGACGTGATGCTGGTCGAAGGCACCCCGACCCAAATCAAACGCTTTGCCGACAACGGCGAGCTGATCAGCCTCAACGCCGTGCAGGAGCGCGCCTTCCGCCGCGACAAGGCGCCGATTGCCATCACTGCCACCCTGGCAGTGATGATCTTCGCCGCTTTCGGCGTGATGCCGATCGAGGGCCTGGCGATCATCGGCGCGGTAACCGTGCTGGCCACCCGCTGCCTGGACGTGGAAGACGCCTACAAGGCGGTGGACTGGAAGATCCTCAGCCTGATCTTCGGCATGCTGGCCATCAGCATCGCCATGGACAAGGTCGGCCTGGTCAGCCTGATGGTCAGCAATGTCATGGGCCTGATGCCCTGGGCCGGCCCGCTGCTGATGCTGTCGTTTATCTACCTGTTCACCTCGATTCTGACCGAGGTGCTGTCGAACAACGCGGTGGCCGTGCTGGTGACGCCGATTGCCATCGGCATGGCCCAGCACCTGGGCGTCGACCCGCGCGCCTTTGTGGTCGCGGTGATGTTCGCCGCCAGCGCCAGCTTCGCCACGCCCATCGGCTACCAGACCAACACCTTCGTGTATAACGCCGGTGGCTACCGCTTTACCGATTTTATGAAGGTCGGCATCCCACTGAATCTGATTCTCTGGGTGGTGGCCAGCTTTGTGATCCCCTGGTTCTGGCCGCTGGTGCCGGTCTGACTTGATATCGCCGCGGCGCGGCTCCATCTATTCGGCATTGCCCAAGGAGCCGCCCATGTCCAACGCCCTGCTGATCCCCTGCCCGCACTGCAACGGCCTCAATCGCATCCCCGCCGAGCGCCTGGGCGATGCGCCGCGTTGCGGCCGCTGCAAATCCGAGGTGCTGCCGAGCACGCCTTTCGACCTGACCCAGGCCAGCTTCGCTGCGCAGAACAAGGGCGACCTGCCGCTGCTGATCGATGTGTGGGCCAGTTGGTGCGGGCCGTGCCGCAGCTTTGCGCCGGTCTATCAGCAGGCCGCCGCGCAGCTGCAAGGTCACTGCCGCCTGGCCAAGCTGGACAGCGAAGCCAACCCGCAACTGTCCGCAGAAATGGGTATTCGCTCGATCCCCAGCCTGATCCTGCTCAAGGGCGGCGTGGAAGTGGCCCGGCAAAGCGGCGCACTGCCCTTGCCGCAACTGCTCGGCTGGTTGCGTCAGCACAATATTTAAGAACCTGTTTACTATCTCGCGAGCTAGAGTAATGCAAGGCAAAAACAGGCGAGGAAGCGCAGTTTACGAGCTGTAAATGAGCATTACTCGTTTCACTCGCCCTTCGGATCGCGCTAAAGCGCGTTAGCCGCAAGCGGCTTTCCGAGCCTGTTTTTAACGCAGCAGGACCGACGCGCAGCAGATCGTAAATAGGTTCTGAGCGGATCGGTCAATCGACCGCTGGCCTTGCGGTCATTACCCTGCCATCGACCAGGCTTTAGGCTGGCTGCACAACAACAAGCGTGGAGCCGAACATGACGATGCCTATCGAACTGGTGCGCCAGCTCACCGAAGCACAGATTGCCTTTGTCCAACGCAGCGGGCTCAAGGCCGAACTGCTGGAGGTTGGTCACGTACGCCTGCGCATGCCCCTGGCCGGCAACCAGAACCACATTGGCAGCATGTACGCCGGTGCGCTGTTCACCCTGGCGGAAATTCCCGGTGGCGCGCTGTTTCTCACCAGTTTCGACGCCCAGCGTTTCTACCCCATCATCAAGGAAATGAACCTGCGCTTTCGTCGCCCGGCCACCGGTGATATCCGCGTCGAGGCGCGTTTAGAAGCTGAGGAAATCCAGCGCCTGCAACAGCAAGCGACAGACACCGGCAAAGCCGAATACCTATTGCAGTTGCAGCTGACCGACGACAGTGGTGAAGTAGTGGCCGAGAGTCGCGGCGTCTATCAATTACGTGCGCGCTGACGCCTGACC
>NZ_JBAQLP010000115.1:0-49510 GCF_049301935.1 Pseudomonas sp. | reverse complement strand
GCCAAACCGCTGTCAAACAGCCCGGCATTGAAGAAATAAGGACTGATACGCCCGGATTTGAGGGTGAACTGGCCAAAGCGCAGAACCCCACGCTCGATGGCAAAACGGATGAAATCACGTTGATACGCTTGCATGGAAAAGCCCCGGACGGCACGGATTTACTAGGTAATTTAGCTAATAGAGGTGAGCTCGGGTATCATACACGCACGTGATTTTGGGGGCCATTTATGCGGATCATCAGTGTGAACGTGAATGGTATTCATGCGGCAGTCGAGCGCGGTTTGCTCAGTTGGCTGCAAGCACAGAATGCCGACGTCATCTGCCTGCAGGACACCCGCGCCTCCGCCTTTGAACTGGACGACCAAGCCCTCCAACTGGATGGCTACTTCCTCTATGCCTGCGATGCAGAAGTGCCCAGCCAAGGTGGCGTGGCGCTGTATTCGCGGTTGCAACCCAAGGCGGTAATCAGCGGTTTGGGCTTTGAAATGGCCGACCGCTATGGGCGCTACCTGCAGGCCGATTTCGACAAAGTAAGTATTGCCACCCTGCTGCTGCCAACCGGGCAAAGCGGTGATGAAAGCTTGAATCAGAAATTCAAGTTTATGGACGACTTCACCCACTATTTGGATAAGCAGCGCCGCAAGCGCCGCGAGTACATCTATTGCGGCTCGTTCTATGTGGCGCACCAGAAGCTCGACGTGAAGAACTGGCGCGACTGCCAGCAATCACCGGGCTTCCTCGCGCCGGAACGCGCCTGGCTGGATGAAGTGATTGGCACCATGGGCTATGTCGATGCGCTGCGCGAAGTCAGCCGCGAAGGCGATCAGTTCAGCTGGTGGCCGGACAGCGAGCAGGCCGAGCTGCTCAACCTCGGCTATCGCTTCGATTATCAGCTGCTCACCCCCGGTATGCGCCGCAGCATCCGCAGCGCCCGCCTGCCGCGCCAGCCGCGCTTCTCCCAACATGCGCCGCTGATCGTCGATTACGACTGGACTCTCAGCGTATAGCCCGATCAGCAGACAGCAAAAAGCCGGCAGATGTGCCGGCTTTTTATTGTCCGCAAGACGCTTATTTCACCAAGCGCCAGGCAAACGGATAACGGTAGGCCTGGCCTTCATTGGCCTTGATCCCGGCAATAATGGTCAGTACCAAGGCGGCGATGCCGACCAGCACCAGCAGCGGAAAACCTATCACCACTACCATCAGCAGGAAGCACAGCAGCGCGGCCAAGGCCACGCTGATCTGGAAGTTCAGCGCTTCCTTACCCTGAGCATCGACGAACGGATCAAGGTCCTTCTTGATCTGCCAGACGATCAGCGGCCCGAGTAGATTGCCGAAGGGAAACACCAGTCCGAGAAAGGCGGCGAAGTGACAGAACATGGCCCATTGCCGGGCCTCCTGGCTGGGCGTTGGCTGCGGCACTTGGGATTCGTCGCTCATGGTGCTTCTCCTTAGCGTTGCGGGTAGTAGGGTGGCGTTTATCAGTCAGCCAAAGCCGCCTGTTGCAGCTCGAACAGCTCAGTCATGCCTTTCTGCGCCAACGCCAGCATGGCGTTCAGCTCGGCTGGCTGGAACGGCGCGCCTTCGGCGGTGCCCTGTACTTCGATAAAGCCGCCGGTGCTGGTCATCACCACGTTGAGGTCGGTTTCGGCCGCGGAATCTTCCAGGTAATCCAAATCCAGCACCGGCTCGCCCTGGTACATGCCCACCGATACGGCGGCAATCATCTGCTTGAGCGGGTCGCCGCCTTTCAGGCCGCCGCGCTTCTTGATCACTTTCAGCGCATCGACCAGGGCCACCATGGCGCCGGTGATGGACGCGGTACGGGTGCCACCGTCGGCCTGGATCACGTCACAGTCGACATACAGGGTGTTCTCACCCAGCTTGGACATATCCAGCGCGGCACGCAGCGAACGGCCGATCAGGCGCTGGATTTCCAGGGTACGACCGCCCTGCTTGCCACGGCTGGCTTCACGCTGGTTACGCTCGCCGGTGGCGCGCGGCAGCATGCCGTACTCGGCGGTCAGCCAACCCTGGCCCTGGCCCTTGAGAAAGCGCGGAACGCCCGACTCGACACTGACCGTGCAAATCACTTTGGTATCGCCAAATTCCACCAGCACCGAACCCTCGGCATGCTTGGTGTAGTTGCGGGTGATGCGAATCGAGCGCAACTGATCGGCGGCGCGGCCACTGGGACGTTTCATCTAGGAATTCCTGCTCTGAATAAAAAATCTGCTCGGCATTATAGGGCCGTAAGCCCGTAGCGGTGTGCCGAATTGGGAGCGGCCGACGCACTGCGCTACAATCCTGCGCCTTCAGCTCCGACTTTTCCCGAGGTTCGCCCCATGATCCACAGCATGACTGCCTTCGCCCGCGCCGAGCAGGCAGGCGCCAACGGCACCCTGAGCTGGGAGCTGCGCTCGGTCAACCATCGCTATCTGGAACCGCACCTGCGCCTGCCGGAAAGCTTCCGCGACCTCGAAGGCGCGGTACGCGAAGCGCTGCGCAACGGCCTGTCGCGCGGCAAAGTCGAATGCACCCTGCGCTTTAGCGACGACAATGCCGGCAAAGCCCTGCAAGTCGATCTGCAGCGTGCCGCACAACTGGTCGCCGCCGCCGAAAGCGTAGCCGGCCTGATCAAACAGCCCGCGGCACTCAACCCGCTGGAAGTGCTCGGCTGGCCCGGCGTCCTGGTGGCCGACGCCGCCGACCCACAGACCCTCAACCAAAGCGCCCTAAGCCTGTTCACCGAAGCGTTGAACGAGCTGAAAAAGGGCCGCGAACGCGAAGGCGCGGAACTGGCCAAGCTGCTCAATGAGCGCCTGGACAGCATTCTCGAACAAGTGCTCACCCTGCGCGAACTGGTGCCGCAGATGCTCGCCGGACAACGGCAGAAGATTCTCGATCGTTGCGCCGAAATGCAGGCCGAACTGGATCCGCAACGTCTGGAGCAGGAGCTGGTGATTCTCGCGCAGAAAAGCGATGTCGCCGAAGAACTGGACCGCCTCAGCACCCACGTCAGCGAAGTACGCCGTGTGCTGAAAAGCGGCGGCCAGGCCGGCCGGCGCCTGGATTTCCTGATGCAGGAGCTCAACCGTGAAGCCAACACCCTCGGTTCCAAGGCCTTCGACACCCGCAGCACTCAGGCGGCAGTCAACCTGAAAGTGCTGATCGAGCAGATGCGCGAGCAAGTACAGAACATCGAGTAAGGCAAACCGCTACTGCTACTCTTCGAACAATGCGTTCCAGGATTGATCCATGAGCATAACCACCGGCACCCTCTACATCATTTCCGCCCCGTCCGGCGCGGGTAAGACCAGCCTGGTCAAGGCGCTGATCGACAACGAGGCGCAGATTCGCGTATCCGTGTCGCACACCACCCGCGCCATGCGCCCGGGCGAAGTGGATGGGGTGAACTACCACTTCGTCAGCCGCGAGCAGTTTCACGCCATGCTCGACAAGACCGAGTTCCTCGAACACGCGGAAGTCTTCGGCAATCTCTACGGCACCTCGCAGGAATGGGTCAAACAGACCCTGCGCGACGGCTTCGACCTGATTCTGGAAATCGACTGGCAGGGCGCGCAACAGGTCCGTCGGCTGATGCCGGAAGCCAAATCGATCTTTATTCTGCCGCCAACCCAGGAAGCGCTGCGCCATCGCCTGACCAACCGCGGCCAGGACAGTGGCGAGATCATCGAGCGGCGCATGCGCGAGGCCGTCAGCGAGATGAGCCATTACGTCGAATATGACTACCTGCTGATCAACGATGACTTTGCCCACGCCTTGAGCGACCTGAAGGCGATTTTCCGCGCCAATCAGCTGCTGCAAGGCCCACAACAGCAACGCCACAGCGGTTTGCTCAGCGAGTTACTGGTCTGACTTATCGCGCCGCGGCAAATCAAAGCTTCCCTTAATGCGGGTGATTTTTTAGACTATCCAGTCCGCTCGCCCGTTTGGGCCCAGCTCTATTACGCATTTGCTACGAGGAACACCATGGCCCGCGTTACCGTCGAAGATTGCCTGGATCACGTTGATAACCGCTTTGAGCTGGTCATGCTCGCTACCAAGCGCTCGCGCCAACTGGCTACCGGTGGCAAAGAACCGAAGCTGGCTTGGGAAAATGACAAGCCGACCGTGGTCGCGCTGCGCGAAATCGCCGCTGGCCTGATGAGCTACGACGTCATCGCGCAAGACGATATCGTCGAAGAAGAACCATTGTTTGCTGCATTCGAGGACGAGGCTAACGAGCCTCTGTAAGCCTATGCCGGGTCGACGTCGTCAGGCGCAGGGTCATCTGAATCGGCAAGGGGAACGCCCATGCCGAGCATAGACGCCCTCGCCGACAGACTTTCGACCTACCTCGACGGCGACCAGGTCAACCTGGTGCGCCGCGCCTATTTCTACGCCGAACAAGCCCACGACGGCCAACGCCGCCGCAGCGGCGAAGCCTACGTCACCCATCCCCTGGCGGTGGCAAGCATCCTGGCGGACATGCACATGGACCATCAGAGCTTGATGGCCGCCATGCTGCATGACGTGATCGAAGACACCGGTATCGCCAAGGAAGCCCTGGACGCGCAGTTCGGCGAATCCGTGGCAGAACTGGTCGATGGGGTCAGCAAGCTGACCCAGATGAACTTCGAGACCAAGGCCGAAGCCCAGGCCGAGAACTTCCAGAAGATGGCCATGGCCATGGCCCGCGATATCCGCGTGATTCTGGTCAAGCTGGCCGACCGCCTGCACAACATGCGCACCCTGGAAGTGCTGTCCGGCGAAAAACGCCGGCGCATCGCCAAGGAAACCCTGGAAATCTACGCACCGATTGCCAACCGCCTGGGCATGCACAGCATGCGCATCGAGTTCGAAGACCTGGGTTTCAAGGCCATGCACCCGATGCGCTCCGAGCGCATCCGCGCAGCGGTCAAGCGCGCTCGGGGTAACCGCAAGGAAATCGTCAACAAGATCGAAGAGTCGATCACCCACTGCCTGGCCCGCGAAGGCATGGAAGGCGAGGTGATGGGCCGCGAGAAGCACCTCTACGGCATCTACCAGAAGATGCGCGGCAAGCGCCGGGCGTTCAACGAAATCATGGACGTCTACGCCTTCCGCATCATCGTCGACAAGGTCGACACCTGTTACCGCGTGCTCGGCGCCGTGCACAACCTGTACAAACCCCTGCCCGGCCGCTTCAAGGATTACATCGCAATACCCAAGGCCAACGGCTACCAGTCGCTGCACACCACGCTGTTCGGCATGCATGGCGTACCGATCGAGATTCAGATTCGCACCCGCGAGATGGAAGAGCTGGCCAACAACGGCATCGCCGCGCACTGGCTGTACAAATCCAACGAGGAAGACCAGCCCAAGGGCAGCCACGCCCGCGCACGGCAGTGGGTCAAGGGCGTGCTGGAGATGCAGCAACGCGCCGGCAACTCGCTGGAATTTATCGAGAGCGTGAAGATTGACCTGTTCCCCGACGAGGTCTACGTGTTCACGCCCAAGGGCCGCATCATGGAGCTGCCGAAAGGCTCCACGGCGGTCGACTTTGCCTACGCCGTACACACCGACGTCGGCAATACCTGCATTGCTTGTCGCATCAACCGCCGCCTGGCGCCGCTGTCGCAAGCCCTGGAAAGCGGCTCGACGGTGGAAATCGTCACCGCTCCCGGCGCCCGGCCAAACCCGGCCTGGCTGAGCTTTGTGGTCACCGGCAAGGCGCGTACGCATATTCGCCATGCGCTGAAACTGCAGCGCCGCTCGGAGTCCATCAGCCTTGGCGAGCGCCTGTTGAACAAGGTACTGGCCGGCTTCGACAGCCGCGTCGACAAGCTCTCGCCCGAGCGAGTCAAGGCCGTGCTCGCCGAATACCATCAGGAGGTGATCGAAGACCTGCTGGAAGACATCGGCCTTGGCAACCGCATGGCCTATGTGGTGGCGCGCCGCCTGCTCAGCGACAGTGGCGATGCCCTGCCGAGCAGCGAAGGCCCGCTGGCGATTCGCGGCACCGAGGGCTTGGTGCTGAGTTACGCCAAGTGCTGCACGCCAATTCCGGGCGACCCGATTGTCGGCCACCTGTCCGCCGGCAAAGGCATGGTGGTGCACCTGGACAGCTGCAAGAACATCGGCGAGATCCGCCACAACCCGGAAAAATGCATCCAGCTGTCCTGGGCCAAAGACGTTACCGGCGAGTTCAATGTCGAACTGCGCGTCGAGCTGGAACACCAGCGCGGCCTGATCGCCCTGCTGGCCGGCAGCGTGAATGCCGCCGATGGCAATATCGAGAAAATCAGCATGGACGAGCGCGATGGCCGTATCAGCGTCGTGCAACTGGTGGTCAGCGTGCATGACCGCGTACACCTGGCCCGCGTGATCAAAAAGCTGCGCGCCCTGACCGGGGTAATCCGCATCACCCGCGCCCGCGCCTGATCGGCCAATACCCAAATTGCACAGCGCAATCAGCCGCCAGCTGTACTTTGACAGCCGCTGTGGCTTTCACCCAACCTAGGCAATCTAACTGGCAGTGCGCCCAGGCGCGCCGCAGTGTTCTACCCCATCAGCTTTGCAGGAGTTCCCATGAGCAAGAGCGTTATCACCAGCGACAAGGCCCCAGCCGCAATCGGTACCTACTCCCAGGCGATCAAGGCGGGCAACACCCTGTACATGTCCGGGCAGATCCCCCTGGACCCAAAAACCATGGAGCTGGTGGAAGGCTTTGAAGCCCAGACCGTGCAGGTGTTCGAGAACCTCAAGGCCGTGGCAGAAGCCGCTGGCGGTTCGTTCAAGGACATCGTCAAGCTGAACATCTTCCTCACCGACCTGGCGCACTTCGCCAAGGTCAATGAAGTCATGGGCCGTTACTTCGAGCAGCCCTACCCGGCCCGCGCCGCTATCGGCGTAGCCGCCCTGCCGCGCGGCTCGCAGGTGGAAATGGACGCTATTCTGGTTCTCGAATAAGTCCCGCGGCGGGGCCGCTGCCCCGCCCTTCCCTCTTGAGGACGGCCCATGCGCTGCCTGTTTGTTGCCCTGCTCACCGGCGCCCTGCTCAGCGGTTGCGCTAGTCCGTCGCATGACCCCAGCGGCACCTGGATCAACCAAGCCGCCATTGATGCCGCCGTCGAAGGCGGCAACCTGCGCGAAGCCCTGCTGGCCTACGGCCCCAATCTGGAATGGCAGCTCGACAACCCGCGCCAGCTGGCCAGTTTCAGCAATGGTTTCGAGCGTGGTGAAGGCAGCTTCGAGCGCCAGGCCGATGGCCAACTGCGCGTGCAGTTCTACGGTGACTTTCAGGAAAGCCTGAGCCTCGGCAACGGCGAACTTATTCAGGCGCAGAGCGATACCTGGCCGGAGCAGCGCTTTGTCCGCGCCCAGACAGCCCCAGGTCCACTTGCCCCGCCGGGGAGCAGCTTCGAACAGGCGTTGTACAGCGCCTACCTGGGCGGCACCTGGCTGATCGAGGAAGGCCTGGGCGAGGGCGGCCTGGTGCTGTTCCAGGCCGATGGCAGTCTACAGGGCCTGCCAGGCGCCGAGCGTTATGCCCTGTGCCTGGCAGGAGACTGCGCGGCCATGAGCGGCGAGTTCGACAGCCTCTGGCTGCAACTGGGCGACCAGGGACAAAGCTGGCTGTTCGAGCGTGAAGGCGATCAGCTGCGCGTCTTCGAAGCACTCAATCGCTCACAGATCGATGAAATGCCCAGCTACTACAAAGGCCAGCAGCGCTGGCTGCTGGTCAAACGCTAGCCCCTACCTATCCGCTACACCTGCGCCAGAATCATCCGGTAACCTTCGCGATAGCTCGGGTACTGCGGTGTCCAACCCAGGGCGCGGGCGCGGGCGTTACTGCAACGCTTGCTGCCCGAGCGGCGCACCGTCGATTGCTCGGACCAATGACTGACCTCCAGCTGCTCACGCAACCAGGCCACCACCTCATGCAGCGGCGCCGGCTGGTCATCGACGCCGATATAGCAATCATCCAGCGGCATACCACGGGCATCGGCCTGCAGCAGATAGGCCAGTAGCCCGGCCGCGTCATCGACATGGATGCGGTTGCCGTACAGCGGCGGTTCGCTGACCACCCGATAACCCTGGCGCACCTGCTTGAGCAACCATTCGCGGCCTGGACCGTAGATGCCGGTAAGGCGTACCAGGCTGGCGGGCAGCCCGCTATGCAAGGCCAGCTGCTCGGCTTCACGCATGATCCGTCCGGAGTAACTATCGGCCTCAGCAGGCGAGCTTTCATCCACCCACTCGCCGAGCTGTTGGCCATACACGCCACTGCTGGAAACAAACAGCAGGCGCTTGGGCCGCTGACCCTGTTGCGCCAGCCAGCTGAGCACGCGGCGCAGGCCGTCGACATAGGCGGCGCGGTAGCCGACTTCGTCATGGTCGGTGGCGGCCGCGCAATACACCAGGTAATCCAGCGGTTCGCTCGGCCAGGCGGCTGGGCAGGCGTCGGCATGCAGATCACCGGCAACCGGGCGAATACCCTGCGGCAACAGCGCCACGCTGCGACGCAGGCCGTACACCGTCCAGCCCGCAGCGTTCAGCTGCTGACCCAGACGGCTGCCAACATCACCACAGCCGGCAATCATCAGTGTCTTACTCATCGTTGCGTATTCCCTGGTTATTCATCAGGGCAACAGTGCCACCAAGCTGGCCTGTTGCACCAGCTCCAGCAGCGGCTGCGGGTATACACCGAGGAAGAACGCCAGTACGGCGACGAACAGCAGCATCATGCCGCCGGCACGCTGTGCCCAGTTGAACGGTGCATCGTGGCGACGCAGGTTCGGCTCAAGCATAAACAGGGTGACCATCACCCGCAGGTAATAGAACACGCCGATGGCACTGCCGATCACCAAAGCGGCCAGCAGCCACCACTGCTGAGATTGCACACCAGCGGCGACCACATAGAACTTGCCGATAAACCCAGCCGTCAGCGGAATACCGGCCAGTGACAGCATCATCACGGTAAGCACAGCGGTCAGGTAAGGACGGCGCCAGAACAGCCCGCGGTATTCGTATAGCGCATCACAATCGCGACCGCTGTAGGGCGTCGACATCAGGGTAATCACGCCGAACGCACCCAGGCTGGTCAGCACATAGGTGGCCAGGTACACGCCGACCGCTTCCACGGCCAGCCCTTTGCTGGCGATGAGCGCCACCAGCAGGTAGCCGAAGTGGGCGATGGAGGAGTAACCGAGCAGACGCTTGAGGTTGTTCTGCAGCAGCGCCAGCAGGTTGCCGAAGATGATCGAGGCAATCGCAATCAGCGTCAGCAGCTCATTCAGCCAGCCGCCGGCAGTGGCCGGCGACATCTGATACAGGCGCAGCAGCACGGCAAATACCGCGACCTTGCTGGCCGTGGCGAGGAAGGCCGCCACCGGCGCCGGCGCGCCCTCGTAGACATCCGGCGTCCACAGGTGGAACGGCACCAGCGACAGTTTGAACGCCAGGCCGATCAGCATCATGCCCACGCCCAGCTGCGCCAGCATGCTCGGCAGGCCATCGGCGGCCAGCTTGGCGCCGATACCGGCGAAGGTCAGGTTGCCGGATTCTGCGTACAGCAGCGCCATGCCGAACAGCAGAAACGCCGAACCGGCGGCGGACAGCACCATGTACTTGATCCCGGCTTCCAGCGAACGCTTGTTGAAGAAGGCGTAGGCGATCATGCCGTAGGTCGGCACCGAGAGCAGTTCCAGGCCGATAAACAGGCCCGCCAGATGCTGCGCGCTGACCAGCACCAGGCCGCCAGCGGCAGACAGCAGCATCAGCAGGTACAGCTCTTCGCGGTTGCCCGGGTAGCCCTTGCCCGATTCACCGCCCAGGTAGGCGTGGGTCAGCGTCACGCAGGCCAGGGTCGCGGCCAGCACCAGGGCCATGTAATAACAGGCGAACTTGTCCACCAGCAGCAGCGGGGTGACCTCGATGGGCGTTATGCCCAGGGCCGGCAGCAGCGACAGCAGGGCCAGGTTGAGGCCCAGCACCGAGAGGCCGAAGGTCATGGCGTGATTGCGCTTCCAGGCAATCGCCAGCATCACCAGCACCAGCGTGGCACTGGTGATCAGTAGCGGCAGCAGCGCGATAAAGTGTTGAGTCGTGAATTCCATACGCTACTTACCGGGCCGGAACAGGTTGATTGAGGGCGCTACCCAGCCACTGCTGCACGCCTTGCATGCTGGCAGCAGAGGTATCGAGCACCGGCTGCGGGTACACACCGAGCAGGATCAGCAGCACAGCCAGGCCAAGCACCATGCTCAGCTCGCGCAGCTGCAGGCCAGGCAAGGCGGTTTGCGCCTTGGCCGGACCGAAAAAGGCGCGGTGAATCATGATCAGTGCGTAGACCGAGCCGAATACCAGGCCGGTGGCCGCCAGCACAACGACCCAGGGCGCGCTCGGGAAGCTGCCCAGCAGGATCAGGAACTCGCCGACGAAGTTGCCGGTACCCGGCAGGCCCAGCGCGGCAGCGGCAAAGAACAGGCTGATGGCCGGCAGCCAGGGCATACGCGCCCAGACACCGCCCATCTCGCGCATATCGCGGGTATGCAGGCGCTCATACAGCTGGCCGCAGAGGATAAACAGTGCGGCGGCGGACAGGCCATGGGCGAGCATCTGCACCACCGCGCCCTGCAGGGCGATCTCGCTGGCCGAATAGATGGCGATCAGCACAAAGCCCATATGCGACACGCTGGAATAGGCCACCAGGCGTTTGATATCGGTCTGCGCGAACGACAGCAGCGCGCCGTAGATGATGGCGAACACGCCCAGCCACTGGGCGATGGGCGCAAACTCCGCCGAGGCATTGGGGAACAGCGGCAGGGCAAAACGCAGCAGGCCGTAGGCGGCGGTTTTCAGCAGGATACCGGCCAGGTCCACCGAGCCGGCCGTCGGCGCCTGAGCGTGGGCGTCCGGCAGCCAGGAGTGGAAGGGCACCACCGGAAACTTCACTGCGAAGGCGATAAAGAAGCCGAGCATCAGGATGTATTCGGTGCCGGCAGCCATCTTGGTGGTGAGCAGATCGGCGTAGTTGAAGGTCAGCACCCCGGTCTGGTCGAAGTGCACAAACACCAGGCCGAGGATCGCCAGCAACATGATCAGGCCGCTGGCCTGGGTGAAGATAAAGAACTTGGTGGCGGCGTAGATCCGCGTCTTGCCATCGCTGCCGCTATGCCCCCAGAGCGCGATGAGGAAATACATCGGCACCAGCATCATTTCCCAGAAGAAGAAGAACAGGAACAGGTCGACGGCGAGGAACACGCCGACCACGCCACCGAGAATCCACATCAGGTTGAGGTGGAAGAAGCCGACGCGGTTCTGGATCTCATTCCACGAGCACAGCACCGAGAGCACGCCGAGCAGGCCGGTGAGGCTGATCATCAGCACCGACAGGCCATCCAGCGCCAGGTGCACGCTGATGCCGAAACGCTCGATCCACGGCAGCTGGAACTCGGCCGCCCACTGCGGCGCAGCGCCAGGTGCGGGGGCCAGGCTGAAGTCACCAGTGGCCCACAGCCACAGGCCCAGGCCAAACAGCAGGGCCATGGTCAGCAGGGCGATCCAGCGCGGCAGGACATTGCCGAAGCGCTCGCACTGCCAACACAGCAGGCCGCCGATAAAGGGGATCAGGATTAGCCAGGGCAGAATCATGACGGTCGGTTTTCCTTAATTCAGAATCAGCAGCAGGCCGAGCACCAGTACGGCGCCCCCGGCAATCGATGTGGCGTACCAGCGCACCTGGCCGGTCTCGCTGCTGGCCAGCAGGGCGTTGCCGCCTCGCGCCAGACGCGGAATCAGGCCAATGCTGCGGTCGATCGGGTCACGCCCGAGCAACCGACAAAGCCGCAGGTAGGGCTGCACAAACAGCTTGTCGTAGAGCCAGTCGAAGCCCCAGGCGGCGAACCACCAGGCCGAGAGGAAGCGCCCCGGCGCGCTCTGCGCCACCGCTGTGGCGAAACTGCGCTGGCCGAGAAACAGCAGCGCGGCCAGCACGATGCCGATGATCGCGATGGCTCCGGAGGCGATTTCCAGACTGTGCTTGGCCTCGCCGCCGGCATGGCCGACGCTCTGCGGCAGCACACCGGCCAGCGGCGGGCTGATCAGCGCGCCAATAAAGGTCGACAGCACGATCAGGGTTACCAGCGGCAGCCAGTGCGCCACGCCATGGCCGGCATGGGCCTCGGTCTGCTGCTCACCATGGAAGGCGATAAAGATCAGGCGGAAGGTGTAGAGCGAAGTCAGGAAGGCGCCCACCAGGCCGGCATAGAGCAACCACTGATGACCGCTGGCAAAGGCTTCCCAGAGGATCTCGTCCTTGGAGTAGAAGCCGGCAGTGATCAACGGCAACGCCGCCAGCGCTGCGCCACCGACGATAAAGCTGGCGTAAGCCAACGGCAGTTTCTTCCACAAACCGCCCATCTTGAAGATGTTCTGCTCGTGGTGGCAGGCGTTGATCACCGCACCGGAAGCGAGGAACAGCAGCGCCTTGAAGAAGGCGTGGGTCATCAGATGGAAAATCGCCGCGTCCCAGGCGCCAACGCCTAGGGCAAGGAACATATAGCCGATCTGGCTCATGGTCGAGTAGGCGAGGATGCGCTTGATATCGGTCTGCACCAGCGCGGCAAAGCCGGCCAGCACCAGGGTCACGCCGCCGACGATACCAACCAGCTCAAGGATGTCCGGAGTCAGCAGGAACAGGCCGTGGGTCCGCGCGATCAGGTAAACGCCGGCAGTGACCATGGTCGCCGCGTGGATCAACGCGGAAACCGGGGTCGGGCCGGCCATGGCATCGGCCAACCAGGTCTGTAGCGGCAGTTGCGCGGACTTACCCACTGCGCCGCCGAGCAGCATCAGCGTGGCAATCCACAGCCAGCTGTCGCCTTCCACATACTTCTGCGGCGCCAGCGCCATCAGCTCCTGAATATTCAGGGTGCCTAGATGGAGGAACAGGATAAACAGGCCGATGGCCATAAACACGTCACCAACGCGGGTGACGATAAAGGCCTTGAGCGCCGCATTACCGTTGGCGCTGTGCTTGAAGTAGAAGCCGATTAGCAGGTAGGAGCAAAGCCCCACGCCCTCCCAGCCGAAGTACAGCACCAGCAGGTTATCGCCCAGCACCAGCAGCAGCATGCTGAAGATAAACAGGTTGGTGTAGGCGAAGAAGCGCGAGTAGCCCTCCTCGCCGCGCATATACCAGCTGGCGAACAGGTGGATCAGAAAGCCCACCCCGGTAACCACGCCGAGCATGGTCAGCGACAGGCCATCCAGGTACAGGGTGAAGCTCGGCGCAAAACCGGCCACGCTCATCCACTGCCACAGCACCTGGGTAAACACGCCGTTTTCCGGCGGATTAAGGTTGAACTGCACGATCACCCAGGCTGCGGTCAGGGCGGACAGGCCCACCGAGCCGACGCCAATCAGCGCAGAAAGGTTTTCGGAGAAACGCCCGCGCGAGAAGGCCAGAAGCAACCAGCCCAGCAGCGGAAAGACACAGGTCAGCAATAGAAGGTTCATCCGCGCATCTCGCTGGCAGCGTCGACATCGAGGGTGTTGAAGCGGCGATACAGCTGCAACAGGATCGCCAGGCCAATACTGGCTTCGGCGGCGGCCAGAGTGATCACCAGGATAAACATCACCTGGCCGTCAGGCTGGGCCCAACGGCTGCCCGCCACCACGAAGGCCAGGGCAGTGGCATTCATCATCACTTCCAGGCTCATCAGCACAAACAGGATATTGCGCCGCACCATCAGGCCGATCAGACCGAGGCTGAACAGCACGCCGGCCAGCGCCAGGCCGTGCTCCAGGGGAATCGCATTCATGCCGTTGGCTCCTTGGCATCGTGACGGCCGAGGTGATAGGCCGCGACCAGCGCAGCGAGCAGCAGCATCGACGCCAATTCCACCGCCAGCAGGTATGGCCCGTATAGGGCGATACCGACGGCTTTGGCATCAATGGTCTGCAAACCGAGGGCCGCGCCACTGGGCGACTGCAACAGCACATAGAGCAATTGCCCCAGCAACAACGCCGAGAGGATCGCCGGGCCGGTCCAGATACCGGGCGTCAGCCACTGGCGCTCCTGCTCGACCGCCGCCGGGCCGAGGTTGAGCATCATCACCACAAACACGAACAGCACCATGATCGCGCCGGCGTAGACGATGATCTCCAGCGCGCCGGCAAAGGGTGCGCCGAGGGCGAAGAAGGTCATCGCCACCGCCAGCAGCGAGAGAATCAGATACAGCAGGGCATGCACCGGATTGCTCGCGGTGATCACCCTGAATGTGGCCGCCACGGCAACGCCGGCGGCGAGGTAGAAAGCGAATTCCATATCCCCCCCTTAAGGAAGCAGGCCTTTGACGTTGATGGGCTCGGCTTCGTTTTGCGCGGCGCCTTTCGGCTTGCCGGCAATCGCCATACCGGCGACGCGGTAGAAGTTGTAGTCCGGGTTTTTGCCCGGGCCGCTGATCAGCAGGTCTTCCTTCTCGTACACCAGGTCCTGGCGCTTGAATTCGCCCATCTCGAAATCCGGGGTGAGCTGAATCGCCGTGGTCGGACAGGCTTCTTCGCACAGGCCGCAGAAGATGCAGCGCGAGAAGTTGATGCGGAAGAAATCCGGGTACCAGCGGCCATCCGGGGTCTCGGCCTTCTGCAGCGAGATACAGCCTACCGGGCAGGCCACCGCACAGAGGTTGCAGGCCACGCAGCGCTCTTCGCCGTCGGGGTCGCGGGTCAGCACGATGCGCCCGCGATAGCGCGGCGGCAGGTACACCGCCTCTTCCGGGTATTGCAGGGTGTCGCGCTTGCGAAAGCCATGGCTGAAGACCATGACCATGCTGCGCAGTTGGGTGTAGGTGCCGTGCAGCACATCCCGTATGTAGTTGAACATTCTGTGGTTCTCCTTACTGGGCCGCGGCCAGCACGAATGCGCCGGTCACCAGCAGGTTGATCAGGGTCAGCGGCAGGCAGAACTTCCAGCTGAAAGCCATAACCTGGTCATACCGTGGCCGCGGAATCG
Source organism: Pseudomonas sp. (assembly GCF_049301935.1). GTDB lineage: Bacteria > Pseudomonadota > Gammaproteobacteria > Pseudomonadales > Pseudomonadaceae > Aquipseudomonas. Next base: position 34,506 of record NZ_JBAQLP010000115.1, on the reverse strand, counting down.
AGGCGCGCAGCAGGATGAAGATCATGATGAAAAAGCAGGTTTTCAGGGCGAACCAGAAAAACGGAATCTGCGGCAGGATGCCAAACGGCCCGTGCCAACCGCCGAAGAACAGGGTGACCAGCAGCGCCGAGATGGTGATGATGCCGATGTATTCGCCGACGAAGAACATGCCCCATTTCATCCCGGCATATTCGATGTGGTAACCATCGGCCAGCTCCTGCTCGGCTTCCGGCTGGTCGAAGGGGTGACGGTGAGTCACCGCCACACCGGCGATAAAGAAGGTACAGAAGCCGAAGAACTGCGGAATGATGAACCAGAGGTTTTCTGCCTGGTAATCGACGATATCGCGCATGTTGAACGAGCCGACCTGGGCGACGATGCCCATCAGCGCCAGCGCCAGAAACACCTCGTAGGACACCGTCTGCGCCGAGGCGCGCAGCGCACCGAGCAGGGCAAACTTGTTGTTACTGGCCCAGCCGGCGAACAGCACGGCATACACCGACAGCCCAGCCATGGCGAAGAAGAACAGGATGCCGATATTCAGGTCCGCCACGCCCCAGTTCGGGGTGATCGGGATAATCGCAAAGGCCAGCAACATGGCGGCGAAGGCGATCATCGGCGCGAGGATAAAGATGAACTTGTCGGCGAACGGCGGCGTCCAGTCCTCCTTGAAGAACATCTTGATCATGTCGGCGGCGATCTGAAACATGCCGAACGGCCCGACCCGGTTGGGGCCGTAGCGGTCCTGCCACCAGCCCAGCAGGCGCCGTTCGACAAAGCTCAGTAGCGCGCCACAGACCACCACTACCAGCAGAATCACGATGGCCTTGAGTACGGCGATCAGCACGTCCAGCACTTCGGGGCTCAGCCAACTCATTGCGCGGCCTCCTCAATGCGGGTGACCACGCTACCTGCGATCAGCGCCGGCATGCCCTCCAAACCGACTGGCAGGCCGACCACACCGATGGCCAGCTCTTCGGTGATCTGCAGCGGCAGGCGCAGGGTCCGCCCAGCGACTGTCAGGCTCAGCAGCGCGCCGTCATTAACGCCCAAGCGATCCGCTTCGGCCTTGGCCAGCAGCGCGTAAGGTGCAGGGATGCGCTCCTGCAGCGGCGCGGCGCCGGCCGAGGTTTCTTCACTGCCGAACAGGTGATGCAGCGCCACGGCCTGCAAGGTGCCCGGTGTCGGGTTAAAGGCCGCCGTTACGTTAAACCAGGGCAGCACCGTGCCCTTGGCTTCGATCAGGCGCACGCCCGGATCGCCGGCACGCAGATGACCGCCGACTTCGTCCTGGAACTTGTTCCAGGCCTGCGGCGAGTTCCAGCCCGGCGACCAGGCGAATGGAATCTGCTGACGGTCTTCCTGGCTGCCGGAATAGCCTTCCATGGAGAAGGCGAAGGCCGAGTCCTGGTCCTGCGGCTGACGCGGCTCATGCACGCTGATATTGGCGCGCATGGCGGTGCGACCGCTGTAACGGTGCGGCTCACGGGCCAGCTTGAGGCCCTTGATACGGAAGGTGGCGTTGGGCGCGGCTTCGCCGATACGTGCCAGCAGGCTGTTGCTGGCAGCAACGGCGGCGGTCACCGCATCCAGCTGGGTCCAGTCGAGGGGCTTGCCCTGCAGGGTGCTGTGCAGCGCATGCAGCCAGCGCCAGCCTTCGCGAATCAGAATATTGGCGTCGTAGTAGCTCGGCTCGAACACCTGGAAGAAGCGCTGAGCACGGCCTTCGAAACTGACCAGGGTGCCATCGCCTTCGGCGAAGCTGGCCACCGGCAGCAGCAGGTGGGCTTTTTCGCTGGTAGCGGTGTGCTGATGGTCGGCGACGATCACCAGCTTGGCGGCCGCCAATGCGGCATCGACCTGGGCCGCATCGGCGCGGCGATAGAGGTCGTTTTCCAGCACGATCACGGCATCGGCCTGGCCAGTCGTCAACGCTTGCAGCGCCGCATCGACAGACTCGCCACCCAGCAGAGCCAGGCCCATGCTGTTGGCTTCCGGCACCACCAGGCTGATGGAGGCGTTCTTTTCGCGATTTTTCAGCGCACTGGCGATATTCGCGGCGGCTTCGATCAGGCTCCTCTCGCCAAGGGAGGCGCCGGAGACGATCAGCGGCCGCTTGGCTTCAAGCAGCGCTTCAGCAATCAGCTGCACCAGCTCGGCTGCGTCACTGTCCAGACCGCTGACCGCCGGTGCGCTCGGGTCGATGGCGTGGGCCACGGCGAAACCGATACGCGCCAGGTCGGCCGGCGCCGCATGCACGCAGGCTTCGGCAATGTCATCTAGACGCGTGGCGGTGACGCTGGCGATAAACAGCGGATGCAGCGTGTCCTGAGCGACGTTCTGCACGGCAGCCATGTGCCAGTCCTGAATTTTCATCGACGCGGCGATTTCAGTGGCCTTGCCCTTGACCGTCTGACGCAGGGCCAGGGCCAGGCGTGCGGCTGTCTGGGTCAGGTCTTCACCGAGGATAAATACCGCGTCGTGCAGCTCGACTTCACGCAGGGTCGGCACCGGTAGCGGGCCGTTCTGCAGGATGTCGCGGATCAGGCGGATATTCTCCAGCTCGCCAGCGGCAATACCGGAGTAGTAGCTGGCCTCGCCGACCAGCTCACGCAGGGCGAAGTTGCTTTCCAGGCTGGCGCGCGGCGAGCCGATGCCGATGACGCGTTTGCCCTTGAGCAGCTCGGCGGCCTTGTCCAGCGCGGCGTCGATGCCGAGCGTTGCGCCACCGTCTTTATTCACCAGCAGCGGCTGACGCGGACGGTCCGTGCGGTTGACATAGCCGTAGCCGAAACGGCCACGGTCGCAGAGGAAATACTGGTTCACATCGCCGTTGAAACGGTTCTCGATGCGCCGCAATTCGCCGTAGCGCTCGCCGGGGCTGGTGTTGCAGCCGCTGGCGCAGCCATGGCAGATGCTCGGGGCAAACTGCATGTCCCACTTGCGGTTGTAGCGCTCGGAGTGGGTTTTGTCGGTAAACACACCGGTCGGGCAGACCTCGACCAGGTTGCCGGAGAACTCGCTTTCCAGCACGCCATCTTCGACCCGACCGAAGTACACGTTGTCATGCGCGCCGTACACGCCCAGGTCAGTGCCGCCGGCGTAGTCCTTGTAGTAGCGCACGCAGCGGTAGCAGGCGATGCAGCGGTTCATCTCATGGCCGATAAACGGGCCGAGCTGCTGGTTCTGGTGCGTACGCTTGGTGAAGCGATAACGGCGCTGGTTGTGGCCAGTCATCACTGTCATGTCCTGCAGGTGGCAATGGCCGCCCTCTTCGCACACCGGGCAGTCGTGCGGGTGGTTGGTCATCAACCATTCAACAACGCTGGCGCGGAACGCCTTGGATTCTTCATCGTCGATGCTGATCCAGGTGTTGTCGGTGGCCGGCGTCATGCACGACATGACGATGCGCCCGCGCGTATCGTTTTCATCGCTGTACTGCTTGACCGCGCACTGGCGGCAGGCGCCGACGCTACCGAGCGCCGGGTGCCAGCAGAAGTAAGGGATATCGAGACCGAGGGACAGGCAGGCCTGCAGCAGGTTGTCCGCCCCATCGACTTCGAAATCTTTGCCGTCTACGTGGATAGTGGCCATGGTTCAGGTTTCTTCTTTGCCCACCGAAGCGGGCTTGGCTAATGGAATGCTTTTGTCTCCCCTCTCCCTTGGGGAGAGGGGCCGGGGGTGAGGGGTAATGGTCGGAGTTGGCCAACTTCCCTCACCCCAGCCCTCTCCTAGGGGGAGAGGGGGCGTTATTTATAGGCTCACGGTTTCTACTTGCCCGGCCGGAGCCGCCGAGCTGGCGATGCCTGCCTCGAACTCCGAGCGGAAATACTTGATCGCACTGCCCAGCGGCTCAACGGCACCCGGTGCGTGGGCGCAGAAGGTCTTGCCGGGGCCGAGGAAATTGACCAGACCGAGCAGCGTGTCGATGTCCTGCTGCGTGCCTTGCTTGCGCTCCAGCGCACGGAGGATCTTCACGCTCCAGGGCAGACCATCGCGGCACGGCGTGCACCAGCCGCAGGATTCACGCGAAAAGAACTCTTCCATATTGCGCAACAGCGAAACCATGCTGATGCTGTCGTCCACCGCCAGTGCCAGGCCGGTGCCCATGCGCGTGCCGACCTTGCCGATACCGCCGGCATACATCAGCGCATCGAGGTGTTCAGGGAGCAGGAAGCCGGTGCCGGCACCGCCGGGTTGCCAGCACTTGAGGGTATAGCCATCGCGCATGCCGCCGGCGTAGTCCTCGAACAGCTCGCGGGCGCTTACGCCGAAGGGCAGCTCCCACAGGCCGGGGTTCTTCACCTTGCCGGAGAAGCCCATCAGCTTGGTGCCGTGGTCTTCACTCTCGGGGCGGGCCAGGCTCTTGTACCAGTCCACGCCATTACCGACGATGGCCGGCACGTTGCACAGGGTCTCGACGTTGTTCACGCAGGTCGGCTTGCCCCACACGCCGACGGCGGCCGGGAACGGCGGTTTGGCGCGCGGGTTGGCGCGGCGGCCTTCGAGGGAATTGATCAGCGCGGTTTCTTCACCGCAGATATAACGCCCGGCGCCGGTGTGGACGAACAGCTCGAAATCAAAACCGCTGCCGAGGATGTTCTTACCGAGCAGGCCGGCGGCCTTGGCTTCCTCGATGGCGCGATTCAGATTCGTCGCGGCATCGACGTACTCGCCGCGCAGGAAGATGTAGCCGCGATAGGCCTTGAGCGCGCGGGCGGAAATCAGCATGCCCTCCACCAGCAGGTGCGGCAGCTGCTCCATCAGCATGCGGTCTTTCCAGGTGTTCGGCTCCATCTCATCGGCGTTGCACAGCAGGTAGCGGATGTTCATCGACTCGTCGGCGGGCATCAGGCCCCACTTCACCCCGGTGGGGAAGCCGGCACCACCACGGCCCTTGAGGCCGGAGTCTTTCACCGTCTGCACGATATCGGCCTGAGCCATCTCACTCAGCGCCTGGCGCGCGGCGGCGTAGCCGTTCTTCGCCTGGTATTCCTCCAGCCACACCGGCTGGGCGTCGTCACGCAGGCGCCAGGTCAGCGGGTGAGTCTCCTCGCTGCGGGCAATCCTGTTGGCCGGGCCGATGGAGGTCAGCGTTTTCATACCATTCATTGGTAGGCCTCCAGCAGTTTGGCCACGCCGTCAGGTTGCACGTCACCAAAGGTGTCGTCGTCGATCATCAGCGCCGGGGCCTTGTCGCAGTTGCCCAGGCAGCACACCGGCAGCAGGGTAAAGCGGCTGTCGTTGGTGGTCTCGCCAAGGCCGATACCCAGCTGCTTGTGCATTTCAGCGACGACCGACTCATGGCCACCGACATAGCAGGTCATGCTGTCGCATACGCGAATGATGTGGCGGCCTACCGGCTGACGGAAAATCTGACTGTAGAAGGTGGCCACGCCTTCGACGTCGCTGGCGGGAATGCCGAGGATTTCGCCAATCGCATCGGCGGCGCCATCCGGCACCCAGCCACGGGCTTTCTGCACGATCTTCAGCGCTTCGATCGACGCCGCGCGCGGGTCTTCGTAATGGTGCATCTCGTGCTCAATGGCCGCCTGTTCGGCTGCGCTGAGGATAAAACGATCAGTCTGGATTAGCGTGTTGCTGTGGGTTGTCTGGATCATGTCAGCGGTCCACGTCAGCCATAACGAAGTCGATACTGCCCAGGTAGGCGATCAGGTCGGCGACCATGCTGCCGCGAATCACCGAAGGGATCTGCTGCAGGTGCGGGAAGCTCGGCGTGCGAATGCGCGTGCGGTAGCTCATGGTGCTGCCGTCGCTGGTCAGGTAGTAGCTGTTGATGCCCTTGGTCGCCTCGATCATCTGGAAAGATTCGTTGGCCGGCATCACCGGGCCCCAGGACACCTGCAGGAAGTGGGTGATCAGGGTTTCGATGTGCTGCAGCGTGCGCTCTTTCGGCGGCGGCGTGGTCAGCGGGTGATCGGCCTTGTACGGACCTTGCGGCATGTTGCGCAGGCACTGGTCGATGATCTTGATGCTCTGACGCATCTCTTCCACACGCACCATGCAGCGGTCGTAGGCATCGCCATTGGCAGCCAGCGGCACTTCGAACTCGAAGTTCTCGTAGCCGGAGTAAGGCCGCGCCTTGCGCAGGTCGAAGTCGCAGCCGGTGGCGCGCAAGCCGGCGCCGGTGGTGCCCCACTCCAGCGCTTCCTTGGTGTTGTATTGCGCCACACCGATGGTCCGCGCCTTGAGGATACTGTTCTGCAGGGCGGCCTTTTCGTACTCGTCGAGGCGCTTGGGCAGCCAGTCGACGAACTCCTTGACCAGTTTGTCCCAGCCGCGCGGCAGGTCATGGGCGACACCGCCGATGCGGTACCAGGCCGGGTGCAGACGGAAGCCGGTGATGGCTTCGATCACCTTGTAGGCGCGCTGACGGTCGGTGAAGGTGAAGAACACCGGGGTCATTGCGCCGACGTCCTGGATATAGGTGCCGAGGAACAGCAGATGGCTGGTGATGCGGAAAAACTCGGCCAGCATGATGCGAATCACGTCGACCCGTTGCGGCACGGTAATGCCCGCGAGTTTTTCCACCGCCAGCACGTAGGGCAGGTTGTTCATCACCCCACCGAGGTAGTCGATGCGGTCGGTGTAGGGAATAAAGCTGTGCCAGCTCTGCCGTTCGGCCATCTTCTCGGCGCCACGGTGGTGATAGCCAACCTCCGGCACGCAGTCGACAATCTCTTCACCGTCCAGTTGCAGGATGATGCGGAACGCGCCGTGGGCCGAGGGGTGATTGGGGCCGAGGTTGAGGAACATATAGTCCTCATGCTCGCCACCACGCTTCATGCCCCAGTCTTCCGGTTTGAAGCGCGCGGCCTCTTCTTCCAGCTGCTGTTTGGCCAGGGTCAGGCTGAACGGATCGAACTCGGTGGCGCGCGCCGGGTAATCCTTGCGCAGCGGGTGACCTTCCCAGGTCGGCGGCATCATGATCCGCGTCAGGAGCGGGTGGCCGCTGAAGTGGATGCCGTAGAGGTCCCAGACTTCGCGTTCATACCAGTTGGCGTTGGGCCAGATGCTGGTGACGCTGGGCACATTGAGGTCGCGTTCGGACAGGGCGACCTTGATCATCACATCGCTGTTCCGCTGCAGCGACATCAGGTGATAGAACACCGTGAAATCCGCATCCGGCAGGCCGCGACGCTGGGTGCGCAGGCGCTCGTCGACGCCATGCAGGTCATACAACATGACGTAGGGGCGCGGCAGATTGCGCAGGAAGGTCAGCACCTCGACCAGGCGCTCGCGGGCCACCCACAGCACCGGCATGCCGGTACGGGTGCTCTGGGCGGTAAAGGCTTCGGCGCCAAAACGGGAATTCAGTTCGACGACCACATCGTGGTCGTCAGCCTTGTACGGCGGTATGGACAGAATGCTGTCTGCAGTCATGGTCTCGGTCGCTATCGGTCAACGGCGTCAGTAGGCGGGCGGGGGCGTGCCCAGGCTCACACTTCGTCGGGGCTGCGCAGATGGGTCACGGCGATCCGCTCGGCGCGCCGTTGTTCTTTCTGCGAAGGCATGTCGGCACGGTAAACACCCTGATCACCGACCACCCAGGACAACGGCCGGCGCTCCTGACCGATGGATTCCTGCAGCAGCATCAAGCCTTGCAGAAACGCCTCGGGACGCGGCGGGCAACCGGGAATATAGACGTCGACCGGCAGGAACTTGTCGACCCCCTGGACCACGGAGTAGATGTCGTACATGCCGCCGGAGTTGGCGCAGGAGCCCATCGAGATCACCCACTTGGGTTCCAGCATCTGCTCGTACAGGCGCTGGATGACCGGGGCCATCTTGATAAAGCAGGTGCCGGCGATGACCATGAAGTCCGCCTGGCGTGGGGAGGCTCGAATCACTTCCGCACCAAACCGCGCCACGTCGTGCGGCGCAGTAAAGGCGGTGGTCATTTCCACATAGCAGCAGGACAGGCCGAAGTTGTACGGCCATAGGGAGTTCTTGCGCCCCCAGTTCACTGCGCCATTCAGTACATCGGCAAGTTTGCCCATGTAGATGTTCTTGTGGACTTGATCGTCTAGCAGCGGGTCGGAAACAGTCTCCCGCTCGCCGACCGGATAGCGCTCATTGGGCGCATCCGGATCGATCCGAGTAAGTTTGTAGTGCATCGCCAAAGCCTCATTGTTTTAGCTTCGCCTGCCGCTCACGACGGCCCTGAGGTGCCCAATCGAGCGCCCCGATCCGCCAAAGGTAGACAAGACCTGCCAACAGAATTGCTATAAAGACTGTAGCTTCGATCAGCCCAGCCCAGCCGCTTTCGCGCACCGAGACTGCCCAAGCGAAGAGAAAGAGGGCTTCAACGTCGAAGATCACGAAGAGCATCGCGACCAGATAGAATTTGGCTGACAGGCGCAGGCGCGCGCTGCCGACGGGCAACATGCCGGACTCAAAAGGTTCGTTCTTGCTGCGCCCCCAGGCTTTGCTACCCAGCAGGCTGGACAGCCCAAGCATGAACGCAATGAGCCCGAAGACTCCCAGCAGGAATACAGCAAAAGCCCAGTTATGGGACATGGTCGTTACCGCATCAGGCATGCCGGTACTCCTTGGGTAAAAGGAACGGCTTGTATAATTTTGTTATGGCGAGTGCGAAGCCCAAGCTGGGTCGCCCGCAAAGTATGGTCGCAATTCTATGCGCACAACGTTTTAGTAACTAATTATTTTCTGTTCACAAAGCGACATAAATGCGTAGCCAATCGCCAAAACCCGTTCAACACACCCAGCACCGGCGCTGAAGCGCATCAGCAGTTGGTTCCATTGAATACAGCCGCTATGCTTGGCTGCATCTCAATGGATAAAGACTATGACCCTCACCGAACTGCGCTACATAGTCACCCTCGCTCAGGAACAGCACTTCGGCCGCGCCGCCGAGCGTTGTCACGTCAGCCAGCCGACGCTGTCGGTGGGGGTGAAGAAACTCGAAGATGAGCTGGGTGTGCTGATCTTTGAGCGCAGCAAGAGCGCAGTGCGCCTGACCCCGGTCGGCGAAGGCATCGTCACCCAGGCGCAGAAGGTGCTGGAGCAGGCCCAGGGCATCCGCGAGCTGGCCCAGGCCGGCAAGAACCAGATGGCCGCACCGTTGAAGATCGGTGCGATCTACACCGTCGGCCCCTACCTGTTCCCCCATCTGATTCCGCAACTGCACCGCGTCGCCCCGCAGATGCCGCTGTATATCGAAGAGAACTTCACCCATGTGCTGCGCGACAAGCTGCGCAATGGCGAGCTGGACGCGATCATCATCGCCCTGCCGTTCGTTGAGGCCGACGTGCTGACCAAGCCGCTGTACGACGAACCCTTCTACGCCCTGCTGCCGGCTGGCCACCCCTGGGCTGCGATGAAGACCATCGACAGCAAGCTGCTGAATGACAAGAGCCTACTGCTGCTCGGCGAAGGCCACTGCTTCCGCGATCAGGTGCTGGAAGCCTGCCCGACCCTGCGCAAGGGCGGCGAAGACAGCGCCAAGCACACCACGGTGGAATCCAGCTCGCTGGAAACCATCCGCCATATGGTCGCCTCCGGCCTTGGCGTGTCGATCCTGCCGTTCTCCGCGGTCGACAGTCATCACTACGCCCCCGGCGTGATCGAAGTACGCCCACTCAGCGCGCCCGCGCCGTTCCGCACCGTGGCCATCGCCTGGCGCGCCAGCTTCCCGCGGCCAAACGCCATCGAAGTACTGACCGACTCGATCCGCCTTTGCTCGGTGGCGCGTCCACTGCCCAAGAGCAGCTAAGCCAGGCCATGAGCGAACTGGCCGCGGTTTCTGTCACCGCGCTGAAAGGCGTGGGTGCGGCCCTGGCGGAAAAGCTCGCCAAGGTTGGCCTGGAAACCCTGCAGGATGTGCTGTTTCACCTGCCGCTGCGCTACCAGGACCGCACCCGCATCGTGCCGATTGGCGCGCTGCGCCCCGGTCAGGATGCGGTGGTGGAAGGCATAGTCGCTGGCGCGGACGTGGTCATGGGGCGCCGGCGCAGCCTGCTGGTGCGCCTGCAGGACGGCAGCGGCACCCTCTCCCTGCGTTTCTACCATTTTAGCCAGGCGCAGAAAGAAGGCCTTAAGCGCGGCACCCAGGTGCGCTGCTACGGTGAAGTTCGCCCCGGCTCGTCGGGCCTGGAGATCTACCACCCGGAATACCGCGCACTGTCCGGCAGCGAGCCGATTGCCGTGGAACAGACCCTGACGCCGATCTACCCGACCACCGAAGGCCTGACCCAGCAACGCCTGCGTCAGCTTAGCGAACAGGCCCTGGCGCGCCTCGGCCCGCACAGCCTGCCGGACTGGCTGCCGCGCGAACTGGCCGACGATTACCAGCTCAGCCCGCTGGATCAGGCGATTCGCTATCTACATCGGCCACCGCCGGATGCCGACCTAGAAGAACTCGCCGAAGGCCGCCACTGGGCCCAGCACCGCCTGGCCTTCGAGGAACTGCTGACCCATCAACTGTCGCTGCAACGCCTGCGCGAGAGCGTCCGCGCCCAGCAGGCACCAGCGCTGCCGCTGGCGCAAAGCCTGCCGCAGCAATACCTGGCCAACCTGGGCTTTAGCCCTACCGGCGCGCAACAGCGGGTCGGCGCGGAAATCGCCTACGACCTCAGCCAGAGCGAGCCAATGCTGCGCCTGGTGCAGGGCGATGTCGGCGCCGGCAAGACCGTGGTCGCCGCCTTCGCCGCCCTGCAAGCACTGGAAGCCGGTTACCAGGTGGCGCTGATGGCGCCGACCGAGATTCTTGCCGAGCAGCATTTCATCAACTTCCGCAAATGGCTGGCGCCGCTGGGCCTGGACGTCGCTTGGCTGGCCGGCAAACTCAAGGGCAAGGCCCGCGCCAGCGCCCTGGAGCAGATCGCTGGCGGCGCGCCCATGGTGGTTGGCACCCACGCGCTGTTTCAGGAGGAGGTGCAGTTCCACAAACTCGCCCTGGTGATTATCGATGAGCAACACCGCTTCGGCGTGCAACAGCGCCTGGCCCTACGCCAGAAAGGCATCGGCGGGCGCATGTGTCCGCACCAGCTGATCATGACCGCCACGCCGATCCCACGAACCCTGGCGATGAGTGCCTACGCCGACCTCGACACCTCGATCCTCGACGAACTGCCGCCCGGCCGTACCCCGGTGAATACCCTGGTAATCGCCGACAGCCGCCGCCTGGAAGTGGTCGAGCGCGTGCGCCTGGCCTGCAATGAAGGGCGCCAGGCCTATTGGGTGTGCACGCTGATCGAGGAATCCGAAGAGCTGACCTGCCAGGCCGCGGAAACCACCTTCGAGGATTTATCGGCAGCGCTCGGCGGACTGAATGTCGGGCTGATCCACGGGCGCATGAAGCCTGCGGAAAAAGCTGCGGTGATGGATCAGTTCAAACAGGGCCAACTGCAGCTGCTGGTAGCCACCACGGTGATCGAGGTCGGCGTCGACGTGCCCAACGCCAGCCTGATGATCATCGAGAACCCGGAACGCCTGGGCCTGGCCCAACTGCATCAGCTACGCGGCCGGGTCGGGCGCGGCAGCGCCGCCAGCCACTGCCTGCTGCTCTATCACGCGCCACTGTCGCAACTGGGCCGCCAGCGCCTGGCCATCATGCGCGAGACCTGCGATGGCTTCGTCATCGCCGAAAAGGACCTGGAACTGCGCGGCCCCGGCGAGATGCTCGGCACCCGCCAGACCGGCCTGCTGCAGTTCAAGGTCGCCGATCTGATGCGCGATGCCGACTTGTTGCCCGCCGTACGCGACGCCGCGCAGGCGCTGCTGCAACACTGGCCACAGCATGTCAGCCCGCTACTTGAACGCTGGTTGCGCCACGGCCAACAATACGGGCAAGTGTGAAGCAGCGCACAGGGCAACCGTCGCCTCAAGCCTCGCCTGCCACAACCGCCGTTTATACTTGCCAAGAATGCTGCCTCAGCCGGACGCCATCATGACCGAACTCGCCCTCTCCACCGACACCGCGCCGCAGCCCCCTGCGGTGATTCTGCAATTGCTGGATAAGCTCGGTCTGGCCTACCAAGTTTGCCGTGATCTGCCCGGTCTGCCCGCCGCGCAACGCCTGCAAGCGGTGCTGCTGGATGACACAGTGGGCGCCCTGCTGGTGCTCTATCCGCAGAGCCAGCTGCTCGACCTCAACCGCCTGACCGAACTGACCGGCCGCCAGCTGACTGCGGTCAAGCCGGAGCGCCTGGAGCGCATGCTCGGCAAACACAGCCTGAAAGTGTTGCCCGGCCTGCCGCCGCTGACCAGCTCGCCCTGCCTGTATGACGAACGCCTGCTGCAGGTGCCGAGCCTGTATATCGAGTCGGGCCAGCGCGGCGTGCTGCTGGAGCTAAGCACCGAGGCCTTCAAGAGCCTGCTGAGCAAGGCCAGCGCCGCGCGTTTCGGCGAGCCGCTGGAGAATATCCGTCTGAACCTCGATCGCCCCGACGACGATCGCGCGGAGATCACCCAGGCAGTGCAGGCCTTTACCGCCCGGCGCATCCAGCAGCGCCTGGAAGAAACCATCGAGATTCCACCGCTGCCGGAAACCGCGCAGAAGATCATCAAGCTGCGTGTCGACCCGGATGCCACGGTGGATGACATCACCGGCGTGGTCGAAACCGACCCGGCGCTGGCCGCCCAGGTGGTCAGCTGGGCGGCCTCGCCCTACTACGCCGCGCCCGGGAAAATCCGCTCGGTGGAAGACGCCATCGTCCGCGTGCTGGGCTTCGACCTGGTGATCAACCTGGCCCTCGGTCTGGCGCTGGGTAAAACCCTGAGCCTGCCCAAAGATCAACCGCAGCACGCTACGCCGTACTGGCAGCAGGCCATTTACAGCGCCGCGGTGATCGAAGGGCTGACCCGCGCCATTCCGCGCGCACAGCGTCCGGAAGCCGGCCTGACCTACCTCGCCGGCCTGCTGCATAACTTCGGTTATCTGGTACTGGCGCATGTGTTTCCGCCGCACTTCTCGCTGATCTGCCGGCACCTGGAGGTCAATCCACACCTGCCTTCCAGCTATATCGAGCAGCATTTGCTTGGTATCAGCCGCGAGCAGATCGGCGCCTGGCTGATGCGTTACTGGGATATGCCGGAAGAACTGGCCAGCGCCCTGCGCTTCCAGCATGACCCCGAGTACAGCGGCCCCCACGCCACCTACCCGAACCTGGTGTGCCTGTCGGTCAGCCTGCTGCGCAATCGCGGCATCGGTGCCGGGCCGCAGAGCGAGATTGCGCAAAGCCTGTTCGACAACCTCGGTATCAGCCGGGACAAGGCCGAAGAAGCCGTAAGCAAGGTGCTGGCCGCCGAAGTTGCGCTGCGCGAACTGGCCGCGCAATTCCACCCCGCGCATTAAATCTGCAGAAACACAAAGGGGCCTACGGGCCCCTTTGTCGTTGCAGTCGAATGATTACTGCTTGAGCTGCGCCCGCCGTGCGGCGAACAGTTGCGGCAGCACCTGCACGCTGCTATCGAGCAACCGGGCCACGGCGGGTTGCTCATACAGGGCAGCATATTCGGCCAGTTTCTCGCTGGGCATCTGCCGGTAGGCGTAGAGCATAAAGGCCTCCACCGCCTCGGCGCTGGACGCCCGCAATGCGTTCTTCTGGGCCTTGGTCTGAGCGCTCAGGGCCTTTTCGTCGATGCTTTCGCCACGGCCCTGCAAGGCCAGAAACGCCTGGGTCTTGCCGACCTCATAACGCAGCAGGGTGGCCAAGGTGGTGGTGTGCGCGGCGGCATCCAGGCGCCGCACCAGCGCCAGGCGTTCCTCGCGCGGCGGGCGCGCGGCCAGTTGTTTGCGATAAGCCGCCAAACCTTCTGCGCCGCCCTCACCGACCGCACGCTCGGCAGCGGTAAAGCCCTGCGCCAGCGGGCTTTCCAGCAGGCGTTGGGCCTGTTGCAGCTGGGCTTGATCGAGCGTGCCGGTCAGCTGCTTGGCCAGGTCCAGGCACAGGCCGTCGGCGGCAAACACCTTGGCCAACTGTGCTTGCTGTTTATCGCTCAGGCCGCGCTGCACCAGCGGCGCGCTCTGTTCGCAGAGCAAACGGATGCCGGCCAGCTCGAATAATGGCGCAAAGGCTTCGGCTTTGGGGGGCGCGGCATGGGCCAGGGAGGTGGAAAACAGCAGGGCACTCAACAGCAGACGCATGGGCAAACTCTCACTAGGGCTATGCCCAGCCTAGCGAAAGCCGCGCGCGCCGGCCAGCCCTGGCGCGCGGCGATGAGGCTCAGGCAGCCTTTTTCGCGGCGTCTGGCTTTTTCGGCATCAGGTGCTTGGTCAGCCCCTGGAACCAGATCACCAATGCCGGGTTGCCCTGGATCTGGATGTCCTTGTTCTGGATGCCCTGCATAAACGCCAGCTGCTTGTTTTTCGCGCTCATGGTGGCGAAACCGTAGGCGGCATCCTTAAAGCCGAGGGCAAACGCCGGCTCGCTGGCCGGGCCGCGCTTACTGCTGATGCGCTGGTCTTTGACGATAAAGTGACGGGCAACCTTGCCGTCCAGGGTGTGCAATTGGAAAACCATGTCGCGGTCCACCAGTTGCTGCTGGAACGCCGGGTTGTCACGGCTGGCCTTGTTCATCAGGCGGCCCAGCATCCACAGAAGAAAACGGAATTTCATGCGCGCGGCCTCGCAAAGGGAAGGAAAAGGCGGCGCATTGTAGCGGTTTGCGGCGGGGACTACATCCGGCTGAAAGAACGGCGTGAACACGCCAGCCGGCGGGAGCAGCCCGGAGCCAAAGGCTCCGGGCCTGAGGACTCAGTTGACCGCGTCTTTCAGGGACTTGCCCGGCTTGAAGGCGACGGTGTTGCTGGCCTTGATCTTGACCGGCTCGCCGGTTTGCGGGTTTTTACCGGTGCGAGCACCGCGGTGGCGTTGCACGAAAGTACCGAAGCCCACCAGGGTGACGCTGTCCTTGCGGTTCAGGGCGCTGGTGATTTCTTCGAGTACCGCGTTAAGTACACGGTTTGCCTGATCTTTAGTCAGATCCGCCTTATCGGCGATGGCGGCGGCGAGTTCCGGTTTACGCATAAATGCCTCTTTCGGTTTTTGTTGTTGTGTCCGGGCTGCTCTGCGCGAGCAGATACCAAGGCGCGGCAACAGCTCTAGGCTGCGGCAGACTGAGGGAGAATGGCATGCCATCCGGCCCTGCGCCAGTCTTGTCCGACAGTTAAACCGGGCAACTTTGTGGCATATCCGACAGAACGGCCGTCATTCAGGCCATAAGTGCAGGTAAAAGCTTATTCAGGGCCAGCTTTTCCTGCACGGCAGTGCCGGTGAGCGCGTAACCGAGCAGCGCACCGCTGCTGTCATGGCACAGCGCCTTGATGTCGCCAGCGCTACCTTCCACGCTCCACTCGCCTTGCAAGCCGCGCGGTGGCGGCGATACCACCAGCGGACAGACCGGGGTTTTCACCGTGACCGGCATCGGCCCGTAGCTCACCGCCGTCGGGGTGCCGGCCAGGGTTTGCGCCAGGGCGCGGGCGCAGGTCATCAGCGGCATGACGTAGAGCAGGTTGATCCCATCGACCTCGGCGCAGTCGCCCAGGGCGTAGATATTGGCGTGGGAGGTGCGCAGCTGGCGGTCGACCACCACCCCGCGATTGACCGCCAGCCCGGCCGCAGCCGCCAGTTCGATACGCGGACGCAGACCCACGGCCGAAAGCACCAGATCGCACTCGAGCAGCGTGCCGTCAGACAAGTGCGCCTGCAGCGTATCGCCCTGGTGATGCAGACTGGCCAGCACCGGACCGAGGTGGAAACGCGCGCCCAAGCCTTCCAGGCCGGCTTGAACTGCGGCCGCAGCCGCCGGATGCAGCAGACCGGGCATCACCTGCTCGCAGGGCGCGACCAGTTCGACCTGATAGCCACCCAGGCTCAGGTCATTGGCAAACTCGCAACCGATCAGCCCGGCGCCCAGCAGCAGGACGCGCTGTTTGCCGGCGGCGGCGGTGCGAAAGCGCGCGTAGTCCTCCAGGTCATTGATCGAGAAGATCGCGTCACTGGCATCGCCTTCCACCGGCACGCGAATCACCTCGGCGCCCCAGGCCAGCACCAGATCGCGATAGGGTACGGCCTCTTCGCCGATCCACAGCCGGTTGTGGCCGGGGTCGATGCCGCTGATCCGGGTATGGGTGCGCACTTCTGCCTTGAGCTGTTCGGCCATGGCGCCCGGCTCGGCCATGCTCAGGCCATCGGCGTCCTTGTTCTTGGCAAAGCCGGTGGACAGCATCGGCTTGGAATACGAGCGACCGTCGTCGGCGGTGATCAGCAGCAGCGGGGTTTGGCTGTCCAGCTTGCGAAATTCACGGGCCAGGTTGTAGCCGGCCAGGCCGGTGCCGACGATGACGACAGGTGCACTCATACTGCATTCCTCACACAGACCGCGCATTGCGGCGGCCGTAATAGATTTCAGGGCTGACGCGGCTCAGGCGATTTCGATCATCTCGAAATCCAGCTTGCCGACGCCGCAATCGGGACACAGCCAGTCGGCGGGAATATCTTCCCAGGCCGTACCGGGTGCGATGCCTTCGTCGGGCAGGCCGAGGGCTTCGTCATAGATAAAACCGCACACCACACACTGCCACTTGCGCATAGCCACCTCGCCGCCTATTCAGCTCGTTGGTATCTAGTATGCGCATTCACTAAACAAAACGGCGACCCTTAGGTCGCCGTCTGTTACAGCTTGAGCTCAGCCGATTTCGATCATTTCAAAATCCAGTTTGCCGACGCCACAGTCAGGGCACAGCCAGTCTTCCGGGACATCCTGCCAGGGCGTGCCGGCGGCGATGCCTTCATCAGGCCAGCCCTGGCTCTCGTCGTAAATCAGTCCACAGACTACACATTGCCACTTCTTCATAACTACCTCAGGCGAATCACACGGCTATTGCGCGGTGGAAACTACCGTATCTACGCAAGTGCGCCAAGCCGCCGGGCGATGAATAGCCGGTGCAACAGGCCAACTAAAGTCGGGAGCCGCCCACTGAAGCCTGAGCAGCCCCGTACCTCAGGGTAAAACCACCAGCGGATCGCTGATGGCCATGCCGTACATGGCAATCATGGTCAAGCTACCCGCAGCCAAGAGGTAGTAGAGGGTCGGCAGCATGGTCTTGCGCAGGGTGATGCCTTCACGCCCCAGCAGACCCACGGTGGCTGAAGCCGCCACCACGTTGTGGATCGCGATCATATTGCCCGCCGCCGCACCAACCGACTGCGCGGCCACCATCATCGCGCCAGACACCCCTAGTAGGCTTGCCGCGTTGAACTGGAACTGTGACAGCATCAGGTTAGACACGGTGTTGGAACCGGCGATAAAGGCACCCAGGGCACCGACTGCCGGCGCGAAGAATGGATAGACACCGCCCACGCTGTCGGCCACCAGTTGTGCCATGGCCACCGGCATCGACACCAGATCGGAACCGTTAACCCCGGAGTTGATCAGGATACGCACCATGGGAATGGTGAAGATCAGCACGAACCCAGCACCCAGCAGCGTGCGGCTCGACTCATGCACGGCCGCGCCCAGTTCGGACAGGCGCATGCGGTGCAGCAGTGTGGTCACCAGTACCACCATGCATAGAATGCCGCCCGGCAGGTACAGTGGCTCGAGCTTACCGGAGATACCGGTTTCGCCGAGGATGTCGATCCAGCCGAAGCTGACCGACAACAGCGCCGCTTTGAGCTCGGGGAACACCCGCGAAGCCACCAGGAAGGCCGCCAACAGCACATATGGCGCCCAGGCCATGCGTACCGAGATCGGCGTTTTGCCGGCGATGTCTTCGAGCTTCATCTCGATCTTGCCCATCCACTCGGCTGGCCAGTCTTTGGCATCGGCGAAGTCCCACACGGTCTTAGGCAGCAGGAAGCCGGCCTTGGCCGCCGGGATCACAATCGCCAGACCGACCATGGCACCGATCATCGACGGAAACTCAGGGCCGAGGAACACGCCAGCGGCGATGTAGGGTATGACGAACGCCAAGCCGGTGAAGATGGCAAATGGGGCCATTTCCAGGCCTTCTTTCCACGACTGATTCTTGCCGAAGAAGCGCGTCATGATCGACAGCATGATTAATGGCATAAAGATGCCGATCAACCCGTGAGTGATTGCTACACGGGAGAAAATCAGGTGGAAGAACACCTCCCAGCTACTGCCGAGCGTGACCAGCTGAGCGGACATGCCCGCCTGATCCAGCCCGCCAGCAACGCCGACCAGAATCGGTGTACCCACGGCCCCGAAGGAGACCGGCGTGGATTGCACCATCATGCCCAGCACCACGGCAGCCAGTGCCGGGAAGCCCAACGCCACCAACAGCGGCGCGGCGACGGCGGCCGGCGTACCGAAGCCCGAGGCACCCTCGATAAAGCAGCCGAACAGCCAGGCGACGATCAGGGCCTGCACCCGGCGGTCGGGGGTGATGGTGGAGAAGCCACGGCGGATAGCGGCGATGCCACCCGAATGTTTAAGGGTGTTGAGCAGCAGAATGGCGCCGAAGATGATCCAGAGAATCGCAGCGGTGAGAATCAGCCCTTGCAGACTGGATGCCAGGACCCGATTGAAGGACATGTCCCAGGCGGTCAGGCCAATGATGGCCGTCAGCAGGAAGACCACCGGCATGGCGTACTTGGCTGGCCAGCGAAAGCCGATCAGCAGCACACCCGCCAGCACCAGCGGCACAAAGGCCAGGATGGACAGCAGTGTTTGACTCATGGATTGGTTCCTTTTTCTTTTTGTGAACCACAGTTTTCCGGGGGTACCCGGTGCCACGCATCGAGAGCGCATGCGCTCTGTGAGCCGCGTCGACAGGGATCACCCGCCGCCGCGCTCATGCTCAATAGCCCCGCCAGCCATGGGCTGTCGGGGCCGGTTGTACTTCGCCCTCACCACAGGCGCTCGAGCCTCGCTCAGGCCTGCTGCTTGAAGCGCAGACGCCAGGCATGCAGCAACGGCTCGGTATAACCGCTGGGTTGCTCGCGGCCCTTGAAGACCAGATCGCAGGCGGCCTGGAACGCCATCGAGGCCGCATAATCGGCGGCCATCGGCCGGTACAGGGGATCGCCGGCATTCTGCTGGTCGACCACCCTGGCCATGCGCTGCAGGCTCTGGTTGACCTGGGCCTCGCTGACCACGCCGTGGTGCAGCCAGTTGGCGATGTGCTGACTGGAAATGCGCAAGGTGGCGCGGTCTTCCATCAGGCCGACGTTGTGAATGTCCGGCACCTTGGAGCAGCCGACGCCCTGCTCGACCCAACGCACCACGTAACCGAGGATGCCCTGGCAGTTGTTGTCCAGTTCCTGCTGGATATCCGCCGCGCTCCAGCTGCGCTCAACCGCTACCGGCACGCTCAACAGGTCGTTCAGCAGGCTGTCGCGCTGGCCATTCAGGTCGATCAGTTCCAGCTCGCGCTGCACCGCCTGCACGTCCACCTGGTGGTAATGCAGGGCGTGCAGTACGGCGGCGGTCGGCGACGGCACCCAGGCGGTATTGGCGCCGGCCTTGGGGTGGCCGATTTTCTGCACCAGCATGTCGGCCATCAGGTCGGGCATGGCCCACATGCCCTTGCCGATCTGCGCCTTGCCGCGCAGGCCGCAGGCCAGGCCGACCAGCACGTTGTTGCGCTCGTAGGCCTGAATCCATTGGCTGGTTTTCATGTCGCCCTTGCGCAGCATCGCGCCGGCTGCCATGGCCGTGTGCATTTCGTCGCCGGTGCGGTCGAGGAAACCGGTGTTGATAAAGGCCACCCGCGCACTGGCGGCGGCGATGCAGGCCTTGAGGTTGACGCTGGTGCGCCGCTCCTCGTCCATGATGCCCATCTTCAGGGTATGCCGTGGCATGCCGAGGAGGTCTTCGATACGGCTGAACAACAGGTCGGCGAAGGCCACTTCCGCCGGGCCGTGCATCTTCGGTTTGACGATATACACGCTGCCAGTGCGCGAATTGCCCTGGCGCTTAAGGTCGTGCAGGGCGATCAGGCTGGTCATCACGCCATCGAGAATGCCTTCGGGAATTTCGTTGCCGTCGCCGTCGAGGATCGCCGGGTTGCTCATCAGATGGCCGACATTGCGCACGAACAGCAGCGAACGACCATGCAGGCTCAGGCCGGAACCATCGGCGGCGGTGTAGTCGCGGTCCGGGTTGAGCCGGCGGATAATGCGCTTGCCGCCCTTGTCCAGCTCCTCGCTCAGGTCGCCCTGCATCAGGCCGAGCCAGTTGCGGTAGATCAGCACCTTGTCGGCGGCGTCCACCGCGGCGACCGAGTCCTCGCAATCGAGAATGGTCGACAGCGCCGCCTCCAGCAGCAGGTCCTTGACCCCAGCGGCGTCGGTGCGGCCAATCGGGCTGTGCGGATCGATCTGGATTTCCACGTGCAGGCCGTTGTTCTTC
This sequence comes from Pseudomonas sp., assembly GCF_049301935.1. Taxonomy (GTDB): domain Bacteria; phylum Pseudomonadota; class Gammaproteobacteria; order Pseudomonadales; family Pseudomonadaceae; genus Aquipseudomonas. The sequence goes on along the minus strand of NZ_JBAQLP010000115.1, from coordinate 14,142 downwards.
AGCAGCACGGCCTGCGGCTGCAGCGCGGCGCCCTGATAGCCAATGAATTTTTCCGGCTGCTTGAGCGCGCTCTGGCTGCCATTGGCCAGGCTTACCTGCAACTGGCCGGCGACCACCTGGTAAGCCGTGGCGTCGGCATGCGAACCGCTGGCCAGCGGCGCGGCCTGGTCGAGGAAGGCGCGGGCGAAGGCGATCACCTTGGCGCCACGTACCTGGTTGTAGCCCGGGCCCTTCTCGGCGCCGCCGGCTTCGCTGATCGCATCGGTGCCGTACAGCGCATCGTACAGCGAGCCCCAGCGAGCGTTGGCGGCGTTCAGCGCGTAACGCGCATTCATCACCGGTACCACCAGCTGCGGACCGGCCTGGCTGCTGATCTCGCTGTCGACATTGGCGGTGCTGACCTGCACCTCCTGCGGCTGCGACAACAGGTAGCCGATCGACTCGAGGAAACCACGGTAGGCCGGCATATCCGTCACCGGCCCCGGATGGGCGCGGTGCCAGCTGTCCAGTTCACGCTGCAGACGCTCACGCTCGGCCAGCAGCGCACGGTTCTGCGGCGCCAGCTCATGGACCAGCGCGTCGAACCCGGCCCAGAACGTATCGCGCGCCAGCCCGGTGCCCGGCAGCACTTCTTCATCGACAAAGCGTTGCAGTTCGCTGGCCACTTGCAGGCGTTGGATATTCACGCGATCACTCATCTTCAACTCTCCATCAATTATTGCGGCGCATCACGCCACCGGCACCCGGGGTGCCGGCTCGGGTTCAATTCAGGTCAGGCTCTGCGCGCCGGCATGGGCCACTTGCGCGTCCTGCTCGGCCTTTACGCCGGACACGCCGATGGCGCCGACCACCTGGCCGTCGACCAGTACCGGCACACCGCCTTCCAGCGAGGTCAGCAGCGGCGCCGAGAGGAAGGCGCTGCGCCCGCCATTGACCATGTCTTCATAGCCTTTCGACTCACGGCGGCCGAGGGCCGAGGTGCGGGCTTTTTCGCTGGCGATATAGGCGCCGATCGGCGCGCAACCGTCGAGGCGCTCCAGGGCCAGCGGGTGGCCGCCGTCGTCGACCACGGCAATCGATACCGCCCAGTTGTTACGCTGTGCTTCGGCGCGGGCAGCCTGGAGGATGCGGCTGACGTCGGTCTGGCTGAGTACGGCTTTGCTGTGCATGGGTTGTGTCTCCGATTAATTCAGGGCTTCTTCGACCAGCTCGATCCAGTGCCGCACGGGGGTGCGGCCGGCGCCGTCGAGGTGGGTCTGGCAGCCGATATTGGCGGTGACGATCACCTCCGGCTTGCCGCTTTCCAGGGCATTCATCTTGTTGTCGCGCAGCTGTCTGGACAGCTCCGGCTGGGTCAGCGAATAGGTACCGGCCGAGCCACAGCACAGGTGGCTGTCGGGCACGGCGGTTAAACCAAAGCCAAGACGAGTGAGCACGCCTTCAACGGCGCCACCCAACTTTTGTGCATGCTGCAGGGTGCAGGGGCAATGGAAGGCCAGGCGCTTATCGGCGCGCACATTGAGCTGCTCCAGTGGCTCGGCGCTGAACACCTCAACCAGGTCCTTGGCCAGCGCACTGACACGCTTGGCCTTCTCGGCATAGGCCGAGTCCTGCGCCAGCATGTGCCCGTATTCCTTAACAAACGCACCGCAGCCGCTGGCGGTCTGCACAATGGCCTCGGCGCCTTGCTCGATGGCAGGCCACCAGGCATCGATATTCAGCCGCGCACGCTGCAAGCCTTGTTCTTGGGCGTTGAGGTGGTAATCCACCGCACCGCAGCAACCGGCTTCGGCAATCGGCGTGACGCTGATGCCCAGACGATCAAGCACCCGCGCCGTAGCGGCATTGGTGTTGGGCGCCAAACCAGGCTGCACACAGCCTTCCAGCATCAGTACCCGGCGCGCATGGCGCGGCGCGGGACGTGGCTTGGCGGCATTGGTAAGGCGTGGCAATTTGGCTTTGAGGCTGGCTGGGAGCAACGGACGGAATACCTGGCCGACCTGGGTCAGGCCTTTGAACAAGGTTGCATTCGGCACCACCGCACGCAGGCTTTCGCGCAGCACGCGCTGGGCCAGTGGGCGCGGCACGGCGGCATCCACCACAGCACGGCCGATGTCGAGCAGGTTGTGGTACTGCACGCCCGATGGGCAGGTGGTTTCACAGTTGCGGCAGGTCAGGCAGCGGTCCAGGTGCAGCTGGGTCTTGGCGGTAACTGCATTGCCTTCGAGCACCTGCTTGATCAGGTAGATACGCCCGCGTGGGCCATCCAGCTCATCGCCAAGCAGTTGATAGGTCGGACAGGTGGCATTACAGAAGCCGCAATGCACGCACGAACGCAGGATGCTCTCGGCTTCTTCGCCGCGCGGCAGTTGCTTGGCCTGTTCACTCAAGTTGGTTTGCATGGCTTAAATCTCTGCGTACAGGCGGCCGACGTTGAAGATCCCTTGCGGGTCGAGCAGGGCTTTCAACTGCCGGTGGTAACGCAACAGCGGCGCGGCCAGCGGCTGAAACGGCGTGTCGCAGTGGTCGGCGCTAAAGCAGGTGGCATGCCCGCCGAGGGTGCCGACAACCGCGCGGATCAACGCAGCAGCGGCGTCCGACTTCAGCCAGCGCTGGGCGCCGCCCCAATCGATCAGCTGCTCACCCGGCAAGTCCAGCAGAGCGCAGTTGTTCGGCAGCGACAGGCGCCACAGCGGCCGCGTATCGGCAAAGAACTCCAGGCGCTGTTCATTCAGCTCGTCCCAGTAGCTCGCGGCCAAAAGCTCGCCACCGAGGCGTTCGCGGGCGGCGGCCACCGAGCCTTCGCCGCCTTCCAGACGCAGGTGCAGGGCACGCCCGTCATGGCTGGCGGCGCTCAGCGGAATGGGTTGCTGACCCCACTCGGCCAATTTCCGCAGGGCCACGGCAGCGTCCATCTCCAGGCGCAGGCTGACGCACTGGCGCGGCTTGGGCAGCACCTTGAGCGACACTTCGGTGAGCACCCCGAGGCAGCCGAAACTGCCGGTAAGCAGGCGCGAGAGGTCGTAACCGGCGACGTTCTTCATCACCTCGCCACCAAAGCGCAGGTGCTTGCCGAAACCGGTGATCAGGCGGGTGCCGAGCACCATATCGCGCACCGAGCCAGACCATGGCCGGCGCGGCCCGGACAGCCCGGTCGCGACCATGCCGCCGACGGTGGCGTGCGGGCTGAAATGCGGCGGCTCGCACGTGAGCATCTGCCCGGCCTGATCCAGCGCCGCCTGCAACTCGCTCAGCGGCGTGCCGGCGCGCGCGGTAATCACCAGCTCGGTCGGGTCGTAGCTGACGATGCCACGGTGGGCACGGGTATCGAGCACCTCAGCGGCGACCTGGCGGCCGAGAAACGCCTTGCTGTTACCACCCTGGATGCGCAGCGCAGTGCCGTTGTTGAGGGCGTGGTTGACCTGTTCCAGCAGCGCCGTACTGGCATCTGCGTCATGCCGCATAACCATTAGAAACGCTCCAGTTCGGGGAAAGGCAGCTGACCGTGGTGCACATGCATGGCGCCGAACTCGGCGCAGCGGTGCAGGGTCGGAATGTTCTTGCCGGGGTTGAGCAGGCCGCTGGGGTCGAAGGCCGCTTTTACCGCGTGGAACAGGGTCAGCTCGTCGCTGTTGAACTGGGCGCACATCTGGTTGATCTTCTCGCGGCCCACGCCGTGCTCGCCGGTGATGCTGCCGCCGACTTTCACGCAGAGTTCGAGAATCTTGCCGCCAATGGCTTCGGCGCGCTCCAGCTCGCCGGGCTGGTTGGCATCGAAGAGAATCAGTGGGTGCATATTGCCGTCGCCAGCGTGGAACACGTTGGCCACGCGTAGGCCGTATTCGGCAGACAACTCGGCAATGCCCTTGAGCACACCCGGCAGCTCGCGGCGCGGGATGGTGCCGTCCATGCAGTAGTAGTCCGGCGAGATGCGCCCAACCGCCGGGAAGGCATTTTTGCGCCCGGCCCAAAATTTCACCCGCTCGGCTTCGTCGCGGGCCAAGCGCACTTCGGTGGCGCCGGCCTGTTCCAGCACCGCCCGCACCCGCTCGCATTCGTCATGCACGTCGGCTTCGACGCCGTCCAGTTCGCACAGCAGGATGGCTTCGGCCTCCACCGGGTAACCGGCGCGGATAAAGTCTTCGGCGGCGCGGATGGCCAGGTTGTCCATCATCTCCAGGCCGCCGGGAATGATGCCCGCCGCGATGATGTCGCCCACCGCGCGCCCGGCCTTTTCCACCGAATCGAAACTGGCCAGCAATACCTTGGCCACCTGCGGCTTGGGCAGCAGCTTGACCGTGACCTCGGTGACGATGCCGAGCATGCCTTCCGAGCCGGTGAACAGCGCGAGCAGGTCGAAGCCGGGTGAATCCAGGGCATCGGAGCCGAGCGTCATGCGCTCGCCTTCGACCGTGAGGATGTCCACCTTGAGCAGGTTGTGCACGGTCAGGCCGTACTTCAGGCAGTGCACGCCGCCGGCGTTCTCGGCGACGTTGCCGCCGATCGAGCAGGCGATCTGTGAAGACGGATCAGGCGCGTAATACAGACCGTAGGGCGCCGCCGCCTGGGAAATCGCCAGGTTGCGCACGCCAGGCTGAACCCGGGCGAAACGCCCGGCCGGGTCGATTTCGAGAATTTTGTTGAAGCGCGCCAGCACCAGCAGGATGCCCTGCTCCAGCGGCAGGGCGCCGCCGGACAAACCGGTACCGGCGCCGCGCGCCACCACCGGCACGCCGCGCCGGTGGCAGAGCTTGAGCAGGCTCTCGACCTGCTCCAGACGCTCGGGCAGCACCACCAGCATGGGCGTGGTGCGATAGGCCGAGAGGCCGTCGCACTCGTAAGGCTTAAGGTCTTCCTGGGTGTGCAGCACTTCCAGGTCCGGCAGGCAGGCGCGCAGTTCGGCCAGCAGGGCTGGCTTATCGACTTTAGGCAGCGCGCCGTCGACGCGCTCGTCGTACAGAATGCTCATGGCAGGCTCAATCAGGCAGCGTTGTTATTGTGTGCGGCCTGGGTACTGGGCGCCCAGGCTGCTATGTGGCCTGCATGTTTAGACCTCCTGCCGCAGAGCGTCCATCGCATAAAGCACTGGTCGTACCAGTTTCTTTCTCCTACCTTTCAGCGCTTTTCCTCTGTAAGCCTTATTAAATCTAAGCGAAGCGCTTATATTGGAAAACCCTTGGCGACCACATAAAAATTGGTACTACCAGTGCCAGAGAGGTTCGGTGATGACAGATTCAGCAGCGGCGGCACGCCGCCAAGTCAGCGATGTGGTGTCCGAGCGCATCGAGCGCCTGATCGTCGATGGCGTGCTCAAAGTCGGCCAGGCGCTACCCTCGGAACGTCGCCTGTGCGAAAAGCTGGGGATTTCCCGCTCGGCATTGCGCGAGGGGCTCAAGGCGCTGCGCGGACGCGGCATTATCGAAACCGCCCAGGGCCGCGACTCACGCGTGGCCAACCTCAATGGGCCACGCGATGCCAGCCCACTGATGCACCTGTTCAGCTCGCAACCGCGCACCCTGTTTGATCTGCTGGAGGTACGCGCCCTGCTGGAGGCCGAATCGGCGCGCCTGGCCGCGCTGCGCGGCACCGACGCGGATTTCGTCCTGCTGACCCGCCGCTACGAGGAAATGCTCGCTGCCCACGCCCAGCCGGAGGGCTTCGAACCCCGTGAACACGCCCGCCTGGACCATGCCTTTCACCTGGCAATCTGCGAGGCCTCGCACAACCCGGTGCTGCTGCACACCCTGCAGTCGCTCACCGACCTGATGCTCAGCACGGTGTTTGCCTCGGTCAACAACCTCTACCATCGCCCCCTGCAGAAGCGCCAGATTGACCGCCAGCACGCGCGTCTCTATCACGCGGTGATCGAGCGCCTGCCAGAGCAGGCACAACGGGCCGCGCGCGCGCACATCTTCAGCATCCGCGACAACCTCAAGGACATCGAGCAGGAAGAGCAGCGCCTAGTGCGCGCGACCATGCGCCTGGAGGGCTGGTCGTGACCGGCGCGCAGCCAGTGAGCGCCGGCGAACGGCCGTGCTAGACTCGCGCGCCTCTGCCAACGGTGAAATTGCTCGTGCCCCACGCCGCCCTCGCCCACCCGCCGCGCTGGCTGACCGCCAGTCAACTGCACCCCACACCCACGGCCGTGGTGCGCGACTGGCTGTTCAATAAGGACTCGCTGACGCGGCGGCTGACCGCCCTGTCGGCCGATGGCTTCAGCGTCACCCCGCTGATCGAGGGCTGGCAGCGCCTGCGCAGCGACGAATGTGCTGCCCTTGGCGTGCCCGACGGCAGCCAGGGCTGGGTGCGCGAGGTGTACCTGCGTGGCCATGGCCAACCTTGGATATTCGCCCGCAGCGTGGCGGCGCGCAGCGCCCTGGAAGGCTCGGGCCTGGCACTGGATCAGCTGGGCAGCCGCTCGCTGGGGGAATTGCTGTTCAGCGACCGCGCCTTCGACCGGGGTGAGCTGCAGGCATGCCGCTACCCGGCGCAGTGGTTGCCAGTGCAAGCCTGCAACCAACGCTTATGGGCACGCCGCTCATGCTTTAGCCGTGGCGCGCTGGGGGTGCTGGTGGCCGAGGTATTCCTGCCGGCCTTCTGGGCCGCGGCCACCATCGAGCCGTAGGATGGGTTAGCCGCAGGCGTAACCCATCAATAAGCAGCACCCCTTGCACCCCATGGGTATCGCTGCGCTCAACCCATCCTACAGACCCCATATCGCCCGTATAATCAGCCGCAACTCGCACGGAGACGCGCCCGATGTACACCCGCCTGCTGCATTCACTCAACCGCCTGCACCCACGCGCCTGGGACTTTATCCAGCTGATGCGCCTGGACAAGCCCATCGGCATCTACCTGCTGCTGTGGCCAACGCTGTGGGCCTTGTGGGTGGCGGCAGGCGGCGTGCCGAGCGCGAAAAACCTGTTTATCTTCGTCGTTGGTGTATTGCTGATGCGCGCCGCCGGCTGCGTGATCAACGACTACGCCGACCGCAACTTCGACGGCCATGTCAGCCGCACCCAGGCGCGGCCGCTGGCCAGTGGCAAGGTGCAGCCGCGTGAAGCTCTGATGCTGTTCGCCGTGCTGGTGGCGGCCAGCTTCGTACTGGTGTTGTTTACCAATGCCACCACCATCTGGCTGTCGTTCGGCGGCCTGGCCCTGGCCGCCTGCTACCCCTTTATGAAGCGCTACACCTTCTACCCCCAGGTGGTACTGGGTGCAGCGTTCTCCTGGGGCATGCCGATGGCCTTCAGCGCGGTGACTGGAGAGATGCCACCACCGGAGGCCTGGCTGCTGTATATCGCCAACCTGCTGTGGACGGTGGCCTACGACACCTACTACGCCATGGCCGACCGCGAGGACGACCTGAAGATCGGGGTGAAATCCACCGCCATCCTGTTCGGCGATGCCGACCGCCTGATCATCGTCATCCTCCAGGGCCTGGCGCTGCTCTGCCTGCTGCTGGCGGCGGCGCGTTTCGAGCTGGGCCTGTACTTCCACCTCGGCCTGCTGGCAGCCGCCGGCTGCTTTGCCTGGGAGTTTCACAAGACCCGCAACCGCAAGCCGATGGCCTGCTTCAATGCCTTTCTGCACAACCACTGGGCCGGTCTGGCGATCTTTATCGGCCTGGTGCTGGACTACGCTGTGCGCGGGTAGGCATCTTCGCGTGCCCTGCCGCGCAGCTGTCATATCGCTGCAATAATTCCGTTATCTAATGCAGCCCATTACAGCGAGATGACCCGAGGCTTGACCCATGGTTGGCAAGAACATCCTGATCGTCGATGACGAAGCACCGATCCGTGAAATGATCGCCGTGGCCCTGGAAATGGCCGGCTACGAGTGCCTGGAAGCGGAGAATACCCAGCAGGCGCACGCCATCATCGTCGACCGTAAACCCGATCTGATTCTGCTCGACTGGATGCTCCCCGGCACCAGCGGCATCGAACTGGCCCGGCGCCTCAAGCGCGATGAGCTGACCGGCGATATCCCGATCATCATGCTCACCGCCAAGGGCGAAGAGGACAACAAGATCCAGGGCCTGGAAGTCGGCGCCGACGACTACATCACCAAGCCGTTCTCTCCGCGCGAACTGGTCGCGCGCCTGAAAGCCGTGCTGCGCCGCGCCGGCCCGACCGACAGCGAAGGGCCGATTGAAGTTGGCGGCCTGCTGCTCGATCCGGTCAGCCACCGCGTGACCATCGACGGCAAACCCGCCGAGATGGGCCCCACCGAATACCGCCTGCTGCAGTTCTTTATGACCCATCAGGAGCGCGCCTACACCCGTGGCCAGCTGCTCGATCAGGTCTGGGGTGGCAACGTGTATGTCGAGGAGCGTACCGTCGACGTGCATATCCGCCGCCTGCGCAAAGCCCTCGGCGAGGTTTACGAAAACCTGGTGCAAACCGTGCGCGGCACGGGTTACCGTTTCTCCACCAAGAGCTGAGCCCCTGCAGCACCTGGCAACCATGGATTGATTGGCGGATGAGTTCGAATTGAATCAAGACTGGCGCGGCCCCCTGATACGTCGCTTGTTGCTGCTGGTCGGTGTTTGCCTGCTGCTTGGGCTGATCACCGGCGAATACGCCTGGGCCCTGGTACTCGGCCTGGCCGGCTACCTGGGCTGGCACCTGCAGCAACTGCTGCGCCTGCACCAATGGCTGCGCACCCGCCAGGCTGACGAAGCGCCGCCCGATGGCTACGGCCTGTGGGGTGAAGTGTTCGACAGCATCTATCACCTGCAGCGCCGCGACCAGAAAGTCCGTGGCCGCCTGCAGGCGGTGATCGACCGCGTGCAGGAGTCCACCGCCGCGCTGAAAGATGCGGTGATCATGCTCGACCGCGACGGCAACCTGGAGTGGTGGAACATCGCCGCGGAAAAACTCCTGGGCCTGAAAACACCCCAGGACAGCGGACAGCAGATCACCAATCTGGTGCGCGATCCGCGCTTTATCGAATATTTCGAGAACCACAATTACAACGAACCGCTGGAGCTGCCCTCACCGGTCAGCGACCGCCTGCGCCTGCAATTTCATATCACCCAGTACGGCAACCGTGAACACCTGATGCTGGTGCGCGACATCACTCGGCTGTTCCAGCTGGAACAGATGCGCAAGGACTTCGTCGCCAACGTGTCCCACGAGTTGCGCACCCCGCTGACAGTGATCGCCGGCTACCTGGAAACCCTGCTGGACAACGTCGAGGGCGTTAACCCACGCTGGCTGCGCGCCCTGCAGCAGATGCAGCAACAGGGCGGGCGCATGCAGAACCTGCTCAATGACCTGCTATTGCTGGCCAAGCTGGAAGCCACCGACTACCCCTCGGACAACCAGCCGGTGGCCGTCGATCTGCTGCTGCTGAGTATCCAGAACGATGCCCAGGCGCTGTCTGGCGAGCGTCATCACCGCATCAGCCTGGAGGCGGACCCGCACCTCAAGCTCAAGGGCAGCGAGGCGGAGCTGCGCAGCGCCTTCTCCAATCTGGTGTTCAACGCGGTGAAATACACCCCGGACGAAGGCGAGATCCGCATTCGCTGGTGGGGCGATGACCAGGGCGCCCACCTCAGCGTGCAGGACAGTGGCCTGGGCATCGAGGCCAAGCACCTGCCGCGCCTGACCGAACGCTTCTACCGGGTCGATTCCAGCCGCGCCAGCAACACCGGCGGCACCGGCCTGGGCCTGGCCATCGTCAAGCATGTGCTGCTGCGCCACCGTGGGCGGCTGGATATCCACAGCAGCCTGGGCCAGGGCAGCACCTTCACCTGCCACTTCCCGGCGCTGCAGGTGGTGCGGCGCGGCCAGTAACCGCGCGCTACTTGCAAAGCCGCCTGTCAGCCCCCACCCTTTAGCGCTCATCCACTAGCCGAACCCTCTATGGACCCCTCCACGAGTTACGTCGCCAGCAACTACTTCGCCGATTTCGGCCTCGTGCTCTTCGCCCTGTTTCTGGTGCTGCTCAACGGCTTTTTCGTCGCCGCCGAGTTCGCCATCGTCAAACTGCGCGCCACCAAGGTCGATGCCCTGGCGGAAAAAAATGGCTGGCGCGGACATATCCTGCGCACCGTACACAACCAACTGGACGCCTACCTCTCGGCCTGTCAGCTGGGCATCACCCTGGCCTCCCTGGGCCTGGGCTGGGTCGGCGAACCGGCCTTTGCCCACCTGCTCGAACCGCTGCTCGCGGGTATCGGCATCGAGTCGCCGAAGCTGATACATGGCATCGCCTTCTTTACCGCGTTCTTTATCATTTCCTACCTGCATATCGTGGTCGGCGAGCTGGCGCCCAAGTCCTGGGCCATCCGCAAACCCGAGCTGCTGTCGCTGTGGACCGCCGCGCCGCTGTATCTGTTCTACTGGGCCATGTACCCGGCGATCTTCCTGCTCAACGCCAGCGCCAACGCCATTCTGCGGGTGGCCGGCCAGGGCGAGCCGGGGCCGCACCATGAACACCACTACAGCCGCGACGAGCTTAAGCTGATCCTCCACTCCAGCCGCGCCAGCGACCCCAGCGACCAGGACATGCGCGTACTGGCCTCGGCCGTGGAGCTGGGCGAGCTGGAAGTGGTGGACTGGGCGAATTCGCGCGAGGACCTGGTGTCCCTGCCGCTGACGGCCACCCTGGACGAAGTGTTCAGCGTGTTCCGTCGGCACAAGTACAGCCGCTACCCGGTCTACGATGACAGCAGTGGCGAGTACGTCGGCGTGCTGCATATCAAGGACCTGCTGCTGCACCTGTCGCTGCTGGAGATGCTGCCCTCGGCGCTGAAACTGGCCGAGTTGATGCACCCGATCGAACGGGTCGGCCGGCATATGCCGCTGTCCAGCCTGCTGGAGCAGTTCCGCATCGGCGGCTCGCACTTCGCCCTGGTCGAAGAAGCCGATGGCAAGGTGATCGGCTACCTGACCATGGAAGACGTGCTGGAAGCCCTGGTCGGCGACATCCAGGACGAACACCGCAAGGCCGAGCGCGGCATCCTCGCCTATCAGCCGGGCAAGCTGCTGGTACGCGGCGACACGCCACTGGCCAAGGTCGAACGCCTGCTCGGTGTCGACCTCGATCACGTCGAAGCGGAAACCCTGGCTGGGCTGATCTACGAAACCCTCAAGCGCATGCCCGAGGAAGAGGAAGTGCTGGAGGTCGACGGCCTACGGATTATCGTCAAGAAGATGAAAGGCCCGAAGATCGTCCTGGCCAAGGTGCTTAAGCTGGATTGAGCGGCACCGTGCGATCTGTGATGCGCCTTGCCGCGATAGGGGCCGTAGGATGGGTTAGCCGCAGGCGTAACCCATCAACAACGCCAGCCGCACCGCATGGGTATCGCAAGCTCAACCCATCCTACGATCTAAACCGCGCCTACTCACCGCCCACGGCAAAATTAGGCAGGCTGTTGACCGGCTGATTGAAGTCGAACGGAATCGACTCCAGGGCCAAGCCGACATTGCGCTGCACCACGAAGTGCAGGTGCGGGCCGGTGCTGTTGCCGGTATTGCCGGAGCGCGCGAGCAGGCTGCCGGCGTTGATCCGGCTGCCTTCGCTGACCGCCACCGAACCCTTCATTAGATGCAGGTAGACACCCATGGTGCCGTCGTCATGCAGGATGCGCACATAGTTGCCGGATGGGTTGTTGCCACGGCCACTCTGCCGATTCTCGGTTTTCACCACAACCCCGCCGCGCGCCGCGACAATCGGCGTACCTTCGGGCATGGCGATATCCATGGCGTAGCGGCCTTTGGGGGTGAAGTGGCTGTACTTGCCGTTGGCACCCTGAGTCAGGCGGAACGGGCCGCCACGCCACGGCAGCGGGTAGCTCTTCTGCGTCGGCAGCAGGCGCGGATCACCCATGGCGTAGCGCAGCTTGGGGGTGTAACGCATGGGTTGGCTGGCATCGCGTGGGGCCAGGGTGGCCAGGCGGATCTTGCTGCGCGGCGGCAGCACCCAGCTGATCGGCTTGTTCGGCACGCCGGTGACGTTGTCAGTGGCGTCCAGGCGCAGCTCGATCTGCACCGGGGCAAACAGGTCGTTGCGCACCAACAGGGTTTCACCGGCTTCGTGCTTCTTGGTTTCCAGCTTTACCTGATTGTCCAGGCGCTCGACCATGCGGTCGCGAAACACGAACACCTGCGCACCGGGCGCGGCCTGGTCGGTGTAGGTGACCACGCCGTTGGCATCGGTGTACTTGTAAATAGTCAACGCCGCTGCCTGGCCGGCAAGGGTCAACAAACTGCAGAGAAGTATCAAGCGCCCTAGCATAACGACTCGGATCTTATGATTTGTTTGTCCGGATCGTTGAGATTAGCAGCCGATCCCACGCTAAGCGAACCGGCGCGCGCGGGTTGTGAGCCATCTCGCATGCACCGGTAGGACTGGGCTTGCTCAGGCGCCGGGGCTGAAGTGCTTCTGCGCGGTCCCCCGGGCGATAAGCCGGGAGATGTAGTCGAGCTTCTGCGGATCGCGGTCGACGAATCGGAAGGTCAGTTGCAGCCACTCGCTGTCCGGTTTCGGCTCGAAGGCCGCGACGGCATGCAGGTAGCCGTTGAGCCGTGCGGTTTCCGCCGCCTCGCCCTGCTCCAGATCGAGCACGGCGCTTTCCAGCACCTGCGGCAGCTCCTCGGTGCGTTTGACCACCAGCAGCGCTTCCTTGAGGCTCAGCGCCTTGATCACGCAGGACAGGGTAGCGCCACCGGGCAAACGCAGCTGGCCTTGCCCCCGACCGCTGGGCGCGCTGGCGGCCGGTGCTTTGGCTGCAGGCTTTACGGCAAACGCGGTGGCGGTCACGGCAGCTGCAGCCGGTTTAACCGCGTCGGCTTTGCCGCCGGTCAGAGCGGACAGTGAGTCGTTGGCGAAAGAGCCACTGCTAAGCATCTTCGGCGCGGTGCTGGCCATCATGGTCTGTAGCTTGCCTGCACGGTGTAAGGCCTTTTTCACCTTGGTGATCAGTTGTTCGGTGGAAAACGGCTTGCCGATAAAGTCGGAAACGCCGGCCTGAATCGCCTGCACCACGTTGTCCTTGTCGCCGCGGCTGGTGACCATGATAAACGGGACGATCTTCAGGGCTTCCTGTTCGCGGCACCAGGTGAGCAGTTCCAGGCCGGACATTTCCGGCATTTCCCAGTCACAGAGAATCAGGTCAACCGGCTGGCGCGTCAGCATCTGCAGAGCTTTGCGCCCGTTCACGGCTTCCTCGATCTGGATGCCTGGAAAGTGATCGCGCAGGCCCTTTTTCACCAAATCACGGATAAAGGTTGCGTCGTCCACTACCAGCACGCTGACTTTGCTCATCGGCCACTCCCGTTCTAATGGCCATAAGCATAGTCACGGCTGCTGGCCAAAGGCCAACCGAAATCCATCCGATGTCGCGATCATCTATATCTTCCGTGCGAGCGGCGCGCCAACGCCGCCCGCAACAGCCGGCTCAGCTGCCTTTCTTGGTGCCCTGCACTTCTTCCTGCATGCGGGTCAGGCCGAGGTGTTTGACGTCGGTGCCGCGTACCAGGTAGATCACCAGTTCGGCGATATTGCGCGCGTGGTCGCCGATGCGCTCCAGCGAACGCAGGGCCCAGATGATGTTGAGCACGCGCGAGATCGAGCGCGGGTCTTCCATCATAAAGGTCACCAGCTCACGCAGCGCGGTCTTGTATTCGCGGTCGACGGTCTTGTCGTACTGCGCCACCGACAGCGCCAGGTCGGCGTCGAAACGGGCGAAGGCGTCCAGCGCCTCCTGCACCATCCGCCGTACCTGATCGCCGATATGCCGCACTTCCACGTAGCCGCGCGGCGCTTCGCCTTCTTCGCACAGCAGGATCGCGCGCTTGGCGATCTTGGTGGCTTCGTCACCGATACGCTCGAGATCGATCACCGACTTGGAGATGCTGATGATCAGCCGCAGGTCGGATGCCGCCGGCTGACGACGGGCGAGAATGCGCACGCACTCCTCGTCGATATTGCGTTCCATCTGGTTGATCTGGTCATCGATCTCGCGCACTTGCTGAGCCAGACCGGAGTCGGCGTCGATCAGTGCGGTAACCGCGTCGTTGACCTGCTTCTCGACCAGACCGCCCATGGCCAGCAGGTGGCTGCGCACCTCCTCCAGCTCGACGTTGAACTGCTGGGAGATATGCTGGGTAAGGTTTTCTTTGTTGATCATGT
>NZ_JBAQLP010000114.1:0-15847 GCF_049301935.1 Pseudomonas sp. | reverse complement strand
TACCCGAGCTGGTACGCGGCAAGACCGGCCGCGTGTTCGGCGCGCTGATGGGCCTGCTGACCCTGATGAAAGGCCAGCCGCTGGCCTACAACAAGGACAACCAGGAAGACAAGGAACCGCTGTTCGACGCCGCCGACACCCTACGCGACTCGCTGCGTGCCTTTGCCGACATGATCCCGGCGATCAAGCCCAAGCACGCGATCATGCGTGAAGCGGCGTTGCGCGGTTTCTCCACCGCCACGGATCTCGCCGACTACCTGGTGCGCAAGGGCCTGCCGTTCCGCGACTGCCACGAGATCGTCGGCCATGCGGTGAAATACGGCGTCGAGTCCGGCAAGGACCTGGCCGAGATGAGCCTGGACGAACTGCGCCAGTTCAGCGAGCAGATCGAGCAGGACGTATTTGCCGTGCTGACCCTGGAAGGTTCGGTCAACGCCCGCGACCATATCGGCGGCACCGCGCCGAATCAGGTACGCGCCGCGGTTGTGCGCGGCCGTGAGCTGCTGGCCACACGTTAATCCAGCCCCGGCGTGGGCCCCGCTCACGCCAACCGGCCTGCCCAGGACCTTTTATGCCCCTGCAAATCCGCTCTGCCACCGCCGAAGATGCCGCCCTGATCCTGCGCTTTATCATCGATCTAGCCATCTATGAGAAAGCCGAGCACGAGGTTAAAACCGACGTCGCCGGCATCCGCGACAGCTTGTTTGGCGCTGACAGCACCTCCCACGGGCTGATTTGCGAGCTGGACGGCGTGCCAATTGGCTATGCCGTGTACTTCTTCAGCTACTCAACCTGGCTGGGCAAGCACGGCATCTATCTGGAAGACCTCTACATCAATCCTGAGCAGCGCAAAATCGGCGCAGGCAAGGCGCTACTCAGGCATCTGGCACAACTCGCCGTCAGCAAAGGCTGCGGTCGCCTGGAATGGGGCGTGCTGGACTGGAACACCCCGGCTATCGAGTTCTATGAGTCCTTCGGCGCCCGCCCGCAGGACGAATGGACCACCTATCGCCTTACCGGCCAGGCCCTGCTGGATTTTGCCCAGGGCTGAGCAGCCACTCACTGGAGCCGCATATGAGCGAGCAAGACGACGAAGATTTTGCCCAGGACACCCTGATCCAGGCCATCGAGAACCAGCTGGAAGCCGGCGAGCCGGCCTTTGTCCAGGCGGTGCTGAACAAACTCAGCCTGGTCGGCTACGAACGTGAAGAGATCATCGAGCTGATGGCCCTGGTGCTGGCCGATGAAATCGACCTCATGTTGCGTGACGACCGTCCCTTCGACCTCGCCCGCTACGAGCAGGGCCTGCGCGCCTTGCCCGAGCTGCCCGAACAGGCGCCGTAAACGGCTCGGAAAAATTTACCCCACGACACGCCAACTTCTGGCAGCATCAGGTCACAGCAGACTGCGTGGGGCTTCACTACACTGCCTGGCAGGCTGCCTGTTGTTTCAGCCGATTTACCGCAGCGGGTGCTGCCGCCGCCGGCCGCAGCTCACTAAAACAAGAAGCTGGAGTACTTATGGCCTTTACCCCTGAATTGATTGCCGAACTGGAAATCCTCGCGCTGTTCAACCTGGGCACCACCCAGGAAGGAATCAAGGTTCACCACACTGCCACCCCATCGGCGATTGCCGCCGCGCAGCGCCTGCATGACAAAGGCCTGATCAATCAACCCGACGGTGGCTACCTGACCAGCCTGGGCCTCGACGCCGCCGAACACGCGCAAGTTCTGCTGACTATCCTCAATGTGACCGAAGCGGCCTAAGCAGCGCGCAAATCTGGCCAACTAAAGCGCGATCAGAACCGCTTCCAAGCCATCCCAGCCTGCGTTGCAGCGACTTGCTCAAGCTGCCCGCGACGCAGGCGATAACCCTGTATCCGCAGCCATCCGCCAGCTACATGGCAAGGCATGAACACGCACCGCCCTGCAGAGCCTGAGCATGAGTCGTACCGAGGAAATTCGCCCGGACATTGAAGACGGTATCGACCGCAAGGTACTGACGCAGCTGCGTGCGCGCTTCCTCACACTCAACCAGAGCCGTCTGCAACGCGCCATGCAGGCGTTGTCGACGCGCCAGCAACTGGTGCTCAGGCTGTTACCACTGTTGTTCCACGTCAATCATCCGCTGCTGCCGGGCTACGTGTCCGGGCTGACTCCGGCCGGCCTTAGCGGCTTCGAGCCGGATGACGAGCTGCTGTCCGAAGTGCAGCGCCTGACCCGCTCGTTCGCCTATAAACCCTATCGCGGCAAACAGGCACTGCCGATTCACGGCCTGTTTCTGATGGGCAGCCTGGGTACCGTGGCCCAGGCCGAGCAGAGTGATATGGACCTGTGGGTGTGCCACGCCAGCGACCTGAACCAGCTGCAGCTGCATGAACTGAGCAAGAAATGCGCACTGCTGGAAAGCTGGGCAGCGACCCAGGGTGCCGAGGCGCATTGCTTTCTGATCGATCCGGCGCGCTTTACCCAGGGTGAACGCGAGGCCCAGCTGACCTCGGATGACTGCGGCACCACCCAGCATTACCTGCTGCTCGACGAGTTCTACCGCACCGCGATCTGGCTCGGCGGGCGCACGCCGCTGTGGTGGCTGGTGCCGGTGTATGAAGAGCAGCGCTATCAGCACTACACCAGCACCTTGCTGGCCAAGCGCTTTATCCGCGCCGAGGACGTGCTCGACCTCGGTCATCTGGCGCGCATCCCGCCGGAAGAATTTATCGGCGCCGGCATGTGGCAGCTGTTCAAGGGCATCGAGTCGCCGTACAAGTCGGTGCTCAAGCTGCTGCTGACCGAGGTCTACGCCAGCGAACACCCCAAGGTCGAATGCCTGTCGCTGCGCTTCAAGCAGGCGGTGTTCGCCAATCGCCTGGACGTCGATGAGCTCGACCCCTATATCGTGGTCTACCGCCGCCTGGAGGAATACCTCAAGGCCCGTGGCGAGCATGAGCGCCTGGAGCTGATCCGCCGCTGCCTGTACCTCAAAGTCGACAAGAAGCTCAGCCGCCCGCCGCGCAACAACCGCAAGAGCTGGCAACGCCTGCTGCTGGAGCGCCTGACCCGCGACTGGAACTGGGACAGCCGCCAGCTGGCAATGCTCGACAGCCGCAGCCAGTGGAAAGTGCGTCAGGTCAGCGCCGAGCGGCGCATGCTGGTCAACGAGCTGACTTACAGCTACCGCTTTCTCTCCGAGTTCGCCCGCAGCGAACAGGCCGGCAGCTCGCTCAATAGTCGCGATCTGGGCATCCTCGGCCGCCGTCTATACGCCGCCTTCGAGCGCAAGGCCGGCAAGATCGAATTTATCAACCCGGGCATCGCCCCGGATCTGGCCGAAGACACCCTGACCCTGGCCCAGAGCCCCAGCCCGGATGCGCCCAATGAAACCCTGTGGGCGCTGTACAGCGGCAGCGTGACTGCCCAGGAGCTGGAAGACTTCTCACCGCTCAAGCGCTCGCGCGAGCTGATCGAACTGCTCGCCTGGTGCCAGCGCAACGGGGTGATCGACAACAGCACGCGGCTGTCGCTGCACCCAGGCGCCAGCGACCTGAGCGAGTACGAGCTGGCCAACCTGCTCAGCAGCCTGCAGCAGGTGGTGCCGCTGCCCCTGCCGGCCGTCGACGAAGCCGCCCTGCTCAGCGCCAGCGTGCCCGGCGAGGTGCTGCTGCTGGTCAACGTCGGCGTCGACCCGCTCAAGCAGTTCAGCCAGATGAACATGCACATGACCACCGAGCGCACCGATGCGCTGGGCTATTCCGGGGTGCGCGAGAACCTGATTCTGACCATCGACCAGGTCACCCTGAACAGCTGGAACGAACTGTTGGTGACCCGCTATGACGGCCCGCACGCGCTGCTCGACTGCCTGCGCGACTTCCTCAACGCCCTGCCCGCCAGTGGCAGGAAGCCCAACCTGCGGGTGCGCTGCTTTTGCCGCAACCGCGCCACGGCGATTGCCGAACGGGTCGAGGAACTGTTCCGCGAAACCCTCGGCAGCTTCAGCAGCGGGCAGGCCAACCGCTACCTGCTGCAGATCAAACAGCACTATCACCTGCTCGAACTGAAGCCCGGCCAGGTCCGCCACACCAGCCTGAAAGACCTGCCCACACTGATCGAACACCTGGGCGAGGAGCTGCCCGGCTACAGCCAGCTGCACCTGGACCGCAGCGCCCTGGAAGGTGAAGACCTGGCGCTGATCCTGCCCGTGGGGCAGCCGCAGTGCATTCAGGTGTTCTACCGGCTGAACGAAGCCAGCGCCACCGCCGAGCTGAGTGTGCTCGATGAACACAACGCGCTGTGGCGCCAGCAGATGCCGTTTCGTGATGAGCAGAGCCTGCTGACCCCGCTACAACGCTTTCTGCAATCGCTGCTGTACCGGCGCAACGCCCTGCTGCCGCTGGATAACCTGCCGGCGCACCAGCCGCTGGAGGTGCAGTATTACCAGGTGCTACCGGATGCGCCGCTGCGCGTCCAGCGCCTGGAACGCCGGCCGCCGCCGCTGTCACCGATCAGCCATCCGTTCTATGACGTACAGGCCATCGTCGAGCCGGCGGACGGTAAGCGCTCGCATGTCACCCTGTACTGTAATCACCGCGAATTTTCCGAGCTGGAATATGCTGGCGACCTGTTCGCCGCCGTCGCCCAGCACATCCTCGCGCAACGCCGCGATGGCGCGCGCTACCCCTGCTATATCACCGACCTGGACCTGTCGGCGGTACTCGGCGATGGGCATATGCAGAGCGTGCATTACCTGCGTTACAAGAGCCGCCTGGAGGCGGCGCTTAATCAGGCGCTGCAGAAGGCCTGACGCCGCAGCAATCAGCCGCGGCTGTATTCGCCCGCCGCTTCCGGCTGATATTCCACCGCCAGCAGTGCCAGCTTGAGCAGCTTGCCGCCGGGCGCAGCCCAATCGATATGCTGACCCACGGACAGGCCCAGCAAGGCACTGCCAACCGGTGCGAGAATCGACACCGTACCCTCCGCGCCGGCGTCCTGCGGGTAGACCAGGGTCAGGTGGTAATCCTTGCCGCTGCTCTCTTCGCGGCAATGCACCCGCGAATTCATGGTCACCACCCCGGCCGGCACTTCGTCATGGCCAACCACGTCGGCACGGTCCAATTCGGCCTGCAACGCGATGGCACCCGGACCGAAATCATCCAGACTGTCGAGCAGATGCTCCAAACGCTGCAAATCGAGGCGGGTGATGGTGATCGAAGGTGCGCTAGTCATGGTGCGGGTATATCCCCTATAGAAATTGTTTACGATCTGCTGCGCGTCGGCCCTGCGGCATTAAAAACACGCCCGGCCAGCCGCTTGCGGCTAACGCACTTTAAAGTGCGGCCCCAAAGGGGCGAGCGGAGCGAGTAATGCTCATGTACAACAGTACACTCCGCCTCCTCGTCGTTTTGACCAGCCGGAGGCTGTTACTAACCTAGCGCCTTGCATGGCTCTAGCTCGGGAACTCGTAAACAGATTCTTACTGGTGAAAAAAGCAAAACCCCATCACGAAGACGGGGTTTTGCAAGGCGTGGACTGACCGTACCACAGCCACTTAAATAAACAAGACCGCCCGGTCAAGGTATGCCGTGCCGCTGTTGCAAGCGCGCTTCGGCAGCCGCGCAGATCTCGCGTTTGCGCGGCATGTCGACGTTGCCCCAGTCGAGAATCTCCTGCAACGTGCGGCCGCAGCCCAGGCAGATATCCTGATCATCCAGACAACACTGGCGGCGGCAGGGCGAGGCCACCTCCTGGCCCGCGCCGTCAGAGTTCTTCGAACTCAAGGTCGGCACCGGACTGCTCCAGGGTGATACGCGTCAGCATTTCGCCCAACTGCTCGTCGCTGCTGTCGCAGATCCAACGCTCGCTGGCCTGGTCGTAATCGAAGTGGAAGCCACCGGAACGCGCCGCCAGCCACAGTTGGCGCAGCGGCTCCTGACGGCTGAAGATCAGCTGAGTGCCGTTTTCAAAGCGTACGGTCAGCACCCCGGCGGAGTTTTCCAAATCGAGGTCCAGGTCGCTGTCATCGAAAATATCTTCTACCGCCTGCTGGGTGGCATCGACCAGATCGTGAAAGCGGGCTTCGGTCAAACTCATTACGACTTACCTCAAAAAATTCAGTGACTACACAAACATTGGATATCTGGCGCTATGAAAGCGCAGTAGCTTTCATAGCGCCAGCTGGCGGCGATAGTCGCCGGGGCTCTGCCCAGTCCAGCGGCGAAACGCGCGGGCCAGTGAACCGGGTTCGCTGAAACCGACCAGGAAGGCGATTTCCGCCAGCTCCAGCGCCGGGTCGCGCAGGTAGTGCACCACCAGTTGCTGGCGGGTTTCATCCACTAACTGGTTGAAGGATAACCCGGCTTCGCGCAAACGCCGCTGCAGGGTACGCGGACTGAGCGCCAAACGCGCGGCGATTTGCTGCAGATCGGCGCCCACTTCCGGCAGCTGGCGGGACAATTCCAGGCGTGCGCGATCCAGCACGCTAGGGCCCTGTTGGATCTCGCCGAGCAGGCGATCGGCATAGGCATCGAGCATCAGCCGTACTTGCGCATCGGCCTGCCCCAGCGGCGTGGCAAGCAGGCGCTTGGGAAAGACCAGGGCGTTATCGGCCTGGTCGAACAGCACCGGGCAGCGGAAGATACGCTGGTATTCGGCGGTATCGGCTGGCGCCGCATGCTGGAAACGCACCTCGGTCGGTGGAATATCCAGGCCACTGATCCAATGGCCAAACGTCACCCAGCCGGCCAGGGTTTCCTCGCTGAGCTGACGTTGCTGCTGTGGCAGCCACGGCTGCCAGCTGTGCGCCACTTGCGGTTCCAGCCCGGCGCGCGGCGGCTCATCGGCCAAATCGACCTGACCCAGATTGCCCACCAATGCGGCGTAGCGCGCCTGGCGATGCAGGGCGTCGGCGAGGGTCGCACAGCTCATGATCAGGTAACCGAGCACACCGTAATAACCGGGGCGTACTGCCTCACCCAGGTGCAGGCCCAACTGCTCATCGCCGGTCAGTCGCACGCCGTGGCCGAGCAGTTCCAGGTAAGTGCTGGCGGCGATGCGCTGATCGCGCTGGGCGAGCAGCTGCGGGCTGAGCTGCATCCGCTCCAGCAGCTGCGCGCTGTCGATGCCCTGGCGCGTCAGGTAGTCAAGCAAACCTTGCAGGTAGGCAACGGAAACCGAGCTGCTCACGGGTACGGGGCTGTCCATCCAGTCTCCTGATCACTGGCGATGGGTGCAAAGCGAGGGTCTGTTCCCGTTTCGTTCACGGCCGCGCCGGAGCTAGTTTTAGCGCGAGGCAAGGCATGAGACACGAAGTTTGGTTGGTCCAAATGAGTGTCGATAAACGCAGCATCGCGCTAAAACTAGCCCGGCCCTTCGGGTTGCGCGAAAAATCTCGCCATGCGGTGTTGGAGGACTTGGCAAGGGAACACGCATTACCTGCGTCCTCCGCCTAGCCTGGCGAGATTTTTCGCGGCAACGCGGCTCGCGACGAAATGGGAACAGACCCTAGCACCAAAGATACAGGCAAACCCGCGCCTGACGGGAACCCCGGCGCATAGGCAAGGCGCCGGGGGGCCGGTATACTCCGGCGCAATCATGCTTTATTACAAGGATTCCACCATGAAGCGGTTGTTTACTGCCTTTGTCGCGATGCTTGCCGTCAGCGCCCTGCTCGCTGGCTGCGGCCAGAAAGGCCCGCTGTACCTGCCGGAAGAAAGCCAGCCAGCGCCTGCGCAAACCGAATAAGGACAGCTTATGAACGCCTTCAACTACCGCGACGGTGCGCTGTTCGCGGAAGGCGTGGCGTTGTCCGCCATCGCCCAACGCTTCGGTACGCCGACCTACGTCTACTCGCGTGCGCACATCGAGGCGCAGTACCGCGCCTATGCCGATGCCCTGCAGGGCGTGCCGCATCTGGTGTGCTTTGCGGTGAAAGCCAACTCCAATATCGGTGTGCTGAACGTGCTGGCGCGCCTTGGCGCGGGCTTCGACATCGTCTCCCGTGGCGAGCTGGAGCGCGTGTTGAGCGCTGGCGGTACGCCTGACAAGATCGTCTTCTCCGGCGTCGGCAAGAGCCGTGACGACATGCGCCGCGCCCTGGAAGTCGGCGTGCACTGCTTCAACGTCGAATCCACCGACGAGCTGGAGCGCCTGCAAGTGGTTGCCGCCGAGCTGGGCAAGACGGCAGCGATCTCGCTGCGGGTCAACCCGGATGTCGACGCCGGCACCCACCCGTACATCTCTACCGGCCTGAAAGAAAACAAGTTCGGTATCGATATCGAACAGGCCCCGGCTGTGTATGCCCGCGCCGCCGCGCTGCCGAACCTGCAGGTGGTGGGCGTCGATTGCCATATCGGCTCGCAGCTGACCAGCTTGCCGCCGTTTCTCGATGCCCTCGAGCGCCTGCTCGCGCTGATCGATCAGCTCGCCGCCGATGGCATCCGCATCAAGCACCTGGATCTGGGTGGCGGTCTCGGCGTGCAATACCGCGACGAGCAGCCGCCACTGGCCGGCGATTACATCAAGGCCGTGCGTGAGCGCATTGCCGGCCGCGACCTGGCCCTGGTGTTCGAGCCGGGCCGTTCGATTGTGGCCAACGCTGGCGTGCTGCTGACCCAGGTCGAGTACCTAAAGCACACCGAGCACAAGGACTTCGCCATCGTCGATGCGGCGATGAACGACCTGATCCGCCCAGCCCTGTACCAGGCCTGGATGGACGTAGTGCCCGTGCAGCCGCGCGACAGCGCGACGCGCAACTACGACATCGTCGGGCCGATCTGCGAGACCGGCGACTTCCTCGCCAAGGATCGCCAGCTGGCCCTGGCCGAAGGCGACCTGCTGGCCGTGCGCTCGGCCGGCGCCTATGGCTTTGTCATGAGCTCCAACTACAACACCCGCGGCCGCGCCGCCGAGGTGATGGTGGATGGCGATCAGGCCTTCGAAGTGCGTCGCCGTGAGACGCTCAGCGAGCTCTTTGCGGGCGAAAGCCGCCTGCCGGAGTAGTGGCGATGTTATTGCGCTTTACCAAGATGCACGGCCTCGGCAACGACTTTATGGTCCTCGACCTGGTCAGCCAGCACGCGCATATCCAGCCGAAGAACGCCAAGGCCTGGGGCGACCGCCACACCGGCGTGGGCTTCGATCAGCTGCTGCTGGTCGAACCGCCGAGCAACCCGGACGTGGATTTCCGCTACCGCATCTTCAATGCCGACGGCTCGGAAGTGGAGCAGTGCGGCAACGGCGCACGCTGCTTCGCCCGCTTCGTGCTGGACAAGCGCCTGACGGTGAAGAAGCAGATGCGCGTGGAAACCAAGGGCGGCATCATCGAACTGGACGTGCGCAGCGACGGGCAGGTCAGCGTCAACATGGGCGCGCCGCGCCTGGTACCGGCCGATATCCCGTTCCAGGCCGAACAGCAGGCGCTGAGCTACAGCGTGGCCGTCGACGGCCAGAGCGTTGAGCTGGCCGCCGTGTCCATGGGCAACCCGCATGCGGTGCTGCGCGTCGACAGCGTCGACAGCGCGCCGGTGCATAGCCTGGGGCCGAAACTCGAACAGCATCCGCGCTTTCCGCAGCGGGTCAATGTCGGTTTCCTGCAAGTGGTCGACCGCAAGCAGGCCAAGCTGCGCGTCTGGGAACGTGGCGCCGGGGAAACCCAGGCCTGCGGCACCGGCGCCTGCGCAGCCGTCGTGGCGGCAATCAGCCAGGGCTGGATGGACTCACCGGTACAGATCGAACTGCCCGGCGGCAAGCTGAGCATCGAGTGGGCAGGCCCCGGCCAGCCCGTTATGATGACCGGACCCGCTGTACGGGTGTACGAAGGACAGGTTCGTTTATGACCGACAAGCAGGATTCACCCAAGCCCCTGGATTCGGACACGGTCGCCGCGTACCTGCGCCTGCACCCGGAATTCTTTATCGACCACGACGAGTTGATCCCCGAGCTGCGCATTCCGCACCAGCGCGGCGACACCGTGTCGCTGGTCGAGCGCCAGGTGAAACTGCTGCGCGAGCGCAATATCGAGATGCGTCACCGCCTCTCGCAACTGATGGACGTGGCCCGCGACAACGACCGTCTGTTCGACAAGACCCGCCGCCTGGTGCTCGACCTGCTCGATGCCAATAGCC
Source organism: Pseudomonas sp. (assembly GCF_049301935.1). Taxonomy (GTDB): domain Bacteria; phylum Pseudomonadota; class Gammaproteobacteria; order Pseudomonadales; family Pseudomonadaceae; genus Aquipseudomonas. The sequence continues at coordinate 5,733 of NZ_JBAQLP010000114.1, read as the reverse complement.
TGGAAGAAGTGGTCAGCTGTGTTGAAGACAGCCTGCGCCGCGAGTTTCAGGTGCCCTTCGTCAGCCTGATTCTGTTTAGCGAAGCGCCGCTACCGGTCGGCCGTTCGGTCAGCAGCGCCGAAGCGCATCAAGCCATCGGCGGCCTGTTGGCCGGCGGCAAAACCATCTGCGGCGTGCTGCGTGAGCATGAGCTGAACTTCCTGTTCGGCGCAGAAGGCGCCCAGGTCGGTTCGGCGGCAGTAGTCAGCATCAGCCATCAGGGCCTGCATGGCGTGTTGGCCATCGGCAGCGCCGACCCGCAGCATTACAAGAGCTCGCTGGGCACGCTGTTCCTCGGTTATATCGCCGAAGTGCTGGCGCGCGTTGTGCCCGGTTTTGCCACACCACTGCGCTCGGTGCGTTAAAGACCGTTGCAGCCTGTAGGATGGGTTGAGCAGAGCGATAGCCATCAAAATACCGCTGCGATGGGTTACGCGGCGCACAACGACCGCCTAGCGCTTAAATTTTTTCCACGCGCCGCTAACCCATCCTACGGACACACCGCAGGGAGCTTCCATGCAAGACCTCCTGGACGCCTACCTGGAACACCTGCGCAGCGAGCGCCAGCTTTCCTCCCATACCCTGATCGGCTACCGCCACGACCTGAGTACGCTGTTGGCGTTCTGCAGCCAGGAACAGATCGACAGCTGGGCCGCGCTCGACAGCGCGCGCCTGCGCCGTATGGTCGGCCGCCTGCATATGCAGGGCCAGTCCAGCCGCAGCCTGGCGCGTCTGCTCTCGGCCACCCGCGGGTTCTATCGCTATTTGATTCGCGCAGGCCACTGCCAGAGTGATCCGGCCAGCGGCCTGATGCCGCCCAAGGGCGAACGCCGCCTGCCGAAAACCCTGGACGCCGACCGTACCGCGCAGCTGCTCGACGGCGCGCTGGAAGACGACTTTATCGCCCGCCGCGACCAGGCCATGCTGGAGCTGTTCTATTCATCGGGCTTGCGCCTGGCGGAGCTGGTGGGCCTGAACCTGGATGGCCTGGATCTACCCGCCGGCCTGGTGCGGGTTGTCGGCAAGGGCAACAAGACCCGCGAACTGCCGCTTGGGCGCATGGCGCGCGAGGCCATGCAGCAATGGCTGCCGCTGCGCGCGCTGGCCAACCCGGCCGATGGCGCGCTGTTTATCAGCCAGCAGGGCCGGCGCATCGGCCCGCGCGCGGTGCAGTTGCGGGTGCGCCAGGCCGGCGTGCGCGAACTGGGCCAGCACCTGCATCCGCATATGCTGCGCCATAGCTTCGCCAGCCATCTGCTCGAATCGTCGCAGGACCTGCGCGCGGTGCAGGAGCTGCTTGGTCATGCCGACATCGCCACCACCCAGGTCTACACCCACCTGGATTTCCAGCACCTGGCCACGGTCTATGACCAGGCGCACCCCAGGGCCAAACGCAAAGGCAGTACAGAATGAGCATTCAGCTGATCACTTTCGACCTCGACGACACCCTGTGGGATGTCACCCCGGTGATGCAGGACGCCGAAGCGGCGCTGCGCAACTGGCTGGCCATGCACGCGCCTCGCCTGGGCGCGGTGCCGGTGGAGCACCTGTGGGCGATTCGCGCCGCCTTGCTGCAGGCCGAACCGATGCTCAAGCATCGCCTCAGCGAACTGCGCCGACGCATTCTTTTCCATGCCCTTACAGACGCGGGCTATGCACACGCGGATGCGCAGGCGTTGGCCGAAGCCGGCTTTCAGGTGTTTCTCGCCGCGCGCCATCAGGTCGAGCTGTTCGCCGAGGTGCACCCCACGCTTGAAGCCTTGGCCAACCGCTTTCAGCTCGGGGTGATCACCAATGGCAATGCCGATGTGCGTCGCCTGGGCCTGGCCGACTACTTCCAGTTTGCCCTGTGCGCCGAGGAACTGGGCGTCGGCAAACCTGACCCGAAGCCCTTTACCGAAGCGCTGAAACGCGCGGGAATTGCCGCCGAGCACGCCGTGCATATCGGCGATCACCCCAGCGACGACATTGCCGGAGCCCAGGCCGCCGGTTTGCGCGCCATCTGGTTTAACCCCCAGGGCAAGCCCTGGGAGGCCGACCACAGGCCCGATGGGCAGGTCAGCAGCCTGGCGGAACTGCCCGCGCTGCTGCACAGCTGGGCGTAAATAGCGCTGGGCCACGCTAAACCGCGGGCAGCACCAGCCGCCGAATGGGCCGGCGGCCACAAAACCACAGCCTGATGGCCTGCGTTTTTGTGGTGGGCCTTAACCGCGACAGCGACGTCGGGCACTGGCTACTCAGGCCGGCTAAACCGGCGGCTCCACCAGCAGCACCGTCAGCGCCGCCCGCAGGCGCTCGGGAATGCTCAGCGGGCGGTTGCTGTTGCGGTCGACGAAGACATGCACAAAGCGCCCGGCCGCACAGGCCTCGTCTTCATCCGCCTTGAACACCGCCAGCTCGTACTGCACCGAACTGTTGCCCAGTTTGCCGACCCGCAGGCCGATCTCGATGCGCTCGGGGAAGGCGATGGAGGCGAAGTAATCGCAGCTGGAGCTGACCACAAAACCCACCACCTCGCCGTTATGAATATCCAGGCCACCGACCTCGATCAGGTAGCTGTTCACCGCGCTGTCGAAGAAGCTGTAGTAGGTGACGTTGTTGACGTGGCCATAGACATCGTTGTCATGCCAGCGCGTGGTAATCGGCTGGAAATGCCGGTAATCGCGGCGCAGATGCTGGGGTTGGCTCATCGGGAGTCCTTGGAATTAGCGGGAAACATAAACAGCCCGGTTTTTGTAGGAGCGGGCTTGGCCGCGAATTTGCGCGGCACCTTGACCGCCAATCGCGGCCAAGGCCACTCCTACAAGTCGAGAACGCTTACAGACACCAGACGACCTCAATAGGCCACCTGATAAATGGCCAACGCATGGGCCTCGGTCATTTCCCGCGGGTTATTCACCAGCAGGCGCTGTTGCTGCATGGCGTCGCGGGCCAGGGTCGGCAGCAACGCCTCTGGCACCCCGGCATCACGCAGGCGCGTGGGCAGGCCGCTGCGCACGCTGAAATCGGCCAGTGCACCAATCAACTGCTCGGTCTGCTGCAATACGCTGCCGGCGCGCAGCTGTTCGCCCAACACCAGCGGCGCCAGCTCGGCGTACAGCGGCGCGGCCGCATTGGCGTTAAAGCCCAGCACATGGGGCAGCACCAGGGCATTGGACAGGCCATGGGGAATATGCAAATGCCCGCCCAGCGGATAGGCCAGGGCATGCACCGCCGCCACTGGCGCATTGGCAAACGCCTGGCCAGCCAGACAGGAACCGAGCAGCATGGCCTGACGCGCTTCGCGGTCAGATCCGTCATGCACCACCTTATCCAGATTGGCCGCCAGCAGGCGCAGCGCTTCACGGGCCAGCAGGTCGGACAGCGGGTTTTTCTTGATCTTGCTGGTGTAGGCCTCGATGGCATGCACCATGGCGTCGATACCGGTCGCCGCAGTCACCGCCGGCGGCAGGCCGAGGGTCAACTCGGCATCCAGCAGCGCCACATCCGGCAGCAGCAGCGGCGAGACCACGCCCATCTTGCTGGTTGCACCGGTGGTGATAATGGAAATCTGCGTGACTTCCGAGCCGGTGCCGGCGGTGGTCGGCACCAGAATCAGCGGCAGGCGCTGCCCTCGGGCATTACCGACGCCGTAAATCTGCGCCAGCTCCTGGTCGCAGCCGGGATGGGCCAGCAGCGCCACCAGCTTGGCCACATCCATCGAGCTGCCACCGCCAAAACCGACGATCAACTGCGCCTTAAGCGCGCGGGCCTGCTCAACCGCCGCCAGCAGAATGGCCTCGGGCGGGTCGGCAACCACCTGATCGAACACCTCGACGCTCAGCTGCGCGCCGGCAAAACCCGGCAGCACCTCGGCCAGCAGGCCGAGCTGGCTGATGCCCGGATCGGTGACGATCAGCACCCGCTGCGCGCCGCGCTCGCGGCACAGCTCGGCCAGACGCCGGGACGCGCCAAGCTCGCAGAGAATCTGTCCAGTGGTGGCAAAACTAAAGGGCAGCATGGGTGATCCTCTTGTTGTTCGGCACAATTCGGTGCGCGCAGCGCACAGCGGCATGGGTAGCGCTACGCTTGACCCATCCTACGCAGATCAGAAGGCGAAACTCGCCTCATCCATGGCCATCAGGCAGTCGGCGCCGCCCAACAGGGACTCGCGATGGGCGCTGGCCCGTGGCAACACCCGACGCAGGTAGAAGTCGGCCGACTGCAGCTTGGCCTGATAAAACGCCGCCTCGCCACTGCCCGCCTCCAACGCATCCTGCGCCCGCGCCGCCGCCTGCAGCCAGAAGCCGGCCAGCAACACATAGGCCGAATACTGGAGGAAGTCCACCGACACCGCGCCAATCTCCTGCACATCGCGCTGACTGGCAGCAATCACCGCGCTGCTCAGCTCGCGCCACTCGCCCAGACGCGCCTGCACCGTTTTAGCCAGCGCCGCCAGGGACGGACGGCCTGCCTGGGCGTCGCACAGCTCGCTGAATTCGGCCTGCAGCGCCGACAGCTCGGCCCCGCCGTCGCCGAGCACCTTGCGGCGGATATAGTCCAGCGCCTGAATGCCGTTGGTACCTTCATACAACTGGGTAATGCGGCTGTCGCGCATCAGCTGTTCGATCCCCCACTCGCGGATAAAGCCGTGACCGCCGTAGACCTGCACGGCATGGCTGGCGACTTCCTGGCCCATATCGGTAAAGAAGGCTTTGACGATCGGAATCAGCAGCGCCGCGCGCTTGCCGGCGGCCTGGCGTGAGGTGGCGTCCGGATGAGCGTGCTCCAGGTCGAGCTGGCGCGCGCAGTACACGGCCAGCATGCGGCTGCCTTCGACCAGAGTCTTCTGGGTCAGCAGCATGCGCCGCACATCGGGGTGCACAATAATCGGATCGGCCGCCTTGCCCGGCTCAGCCGGCCCGCTCAGGGCGCGCGACTGCAAGCGTTCGCGGGCATAGCGCAGCGCGCCCTGGAAGGCCGCTTCGCCAATGCCTAAGCCCTGCAAACCGACCTGAAAGCGCGCGTCGTTCATCATGGTGAACATGCCGGCCAACCCTTGATTGGCCTCGCCAAGCAACCAACCGGTAGCGCCGTCGAAATTCATCACGCAGGTGGACGCGCCCTTGATGCCCATCTTGTGCTCGATGGCGCCGCAGGACAGCGCGTTGCGCTCGCCCGGCGTGCCATCGGCGGCGGCGATAAATTTCGGCACCAGCAGCAGGGAAATCCCCTTCACCCCGGCTGGTGCATCCGGCAGGCGCGCCAGCACCAGGTGGATGATGTTCTCCGAGAGGTCCTGCTCGCCGCCGCTGATAAATATCTTGCTGCCGCTAACCTTGAAGCTACCGTCCGCCTGCGGCTCGGCGCGGGTTCTGAGCAGGGCCAGATCGGTGCCGGCCTGGGGCTCGGTCAGGCACATGGTACCGGCCCATTGGCCGCTGACCAGCTTGTGTAGATATGTGCTTTTCAGCGTTTCGCTGCCGTGATTGTAAAGCGCCAGCACCGCGCCTTCGGTCAGCCCGGAGTACACCCGGAACGACAGCGAAGCGCACATCAGCATCTCGTGAAAGTTGCAGGCGAGCATCTGCGGCAGCGCTTGGCCACCGTACTCGCTCGGCCCGGTCATGCTCGCCCAGCCGTTATCGACATACTGCCGGTAGGCCTCGGCAAAACCGTCCGGGGTGCTCACTTGGCCATCGCTGAGCTGACAAC
>NZ_JBAQLP010000113.1:0-25966 GCF_049301935.1 Pseudomonas sp. | reverse complement strand
TTCTGGTGGGGACGCTGGGCGTTAGCATGCTGACCGTTGGCTTGATTGAGGGCGTAGCAGAAGCGACCGCGCTGATCGTCAAGGTGTTCTCCGGGGCGATCAGTGATTTCATTGGCCGACGCAAAGGGCTCTTGCTGCTCGGCTATGGCCTAGCAGCGCTGACCAAGCCGTTGTTTCCCCTCGCGGCCTCAGCAGAAATGGTCTTTACCGCCCGCATTCTGGATCGGATCGGCAAGGGGATTCGAGGGGCACCGCGCGATGCACTGGTCGCGGATGTGGCCCCGCCGGCCATCCGCGGTGCCTGTTTCGGGTTGCGACAGTCAATGGACACCGTGGGGGCTTTCCTCGGGCCGATCCTAGCGATCCTGCTAATGCTGTGGTTCGCCAACGATATTTCGCTAGTGCTGTGGTTTGCCGTGATCCCGGCGCTTCTAGCGGTAGGTTTTCTCCTGGCCGGCGTGAGTGAGCCGAAGCATGAGGCAGGCCCGCATCACTTCCGCTCGCCCATCCGCCTCAGCTTGCTCAACCAGTTCTCGACGGCCTACTGGTGGGTTGTTGGGATAGGCGCTGTCTTCACCTTGGCGCGCTTCAGCGAGGCGTTCCTGGTGTTGCGTGCCCAGCAGCTGGGTTTTTCCGCTACCTGGGTTCCTGTGGTTATGGTCGTGATGGCGGGGTTCTACATGCTGTCGGCTTACCCTGTAGGGAAGTGGTCTGATCGCATTAGTCGCACAGCGCTGCTGAGTGCCGGGTTGCTGCTGTTGATCTTGGCCGACCTGGTATTGGCTTATGCCGAATCAGTGCCCATGGTGCTGCTGGGAGTTGCCCTGTGGGGCCTGCATATGGGCTTCAGCCAGGGCCTATTGGCGGCCTTGATAGCCGATACCACACCGGCCAATCTCAAAGGTACCGCTTTTGGCCTATTCAATCTCGTGAGCGGCATCGCCCTGTTGTTGGCCAGCGTGGTCGCCGGATGGCTCTGGCAAACCTACGGGGCCGCTGTGACTTTCTACGCCGGCGCGGCGTTTTCGACTGTGGCACTGCTGCTGTTACTGATTCGACGGTGACTGCGGTGGCGCTTTCAGCGGCCATACTCTAATAGCGGACGCTGCGGGTAGGGGCCTCTCCCAAGAGCTACTGTTCATGGTCGGGTGCCAGATTGACCAAGGAGGAGATCCCACCTTGGGCCGAATGCACCCACCCCGCGAGGGCCTCAACATCCTGTTGTAGCGACTCGGCCTCCGACCAGATGCAGGCATTCTCAGTAGGCACTGTCAGTGGCGCGCCCTCTACAAGGGTTAGGGCCATCGCATGAAGCTTCAGCAGCTCATCACGGACAGCCACAACTCCACCTAGCTCAGCCAGACATGCATCCAGTCGGTCAGGGTAGGCTGTTCTTTCCACCGATGCCATTGAAAACATCCCCCAAGCAAGGCAAAAGCATCAGCATAGACGGCTAGGCAGACGTTGGATGATCAGCAAGCCATGGTCTCTAGAATAACCTTTTAAATCATAGTCTTACAGAACGAATGTCCTAATTTTTGCCTTATCTCGGCATAACCCCTACATCACCCGGCACAACCCGACCACTGGCGCACTGGCCGAAGCGGTGCTTCGCCAGTTCCTCAAAGACCACCTGCCGGGGGCGGTCAGTGTGGAGCAGGGCTTCATCATCGACAGCGCGGGCGGTTTATCCAAGCAGTGCGACATTCTGATTTACGACTCGCACCGGTATGCCCCGTTCTATCGAGTAGAGGGGGTGGTTGTGGTACCGGCGGAGGCGGTGATTGCCATTATCGAAGTAAAAACCTCGATCAACCGGGCCGGATTTCATGAGGTGATTCGCTATTTCCAGAGTTTCCAAAACCTGCGACTGGCGGCGAGGACATACTTGTTCATGTTCAACGCTCCGACGTTGGGGACTGTCAGCAGGCACTTTCACTCATTTCGCCACCCAGGCAGCTATCAGGAGTTCGATCATGATACTTTCCAGTTCCTACCGGACGAAATCACCGGCCTAGACCATTCCTACCATTTGCATAGAGACATGGTTATCCACGACCGCGATGCCATGGGCTATCTCTCGTATTTCTACGAGGATCACGAAGGTACCGCGATCAACGCGCTGGAGCGCTTCTTCCTCTCTGTGTATGCCTGCGTCGAACGCCACCTGAGCAGTAGCCTGCCCGCGGGCGTGTTGGTGCCGCGAGTGTCCTATCACAACAGCACTCCCAGCAAAACCATTTTCGCCATCGACTTGTTCCCCATGTAACCTCAGGTATGCGCTGCACTTGCCTACATCGATCAGTAGCGCAACCGCTTTAGTATTCCGCGCTCGTCATGGTTGAGGCGCAGAAGGCGCTCGCCCCTTTGACCCGCCTGCTTATTCTGGTGCGGGTTCGCTCGCACCCGGTGTCGGTCCGAGGAGTTTACTGGCCTGACTGTCAAGCAGGGCACCCGCCTGGAAGTAGCCCATCACCGTGCTCACACTGCGGTGCTCGGTCATTGCCATCACCTCACCGAGCGGCACGCCCTGGCGTCCTGCCTCGGTGACGAAGCCTGAGCGCAGACTGTGCGCTGCCCAGTCCCCGTCAAGACCTGCCATCGCTGCGCGGCGTTTGACTATCCGTGCGACCTGGTCGCCGGACAGGCCGTGCGGTGCAACCCGGCCACCTCTGTACAGGCGGCGAAACAGCGGGCCGCGGCTCGCCGGTGCTGCTTCCAGCCAGGCGCTTAGTGCCTGCGCCGCCGGCCCCTGCAGCGGTTTTTCCCGGCGTACGCCGCCAGTGTCGGTCTTGGTCGCCCCGAGTGTGTAGAACCAGGTGTTGGCATCCAGCCGGCGCAGGTCTTCGATCTGCAGGCCGATCACTTCCGAGCGCCGCCGGCCACCGCCACTCCATGCCAGGAGGAGGAGGGCGCGGTCACGCAGGCCGCGGACGCCATCGGTACAGGTGGCGAGTAGCGCTTGAAGCGGCTCGAGGATGATGGCGGTCTTCTTGCGTACCGACACGCCTTGACGCGACTGGGCTTTACGCGCTTCGCGCAGCAGGGCCTTCAGTGCCGGTGCTTCGGTCGGACTGTCCCAGTTATTAAGCCGGTGCCATTTGCCGAGTACCGCCAAGCGGTGGCTGACGGTGTTGTAGGCCAGCGCCCCGGGTTTGGCTTTGACCTTTGCCGTGATAAGTGCAGCGTCGATGCTCGGCGGCAAAAGGTGCACCCATTCGCCCTCGGCCGTCGGGCGTGCCAGGTGGTCAACCACAAACTGTACCGCCACCGTGGAGGGCAGGGCCGCATCACCCAGCGCCTGGCCGTAGCGCAGCTGCAACCAGGCGGACCAGTAGGCGAGGGCGCTGCGGTAGCTGCGCACGGTGTTGGCTGCGGTACCAGCGGCGATGAACGCCGCTGCCGCTTCCTGGGCGTTGATCGCCAGAAAATGCAGATCCAACGGCGTTTCGCTAACCAGCGGCAACTTATCTGTAATATTTAATACGTTCAACGTATTATATTTCCAATATTAAAAAAATAAGATCGGATAATCTTTCATTATCAGACCTAATATAGCCGGAGGTGACCCGTGGCGATAGGCGTACCCGAAACTGACGTATTCGCTGCTGCAGACGCTGTGCTTGCCCGAGGGGAGCGACCTACTGTTGAGCGAGTTCGGCAGGAGCTAGGTCGCGGTAGCCCGGCGCGAGTGGGAGGGCTGCTCGATCAATGGTGGGCGCGGTTGGCTGAACGGCTGAATGGCGAGACCCGCCTGCCGGCGCTGCCGAGCGAGGTGTCGCAGGCCTTTGTCGCCATCTGGCAGCAGGCGACACACCTGGCCCAGGGTGCCGCTGAACAAGCGCTGGCTGAGCAACGCCAGGTGGTGGCCGCCGAGCGCGAGCAGCTCGCGGCGCTTGAAGACCAAGCCCGCCAGGATGCCGCCCAGTACCGTCAGCTGGCGGCCGAGGCGGTGACCGGCCGCAAGGCGGCGGAGACGCGCCTGGCCGATCTAGAGTTGCTGTTGGCCCAGCGCGTGGCACAGATTGAGGACTTGCGCCAACAGCGTGAAGAGCTAGTGCGCGAACGAGGCGAGGCGCACCTGCACGGCCAAGGACTGCAGCAGCAAGTGCAGGATCTGGCGCTCAAGCTCGAACAGGACCGGGTTGACCACGCGACCTACGTGCGCGGCGTTGAGGAGCGGGCCTACCGCGAGATCGACCGTGCCCGCGAGGAGAGCAAGAGCCGCGCTGTGCAGCTTAAGGCAGCAAGTCGGCAACTGGACGACCTGCAACGCCGCCTGGAGGCGCTGCACAGCGGGCTGAGCGAAGCGCAGCAACAGGCGGCAGCACAGCAGGCGCGGGCCGACACCCTGGCCCAGCAATTGTTGCAGCGACCTGCTGGGGCGGGGGTAAAGCCCAAGATGCGCAAACGCACCACCTCGGCCTCTAAGCGCTCAAGCTGAGTAGGCGAGGGCGGCGGCATCGTCTGCAACCGAAAACTCAGCGCCCTGCGCAATTTAAAATACTGAGCACATTCGATGCATCTCTGGGTGCCAGGCTGCATCGGCCCCTCCATTGCGAGGGCTTTTTGTTGGCGAGCCGATTACACGACCAGGCAACACGCAGGAATAATCAAAGCCTGGGTTGCAGCAAGTCGTAGTTTCGTGAGCGATGGACCGGAATTTGGTGAGCGCTGCTGACCTGAAATGCCACCGATATGTGACGAACGCTCCGATTTTCGTGGACTCCATGGCCATTGGAGCATGCAAAACGTCCGAAAATCGCTGAAATCAGGGCACCGGAATTAGCTGAGCGCTTAAACAACACTCTCGCCGCAGCTGGCCAGGCGCTCGACAACAAGCCCGCAGAAATCGTGGCTGCCCCCGTGCCGGCATTGCAGAAGGTCCGGCCGCTCTTCTATCACCTCAGCGAGGGGACGGATGCCGACGCCAGCCAGCGGCTCCTCGACCTCCAGTATTCTCCCAACACATGAGCAACTGGTCCAGGCGCGGGAGAACCAAATACTGGCCGTGGTCATCGACGGCCGCCATCGCCATGGACGCATGAGCCTTCTCGGCTTCTATGCCTGGAATCAGGAGCGGGTCGTCATCGATGGCAAGGACTACACTCTTGACTTTACCGAACCCAGAGATGACCCGCTGGCAGGACCGTCTCTGGCCGCGGCCACGGCTCTGCTAACAGAAGGTCTCGCCAACTTGCCAAACCTGGCTACCAAGGCACCGGAGCCCAACACCATGGGCATAGGACATGACATCAAAGGAGGGGGCCGTGGTACGAATTCGCAAGGTCGATATCCAGAACTTCAGATCCATTAGAGTGCTGACCTGGCTGCCATCGCCAGGCTTGAATTGCCTGATTGGTTCAGGGGACAGCGGCAAAAGCACGATTCTGGATGCTATCGACATCTGCCTAGGTGCCCGGAGAAACGTATCGTTCGGGGACACTGACTTCCATCGACTGGATGTCACGCAACCCATTCAAATCACTTTGACGCTTGGGGCGCTGCCCGATGCATTGAAAGACCTGGATGCTTACGGGCATTACCTGCGCGCTTACGACCCAGCGACAGGCATGGAGGAAGAAGAACCACGGCAAGGTGCAGAGACTGTCTTGGTCCTTCGGCTCACCGTGCATAGTGACCTGGAGCCGGCCTGGACACTGGTCTCGGCTCGAGCGCAGGCACTGGGCCTGGAGCGCAACATCGCCTGGAAGGAGCGTGTAGCCCTGGCACCTGCCAGGCTGGGCACCTATGCCAGCTCCAATCTGTCGTGGAATCGCAGCTCCGTCCTCAATCGGCTGTCGGAGGAGCGTCCGGAACTGACGGCTGAACTGGCCCGGGCCGCGCGCGAAGCAAGGCTCAACTTTGGCGACCAAGCTGGCGCGCAGTTGGGCAATACGTTGCAGACCGTGACCCGAACGGCGACGAACCTGGGTGTTCCTGTTGGCGGAGCGGTCCAGGCGCTGCTCGATGCCCAGGCGGTTTCCATCGGCGATGGCGCGATTTCCTTGCATGACGCTTCGGGGGTGCCTTTGCGTGCCCTGGGTACCGGTTCATCCCGGTTGCTGGTGGCCGGTCTGCAACGCGAAGCCGCGCAACGCGCGTCTATCGTGCTGGTCGATGAGGTGGAGTACGGCCTTGAGCCTCACCGGCTCACTCGGCTGCTGAATTCGCTTGGAGCAAAGGACAACCCTGCGCCGCTGCAGGTGTTCATGACGACGCATTCCCCGGTGGCGGTGCGCGAGCTCAGCGGCAACCAGATTTTCGTGGTCCGAAAAGCCCTCGATGAAGTGACCAGCGTCCTGCCCGTGGGTGTGGCCGACGACGTGCAGAGCACGGTCCGCGCCGACCCGGAGGCATTCTTGGCGCGCAACATCATTGTGTGCGAAGGGGCGAGCGAGGTTGGCTTTATCCGCGGCCTGGACCACTTCTGGACCTCCCTCAACGGCCGTTCGATGCTGGCGGCGGGCACAGCCTATGTGAACGTTGGCGGTGGTGAACCCGATCGGTGCTTCGTCCGTGGTCTGGCCCTTCAGCGCCTAGGGTACCGAGTGCTAGTCCTCGTCGACGCAGACAAGCCTCCAACTGATGCGGTCGTCCATGCCTATGCAGCGGCCGGAGGGGAAACCATCACCTGGCGATTGGGGCGGGCCCTGGAGGACGAACTGTTCCTCAGCTTGCCCGATCCCGCCATCGACGCCCTGCTTCAGAGAGCGGTTGAACTGGTCGACGAGGATTTGGTAGCCGCCCACATCCAATCGCATTCGCAAGGGGCCATCACGCTCGCTGGCATTCGCGCGCAGCGCCTTGCTGGCACTCCGTACACAGCGGAAGTGCGCCAAGCCCTCGGCTTGACCTCTCGACATCGCAAGAACGGCTGGTTCAAGTCCGTCACCAAATTCGAAGACGTGGCCAGGGATATCGTTGGCCCCCATCTTCCCGCCGTGGAAGCCGGCTTTGCTGCGCTGGTCAATCAGTTGTACGGGTGGGCTCATGCCTGAGCATGACTTGCTGGCCGTCCGCCTAGGGGCCGTTACGGCACCTGCAGGCTGTGGCAAAACACAGATCATCGCCGACACCCTGACCCAGCATGCGGGCCGCAAACCGGTGCTCATCCTCACGCACACCAATGCCGGGGTAACCACGTTGCGTCTGCGAATGCAGCGCGGAAATGTTCCGTCATCGGCGTACCGCATCGCCACGCTCGATGGATTTGCCATGCGCTTGGTGAGCTTCTTCCCGGCGCGCAGCGGCCTACCGGTTGCTACCCTGGAGTTGAGAAACCCCGGTGCCGACTATCCCGCTATCCGCCTGGCAGCGCTCCGTCTGGTGCAAGGCGGGCACCTCAGTGAGACGCTGGCGGCCACGTACGCCCACCTTATCGTTGACGAGTACCAGGACTGCAACCTGGTGCAGCACTCCTTGGTCACGGCGCTGGCTACCGTGTTGCCGACCTGCGTGCTTGGCGATCCGATGCAGGCCATCTTCGGCTTTGGCGGCAACCAGCTGGTCGACTGGAATGCGCATGTGCTGCAGCAGTTTCCTCCGATCGGCGAGCTCAACCGACCCTGGCGATGGATTAACGCCGGGACGCCGCAATTCGGCCAATGGCTGTTGGACTGCCGGCACGTCCTCCAAGCAGGCGGTAGTGTCGACCTGCGGCACGCGCCGCCCGAGGTCACATGGGTTCAACTGCAGCCCGCCACTGCCGACCGCCAGCGCCTGGCCGCGGCGTTGACGCGTTCGGTGACCCCGGAGGGCCAGGTCTTGGTTATCGGCGACAGCCGCAATCCCCGAGGACGTCGACAGATGGCCAGCCAAACCCCAGGGGCCACTGCGGTCGAGCCCGTGGATCTTGCAGACCTCACCAATTTTGCCCTCACGTTCACCCTGGAGGCGCCCGATGCCGTCACGCGACTGGTCCAGTTTGCTGCCGAAACGATGACGCAGGTCGTGGTCTCCGCCCTCTTGCCGAGATTGGACAGCCTGCGTAGGGGCACCGCACGTACGTTGCCGACACCCGTCGAGGCAGCGCTCGTGACTTTCGCGGCCACGCCTACGTACCCACTGGCCGCAGATGCGCTGCGTGCCTTGGCGCGTCAGGACAATGCACGGGTGTATCGTCCCGACGTTCTGTATGGCTGTTTGCGGGCTTTGCAGATGGCCGCCGGGGGAAACTGCACCTTCTCCGCCGCCACCGTTCGCGAGCGGGAGCGCAATCGCCACGAGAGTCGGCAGCTGTCTCGCCGCGCGGTTGGCAGCACCCTGCTGCTCAAAGGCCTGGAAGCCGAGGTGGCCGTAATCCCTTCCCCTGAAAACATGGATCCCCGGCATCTCTACGTCGCCCTGACGCGCGGGTCTTCCCGTCTCGTCGTGTGCTCGGCAACGCCAGAGTTGTTGCCACAGCGGAGATGAGCGAAAGCGAGATCCGTTCATGTGATGCCTTCATGGGCAATACACGAGCGCCCGAAGCATGCCCTCCGCATCCGGAGCGGCCAAGAAAAACGAGGCTCAGGAAGTACCTATGATTTGCGTTGATTGCGTAACACCGGCTCAGCTCAAGAAGTTGTTCGACACGCACGGGGAGGCGGGTGACTGTAAGTACTGCGGCCGTCATGGGCACGCGATGGAGTCGAAGCAGCTGTTCGACTACGTTTACGGGCGCGTTGCTGAAAATGTTGCAGTTAAGGACGACTTGTCCCACTACGAGCTCGGCATGCTTTATCACTGCGGGTCGGATTTCATCTCCATTTCGGATATTGATATGGTCCTCATGGAGTGGTTTGAGCTCGGTAACGAACCCTACTTTGCAGATCTGTGTGAAGGAGTTCCCCCAGAATTCAGGACGGACGATGCCGGCGACGAAACGCATTTCTACTGCGACGACGGCACGTTGGAGCAGAACATCTACGAGGCGCGCTGGGAAACGTTCGTTGAGGATGTCCATTTCAAGCACCGCTTCTTCAATACTGGAGCCGACCAGTTCCTCGATTCCGTCTTTTCGTTGCTGGTGACCGACGGCAACCACCTGAAGCCGGAGGTGGTTCGGAGCATCGCCCATGGCGAACGGCTCTACCGTGCGCGCCATGCCCAGAACCAAAAGCAGGTGGAGGGAATCATCGGCAACCCCGCAGGTCAGTTCGGATTGACGCCAAGACACCTGGCCAGCAGCCAACGGATGACCCCGAATGGTATCTCCGCCTTGTACTGCGCATTGGAGCGAGAGACCTGCTTGAGCGAAATCCGATCCATCACCGGCGACCATGTGGTCAGTGCCGCTTTGACACCCATTGGCGAGCTGAAGCTTCTGGACCTCACTGTGCTGGGCCGTGTGGTGTCTCCGGCACTCACGTTGCTAGACAAGGGATTCCGCGAGTCATTGCATCGGAAAGTGTTCCTGGGCTCGTTGGTCAAGAAGATGTCTCGACCCAAGACACGTAATGACGAGTTGAGCTATCTGTCGACGCAGGTGGTCTTCGAATACCTGCGGCTGCGCTTCGGCAAGCAGGTGGATGGCCTGGTATTCCCCTCCGTTCAAACGGGCGAGGCGGGTACCAACGTGGTTTTCTTCCCTGAAGCCAGCCAACTCTCCTATGTGCCTCCGGCCGATGCTGACCCAGCGGATCCTGTGCCAGTGGCCGTGCCACCGGAAAACCTATATGGGCCGCCGGCCAAACTGGCCGTCGTGGCTGGCTCCATCCGGTTCCATAAGGTCACTGCAATTGAAACCAGAGCCAAGGAGTATGGCCATATCTATGATCTGTTCATGAGTGACTTGAACCGCAAGCGCCTGGGGCCCCACTTCGAATGAGTGAGGCGATGGTGGTGGAAGGATGTGATATCTATCTGGAGGGGAGAAGACTTGGTCAAGCCCATCAGGTAGATGATGATTGCGAAGATCATCCATTCACTTTTAGCCGGGCCCTTCGCTTGCGTTCTGCTATCAAGCATCTGGCGGTTACTCCCTTCTAGGCAAATGTTCTTCGATACGAAGCATGACGATCTGCTGCTTCTCATCAACAGGGGCACCAGGTTTGTCGTTCAGGTTAAAGCGCCGATTAAGGTAATAGAGTTGCGGTTTGCGCGCTCGGATCTTGGTTTCCCCATCCACCATTTGGTAATCGTGCTCGATCGCTCTGCGCTTGTTGGGTGGGTAGGTGGGGTTGGGCCCAATCACTACGTCTATGTAGGTCTCCCACTCGGTGTCTTTGGGTACCGGTGAGGGTGGGGTAAGAGAGTTCACTACTGAGGCAATTCGTCCCAGAACGAAATCCTTGAAGATCTGCGATTTGAAGCAGAAGGCTCGGATATGCCATCGGAAGCCATCGTGTGCGAAAGATGCTGGATAGATAGTTCGCAACGTTGGTTCGTCGAAATGAGTCATCGAGCGATAGTCAACGGTAAGCGCTTCGCCCTTCTGAAGAGCTCTGATCAGGTTGATGAGAATTTGCGCATCTACCTGGCGGGTAGGCGACGGCAGGCTTGCTGCAGGCGGCACCCACCCGATGAAGCTATCGCTAGCGGCAACGGTACCAATTTCCCGCCACAGCATTTCGTTGAGATAGTGGCTGCTATCCGGGCTAGTCAGTACGGGCGAAAATGCTGAGGCCGCCACGTACGTCTTTTGTGTGCGGTCGTAGACCATGTTGCCTGGTGCCAGTTCTTGATAGGTCGCGAGGTCGAGCGAGGCCTGAGGAACCGATATTCGGAAGAAGTTCGTCAAATCAGAACGATTGAGCCGCCCCTCCCAGAACAGCCTGAAATCAATGAATTCTAGGCGCCGCTCTTGCCCCCAGCGCCCGGTGCGGGCAGTCGGATTAGTCATGTGCATTCAGCCGAACGAGAGATGGGCATAAAAAATATTCGCATAAAATATAGACGGGTAGTTTTTCTATACGTATCTTAACCGACGTGAAGGTTTTCTCAAGCTCGCACTGCGGCCCGGGGAGGGACTTATGGCGGCGAAGATCACGTTTTTTCAAGTCGGCAATGGTGACATGACTCTCGTGCGGCTCGCTGACACGCGTGTCACGACCATCCTCATTGACAGCAATATTCGCGTAGCGGCCGATGACCCGGACGACGAAACCCCTGACGTTGTGAGTGCACTTCGCAAGCGGTTGCTGAAAGATCAGAATCTGCGTCCTTATGTGGATGCATTTCTTCTGAGTCATCCGGACCAGGATCACTGCCGTGGGCTGGTCAAGAATTTCTGGCTCGGCGATCCCGCAGACTATCCAGACGATAATCTGGCTCAGGATGACAAGCGCATCCTGATTCGTGAGCTCTGGTCGTCTCCGCTGATCTTCCGGCGCCGATCGTCCAGCCACAAACTGTGTGACGACGCGGCAGCTTTCGACAGGGAGGCTCGCCGGCGAGTTAAGTACTGGCAGACGTATCGAAGCGCGGGAAGTGGAAACCGCATTCTCATTATGGGCGAGGATATCAACGGTAAGACGGATAACCTCAGCCCCATCGTCATCAAATCCGGCGAAAAATTCAGCCGCATTGATGGTGAGGACTACCCTGCATATTTCAGAGCGCACCTGCTGGCTCCTGCGCCGCATGACGATGACTCCGCTCTTGAAGAGCAACTCAGCAAGAACGAGTCCAGCGTTGTCATGAACATTGAAATCTCCCCATCGGCATATTCGAGTACCAAAACTCGGTTTTTGGTGGGCGGCGACGCGGCGGTGCTCATCTGGGAGCGCATGTGGGAACGCTTCGAGAAAACACCTGAAACGCTTGAGTACGACTTGCTGCTCGCGCCACACCATTGCTCCTGGCGCACCCTGTCCTATGACAGCTGGTCGGAGAAGCGTGAAAAAGCCGAGCTCAACGAGGGCGCGCGCAATGCCCTCGGCCAAGCTCGCAACGGCGCTACCATCGTTGCTAGCAGTAAAGCGATTCTTGATGATGACATTGATCCGCCGAACATTCGTGCGAAGCGGGAGTACAAGGACATCCTGGATGACGTGGATGGCTGGTTTGGCTGCACCGGGGATCTCAAAGACGAGGCTGTTCTGGAGTTCACCGTGGAGCCGAACGGCAAGGTCAAGCGTCTCGCTGTCGCTGCTGCACTGGCCGGGGGCACAACAACGTCGGTTGCGGCCGCCGTAGCGCCCCGGGCCGGTCGCGGAAAATGATCGAGTACTTCGTACTGGGCGAAGTGGTAGAGCCGTCTCGGGAGCATGAGCTATACCCCGGGACGGCTGCGCTGCTGAAAGCTTGTCATGCCAGCTCTTACATTGAGGTTCGCGAGCTGCGCTGTGACGAATCGGAAAAGTCTCGTACTGAGTACATCATTATCGATGTGGGCGATGGCACCGTCGATGCTGGCAATCCTGCCGGGATTCGTCGCCAAGAACGCCTGGCTATCGGTATCAATCCCCAGTACCGCGTCCCTATTTTGACTCATGCGCTACGCAAGGATTTTCCGGCGCTTTCACACCAGCATCCAAGAGCGCCAGGAGGCCCTCGGATGCTGTGCTTGTATGATTCCGACTGGGCGGCAGTGCAGATAAGCTGGACGCCACAGCGCTTCATCGCGCGGATCCTCTGGTGGCTCCGAGAGTCAGCACAGCTGAAGCTGCACCGAGAGGATCAGCCGCTGGAGCAACTTTTCTATATGAGCCCTTGTCAGCTGATACTGCCTGCCAATTACGCTGACTATGCGGCGACGGGCGGACAAGCTCTCACCTTTGTAAGGGTGGGGGAAGGCCGGCCGCTCATCCTACGCGCCATACCTTTCATTGCATCCGCTCAATCTAAAGCTATACGGGTCGTATCCATCGCTGTCCCAGCGGTGGACTCAACCACCGTGGTCGAGTTGCCAGACACGCTGGGTGCACTGCAGGACCAGCTGGCGGCGTGGGGCAGTGACCTGTCAAAGCCACTCTACGACAGCGTGTTCGAAGCCATCGCTGAGGGCGTTTCACCCTCAGAGGGGGGCGGTGAAGGCCTGCTGATCCTGATATGGGTTCCTCGCACACGGCAGGGCGAAGCCGAACGGTTCGACGTCTTGGGATTCATGATGACGTCCTCGTTGTTCGAACTTGCTAAGGCTTTCGACATGCTAGGCCCATCAGATGCAAACGGTCGTTGTTTGCGCATAGCCCTTGTGGGTGGACAAATAGGGACTGATTGGCGATTTCTGGAGCCAGTACCTGTAGAAGTACGTTCGGCACTCACAGCCAATATGGCGCGAGATTTGTCAGCAGTGGCGACGGAGAATGCTCAGTTCGAAGGCGTCTTGGCCGGTGTAGGTGCACTTGGCAGTGCATTGGCAGATATCTGGATTCGCCAGGGGTGGGGACACTGGACATTCATCGACCCTGACCGACTGATGCCACACAACTTAAGTCGGCACGTAGCGTTTGACTATGGCATTGGCCAAGAGAAAGTCGATGTCATGCAAGATCATGCAGCGCGCATCTACCCCAACGAACCACTACCAGGTGCCATCGCAAAAAGCATCCTGTCACAGGACGAGGATGTGCTCAACGCACTGTCACAAGCCCAACTAGTTGTAGATGTAACTACTACCCTGCAGGCACCCCGAGAGTTAGCGCGCACGGCTGATGCCCCCCGTACGGCGAGTCTCTTCCTGACACCGTCGGGGCTTTCAAGCGTGATGATTCTCGAGGATCAGGCTCGACAGCAGCGTGTCGACGGAATGGAGGGCCAATATTATCGGGCGGTC
Source organism: Pseudomonas sp. (assembly GCF_049301935.1). Classification (GTDB taxonomy): domain Bacteria; phylum Pseudomonadota; class Gammaproteobacteria; order Pseudomonadales; family Pseudomonadaceae; genus Aquipseudomonas. The sequence continues at coordinate 12,264 of NZ_JBAQLP010000113.1, read as the reverse complement.
CTCAACAATGAATGGGGCCAGGGGCACTTAGCAAATCATCTCGGTGATCGCTGGGTCGGTGGGGGCTGTCGGGACATTTCGGTGCGCATATCCGATGAGTGCATCCACGTTCATGCCGGCATTCTTTCGCGTCAGCTACGCCAGTCAGTGGCAAAACCTAACGCGCGCCTCTGCGTCTGGGCCTATGACGAGCAGTCGGGGGCGATCGCCTCTCATGAGGTTTCCTTGTCCGAGGTTTTCACAACGACCTCTAACAGTTGGACCATCAAATACGATGCAGCCCTTGTGGATAAACTCAAACAAGCACGTCTCGCTGCATTTCCCAATGAAATTGGTGGTTCCATCGTAGGGATTACCGATTTGAAGGCTAGGACTCTCGTCATTGTCGATGTGCTGCCCACACCGCCCGACAGTCAATCCAGTACCAGTCACTTCATCCGGGGTGAGGAGGGGCAACAGGAGGCGCTCGAAGAGGTGCACGATAGAACTGCCCGGGTAGTCGACTACCTAGGCGAGTGGCATTCACATCCAAATGGCGTTCCAGCACGGCCAAGTCAGGATGACGAGATCCTACTGAATACTATTCATCGCAAGATGAGTGTTGAGGGACTGCCAGCATTGATGGTCATTGTCGCCAGCAACGAAGTGTCATTCATTGTTCGCTGCGAGGAAGCAGTATAAATGAACTATGAGGTCGATTTCTTGCCCGTGGGAGAGGGCTCGGGTGACGCAATCGTTATCCGCTACGGTGACGACGTTAACGGCTATTGCCTCCACGTAGTCGATGGGGGCCGAACTGCAACGGCTGAAACCATCATTACGCACATCAATGCGTTTTATTCAGGATATTACATCAATCACATGGTGCTTTCGCACGCTGATGATGACCATGCGACTGGACTTATTGGTGTGATGGAGAATATCGAGGTTAAAAATCTTTGGATGAACAGGCCGTGGCTGTATGCCGATCAGATTCTTCATCACTTCCATGGCAACTTCACCCTGCAAGGGTTGATCGACAACATCAAGGAGAGGCACCCGTATCTGGTGGAGCTGGAGAGGCTTGCCATCGAAAAGGGGATTCACATCCACGATGTGTTTCAAGGTGCGCAAATCGGGGCGTTTACCGTGCTTGCGCCAACGAGAGAACGGTATGTCAACTCGATCCCCGATTTTGGGAAGACACCCAACAAGTACACCGCTGAAGCAGTAGATACACAAGAGTTCGGCTTGCTGCGATTTTTAGTCGAAGGCGCAAAGAGGGTGCTGGAAAACTGGGATATCGAAACGCTCGCTAGTAACACCGAGACGTCCGCGTCCAATGAAAGTTGCGTCGTGCAGTACGCCGTATTCGAAGGCAAGGGTGTCCTGCTTACCGCTGACGTTGGTCCCATCGGATTGGCGGAGGCAGCCGACTATGGGGCTCAGCTTGGTCTCAACAGGCCCAGGTTCGTGCAAGTGCCCCACCATGGAAGCAGGCATAACGTTACGCCTTCAGTTTTGGACATGTGGCTTGGCCCCAAGCAACCACAAGGCACAGTGGTCGGTACCGCTATTTGCTCGGTTGGGTCAAATAAGCAGGAATACCCGCGAGCACAGGTGAAGAACGCTTTCATGCGAAGGGGCTTCAAGGTTTATTCCACCCGCACGAAGTGGGTTTCCCACTACAAGGGCTCTGGTCATCCCAATGCGGTTCCGGCGGTTGCGGAAGAGTTTGCAAACGAAGTGGAGAATCTCTGATGGATATTTTTAAGTTCTTCGACGCGTATTCTATTCGCGCAAGGCTATTTCCAGCGATTATTGCAGCGGCACCAGCACTCGCTGCTCTGACGCTCTTGATCTCGTGGGAGACGTTCGGACTTTCGAATTTTATTGCGTCGCTGGGGCTACTCGTCATGCTGTTTGCTATCGCGGATTTTTCGCGTGCTCGCGGCCGCAAAATCGAATCCAAAATATACGAAGAGCAAGGTGGTATTCCATCAATCACCATGTTTCGCCGGAACGACCAGAGCATTGATGGAAGCTCAAAAGAGCGATATCGAGAATTTCTCGCTGGCAAGCTGAATGTGGTGGTGCCCAGTTCTGAAGAAGAGCGCGAAAATCAAGACGCTGCAGATGTTTTTTACGGTCAATGCGGTGTCTGGCTTCGCCAAAATACTCGTAACACGAATACCTTTCCGATCCTATTCGGAGAGAACGTTACATATGGTTTTCGCCGAAACCTGCTCGGCGTCAAGAATTTTGCATTGCTGCTTAATGCCTTAGTTGTAGCAATTTGCACGCTTATCCTTTGGCGTATGTCATGGGAAATGAGCGCCCCGCTGGGAAGCAAAACTACAGTAGTTTTAATTGTAGCGGCGGCACACGCTGCCTACATGATCCTGGCGGTAAATCGCAATGCTGTCTGTGACGCTTCGCGGGCTTATGGCCGAGAGCTCATTCTTAGCTGCGAGTCTTTCCTAGCACAGTCGAAGATCCCTGCTCGGAAGACGTCCGCACGCAAGAGCGTATCAAAGACAGAGAGCACGCCCCCGTAGCCTGGACAACCGTAATCAAAGAGTTCTATCTGGCACAGACTGCTGATCAGAATTCGATACACATAAATTATCATGTGCCGTGAACCGCGCCGAAAGAGCCAACCTGAGTGGTTGTTTCTCTCGCCTCTGCCCTGGTGGAGACCTATACGGCTTTCTGAATCACCTATCAACGCTCCTCGAAAGCACTGTGACCTTACAACCTTTGTCGGTATTTGAGCAGCCTGGCGGTTTGCCGCTGTGGGGCGGCTGGCAAACAGTGGCTAGCTACGAGCCGCCGGGCTCCCACGCCGTGGAGATTCGCTGCGTACGCACGCAAAGCACATGCACGAGGCTTATTGGTACGTGTCGACAAAGTGATTGGGAAGTGATGTTGAGCGGCGACGCCCAGGGTCTACGCCATCTTAGCGCAGCGGGCATTAGCACTGATTACTGAATTGGTACGACTTCCTTAGCGATCTCCACGCTTCACAAGAAGGCGCAAACCACAGCCTGCGTGCAAATAGAGCATTTTCACCTGCCAAAACTCGAGCGATCCAGGCGAACTGACTTTTTCAAAAAAAGGCCGAAAGCCGCCCATGTTAGCCCCGGACCTCAATTACTTCCTGCCAGCGCGTGGTGTAACAGGGGCTCAGCATCTCCCTCCGCGTACCCCAGACTGGTGTCACCGGTACCCGCCCTAGACGGACAGTGCCGCGGCCCTCCCGTTTGTTGATCGCGTCCACCACTGTCATCAGCCTGTCGGCACCAAGCCGCAGCGAGGGCGCGAACAAGTCTGGTGTCACCTCGCCGCGTTGGCTCAGATCCATCAGCAAAATGCTGCACTTCGAATAGCGGTAACCAGGCCGATGGATCTGCTCGAGCCCTCGCTGGGCAAGCGCCAAGATCTCGCGGGTATCGTCGGTAGGGGTTAGGAGGGCAAGGGTTATCGCATTGGCATAGCGCGGCCCTTCCAGGTCTGCCAGCTGTGTCTGCAGGCCCACCTGGATAGTGCTGCACAGTGAGCCCTGGCCACGCAGTTTCTCCGCGGCTCTGCTCACATAGGTGGCTAGCGCCTCGCGGATCGGCGGCAGCTCTGTTTGGCGTACCCCAAACATTTTGCTCGTACAAATGGCTTGCTTCGGAGGAGGCCCTTGGTTGTAACCGATGCAGCTGATGCCTCGCAGTTCCCGAACGGTGCGCTCCATGGTCACGCCGAACGTTCTACGCAAGGTGCCGATATCGAATTGAGCCAGTTCCCAGGCGGTCGAGATGTTCAGTGCCGACAGTTTGGCCGCTGAGCGATGGCCAATCCCCCACACCTCGCTCACCGGAGTAAGACGCAGCAGCTTTTCCTGCCTCACTGGATCGGTGAGATCCAGCACACCACCGGTTCCTTTCCACTTCTTCGCCGCCCAGTTCGCCAATTTGGCCAGGGTCTTGGTCGTACTGATGCCCACTGCGACTGGCATACCCACGTCACGCGCCAGACGCGCACGGATGCGACGTCCGAGGGCTTCCACATCCGCGACACCGGTCATGTCGCCCCAGGCTTCATCGATGTAAAGGAAAGAAGAACAGCCATGGACATGACTTCAGCTCAGACATTCCGCTACTCAATCTCTGATGTCGGATGTCCATAGAAAGAACCTCTTTTCCAGGAAATTGGGGCTTGAAGTCCATACCTGCGCAATTGCACCCATTTGACCAGTCAATTGCATTGGTACTGACCACCGCGTGCATCCGACTTGGCCAGTGGGCAGCAGAGACGCAACAGGCAGAAACCGGCCAGGAGCGGCCAGTCACCTCTATAAATAAATCTCCTTACCCAAGTCGTCAGGCGGGGAGCGACTTGCCCTCCCTACCCGGTTTAGCGCGAGCGCCTTGGCGCAAAACCAGAACTTATAAGGGCCTGGAAAAATACGGCGCATGCTTAACAACACCGTATGCAGCCTCCAGTTAGAGCAGTTCAGTACGCCTTGAATTGTCGCAAACTGGAAGGAAATGCGCGGCAAACTCCCTGGCAGGCAGGGGCTTGCTGCACAAGTAGCCTTGCCAGAAATCGCAGCCGCTCTCGGCCAGAAAACGCCGCTGCTCCTCCCTTTCAACGCCTTCGGCCAGTACGTTCAAACCGAAGTTCTTGGCCATCGCGATGATGGTGATCGCCAGTTGCACATCCGTGGCATCGTGGGGGATGTCGTTGATGAAGCTGCGGTCGATTTTCAGTTTGTTCACGGGAAAGCGCTTGAGATAGGCCAACGAAGAGTAGCCGGTACCGAAGTCGTCGATCGCCAGACCTACACCGAGGCTCTTCAGGTCGTGCAGGAAGTGTTCGGCCTGTGACCCATACGCCATCAGGCCGGACTCCGTGACCTCCAGCTCCAGGCATGCCGGAGGAAATCCGGTTTCTTCGAGAATCCTTTGCAGTTGTTCCTTGACTCGGCCGCCGTGGATCTCCATGGAGGAAAGGTTGACCGCGATGATGCCGGGCGTACGCCCCTCATCGAGCCATTGGCGACCCTGCCGGCAAGCCTCGCGCTGAACCCACTCGCCAAGCTGGACGATAAGGCCGGTTTCTTCCATCAGGGGAATAAATTCGGCCGGGCCCACCGGGCAGTCGGCATCGGGGTGCATGCGCACCAAGGCCTCCGCGCCGATGATGCTGCCATCCGCGCAGGAAACCAGGGGCTGGTAGTGCAATTCAAATAACCCCAGCCGCAGGGCACGCCGCAGTCGCGCCTCCAGCGTCAGCCGCGAGCTGGCAGCAGTTGTCAGGTGATGGGCATAGCTGCGCCAGTGTTTGCGCCCCGAACGCTTTGCGTCATTCAGCGCGGCTTCCGCATTGCGCAGCAATTCGGCGGCATTCGCACCGTCATCGGGGAAGAGTGCGAAACCTATGCTGAACTGGGCGAACAGCTCGCCTGTGCTGGCCAGCTGCAAAGGCTCGCTGAACGCATCGATAAGCTGTTGCGCGATAATCCCGGCCGCTGCGCTGTCGGCCACATTATCGACGACGGCGACGAACACATCGCCGCCCTGGCGGCCGAGGATGCTATTCGGTCCGAGCTCGCGAGACAGCCGCTCCGCCGCCACACAAAGCAGCTCATCGCCAACCGCATGGCCAAGACCGTCGTTGACGGTATGGAAGTCATCGAAATCGATGACCAGCACCGCGACGCCGGCGTTGGCTTGATGGGCTTGCGCCACAGCCTGTTCGAGGCGCAACCAGATCAGGGTCCGGTTGGGCAACCCGGTGAGCGGGTCGAGATAGGTCAGCGCATCGAGTCGCTCTTCGGCCTGTTTCACCCGGGTCAGATCGGTCATCACGTAGACATAGTGGGCGGCCTTGCCCTCGGCATCGGGAACACTGCCGATCGACATGAAGTGCGGCAGTGGCATTCCGTTCTTGCTCTGGCTCATGACCTCGCCTTGCCAGCAGCCGGCGTGCGCGAGCGTGTTCATCATGTCGATGAACAGGGCTTCGGGATAACCCCCAGAGTGGAGCAGGCGCGGGGAACGGCCGACGGCTTCCGCAGCGCTGTATCCGGTCTGCTCGCTGAACGCGCGATTGACCATGACGATGTGCCCGCCGAGATCGGTGATCAGCACCGCGTCCCGCGAGCTCTCCAGCGCCGCGGCCAGGAGTGCGAGATGGGCCTGCTGCGCGGCATGCTGCTGGTCGATCTCGAAGCGCGTGAGCGCGAGTGAGACTTCGTCCCGAATCTCTTCGAAGAGTGCCTGCTCGTCGGCGCGTTCCAGATCGAGCCTTGGGCTGGCGAGATGCAGCACCCCCGTCAGGCGCTGCCCGCGGCGTAACGGGATGCCGACCCAGGCCTCCATGCCGGCCGCCGTCAGCGCCTCTATCCATGGCGGAACGCTGACCAAGCGCTGCAGATGGGACAGAGATACCACCTTGTTGTTCTGCCATGCCTCCACCACCTCGCCGCTATAGGTCGATGCCAAGGCTGTCGTTGGTCCCGGGTCTTCGGGTTGCTGCGGCTCAGACTCCAAAGCCTGGAACAATTCAATGTGCGCGTCATGAAAGTGTCCCTGTTCCCGTGCACAGGTGCAGATCCGCTCGAACAGCTCATCCTGGGTCGTGCTGTGGACGATGGCCTGACTGACCTGGCTGAGAAATCCGTATAACCGCGACAGATCCCGCACGCGTTGTTCGCTGGCGTGGCGCGCGGTGACGTCCCAGGTCAACCAGATGACCGTGTCGGTGTCCCCGACCGGGGCAATGCGCGCCTCGAAATAGCGCTCTTGGCCATCGATCGGCAGGTAATACTCATAATTGCTGGTGCGCCGGCTGGCGAGGGTTGTCGCGATGACCTGTAGGCACCCGCTGGCCACGCCTTGCGGGAGCATGTCGGTGATCTGCCGGCCGATAATCTGCTCTGTCGGCATGGCAAACCCGCCCGTACCGATGCCATAGGCTTCGAGGTAATGCCCGCTGGCATCGAGTAGAAACGAGCGCTCCGGAATGCCCGAAGCGAAAGCGCGCAGGTGCGACTCGTTGATAGCCAGTTCGGCGAAGGCCTGGGCGCGGCCTTGTTCGATACGCGCCAGAATATGCAGCAGCAGCAGGGCCAAGCCGCCTGTCAGGGCAATGTTGAGGGCTGCGAGCCAGCGCTGCTGCCCGTGCCTTGCTGCAATCTCGTGAAGAATGACGCTTTCCAGCTTGGACGCGGCGACATCGACCTGGCGATAATGTACGCGCAAGGCGAGCGCGGAAGTCGGTGAGGGGCTGGCAAGACGATCGCGCAATGCCTGTGACATCGTCTCCAGGGCCCGCACGTATACCTCGACCGCCTGGACAATCTCAGCCGGCGGACGCTGGTTGATGGTGAGGCCGGCAAGGTACCCCCTGCCGGCGGCCAGCTCTCGGCTTGTCGCCAGGGCACGTTCCAGGCTGGCGATCACCAGCTCTGCGGTCACTGCGGGGTCGCCATTGAGGACCCGTTCGAGGTGCACTTCGGCCACGGTCGCCGCCCGCCTCGATTCAGACAGCTGATCGAGGGGCAGCAGCCCTTGCCGCGATATCTGGTCCCAGCGAAAGCTCGAGTACACCATCAGCGCCATGACTGCAGTGACGAAGAGCGCCAAGGCGACGAGGACTGGTACGGTATTGACGGCGCGTGCTGTGCTTCTGTTCATCGCTCCGACTCCTCCATTGCCCGCGGCAAGTCGTTGGCGACAAACCCGAACTTTTCCACCAACTGGAGATGCTCGGCACTGCCGATGAAGGAAGCCAGCACCTGATCCACCTGCTCTTGGAGGCGGGAGTCTTGCCGACGGAAGGCAAAGGCCGGGGCGCCTGGCGTCTGCTCCGCTTGTGCCGCAACCAGCTCGAATGCCTCGGCGCCATTCCTGTCGATGAGGTAGCGCAGCGACACGGCCGACAAGAGCAGGCCGTCGGCCTGCCCTGCACGAATGGCCGCCACCGCGCTCACCTCATCGGGAAAGGCTTTGACCCGGCGCTCGGGAACTCCGGCAGCATGTGCTTGTTGTTGCTCAATCGAGCCGTCGATAACGGTAAGACGAGCCCCTGGCTGGCTGGAAAAATCTGTCAGCGAAAGAAGATTGAGTGGGTTGCCGCGCCGAACCAGGAGGCCGGGACGAATGAGCGCAGTCGGGCGGCTGAACAGGACACGCTCGCGACGCTCCGCAGTGACGAACATGCCGGCCGCGATGATGTCGATCCGGCCGCTTTCAAGCTCTCGGATGAGACTGCCGAAATCGCCGTGCAACCAGACCACGCGCTCCAACCCCAGGGTACGCAGCACGTGACGCAACACCTCCGGTGCCTCCCCGGTGACGTCGCCATCGGCATCGAGCATGACGAAGGGTGCTTCGAGGGCATAGCCGACTCGCAGCGGCAAGCCGTGCTGGTAACGGGTCAGTGCGTCTTCGCCACCGATCTCCAGAACGCTGACCGCCAATACGCTCGTCAGTAGAACCAGGAAGATGGCTGCTACGAGGTATGGCCGCTTCAGGAAAAAAATGCTTCCTTGCCCCATTCGCTACAAAGCCTCCCGGCCGATGCCTATCTTCATTGCCCTCGTTCCCTGTTGGGAATGGCGCGTTTCACAGGTGAAAGGATAGCCACTACAGCACTATGCCTATAAAAAATATCGAATAAGCCGACTGGCAGGGGCATGTGTCGTATTTTGCGGGGGCAGGTGTCGCATCGGTTCGGCTACTGTCGACCGAGTCGGTGCTGGGCGCGCAACTGGTACTGGCTGGTCATCCAGAGAAACAATTGGGACCACGATATTCATAATTCTAAGCATCTGCCTTGGGCGCGAAGCTGCCGCTGCTAACCGGCAGAAACCGGCCAAAAGCGGCCAGTCGTAACGGGTAATCGTCGGCCAACTATTTAGTACTTCACAATCATCCAGAGCAAGAATAGAGTAGAGTTTATTACCTAATAGGTATTTTACTCTACATGAATAATTGGTTATCCCTGATCATCGCCTTGCCGACCGCTAACGCCACAGAGCGTATGCGTGCCTGGCGTGCCCTCAAGAGCAGTGGCGCTGCGGTACTGCGCGATGGGGTCTATTTGCTGCCCGACACTCCCGCCTGCCGAGAAGCATTGGAGGCTGTTGAGCGCGACATCCTGGGTAGCAATGGCACAGCCTTTCTGCTGCCAATCAATGATCCGCAAGGCGAGCGTTTTATCGAGCTATTCGACCGTAGCGAGGACTACGCCAAGCTGCGCGTCGATATCGAGGCGTGCCAGGCTCAGCTGACTTCGGATAGCGCCCTCACCAGCACCAAGCAGGTACGCAAGCTGCGCAAGGCGTTTGCGCAGGTGGCGGCCATCGATTTCTTCCCTGCGGCGGCGCGGCAGCAGACCGACACGGCGCTCAAAACCCTGGAGACGGCCATCAGCCGGGCGCTGTCGCAGGATGAGCCGAGCAGCCACGATCAGCCTATCGAACAGCTGAATCTTCGCGACTACCAAGGCCGCCTCTGGGCTACGCGCAAGCGGCCCTGGGTCGACCGCCTGGCCAGCGCCTGGCTGATTCGGCGCTGCATTGATCCGAGCGCCCGCATTCTCTGGCTGGACACGCCAAGTGATTGCCCTACGGAGGCGTTGGGTTTCGATTTCGACGGTGCGACCTTCAGCCATGTCGGCAGTCGCGTCACCTTCGAAACCCTGCAATCCAGCTTTACGCTGGCCGAGCCAGGCCTAAGCCGCATCGCGGCTCTGGTGCATTACCTGGATGTCGGTGGCGTTCAACCCGCCGAGGCGGTCGGCATCGAGCGTGTATTGGCCGGGCTGCGCGAAACCATCCTCAATGACGACCACCTGCTAACGGCTGCTGTGCTTTGGCCGGACTGGTGGTACACCTGCTGCAAAACTGAGAGGTAGAAGATGAGCAGAATCTCGATATGCGAACTGGCGGAATGGCAGGCAGCAGATCGGGCGTTCACTTTGCTGGATGTGCGCCGTACGAGCGTGCGGCTTGCCGATGCCACAGAAATAGACGGTGCACACTGGCGTGATCCTGAGGATGTCTTCACCTGGAAAGATCAGGTTGCACGGGACAGGCCTGTGATTGTCTATTGCGCCAAAGGGCATGAAATCAGCCAAGGCATCGCCGCTACCCTGGAGGCCATGGGCCTGGATGCGCGCTACTTGATCGATGGCTTTGCTGGCTGGCACGGCGCTGGCCGCCCCACCCGGAGTTTATCCCGGTAGGCAGGAGGTGCTGCATAAAATGGATCACCCGCGAGCGCCCGAGAATCGACCGAGTCACATGCCCTTTAACGTTTACGCAGACAATGGGCGATGTACTTACTTGGCCTCATAGCAGTTCGATGCCAAAACGGCGGACGCATAAGGCAAACAAACCGAAACAAGCTGCGGTAGCGACGATGTAGATCAGCAGAGCTGGCCAGAAGCCGAAGCGGGTCAGAAGCATGGGAAACGCGAGTAGCGTCGGCAAGGTGGGCAACACGTACCAGAAGGTGTACCACGCATGGTTAGCGATCTTTTCTGCTGGCTGGTTTTCAACGTTTAGCCAGATAAGCGTCAGTACGGTGATCAGGGGCAACGCCGCAATAAGGCCCCCAAATTTGTCACTACGCTTCGCGATTTCCGAGACCACAACGACCACGATTGCTGTCAGGAAATATTTGCTGATAACCCAAGCCATCTTGCATCTCCTGAACGCTATTGTGGATGCCTTTTACTTAGAGGTACTTGGTAATTTGCTTGAAGTCTTCGAGTGATGCGCGCTCGCCTATCGCAAGTGCTTCGACCGTATGTTCCAGGCAGTGGTCGATATGGTCTTGGATAAGAACACGCTTGGCCTGGCAGACGGCTTTTTCCACGGCATGTAGCTGCTGAGCGATGTCGACGCAGGCCCGGCTGTCTTCGATCATGGTGACGATGCTGCGCAGGTGGCCCTCCGCACGCTTCAACCTTTTGATGATGTCGCCATGACTTTGGTGCTGGTGGCCGTGTTCGTGATCGCTCATGCCTTGAGTCTCGTGCGTCGATGAATTACGCTCGCATGCTATCCCCCCTGGGGGGATATGGTCAAACCAACCACCCCTCCAGAAAACCACCCGCTTAGGCATCGAAAGAACCACAACATGCTCAGCAATCCCATCAGCACCAAGGTGATTTTTTCCCTTGCTCTCGCCATATTGATGGCTTGGGCTGGACATACCTCTGCGCTGTTTATGGGATCGAGCCAGCCTTCCTTGAGTGGCAATGACGGTGCTCATTCGCATGCGCATGGTGACGAGACGCTGGCCTGTGCTGCCTACGGGGATCACTGCCACTCGCCGCTGACCGCCGACCATCTGCATGAAACACCGCACCTGACCGCGCTGCTGAGCATCAGCACGCTGCCAGAACGTACGCAGCCGATACCAGCCCCTCGCTACTCCATTCCTCCAAGTCCGATCTTCCTGATCGAGCGGCCACCGCGCGCCACATTCGTGCTCTGACACAGGCCGCTGTGCGGCCCAAGACCCCTTTAATTTAGGACTCAACCATGCATTCGCCATCTATGGGCGCAATGGACGCATCTGTCGTGCGCCCGAATCGCTCGTTACTACTGTTGCTGCTGTTCACGGCATTGCTGTTTCTCGGCATGCCTGACGCTCTGGCCCACGCTGTCGCCGAGGGCGACAAGGGCTTTATCCAGGAAAGCTCCGGGGTGATGGTGCTGCCGTTCATCTACATGGGCGCAAAGCACATGATCACCGGCTATGACCACCTGCTGTTCCTCTTTGGGGTGATCTTCTTTCTCTACCGCCTGAAGGACGTGGGGCTCTACGTCACGCTGTTCGCCGTGGGCCACACCGTGACGCTGCTGTTGGGCGTACTGGCGGAAATCAACATCAGCTCCTATGTGATCGACGCCATCATCGGTTTCTCGGTGGTGTACAAGGCGCTGGATAATCTGGGCGCATTCCAGCGCTGGTTCGGCCACCAGCCGAACACCAAAGCGGCCACGCTGATTTTTGGCCTGCTGCATGGCTTCGGTCTGGCGACCAAGATTCAGGAGTACGAGATCTCGGCAGACGGCCTGATCACCAACCTGATTGCATTTAATGTCGGCGTCGAAATCGGCCAGCTCCTGGCCTTGAGCGCCATCCTGATTGTCATGGGCTACTGGCGACGCACCGCCAGCTTCTGGCGCCATGCCTACACCGCCAACGTCGCCATGATGAGCGCCGGTTTCCTCTTGATGGGTTACCAGCTCACCGGCCTGATCGTCTCTCA
>NZ_JBAQLP010000112.1:0-64456 GCF_049301935.1 Pseudomonas sp. | reverse complement strand
TTCCGATGGGCAGTAGCCTGCCGTACCGCATCGACCTGTTCGATGACGAAATCGAAACCCTGCGCACCTTCGACCCGGAAACCCAGCGCTCCATCGACAAGGTCGAGTCGATCAAGCTGCTGCCGGCGCGCGAGTTCCCGCTGGAGAAGAAGGCCGTCAGCGATTTTCGCGGGCGCTTTCGCGAGCGCTTCGACGTGGATTTCCGCCGCTGCCCGATCTACCAGGACCTCAGCACCGGCATCACCCCGGCCGGTATCGAGTACTACCTGCCGCTGTTCTTCGAGGAAACCGCGACCCTCTTCGACTATTTGCCTGCCGACACCCAGGTGTTTTCCCTGCCGGGTATCGAGAAAGCCGCCGAACATTTCTGGACCGATGCGCGCAGCCGCTATGAAGAACGTCGGGTAGACCCGGAACGCCCGCTGCTGCCGCCCGCCGATATCTTTCTGCCGGTGGAAGACTGCTTCGCCCGCCTGAAAAACTGGCCGCGCGTGGTGGTCAGCCAGGACGATATCGAGGAAGGCGTCGGCCGCCTGCGCTTCAATGCCAAAGCACTGCCCGACCTGGCGATTCAGGCCAAAGCCGGTGAGCCGCTGGCCGCGCTGCGGCGCTTTATCGAGGAATACCCCGGTCGCGTGTTGTTCTGCGCCGAATCCGCCGGGCGGCGCGAGGTGCTGCTGGAGCTGCTCGCGCGCCTCAAGCTCAAGCCCAATGAATTCGACAGCTGGCCAGCCTTTACCACCAGCAATGAGCGCTTGGGCATCTGCATCGCGCCGCTGGATGACGGCCTGCTGCTCGAAGACCTGGCCCTGGTGGCGGAAAGCCCGCTGTTCGGCCAGCGCGTTATGCAGCGCCGGCGCCGCGAGAAGTCCCGCGATGGCGGCGACAACGTCATCAAGAACCTTACCGAGCTGCGTGAAGGGGCGCCGGTGGTGCATATCGACCATGGCGTCGGCCGCTACCTGGGCCTGGTGACCATGGAGTTCGACGGCCAGGCCGCCGAGTTCCTCGCCCTGATGTACGCCGAGGAAGCCAAGCTCTACGTGCCGGTGGCCAGCCTGCACCTGATCGCGCGCTACACCGGCAGCGACGACGCCCTGGCACCGCTGCACCGCTTGGGCTCGGAAATCTGGCAGAAGGCCAAGCGCAAGGCCGCCGAACAGGTACGCGATGTTGCCGCCGAACTGCTCGATATCTATGCCCGCCGTGCCGCCCGCGAAGGCTACGCCTTTGCTGACCCCAAGGCCGATTACGCCACCTTCAGCGCCGGTTTCCCCTTCGAGGAAACCCCGGACCAGCAAGCCGCCATCGAAGCTGTGTATAACGACATGCTCACGGCGAAGCCGATGGATCGCCTGGTCTGCGGCGATGTCGGCTTCGGCAAGACCGAAGTGGCGATGCGCGCCGCCTTTATCGCCGTGCATGGCGGCAAGCAGGTGGCGGTACTGGTGCCGACCACCTTGCTCGCCCAGCAGCACTACAACAGCTTCCGCGACCGCTTCGCCGATTGGCCGGTAAAAGTAGAAGTGATGAGCCGCTTCAAGTCGGCCCGCGAAGTCAGCGAGGCCATGCAGCAACTGGCCGAGGGCAAGGTGGATATCGTGATCGGCACCCACAAGCTGCTGCAGGACGACGTCAAGTTCAACAACCTGGGCCTGGTGATCATCGACGAAGAGCACCGTTTCGGCGTACGCCAGAAGGAGCAGCTGAAAACCCTGCGCAGCGAAGTCGACATCCTCACCCTGACTGCCACGCCGATTCCGCGCACCCTGAACATGGCCGTGGCCGGCATGCGCGACCTGTCGATCATCGCCACGCCGCCGGCGCGCCGCCTGTCGGTGCGCACCTTCGTCATGGAGCAGAACAACCCGACCATCAAGGAAGCGCTGCTGCGCGAACTGCTGCGCGGCGGCCAGGTGTACTACCTGCACAACGATGTAAAAACCATCGAGAAATGCGCCGCCGACCTCGCCGAACTGGTGCCCGAGGCACGCATCGGCATCGGCCACGGGCAGATGCGCGAGCGCGAGCTGGAGCAGGTGATGGGCGACTTCTATCACAAGCGCTTCAACGTGCTGATCGCCTCGACCATCATCGAAACCGGCATCGACGTACCCAGCGCCAACACCATCATCATCGAACGCGCCGACAAGTTCGGCCTGGCGCAGCTGCATCAGCTGCGCGGCCGCGTCGGCCGTAGCCACCACCAGGCTTACGCCTACCTGCTGACCCCGCCACGCAAGCAGATGACCGATGATGCGCAGAAGCGCCTGGAAGCCATCTCCGGCGCCCAGGACCTCGGCGCCGGCTTTCTGCTGGCCACCCATGACCTGGAAATCCGTGGTGCCGGCGAGCTGCTCGGCGATGGTCAGAGCGGACAGATCCAGGCGGTGGGCTTCACCCTCTATATGGAAATGCTCGAACGCGCGGTGAAATCCATCCGCAAGGGCGAGCAACCCAACCTCGACCAGCCGCTTGGCGGCGGCCCGGAAATCAACCTGCGGGTGCCGGCGCTGATCCCCGAGGACTATCTGCCCGACGTGCACACCCGCCTGATCCTCTACAAGCGCATCGCCAACGCCGCCGACGAGGATGGCCTGAAAGAGCTGCAAGTGGAGATGATCGACCGCTTCGGCCTGCTGCCCGAGCCGACCAAGAACCTGGTGCGTATGACCCTGCTGAAATTGCAGGCGGAGAAGCTCGGGATCAAGAAGGTCGATGCCGGCCCGCAAGGCGGCCGTATCGAATTCGCCGCCGACACCTGTGTCGATCCACTCACCCTGATCAAGCTGATCCAGAGCGCGCCGAACCGTTACAAGTTCGAAGGCGCGACCATGTTTAAAATCCAGGTGCCCATGGAGCGCCCGGAAGAACGCTTCCATACCTTAGAGGCGCTGTTCGAGCGCCTGACTCCCTCTACCTAAAGGACTGACCCATGCGCGCACTCCGCACCCTGGCCCTGCTGCCGCTAATCTTGGTGAGCCTGCTCAGCAGTACCGCCGCCCTGGCTGAAAGCCTCTATGAAGTTGAAGTCATCGTATTCCGCCAGGCCGCCACGCCGATTTCCGCCGGCCAGCTGCCGCCCGACAACTGGGCGCAGAACGCGCTGCCGGTGGATGGCAGCAACAGCCGCAGCACCGCACTGAATGCCGAAGCCGGCAAACTCAGCCCATCCAGCGGTTATCAGGTGTTGCTGCACAAGGCTTGGTCGCAGAGCCTAGGCGAATCGAGCAGTCGCGTCGCCATCAGCACCGGCGATGAGCAGTTCGGCCACTACCCCGTCGAAGGCACCATCAGCCTCAAGGCCGGTCGCGTGATCGAACTGGACAGCGACGTCTGGGTCAATCAGCTCGACGCCAGCGGCACCCTGACTGACAGCGAGCGCATCAAGCAGAGCAGTCGCCTGACCAGCGGCGAGTTGACCTTTGTTGACAATGGCAGCTTGGGCCTGCTGATTCGCGTCCGTCCGCTGTAATAACGCCGGTGCCAAACGGCCGCATTGCGCGGTCCTTTCCAGGCTATATATCCGTAGCCTTCTGCAGGCAAAATTCTGGCTGAATCGGCGTTGTATAGCGCTCAAGCATGCAGCGCCAGCCTGCAAATGCGCCATCCAGGGTCCTGGTTGACGTTGCAAAGCCTGGCCGTTTCTCTCGCGATCAATCCAGCAATCGATGCTTGAGCGTAAACCAGCCAGCAGTCCTTTTGCCGCAGCCGCACCACGCTTGACGGCCTGCAATCTACTGCCAGTCTTTTAGCGCCTGCTTGGCCGCCGGGTTCATCGGCTCGGCGAGCAAACCGGCCGGTGTCAGGTTGATGCTGTAAACCGCCTCATCGGCCAGCGGCAGGTAGGTCACCCGGCGCGCCTGCGGATCGAAGATCAACAGGTCATGCTGACCCAATCGCAGCCAGCGCCACAGATCGATGCCGTAAGGGCTGCGCGCCAGTTCGACACGGGTGTGCTGCGCCAGACTTTGCTGCTCGATCGAGAGGAAACGCCCCGAGAGTTTTTCCAGGCGATAACCCGGTTGTAGGCCGATCAACGCCGCCAGGCCCTTCCACTGCAGGAACCGCGCATCCAGCTGCCAGAGATCGCCCTCCATGGTCAGCGTACGCTCACGACCGCCCTCCAGCACGCTGACTCGATACAGCGGGCCGTCCGCCTTGAAGCTCAGCGTGGCCAGCGGCTTACCTTGAGGAATCGGCGCATAGCTGCGCAAATCGTTGGCCAGCAGGCCAATCAGCGCCGCCAGGGCGAGAAATGCCAGGCCACAGGTGCCGCGCAGCCAACCAAGAAACCACTGCCGATTAAACAGGATGCGCGCCGCAACAAAGGCCGCCAGTAACCCCAGCAATGCCGTTGCCCATGCCAGTCCGCCGTATTGCATCGCCGCGCATTCCTTATGCCTGAAATTGCCGGCATTATGCGCAGCTACCTGGCTGGCGAACAGCAAGAGAACAGCACAATTAGACACAGGACGTGTTTTTAAATGGCTTTCCCGTTTGAACTCAGTGTTGACCTGACCACCCTGGCGATTCTCGCTTTGGTCGCGTTTATTGCCGGCTTTATCGATGCAATTGCTGGCGGTGGCGGCTTGCTGACCATTCCTGCGCTGCTGACTGCGGGCCTGCCGCCGCACCTGGCCCTGGGCACCAATAAACTCTGCGCCAGCTTCGGCTCGGCCGCCGCCAGCTACACCTTCTACCGGCGCAAACTGTTCAGCCCCAGCCAATGGCGCAATGCGCTGATCGGTACGGCGCTCGGCGCCCTGCTCGGCGCCGCCATGGCGCAATGGCTGCCGTCTGAGTGGTTGAACCAGCTGTTACCTGCGGTGGTGTTTGCCTGCGGCCTGTACCTGCTGTTCGGCAAAACCCCGGCCGCGCCGCTGCTCGCCGAAGCGCCGATGGCCAAGGGCCGGCAGTGGCCACAGAGCCTCAGCCTGGGTTTCTATGATGGCGTGGCGGGCCCAGGCACTGGCGCTTTCTGGACGGTCAGCAGCCTATTGCTTTACCCGCTCGACCTGGTCAAGGCCAGCGGCGTGGCCCGCAGCATGAACTTCGTCAGCAATATCTGCGCTCTCAGCGTATTTATCATCAGCGGGCAAGTGGCCTGGCTGCTGGGCATCTGCATGGGCTTGGCACTGATGGTCGGGGCGTTTCTCGGCGCACGCACGGCTATCAAGGGCGGCTCGAAGTTTATCCGCCCGGTATTTATCCTGGTGGTACTGGCGTTGACCGTGCGCCTAGCCTGGCAGCACTGGTTCGGGCTGGCCTAGGCGGCGCGCCACATAGGCGTCGATCAAATAACGCGCTATCGAACGCGAAGCCGGCAATGGCGGCAGGTCATGCACGCTGAACCACTGGGCATCCTCGATTTCGTCGACCTGCAGAACGATATCGCCACCGGCGTACTCGGCATGGAAACCCAGCATCAGCGAATGCGGGAACGGCCAGCCCTGACTGCCGAGGTACTGCAGGTTGCTGATCTCAACCCCGACCTCTTCGCGCACTTCACGGGCCACGCAGTGCTCCACCGATTCGCCCGCTTCAACGAAGCCGGCCAGGGTGCTGTAGACCCCGGAAACAAAGCGTGGCGAGCGCGCCAGAAGAATCTCATCGCCGCGGGTGACCAGCACGATCATGCTCGGTGAAAGCCTGGGGTAATGCTGCAGCTCGCAGCGCACGCAGTGCATGGCGCGCTCCCCCGCAACATGCTGCATCGCCCCACCGCAGCTGCCGCAGAAGCGGTGCTGGCTGGCCCAGGTGCCAATCTGTGTGGCATAGCTGAGTAACTTGAAGGTGTCGGCATCACCCTGCAGCATAAATTGGCGCAGGCTCTGCCAGGCACAGCCGGGCATGTCGAAGGGCTGACTCAACTCCAGCAGGTAGACCGCATCGCCATCAAAATGACCCAGGCCATGCTCGGCGATGATCGGCAGGTCCTGCTTTTTTAGCCACTCACGGGGGAACAGCACACCGTTGCTGTCCGCCAGAAAGTGCTGCTTGCAATGCGCAACCACCCAGCCACCGGGTTGCTGACTGTCGAGCACAGTGGGTTGCCAGCGCTGCATGCTCAAGCCTCCAGCGGCATGCCCAGGGCCCGCACGCTGTCTGCGGCAAGGTCGAGCACGCTGGGCTGGGTTTCCGGGCGCAGCACCGCACCGGCCTCAAGGTAGTACTCAAGGCTGCTCAGGGCATCGGCGAGGGTTTCCAGCATCTGCTCGGACGGCATCTGCGGCGCATCGAACATATGCTGCTGGATGTAAGCGGCGCAGGCACCGACCAGCAGTGCGGCACGCTCCTGACCAAGGAACCACAAGCCGCCGCGCACAGCTTGCAGGCTGAACGGCACGTTGGACAGGTGCATGCGCTCGCCGCCCGACTCCAGGTACGCGGTAATCGCCCGTTTGGCCAGGGCCAGGCCGGCCTGGGCCTCATCGACCACGACGATGCGCGCCTCGTTAAGCTGATGCAGAGCAAAGGAATCAGTCTCATCACCCGGCTGCGCCTGAGCAGGCCGTGTTTCACGGCGTTCACCACGCTCCAGGCTGGCGACCATGCCTTCGACGTACAGCACGGCATCGGCCAGTTTATGCAGTTCCTGCGGTTGCGGCGCACTCTCCTCGCTCCAGCTGGCAACGGTTGGCAGTTGCGCGCTTAGCGAGTTGCCGGCCGAACTCAGGCCGACCATGCCGAGGGTCTTGCTCAGCTTGCCAAGCAGGGCATGCAGGTTGTTCAGACTCTCGCTTTGCAGGGTACCGCGCTCGATCAGATCGAGCATGTCCTTGACGCTGGTCAGCTCCTCACGGATCGCCGAGCTCAACGAACGCATCACCGCCTGACCCGGGCCTGCCAGGCGCTGGTACTCCTCTTCCAGCAGATGATCGGTAAAGGGCAATGGCGTCAAACCGAATACGTCACTCAGGGCTGCCGCGTGCGGCCCACGGCTATCCGCCAGGGCCACCAGATAGAGCAATTCCTTGAGCAGGCCGCGTGGCGCTTCATATTGACCGCTGGCAAGCATCTGCTTGAGTTCGCGGTCAAGCCGGGAGAACAGCTGCTTGCGCGACTTGCGCGCCAGCAATTGGCCGTCGATCTGCGCCTCAACAGCCGCCGCGCCCACCCAGCACAGACGACCGCGCGGCTCGTTGGCAAATAGGCTGTCGAGACGGGCCAACGCGCGGCCCATCAACTTCAGACTGGCCTGCGGATTCTGCTCACGGATAAAACCCAGCAGCCCTACCTGATACATATGGCGCAGACGGCGCCCCTCACTTTCTCGCGCCGCACCATCCACCGAAGGTGGCGAGGTACGCGGGCGACTGTGGTCGAGGCGCACGCTGAAAAAGAAGCTTTCCGGCAAGGCCGGCTGACTGCCGGCGTGACGCAGGTCGTTGATCGCCGGCAGCAGCAGTTCCGGCATTTCCTGGCGGTGCGCTTCAACGTTTTCCAGATAGCGGCGCAGCACGTGCAACGCGTTGCTCAGGGCCGAAAGCTGGACATCGCGTTCTTCGCCGGCACCGGCAGGAATATCGGTGGCCTGATCCAGCACTTCCTGAGCGAGCAACTCGGCACCGGTCAGCTCAATCAGGTTCAACGTACCGCGCACCTGATGCAGGCTTTCCACGGCCTGTTGCAGCAGGCTGCCGTTGTGCCGGTCGGCGATAAAGTGTTCGAGGCTCGACTCAGCCTCTTCCATGGTGGTGAACAGTTCATCGCGCACCAGATTAAGCGACGTGGCTCCAGAAACCATGAGCTATTGCGCCTCCCGCGTTGGGAATAAAGACAGGTGAAAGGGCAACATCAGTCGGCGAACTCCGGTTTCTGCTTGCTCATATGAGCCGTCATGGCCACCCGCAGATCCACCGATTGCAGCATGGCGGCGTTCCAAGTGGCGATATATTCCAGGCCGTCATCGACCCGGTGATCGCGCATGTAGCGAATCATTTGCTTGGTGCCACGAATCGCCACCGGCGACTTGCTGGCGATCTCGCGGGCAATGCCCATCACGCCATCGAGCAAGGCATCGGCATCGGCGTAAGTGCGGTTGACCAGGCCAATGCTACGGGCCTCTTCACCAGCGATGGTGCGGCCGGTAAAGGCCAGTTCGCGCATCATGCCGTCACCAATAATGCGCGGCAGGCGCTGCAAGGTGCCGACGTCGGCCGCCATGCCAATGTCGATTTCCTTGATCGAAAACTGCGCATCGACCGTCGAGTAACGCATGTCGCAGGCCGAAATCAGATCAATCGCGCCGCCCAGGCAGTAGCCTTGAATGGCTGCAAGCACCGGCTTGCGGCAATTGTCCACGGCATTGAACGAGGCTTGCAGTTCAAGAATCTTGCGCCGCAGCTTTTCCGCATTACGGCCGACATCCGGGCCCATCTGGCTGCCGAGCGAGGCCAGCATCATCAGGTCGATACCCGAAGAGAAATGCTTGCCCGCCCCGGAAATCACCACGGCGCGCACTTCATCGGTGGCGTCGATCCAGCGGAAAATCTCGATGATTTCGCGCCAGAAGTCCGCGTTCATCGCGTTGACTTTTTCCGGGCGATTGATCGCCACATGGGCGACCTTATCTGCCAATACGACATTAAAGGCTTTGTAGTCGGACATGGCAGTCATCCTCAGCTGGGGCGCAAGCGCACAATGAAAATCTTCTTATGCTAAAAATCGAGCAACTATAACAACCAACCGACAAATGTCGATGCTGACCACTGTGACGCAGACCACGTCATCAAAGTTAAGCTCATTTTTTACTTATCGGCGATAAGCGCTTGATCTACTGAGAAAGACAGGCGGCAGCCGGCGCATAACGTCGGCACCGCCAGGCACGGCTGCAGACCAGAGCAGGATCAGGCCTTGATGCAATCCACGGTGTAGAGCCCCTCCTCGCGCTGCAGGCCGTGCACATCGGCATCGAAACCGGGGAAGCTGCGATCGAAGGTGCGGGCAAAGGCCAGGTAATCGATGATCGAGCGAGTCTGCGCGGTAAAGCGCTCGCCCGGCATGATCAGCGGAATACCGGGCGGATAGGGCACCAGCATCACCGCGGCAATGCGACCTTCCAGCTGCTCAAGCGGCACCGCCTCGACTTCGCCGCGGACCAGTTGGTTATAGGCATCGGCCGGTTTGAGCGCCACTTCCGGCAGCACCGTGTACATGCGCTTGAGCGCCTTGGCCGTGGCATTTTCGCGGTAACAGGCATGCAAGGCATCGCACAGGTCACGCAGGCCCATGCCTTGATAGAAGGTCTTATCGGCCTGGGCAATCGAGGGCAGCACATCGCTCAATGGCAGGTTGGCGTCGTAACTGCGCTTGAACTCCAGCAACTCGGTCAGCAGCGTGCTCCACTTGCCCTTGGTAATGCCCATGGAGAACAGCACCAGGAAGGAATACAGACCGGTTTTCTCCACCACCAGGCCGCGCTCCCAGAGGAACTTGCTGACCACCGCCGCCGGAATGCCGCGCACGGCCAGCTTGCCATCGGCGGTCAGCCCTGGGGTGACCAGGGTCACCTTGATCGGATCGAGCAGCACATAGTCTTCGGCAACATCGCCGAAGCCGTGCCAGTCGGCTTGCGGCTGCAGCAGCCAGTCCTGGGTCACCACATCATCGGTGCCTTCGGCCTGCGGCGGCTGCCAGATACTGAACCACCAGTCATCGACACTGAGGTTCTGCCGCAGATTGGCCAGGGCGCGGCGGAAACTCAGGGCCTCATCGAAGGTTTCCTGAATCAGCGAGCGCCCGGCCGGCCCTTCCATCATCGCCGAGGCCACATCCAGCGAGGCGATGATGCCGTACTGCGGCGAGGTGGAGATATGCATCATAAAGGCTTCGTTAAAGCGGTCGCGGTCGAGCTGGCGCGTGCCGCCGTCCTGCACATGAATCATCGAGGCCTGACTAAAGGCCGCCAGCAGTTTATGGGTGGAATGGGTGCTAAACACCAGCGGCGCATTGTCGGTGCGAGCGGTGCCCATGGCGTAGCGCCCGGCATAGAACTCATGAAACGCCGCGTAGGCGTACCAGGCCTCGTCAAAATGCAGCACTTCGACGCTATTGCCCAGGGTCTGCTTGATCAGCTCGGCGTTATAGCAGAGGCCGTCGTAGGTCGAGTTGGTCACCACCACCAGCTTGACCATCGCCCCGCTGCTGCTCGACACGCGCCCCTTGGCCAGCGGGCTGGCGTCGATCTTGGCCTGGATCGACTCGCGGCTGAACTCGCTCAGCGGAATCGGCCCGATAATGCCCAGCTCGTTGCGTTCCGGGCACAGGTACAGCGGGATCGCACCGGTCATGATGATCGAATGGAGGATCGACTTGTGGCAGTTGCGATCCACCAGCACCAGGTCATCGCGACCAACCATGCTGTGCCAGACGATCTTATTCGCCGTCGAAGTACCGTTGATCACGAAGTAGGTGTGATCGGCGCCGAAGTTACGCGCGGCGCGAGCCTCAGCTTCGGCCAGGGGGCCGGTGTGATCGAGCAGCGAACCCAGCTCCGGCACCGACACCGAGAGGTCAGAACGCAGGGTGTTTTCGCCGAAAAACTGGTGAAAGGCCTGCCCCACCGGACTCTTGCGATAGGCCACGCCGCCGCCATGGCCGGGCGTGTGCCAGGAATAATTGGACTGCGCGGTGTGTTGCACCAGCGCCTTGAAGAATGGCGGCAGCAGACAATCCAGATAATTACGCGCGGCGCGCGCCACCTGGCGGGCGAGGAACGGCACGGTGTCTTCGAACAGATAGAGAATGCCGCGCAGCTGGTTGAGGTCGACCATGGCTTCGGCCGGTGCGTTCTCTATGGTCACCTGCTCGCCCAAGGCGAAAATCGGCAATTGCGGTGCACGACGGCGCGCGATGCGGATCAGCTCGACCATATCTTGCAACAGGTTCTTGTTTTCCCCCGCGCCTTCGGCGGCGACCAGAATGCAGGCCAGGCCATGGTGCGTGGAGGCAACGATGCGCCCCTCGGCGGAGCTGGCGGTGGAAAGAATACTGAAGCCGTCCTGCTCCAGTTCTTGGGCGATGGCGCGAACCCGATCACCGGCCACGGTATCGGCCTTGATATCGCGGTGCACGATCAGCACGGGAAACTTCAGGTCTTTGTACATAGGCGCGTTCCGGCCTCCGCTACACAAGTGCCTTGAGTAAACACCATGGCAGGCGAGGACGCATAACCTACCAGCAAGCAGAACACTGCATATCGCATCAGAAAGTCGTCATAACGTATCGCGCAATCATCGTAATGCTACTTTTCACGTCTTATTGTCGGATAAAGCGCTCTCTAGACTGGCTGCGTCCTCACCCGAACTCTGGAGAAAACAACAATGAACGTACTCCTGCTTGGCGCTGGCCATATCGGCTACACCATCGCGCAATTGCTGCACAACAGCGGCGACTATAACGTGCTGGTCGCCGACCGCGATGCGGCCTCCCTGCGTGCAATCGCCGAACTGGGGATCGCCACCCGCGAGCTTGACTCCGCCGACGGCGCGGCCCTGGAGCAGCTCATGGTCGATCAGGATGCGGTGCTCAACGCGCTGCCCTACCACATGGCTATCGGCGTGGCCAAAGCCGCAAAAAACAGCAACACCCATTACTTCGACCTGACCGAAGACGTGCACGCCACCAAGACCATCATGGAATTGGCCAAGGATGCCAAGGTCGCGTTTATGCCACAGTGCGGCCTGGCCCCAGGCTTTATCGGGATTGCCGCGCACTCCCTGGCCAGCCGCTTTGACAGCGTGCGCGAAGTGAAGATGCGCGTCGGTGCCCTGCCGGAATTCCCCACCAACTCGCTGAAATACAACCTGACCTGGAGCGTCGACGGCCTGGTCAACGAGTACTGCCACCCTTGCGAAGCGATCCGCAATGGTCGCCTGCAACTGGTACAGGCCCTCGAAGGCCTGGAACATTTCTCCCTCGACGGCGTCGAGTACGAAGCCTTTAACACCTCGGGCGGCCTCGGCACCCTGTGCGAGACCCTCAAGGGTCAGGTCGAAACTCTGGATTACAAGACCGTGCGCTACCCGGGCCATCGCGACCTGATGAAGTTCCTGCTGGAAGACCTGCGTCTCTCCGACAACCAGGAAAAGCTCAAGGACATTCTGCGCGGCGCCGTGCCGAGCACCATGCAGGATGTGGTGCTGGTGTTTGTCACCGTCAGCGGGCTGAAGGATGGCAAGCTGGTGCAGCAGGTATTCAGCCGCAAGATTTTCGCCGATGTACGCAGCGGCCGCGTTACCAGTGCCATCCAGATCACCACTGCTGCGGGCATCTGCGCTGCATTGGATCTGTTCCGCGCCAAGCAGCTGCCGCAGTCGGGCTTTATCAGCCAGGAGCAGGTGTCCCTCGATGACTTCCTCGCCAACCGCTTCGGCAAGGCCTACGAAGAAAACGTCGTAGAGAACCTAGCAGCCGCATAAGCCAGCGCCACCTGCCCGCTCTCGCGGGCAGGTACTTATTCAGAGCCAGAAGAGCGCAGCGCTAACGCGGCGCTTTCAGGCAACCAGGTACAGACTACCCCTGCGCCTGACAGGCGCTTGATGCTTACGGAGTGCCCTGTGAATTCACATCTCAAACCGCGTACCGGCGGACAAATACTGGTCGATGCGCTGCGTCTCAATGCCGTCGAGCGGGTGTTTTGCGTGCCCGGCGAAAGCTACCTGGCGGTGCTCGACGCGCTGCACGATGCCCGCGAGCAGATCGACCTGGTGGTGTGCCGCCAGGAAGGCGGCGCGGCCTATATGGCCGAAGCCCACGCCAAACTCACCGGCAAACCGGGGGTGTGCATGGTCACCCGCGGCCCGGGGGCGACCAACGCATCCGTTGGCGTACACACGGCCTTTCAGGACTCCACGCCGATGCTGTTGTTTATCGGCCAGGTGGCCCGCGACCAACAGACCCGCGAAGCCTTTCAGGAGATCGATTACCGGCAGATGTACGCGCCGCTGGCCAAGTGGGTGGTGCAGATCGACGATCCACGGCGCCTACCCGAGTTGTTGGCCCAGGCCTTCCAGCGCGCCATCAGCGGCCGCCCCGGCCCGGTCGTGGTGGTGTTACCGGAAGACATGCTGTGCGAATCGGCGACGGTCGCCGACGCCCTGCCCAGCCAGCCGATCCACGCCCAACCCGGCGGTGCGCAACTGGCGCAGATGCACGCGCTGCTGGCCGAAGCCGAACGGCCACTGCTGATTCTCGGTGGCGGCGGTTGGGATGCGCAGGCCGTCGAGGCTATCGGCCGCTTTGCAGAAAACCAGCGCCTGGCGGTGGCCTTGTCGTTCCGCCGCCAGGATCTGTTCGACAACTGCCATATGCAGTACGCCGGCGACCTCGGCCTGGCGGCCAGCGCCGAACTGGTTCAGGCGGTGAAGAATGCCGATCTGCTGGTGGTCGTGGGCAGCCGGTTGGGCGAAGTGAGCAGCAGCGGCTACAGCCTGCTGGACATTCCCACGCCCCGCCAGCGCCTGATCCATGTGCATGCCGGCCTGGAGGAACTGGGCCGCGTCTACCAGCCGACCCTGGCGATAGTCAGCGGCATGGCCGCGTTCGCCCGCCAGGCCGCCGAACTAGCCGCCGCGCCGGCCGAACGCCACTGCGATTGGATCGGCCAACTGAATCAGGCCTACCGCAACAACCTTGTGTGCCCAACAGCCCCCGGCGCGGTGCAGATGGGCGAGATCATCGCCTGGTTGGGCGATCATCTGCCAAGCGACGCCATTGTCTGCAACGGTGCAGGCAATTATGCGATTTGGCTGCAGCGTTTTTATCAGTACCGGAGCTTTCGTAGCCAGTTGGCACCCACCAATGGCTCCATGGGTTATGGCGTGCCGGCGGCCATTGCCGCTGCGCTGGCCGCGCCCAGCCGCCAGGTGCTCAGCTTTGCCGGCGACGGCTGTTTTATGATGAACGGCCAGGAACTGGCCACGGCCATCCAGCATGACGCGCGGGTGATTTTTATCGTGGTCAACAATGGCATGTACGGCACTATCCGCATGCATCAGGAGCGTCACTACCCAGGGCGGGTATCCGGCACCGCCTTGCACAACCCCGACTTCGCCGCCCTGGCCCGCGCCTATGGCCTGCATGCCGAGGTGGTACAGGCCACCGCCGAGTTCGCCGGTGCCTTCGTCCGGGCGCAGCAGGCCGGCAAGGCGGCGCTGATCGAAATTCGCATCGACCCGCAGGCGCTGACGCCACGGCAGAGCCTGGATCAGATCCGCGCCCAGGCGTTGCTGTCGCAATCCAATAAGTAAGAAGCTGATGAGACGCTGCTGTTTAAAACGGCAGCGTCCGGCTGAAATCCCGCCTACAAGCGCCCGCCGCGATCGATCTTGCACGACAGGATGATCGACGTGGTGGTCTTCTCCACCCCGTCTACCGCGCCTATCTCGTCCAGCAGCTGATCCAGCCGCTCGGGCGTGTCGGCGCGCAGCCAGGCAACGAAGTCGAACTCACCACTGACCGTACACAGCTGCTGCACCTCCGGCATATTGCTCAAGCGGCGCAGCACTTCCTTGCCCGAACGCGGCTGCAAGGTGATGCCGACGTAGGCCTGCAGCCCGCCCTCGGCCACGCTCTGGCCCAGACGCACGCCGTAGCCGGTGATCACCTTGCTCTTCTCCAGCCGAGCGATGCGCGAGATCACTGTGGTGCGCGCGATGCCGAGCTTGCGCGCGAGCATGGCCACGCTCTCGCGGGCATCGAGTTGCAAGGCGGCGATCAGCTGACGGTCGATTTCGTCGAGGCGAATGGCGGAAAGCTCGGACATCGAGGGGGCTACCAAAACAAGAGAGTGGGAAAGGAGCGGCATCTTAGCAAAACAGCCGCCCGGCGACCTTGCGTCAACCGGGCGTAAACGCTAACGCATGCATGGCGCTCAACGCCCCTGACAGGCGTCCACCCGCAGGCGTTTTTCCAGCACACGGAATAGCCGCACCAGCACGTAGGCGCTGAGCAGGTAGAACACCCCCGCCATCAGGAAGATTTCCACCGGCTGATAGGTGCGGGCGATGATGGTGCGCGACATACCAGTCAGCTCCAACAGGGTGATGGTGCTGGCCAAGGCACTGGCCTTGAGCATCAGGATCACCTCGTTGCTGTAGGCCGGCAGGCCGATGCGCGTGGCCCGCGGCAGGATGATGCGCAGCAGCGCCTGGCCGCGCGACATACCCAAGGCCCGCGCCGCCTCGATTTCCCCCGGCGGTATGGCTTGAATGGCGCCACGCAAAATCTCGGCGATATAGGCTGCGGTGTGCAGCGTCAAAGTGATCACCGCGCACCAGTAGGGGTCACGCAGCACCGGCCAGAATGCGCTTTGGCGCACTGCCTCGAACTGCGCCAGGCCGTAATAGACCAGAAACAACTGCACCAGCAGCGGCGTACCACGAAAGAAGAAGATATAGCCGTAAGGCAGCGCCCGCACCCAGGCCTGTTGCGCGCTGCGTGCGATGCCCAGGGGAATGGCCAGGATCAGCCCGGCCAATACGGCGATGGCCACCAGCTCCAGGGTCAGCCAGGCGCCTTCGAGCAGACGCGGCATCCACTTGATCATCAATTCCCAGTTCATGCGCTGGCCCTCACGAAGCCACGCGCCGCGCGTTTTTCCATCAGCGCCAAGCCGGCCATGGCGAGAATCGTCAGCCCCAGGTAGATAAAGGCCGCCACCAGGTAGAAGGTGAAGGGCTGCTTGCTTACCGTCACCGCGATCTGCGAATGGCGCATGATTTCTTCCAGGCCGATCACCGAGATCAGTGCGGTGTCTTTCATCAAAATCATAAACAGGTTACCCAAGCCCGGCAGCGCGATACGCCACATCTGCGGCAGCACCAAACGCCAGAGAATTCTTGCCCCGCCCAGGCCCAGTGCCTGGCCGGCCTCGCAGTGGCCCTTGGGGATCGCCAGGATGGCGCCGCGAAACACCTCGGTGGCATATGCGCCGAAGCACAAGCCCAGGGCGATGGTGCCGGCGGCAAAGGGGCTCAGCTCCAGGCTGGCGATGCCCAGGCTATCGGCCAGCCAGCGCAGCAGATTGACCGTACCGAAGTAGATCAACAGCACCCAGAGCAATTCCGGCACGCCACGCACCAGGGTCGAATAGCTCGAACCCAGCCACTGCAAAAAACCAAACCTGGAGGTTTTGCACAGAGCGCCGGCCAGGCCGAGCAACAGGCCCAAGGCCAACGAGGACAGGGCCAGCTTGATGGTTATCCAGGTGCCCGCGACCAGGGCGGGACCGAAACCGTGCAGATCCGCAATCATAGGGATTACCTTAGTCAGCGTTGCTGCCCGGCCATAACCGGGCAAGAACTCTCGGTAGAAGAGCGGTCAGTAGATACTGAACGGGAAATACTTCTGATTGATCCGCGCATAGGTGCCATCGGCGATGATCGCGGCGAGCGCCAGGTTGAGCCTGTCGCGCAGCGGGTCATTCTTGCGCACGGCGATGCCGATCCGGTCGTTGTCGAATACCGGCTCACCCTTGAATTCGAAGCCTTGTCCGGCTGCGCTCTTGAGCCATTGCCAGTTGACGAACTTGTCCGCCAGCACGCCGTCGAGACGGCCCGAGGTCAGGTCGAGATAGGCGTTTTCCTGGGTGTCATAGAGTTTGATCTCGACCACGCCGTCGAGGTTGTCTTCCAGCCAGGTGCCGGCGATGGTGGCGCGCTGGGCACCGATAACCTTGCCCTGGAGGCTGGCCTTGTCGGTGTTGAAGCCCGCGCTTTTCGGCGCAATAAACTGCAGCTTGTTGGTGTAGTAGGCCTCGGTGAAATCCACCGCCTGCTTGCGTTCGTCGGTGATCGACATGGAGGCGGCGAGGAAATCGAACTTGCGCGCGTTCAACGCCGGGATGATGCCGTCCCAATCAGAAGTGACCACTTCGCACTCGGCCTGCATCTTGGCGCACAGGGCCTGGGCGATTTCCACATCGAAACCGCCAACCTGGCCATTGGCGTCGATCAGATTGAACGGCGGGTAAGCGCCTTCGGTGCCGATCTTCAGCGTGTCGGCGGCAAGCGCCTGGCCGCTGAAGAGCAGAGTGGTGGCGGCAGCGAGCAGGATGTTCTTGTAGTTATGCATGCGTGGTGCTCCGTTAGTGGTTGCTGGACATAAATTGTTGGCAGCGCGGCGACTGCGGCTGGTCGAACACTTGCGCGGGGCTGCCCTGCTCCTCGACGCGGCCCTGGTGCAGGAACACCACCTCACTGGACACCTGGCGGGCGAAACTCATCTCGTGGGTGACCAGCAGCATGGTGCGGCCCTCCTCGGCCAAGGCGCGGATCACGCCCAGCACCTCCTGGACCATTTCCGGGTCCAGGGCCGAGGTCGGCTCGTCGAACAGGATCACCTTGGGTTCCATACACAGCGTGCGGGCGATGGCCGCACGCTGTTGCTGGCCGCCGGACAACTGGTTGGGATAGACGTGGCGCTTGTCGCCGATACCGACCTTGGCCAGCAGCGCCTCGGCGCGTTCGATGGCCTCGGCCTTGCTCAGGCCGAGCACCCGGCGCGGTGCCTCGATGATGTTGTCGAGCACGCTCATATGCGGCCACAGGTTGAAGTTCTGGAACACAAAGCCCAGCTCACTGCGCAGCCGGTTGATCTGCCGGTTATCGGCGGCGACCAACTCGCCGTGGCGGCTGGGCCTGAGCTTGAGCCGCTCGCCGGCGACATGAATCTCGCCCTTGCTGGGGTTTTCCAGCAGGTTGATGCAGCGCAGGAAGGTCGACTTGCCGGAGCCGGAGGAACCGAGGATCGAGATCACGTCGCCGTCGCGGGCGGTCAGTGAAACGCCCTTGAGCACCTGCAGATCGCCATAGTTCTTGTGCAAATCACGGATTTCCAACGCAGGAACGCACGCTTGCATAGGGGTTACCTTTTTATTCTTGTACGTAATGACACCAGCCGATCTAAACAACTAAGCCGGCCACGCTCAAACGAAAATAAGGACTCGCTTCATTCCAAAAATGACTCGATAGCAAACGGGAAATCACCGCTCGCCGCGCAACACCCAATGGCTACAGAAACTAAAAATCCCCGACAAAAACTGCCGGGGATTTAGCTCAAGCAATATCCGCAATAGGGCGTAAATGCACTTCTATTCAGGCCAAACCGGCCTCGGCAAAATCCATCCCCAGCTCTCTTGCGCAGGCCTGCAGCGAACGGCTTTGGTAATCGGCGTAGAGCGCCAATTCATCCTGCACCGGCCGGCCCAGGGCCTGCTCGAATTCGGTGCGGTTGGCGTCTTGGCGATAGCGTTCGCGGTTGGCGTCGCCCAGATTGGATTGGAAGATGCCTGCGGCACTGACTGGCAGGAAGTCCTCGTAAACCAGCGGTTCGCAGGCCAGTTGTCCGGTCTTGAGCAAAGCCTCCAGGTCGCCGGCCAGGCTGCCCGCCGCCTGCGCCGCCCGCCCCGCCTCGGTGACCCGGTAGCGGAAAAACGCCAGGCCCTGACGGCGCAGCATTTCAAGGTCATCGGGAAAGTCGGCGAAGCACTGCGCCAACGTTTCGGCATAGCACTGCGCGTAGTCGTGCTTGGCGACGCCTGTGCAGCGCTCGCGGGTGGCTTGCAGCAATTGGTCGTAGAGCGCGCGGCCCTTGGCGGTAAGCGCCGCGCCGCGTTGCTCGATCTCGCCGAAGCGCGCGCTGTGCTGCCCTGGGCTGGCGCAACTGAACTGCACCGCCTCGTCGAGGGCCTTGAAGCTGGTCTGACGCAGCAGGATCGGATGGCGCCGAGGTGGTGGGCCCTCCACCCATTCCTTGGCGGCCATGCCATGGCGCGGCATCGCGGCCTGGGCCGCATCGATATCGAGGATGCGCGGCGTCAGGTGATTGATATGCGGGCCTTTGAATGCCACCACATCGGCGATCAGCCGGTGCTGCCCCTGCAATTGCTGATAGACCGCGGCACTCACTCCGGCCTGGCTGTGCCAGCGGAAGGTTTCCAGGGCTTGCTCGATAAAGGCCTGGGCCTCTTGCTCGGTGAGCCCGCCTTGTCGCTCGAAGCGCTCGATCAGGGCCAACGCGCCAGGGGTGAAAATCTGCCGGCCGGCAAGAATCTGCTCGGCCTGCTGACGCAGCGCCGGATCGCCGATCAACTCCAGGCGCAGTAGCGAGGTGAAGACGCGAAACGGGCTAAGCCGTAGCGCATCCTCGTTCAGCGGACGAAATGCCGTGGCATGCACGGGCACGCCAGCATCGGCCAGGTCGTAATAGCCCACTGGCTGCATACCCAGCACCGCGAACAGCCGCGCCATGGTCGCCAGTTCGGCAGCGCTACCCAGGCGGATGGCGCCATGGCGCTCCTCGTTCAGCCTGTCCAGCTCGCCGGCCTGGCGCAGCTGCTCGGCAAGCTGCGGGTTGGCGGCGAGGGTCTGTCGATTGAGCGTGGCGACCAGCGCCAACAACTCGCCGTACAGCGGCACCTCGGCCTGATACATGGCCGACAGCGCCTGGGAGAAGCGCGCGCGGATCTGCTCCGGACTGACAAAGGCATCGTTCTGCATACAACTCCACTCCTGGCAGCGCCCGTATTGATCGAAACATCGACAGGCGATTTGCTCGATTCTGTTCGCAGCATTCTGTGCAGGACTGCCAGACGGCTCAAACGATTAATTTTCCAGAGATCATTCCTAGCTGGAATTCTTCAACTCAAAGACTTGCCTGCAAACAACGCCGGAATATCTCAAAGCCTTCGTCGAGCAGCTCGGCTTCGGCAGTAAGCGGCGCCAGCAAGCGGATGATGTGGCGGTATTTACCGCTGGGCATCAGCAGCAACCCGGCCTCACGCGCGGCGCTTAGCAGCCGATTCAGGCGCTCGCTGCCAGGACCGCCGTCGGCACTGCGCAGTTCGATGCCGCGCATGGCGCCGACGCCGGTCAGGCGCGCCAGGGCCGGAGCCAGTTCGCTGTCCTGCCAGCGCTGGTAATGCTTGAGCACGCACTGTTCCTGACGTTCACCCCAGGTGGCCAGGTTGATATCGCTCATCAACTCCAGGGTCGCCAAGGCAGCGGCGCAGGCCAGCGGATTGCCCGAATAGGTGCCGCCCAGACCGCCCTTGGGCAGCGCATCGAGCAGTGCTTTACGCCCAACCACTGCGCCCAGCGGCAAGCCGCCGGCGATGCTCTTGCCCAACAGCAACAAGTCCGGCTCTATGCCCAGCCGGGTGAAGGCGAAGCGCTGGCCGGTGCGGCCGAAGCCGGATTGGATTTCATCAATAATCAGCACGATGCCATTGGCATCGCAGAAGCGCCGCAAGTGCTGGGCAAAATCGGCATTCAGCGCCTGAAAACCTGCCTCGCCCTGCACCGCTTCGACCACGATGCAGGCAACGTCGGCCGCATCGATCTCGACGCTGAACAGGCGCTGCATGGCCACCATCGCCTGCTCGACGCTGACCTCATTGTCCACGCTGGGGTATGGCAGGTGGTAGACCGGCCCCGGCAGGCTGCCGAGTTTCTGTTTATAGGGCGCGACCTTGCCGTTGAGATTGAGCGCAGCCAGGGTGCGCCCATGGAAGCCGCCATCGAAGGCCACCACGGCGGCGCGGCCGGTGGCGGCGCGGACAATCTTCAGGGCATTTTCGGTGGCCTCGGCGCCGCTGTTGGTGAGCATGCCACACAGCGGATAGGACACTGGCACGAAGCGCGCCAGGGCCTGCATGAACTGGCCGTAACCCTGGTGGGGCAGCGCGTTGAACGCCGAATGGGTGAGGCGCCCGGCCTGCTCGCGGACCGCCTCGACGATCTGCGGATGGCAATGGCCGAGGTTGAGCACACCGATGCCGCCGACGAAGTCGATATAGCGCTTGCCCGAAGCGTCCCAGACCTCGGCATTGCGGCCGTGGCTGAGCATCAGCGGGTGGACGATGGCCAGGGATTGGCTGATATGGGCGTGCTCGGCATGCATGGGCGGCTCCTTGGGGAATGGATGCGCGCCATCAGATCGCCAACCAGGCCTCACCGACAAACGAAAAAAAATCGTCCACCTATTCCTTTTTTTCTCGACCGTCCCGGCTCACAAACGGCTTTACCCCTCAATCTGCCCCTTAATCCAGGCAACGAAACTGCGAATCTTCGGCACGTCGGCGGCATGCTCGGCATAGGCCATAAAATGCTTGCCGCCGCTGCGCAGCGCATGTTCCCAAGCGATCAGCAGCTTGCCCTCCTGCAGTTCCTCTTCGACCAGAAAGCGCGGCACCAAAGCCACACCGCAGCCGCATTGGGCGGCCCGGATACACATATGGAAGGTCTCGAAGCGCGGCCCGTGGTAGCTGTGGTTGCTCTGCAGCCCCAGGCTGTCGAACCAGTCGTGCCAGGCTTCCGGGCGCGAGGCGCATTGCAGCAGTACCTGTTCACCCAACTGTTCGGCGCTGGCAATGCCCCTGGCAAACATATCCGGTGCACACACCGGCACCATCTCCTCGCCGAACAACTCGATGCATTCGGCCCCTGGCCAGGTGCCCTGGCCGAAGAAAAACACCACATCGGCCTTACCCTGCAGCAGGTCGAAGGGCTCCAGCACGTTGTGCAAATCCAGGTGGATATGCGGGTGGGCCACACCGAAGCCCTTTAGATGCGGAATTAGCCAGCGGGCGCCGAAGGTCGGCTGAGTGGCCACCTTGAGTACCTCGGTATTACCGCCGTAGGAGAGGATGTAATGGGTCGACATCTCCACCTGGTTGAGAATCTTGTTCACCTCGGCCAGGTACAGCGAGCCGGCCGGGGTCAGTTGCAGGCGCCGGCGAACGCGGCGAAACAGCAGGTGCTGGAGCATGTCCTCGAGTTGCGCCACCTGCTTACTGACCGCGCTCTGGGTTAGGAACAACTCTTCGGCGGCGCGGGTAAAACTTAAATGGCGCGCCACGGCCTCGAAGCACTGCAGCGCGGTCATGGAAGGCATCAGGCGTTTGGACATGGCGAACTCGCGGCTTCAGCATGAATTGAGGGAATGACATATCAAAAAAAGCTCACTTGTGAGCTTGCAACATGCAGATTAATACTGAGTGCCACGCATAAATTCAATCAAGCTTGCGACAGGAGACACTAATGGTCGACAACCTGCTCAGCCGTTTGGGCGTCAACGCCCAGACCGCCACCACTGGCAATCACGTGATCAACAGTCCGATCGACGGCAGCCGCATCGGCGCCGTGACCCTGGAACCCGCCGGCGCAGTAGCGGCCAAGGTTGCTGCCGCGCAGCAGGCCTTTGAAAGCTGGCGCAGCGTGCCGGCACCGCGGCGTGGCGAACTGGTGCGTCTGTTCGGCGACGTATTGCGCGCACACAAGGCCGATCTGGCCGAGCTGGTGTCCTGGGAAGCCGGCAAGATCACCCAGGAAGGCCTGGGTGAAGTGCAGGAAATGATCGATATCTGCGATTTCGCGGTCGGCCTGTCGCGTCAGCTGTACGGCCTGACCATCGCCTCCGAGCGTCCCGGCCACCATATGCGTGAGTCCTGGCACCCGCTCGGCGTGGTCGGGGTGATCAGCGCCTTCAACTTCCCGGTGGCGGTCTGGGCCTGGAACGCCACCCTGGCCCTGGTCTGCGGCAACGCGGTGATCTGGAAACCGTCGGAGAAAACCCCGCTCACCGCCCTCGCCTGCCAGGCGCTGTTCGACAAGGCCCTGCAGGCCTTCGGCGATGCACCTGCAGGCCTCAGCCAACTGATAGTCGGCGACCGCGACGCCGGCGAAGCCCTGGTCGCCGATCCGCGTGTGGTGCTGGTCAGCGCCACCGGCAGCACCCGCATGGGCCGCGAAGTGGCACCGCAGGTGGCGGCGCGCTTCGGCCGTTGCATCCTCGAACTGGGCGGCAACAATGCGATGATCCTGGCGCCCAGCGCCGATCTGGACATGGCCGTGCGCGCCATTTTGTTCAGCGCCGTCGGTACCGCCGGGCAACGCTGCACCAGCCTGCGCCGGCTGATCGCCCACGAATCGGTCAAGGACGAGATCGTCAGCCGCCTGAAAGTCGCCTACGCGAAGATCCGCGTCGGTAACCCGCTCGAAGGCAATCTGGTCGGCCCGCTGATCGATAAGCAGGCCTATCAGGTCATGCAGGACGCCCTGGGCCAAGCCCGCGAGGAAGGCGGTGTGGTGTTTGGTGGCGAGCGCCAACTGAGCGATCAATACCCGAACGCCTACTACGTCGCCCCGGCCCTGGTGGAGATGCCGGCGCAGAGCGCGGTGGTGCGCCACGAGACCTTCGCACCGATCCTGTATGTGCTGAGCTACCGCGAGTTCGACGAAGCGCTGCGCCTGAACAACGAAGTGCCGCAGGGCCTGTCATCGTGCATCTTCACCCTCGATGTGCGCGAGGCGGAAGCCTTTCAGAGCGCGGCCGGCAGCGACTGCGGTATCGCCAACGTGAATATCGGCCCGAGCGGTGCGGAAATCGGCGGCGCCTTTGGCGGCGAGAAAGAAACCGGCGGTGGTCGCGAGTCCGGCTCCGATTCCTGGAAGGCTTACATGCGTCGGCAGACCAACACCGTCAACTACTCCCGCGAGCTGCCGCTGGCCCAGGGCATCGTTTTCGACTGATAAGCAACGCGAGTCACTCAGCCACCCCAGATACTCGCTGGGGTGGCTTTTTTATGAGCAGGATAAATGCGCCACCTGGATCGACAAGAGAGACAAGGCTTCACCCTGTTCACACGACAGGGTCAGCCTTCTTGCTGCTCCATCTGCACCCAAAGCGGCGGCGCGCCAGCGGACTTTTCGATAATCGCCAGACGCGCGGCATGCTCAGCCAGCTCGGCAGCGCTGGCCTGGATCACCCGCGTACGCGCGCGCTCGGCTGGCAGGCGACGAATCGCACTGGGCTGTTGACGGCCATTGCTGTCGCCTTCCGAACCATCGCCGGCCAGGGATAGATTGGTCTGCCCGCCGGTCATGGTCAGGTAGACGTCGGCGAGAATCTCGGCGTCGAGCAAGGCGCCGTGCAGGTCACGCCCGGAGTTGTCGACGCCGTAGCGTTTGCACAGCGCGTCGAGGTTGTTGCGCTGCCCCGGATGGCGCTCGCGGGCCATCATCAGGGTGTCGAGGATCGAGCAGTGCTCGCTGATGTCGGCGCGCTCGTCCTGCTTGATCAGGGCGAATTCGTTGTTGATAAAGCCAAGGTCGAACGCCGCGTTGTGGATGATCAGCTGCGCGCCCTTGATAAATTCGAAGAACTCGTCGGCGATTTCCTTGAAGCGCGGTTTGTCCTTGAGCGCCTCATTGGTGATGCCGTGCACCGCGATTGCGCCTTCGTCGATCTCGCGATCAGGCTGCAGGTACACATGGAAATGCCGCCCGGTCAGGCGCCGGCCGATCAGTTCGACGCAGCCGATTTCAATGATCCGATGGCCGTCGGCCACCGGCATACCGGTCGTCTCCGTATCGAGCACCACACTACGCATGCTTCAACCCTCTTACTTCATCCACACCACGATTGGCCAACTGGTCCGCCCGTTCGTTACCCGGATGGCCGGTATGGCCACGCACCCACTGCCAGGTGACGTTATGTCGGTTTACCTGCTCATCCAACTGCTGCCACAGGTCGGCATTTTTCACCGGCTGTTTGGCGGCGGTTTTCCAGCCGCGTTTCTTCCAGTTGGGCATCCAGTCCTGAATGCCCTGCATCACATACTGCGAGTCGGTAACCAGGCGCACATCGCAGGAACGCTTCAACTCGGCCAGGGCGCGAATCGCGGCGGTCATTTCCATACGGTTGTTGGTGGTCTCGGCCTCGCCGCCCCACAACTCTTTTTCCACACCCTTGAAAATCATCAACGCGCCCCAGCCACCCACGCCAGGATTGCCCTTGCAGGCGCCGTCGGTGTAGATCTCGACCTGTTCACTCATGTATCTGCAATCTCTCGCTCAATTAGTTTGGCCGGTTCTATTTCTGTGGCGTTTCGCGGCGGCTGACCTTGGCCACGGGCATTGGCAGCAGTTTGCCCAGCGGTTGCCGGCTGGGTTGGCGCAATGGCCGCAGCCCCACCACCAGCTTGCGGGCCACCAGCAGATAAAAACCGCCCCCTGGTGGCTGCCAGGCCGCACCCAGACGCTCCAGCCCAGCCAGCCGCGCCTGCCAGGCCGGCGCAGAAAGCGGCGGACGATAGCACCCGAAGCGGCGTTTCTCCAGCGCGAAGCCCAGCAGGTGCAACCAATCACTGACCCGATTAGGCGCAATACAACGGGCCTGGCGCAGCGCGTCGCGGGTAAACAGATGGCGCATGCCCCAGCAGCTCATCGGGTTGATCCCGACAATCAGCAGATGACCACCCGGGCGCACACTGCGCGCCGCCTCACGCAGCAGGCCATGGGGCGACAGGCTGAAATCCAGGCCATGCTGCACCACCACCACATCGGCGGCGTGTTCGGTCAGTGGCCAGGATTGCTCCTCGCAGACGATCTCCACCCCTTTGAACGGCGCCCCCAGGCGCACGCTGCGCTGAATCTGCTGAGCATCGGGCAGCGTATCGGCTGTGGGGCCGTAATGCACCAGATAGCCACCAAAGAAGCGTGCCAGCTCCTCTTCCAGCAGTTGCCGCTCCTGCGCCAGCAGCAGTTGGCCGAGCGGGCCACTCAGCCAGCTGCGCGCCGCGCCAATAAGGTCGAGCCATTCACTGTCTGCGTGGGCAAACGGATGATCGGACATAAGGCTGCTCCCGTTGCATTGGCCACGGTGCCAAGTAGTCAGCACCGTCGATGAGACCTAAGATGCACCTTTGTACCCTGCTTAGCGACCCGCTCATGATTAAAATCGACGCCCTGCCTGCCTTCACCGACAACTATATATGGCTGCTGCAAGACCCCGAGCAGCGTCGCTGCGCAGTGGTCGACCCCGGTGACGCGGCGCCGGTCGAGGCCTGGCTGGCAGCCAATCCCGGCTGGCAGTTGAGCGATATGCTGATCACCCACCACCACTTCGATCATGTCGGCGGTATCGAACGACTGAAGGCGATGACAGGCGCGCGAGTGCTGGGTCCGGCTAACGAGAAGATCCCTGGGCGTGATCTAGCACTGCACGACGGCGACCAGGCCGACGTGCTGGGTCTGCGTTTCGATATATATGAAGTACCCGGTCACACCCTCGGGCATATCGCCTATATCCAGCCCGAACAGCACTGGCTGTTCTGTGGCGACACCCTGTTTGCCGGCGGCTGTGGCCGCCTGTTCGAAGGCAGCCCCGCACAGATGCACCACTCGCTCAGCCGCCTGGCCGCCCTGCCCGAGCAGACTCAGGTTTTCTGCACCCATGAATACACCCTAAGCAACCTGCGCTTTGCAGCAGCAGTTGAGCCGGACAATCCGCAAATCCAACAACGCCTGGCGCAGGTCAGCCAATGGCGCGAGGCCGGACAAATCAGCCTGCCCTCCTCGATTGGTCTGGAGCGCGCCACCAATCCTTTTCTGCGCAGCGCACAACCGTCGGTCAGCGCCCGCATCAGCGAACGCGAAGGACCCGCCAGCCGCTCGCCAGGGCAGGTATTCGCCGCTTTACGCGCCTGGAAGGACCATTTCTAAACCTCGACAACCACACAAAAGACTGGTTAAAACTTGACCAATGGCAGGCTGGTTCCTAGAATCGCCCGATCTTTTCGCCGGGAAGTACTTCGCCGCCAATGCCTCTATCACCACGCAAGACCCTGAATTTAAAGGCGTTGGCACAAAGCGCGCAGACGCTTGTGGTGATCATGGGGATAACCCTGGCCGGTTGCCAGACCAGCAACCAGTACCGCCCCGATAGCGGCCGTGACACCGACCGCGCGGTCGGTCTTGAGCAGGAGCCGGAATGGCTCAACAGCAGCGTGGCGCCGGAACCCGAAGAGCCCAAAGACATCTGGGAACGGGTGCGCGAAGGCTATCAGCTACAAGACACCATCACCCTCAACCCGCGCATCGAGCAGCAACGCCTGTGGTTCGTCAGCAACCCCTCGTTTATCGAGAAAGCCGGCGAGCGCAGCAGCCCCTATATCCACTTTATCGTTGAGCGCCTGGAACAGCGCAATATGCCGATGGAGCTGGCCCTGCTGCCGATGATCGAAAGCTCCTACAACCCGCTGGCTTACTCCCACGCCCATGCCGTTGGGCTGTGGCAGTTCATCCCCTCCACCGGGCGCAACTTCAACCTGCGCCAGACCAACTGGTACGACGGCCGCCGTGATGTGATGGCCTCGACCGATGCGGCGATCAGCTACCTGACGCGTCTCAAGGAAATGTTCAACGGTGACTGGCTGCTGGCCCTGGCCGCCTATAACGCCGGTGAAGGCCGTGTCAGCCGGGCGATTGAGCGCAACCAGAAACTCGGCCTGCCGACCGATTACTGGAACCTCTCGCTGCCGGTGGAAACCCAGAATTACGTGCCCAAGCTGCTGGCCCTGTCGCAAGTGGTGATGACGCCGCAAGCCTATGGCGTCAGCCTCGCGCCGATTGCCAACGAGCCGTATTTCGAGAAAGTCGTATTCACCCAACGCATGGATCTCTCGCGCGTCGCCGCCATGGCCGATCTGGATGAAGACGAGCTGTACCTGCTCAACCCCGCGTTCAAGAAAGGCATCACCCTGGACGGCCCGCAGCACCTGCTGGTACCGACTGACAAGGCCGAGCTGTTGACCGCCAATCTATCCTTGATGAAGCCCCAGGAGCGGGTCGACTGGCAGCAGTACCGCGTGCGCTCAGGTGACAGCCTGCACAGCATCGCCAACCGCCATCAGCTGACGGTGAACACCCTCAAGGACATCAACAAGCTCTCCAGCAACAGCCTGCGTATCGGCCAGATGTTGAGCATTCCCGCCCAACCCGGGGTAGCGGCGCGCGAGCCGGTGTTCCAGCGTAGCGTCGCGCACAGCGCGCCGAGCCGTACCTACCGGGTTAAAAGCGGCGACAACCTCTGGCAGATCGCCAAGCAGCACAAGGTTGCCGTCAAGGATGTGCAGCGCTGGAACAAGCTGTCCGGCAATCGCCTGCGCGTCGGTCAGGTACTCACCTTGCAGGCCGGCAAACCCGTTAGCGGCAGTAGTAGCTCGGCGCGCCAGAGCGCTACCTATTACAAGGTGCGCCAGGGCGACTCGCTGTACCTGATAGCCAAGCGTTTCAAGGTGCCAATGAAGAGCTTGCAGACCTGGAACCCGAAAGCCGGCAAGGCGCTCAAGCCAGGGCAGACCCTGACCCTGTATAGCCCCAACTGATCAGGCCTTCTTGCTCATCGCTTCCAGGCAGCGCCCGGTCAACTGGGTAAAGCGTTGAAAGGCGACAAACTGTTCATGCTTCAACGACCGGCCCGATGACCGGCTGTCGGCATATAGCAAGCCAATTTCTCGGGTGCCGGCCAACAGCGGCGCAATAAAGAACATGCCCTGCCCCAAGCGCTGGCGAATCGGCTGGGTGACCAGTTCATTGAGGTTGTAACTGGCCGGCACGCCCATCCATAGCGCCTCTTTATTGCGCAGCGCATAACTGAAAATATGCGCTTGCTCGTATTGCGCCACCGGCAGCACAAAGTCACGCCCCCAGTTCTCGGTGCCTTCACCAATTACCCGTTTGGCTCGGAAACAGCTCTGCCCGTCCGCCAACACCACCAGCATGATGCGCTCCAACCCCGCGCCCTGATGCAACCCCTTGAACAGGGTATCAAGCACCAGGCCCAGCTCGCCGCGGCGCGACACCATCAGCCCGAGATCCTGCAAGGCCTGCTGCAAAACCAGCAGGTTGGGCTGCAAAAGACGCGCCTTGCGCTGTTCCTGCTGCAGGCGAATCTGTTCCGGGTCGGTATTGGGAATCAGCTTGCACAACTGGCTGGCGCCGAAGGTGGCGGCCATCTTCACGGTTTCCTCGGCACTGGCCAGCACCTGCTGCATGGCTTCCTGCGGGGTCACCCCAATAAAACTGGCCAACTGGCCGACCAGTGCCTCCATGGCCGGGGTATGCCAGCCATCCAGCGCCGCTTGACTGATCTTCGCCCCCAGGATCACGGCTTTGACCGCAGGATCATTCTGGCTGGTCGACTGATGCGCCAGGCTGACGGTGTCGCCCAGATTCCAGCTTTTCACCAGCGCCAAACTCAGCTGGCGAAAACTGGTGCCGAGCAACTGCATCACCACCTCGTCTTCATCCACCCCCGGCTGCGCCAGGGCGCTGGCCAGATCATCAGCGTCATCCCCAGCACAGCCCCAGAACGCCAACTCACCGACGTTATGCAGCAGGGCAGCGATAAACACTTCCTCATCATTTTTTGTCAGCACGTAGCCAGCAATGTTGCGCGCCTGCACGGCGGCATGAAACGAGCGTGCCAACAGTTCGGCGAGCTGATCGCGGGAGCTGCGTGCCAGCAAGCCGTCAATCAGGCTGACCGACAGGCCGATCTGCCGTACGTTGTCGAAACCGATCAGCACAATGGCCCGGGAAATGGTGCGGATAGGTTCCTGGGAGGGGTTGTAGTACACGCTATTGCCAATGCGCAGCACCTTGGTGGTCAACGCCGCGTCGCGCAGCAGCACATCGGCTAATTGTTGCACAGACGATTTATCGCCCGAAGTCAGGCGATGCAGATCCTGCACCACCGTCGCCAGGGCGGGTAATTCGGCTTGATTGAAGCGATCAATCCATGACTGCAAACCATGGCAGGCTGATACCAAAATGATGCCCTCGCAGTGAATTAATAAAGTGTAGCCAAGGTGTCGCTACTGCTTGGGAGCTGTTTACCCTCTCGCGAGTCAACCTCATGCAGGCTGCCAGGTTGTAACAGCCGCCGACTGGTTAAAAATCCAGAGCAAGCGGAGTTTACGCGTTGTAAGTACTGCCCCCGCCTTCAACACAGGGCTGCTGCGCGTTATTCGCAACCGGCAGCGAGCCTGTAAAGCAACAGGCCCAATGCGTGGCAGATCGTAAACAGGTTCGTAGCGCCGCGCCTACTCTTTTTCCAGTTGATACAAGCTGTTAATGTGCCTGACCAGCAGCCCACAGACGCCACGGATCGGATATTTCACTTGATACGTCCCCTCCTCTCGTTACTTCTCTGCATGGCCATCAGTTCATCTGCCTGGGCCACTCTGTATAAAAGTCACGGTTACGCCCAGTTTGGCGAGCTGAAGTACCCCGCCAGCTTCACCCATTTCGCCTGGGTCAACCCGCAAGCGCCAAAAGGCGGCACGCTGCGGATGATGGCCAACGGCACCTTCGACACACTCAACCCCTACACCCTCAAGGGCAGCAGCCCGATCAGTACCGCCAACTTTCTGCAATACGGGGTCAATGAGTTGAATGCGCCGCTGATGGTCGGCACCGGCGCCTATGACCCTTCCGGTGATGAGCCGGCCTCCAGCTACGGCCTGATCGCCGAGTCGGTGGAGTACAGCGATGATCGCAGCTGGGTGGTGTTCAACCTGCGCCCCGAAGCGCGCTTTCATGATGGCAAGCCGATCACCGCCTATGACGTGGCCTTTTCCTATCGCCTGCTGCTCAAGGACGGTCACCCGCAGTACCGCAGCAACCTGCAGGAAGTAAAGCGGATCGATATCCTCAATCGCCATAGCATCCGCTTTGTGCTTAAGCGTGCCGGCAACTCCCTGCTGATCCTGCGCCTGGGCGAAATGCCGGTGCTGGCGCAACACTACTGGAAAGGCCGCGACTTCAAGGCCACTACCTATGAGCCGCCGCTGGGCAGCGGGCCCTACCGCATCACCCAGGTCAGCCCCGGACGCAGCCTGAGGTTTGAGCGAGTCAAGGACTGGTGGGGCGCCAAGCTGCCGGTCAACCGTGGCAAATACAATTTCGACCGGGTCGATGTGGAGTTCTACCGCGACAGCCATGTGGCCTTCGAGGCATTCAAGGCCGGCGAATTCGACATCTACATCGAGCAGCAGGCGAAGAACTGGGCCAACGGCTATCGCTTCCCGGCGCTGAGCCGTGGCGAGGTGATCCGCGCCGAGATCCCCCACCAGATCCCGACCCAGACCCAGGCGTTGTTTATGAACACCCGCCGCGCGGTGTTTGCCGAGCGCCAGGTGCGCGAAGCCCTGGGCTTGATGTTCGACTTCGAATGGGCCAACCGCGCCCTGTTCAATAGCTCCTACACCCGCGCCAAAAGCTACTACCCCAACAGCGAGTTCTCGGCCCGCGGTAAGCCGGAAGGCGCGGAATGGCTGCTGCTGTCGCCCTACCGCAAGCAATTGCAGGCGCGCCTGTTCAGTGAACCGTTCAGCATGCCGCAAACCGATGGCCGGGGCATCCCGCGGGAAACCTTGCGCCGCGCCCTCGGTCTATTGGCCGAAGCCGGGTGGAAGCCCTCCGGTCAACACCTGCTCAATAGTGATGGGCAACCGCTGCGCTTCGAGATACTGCTGGTCAATCCGAACCTTGAACGTATTCTTCAACCCTTTACCAGAAACCTCGCCAGCATTGGCATCCAGGCCAACCTGCGCACCGTCGACCGCGCGCAGTACAAGCAGCGCCTCGATCAATACGACTTCGACATGATTCTGCTGACCCTGCCGCAAACCCTCAGCCCCGGCCTGGAACAGTCGCTGTATTTCCACTCGTCCCAGGCCAAGATCAAAGGCGGCAGAAACTACGCCGGCGTCACTCACCCGGTGGTCGACGCCATGATCGAAAAACTCCTGTCGGCGCAGAGCCGCGACGAGCAAATTGCCGCCACCCGTGCCCTGGACCGGGTGCTGTTGTGGCAGCACTACAGCATCCCGAACTGGTATATCGATTACCACCGCCTGGCTTACCGCAACCGATTTGCCTTCGTCACCACGCCGCCCTACACCCTGGGCCTGCGTAGCTGGTGGCTGAAATCCATGGAGAACGCTGAATGACCCATGCATTGCGCGCCCTGTTTATCCACGTCAGCAGCATTGCCCTGCTTGGCGTTGCCAGCCTGGCCCTGGCCGGCCCCAAGCACGCGCAAACCCTGTATGACGAACCACCCAAGTACCCGGCCAACTTCACGCACTTCGAGTACGTAAACCCAGATGCACCCAAGGGCGGCACCCTGCGCCAGGCCGGTTTTGGCGGTTTCGACAGCCTCAACCCCTTTATCAACAAGGGCGTGCCGGCCGACGACATCGGCATGATCTATGACACCCTGACCCGTCACGCCCTGGACGAACCCTTTACCGAATACGGCCTGCTCGCCGCGAAAATCGAGAA
The DNA here is from genome assembly GCF_049301935.1 of Pseudomonas sp. GTDB lineage: Bacteria > Pseudomonadota > Gammaproteobacteria > Pseudomonadales > Pseudomonadaceae > Aquipseudomonas. The sequence goes on along the minus strand of NZ_JBAQLP010000112.1, from coordinate 32,318 downwards.
AGCCCCGGACAACGCCTGGGTACGCTTCTACCTGCGCCCCGAAGCACGCTTCCATGACGGCCAGCCGGTCACCGCCGAGGACGTTAAATTCACCTTCGATACATTGATGAGCAAAGGCGCACCGATGTACCGCGGCTATTACGCCGACGTTGACCGGGTTGAAGTCGAAAGTACCCAGCGCGTGCGTTTTATCTTCAAGCATGCCGGCAATCGCGAACTGCCGTTGATCGTCGGTCAGCTGCCGGTGCTGCCGAAACACTGGTGGGCCGAGCGCGACTTCAGTAAAGGCAACCTGGAAATCCCCCTGGGCAGCGGCCCGTACAAGGTGGCGAATGTGCAGGCCGGCCGTTCGATCCGCTATGAGCGGGTCAAGGACTGGTGGGGCAAGGACCTGCCGGTCAACCGCGGCTTCTACAACTTCGATACCCTGCAGGTCGACTACTACCGCGACAACACCGTGGCCCTGGAAGCCCTCAAGGCCGGGCAATTCGACTACTGGCTGGAAAGTAGCGCAAAGAACTGGGCCACCGCCTACAACACCCCCGCCGTGGCCAATGGCCAACTGATCAAGGAAGAGATCACCAACCACAACCCCACGGGGATGCAGGGCTTTATCTTCAACACCCGCCGCCCGCTGTTCAGCGACCGCCGCGTGCGTGAGGCCCTGGGTCTGCTGTTTGATTTCGAATGGGCCAATCGCCAGCTATTCAACGGCGCCTACACGCGCACGCGCAGCTACTTCGACAACTCCGAACTGGCCTCCGTCGGCCTGCCCTCCGCCGACGAATTGAAGCTGCTGGAGCCATTGCGCGCCCAGATTGCGCCGCAGGTATTTACCGACGAATACCTGCCATCGGTCACCGACGGCAGCGGCATCATCCGTGAACAGCAGCGCCGTGCTTACCAGCTGCTGCAGGAAGCCGGCTGGCGTGTGGATGGCGACAAGATGCTCGACAGCACGGGTCAGCCGGTAAGCTTCGAGTTTTTGCTGGCGCAAACCGAGTTCGAGCGCGTGCTGCTGCCGTTCAAGCGTAACCTGGCCGATCTAGGTATTGAGCTGGTGATCCGCCGCGTGGATGTGTCTCAGTACATCAACCGCCTGCGTTCGCGCGATTACGACCTGATCGTCGGCGGCTTTGGCCAGTCCAATTCGCCGGGTAACGAGCAGCGTGAATACTGGCACTCCAGCAGCGCCGACAACCCTGGCAGCCGTAACTTTATCGGCCTGAAAGACCCGGCCGTGGACAAGCTGGTCGAGGGCTTGATCAATGCCAACTCGCGCAAGAGTCTGATCACCCATACTCGCGCCCTCGACCGCGTGCTGCTGTGGGGCCATTACGTGGTGCCCAACTGGCATATCAAGACCTGGCGCGTGGCCTACTGGAACCGTTTCGAACACCCCAAAGTGACGCCGCAATACGACATAGGCCTGCACACCTGGTGGGCGCGTGCGCCATCAGCAGAAGCAGCGGTTGACGAAGCGGCCGCCCAGCCCAGCACAGACGTGGAGCAATAAGATGCTGGCGTATATCTTTCGTCGGCTGCTGCTGATCATCCCCACGCTGTTCGGCATTCTGCTGATCAACTTCATCATCATCCAGGCCGCCCCCGGTGGCCCGGTGGAGCAGATGATCGCCAAGCTGGAAGGCTTCGACGGCGCCACCAGCCGCATCGCCGGCGGCGGTGCCGAAGTTTCGGTGGCCGGCTCCAACTACCGTGGCGCCCAGGGCCTGGACCCGGAGCTGGTGGCGGAAATCGAGCGCATGTACGGCTTCGATAAATCCGCCCCGGAACGCTTCTGGCTGATGCTCAAGAGTTACGCGCAACTGGATTTCGGCTCCAGCTTCTTTCGCGATGCCGAAGTCATCGACCTGATTATCGAAAAGATGCCGGTGTCGATCTCCCTGGGGTTGTGGAGCACGCTGATCATGTACCTGGTGTCGATCCCCTTGGGCATCGCCAAGGCCACCCGCCACGGCAGCGCCTTCGACGTGTGGACCAGCTCGATGATCATCGTCGGTTACGCCATCCCGGCCTTCCTCTTCGCCATCCTGCTGATCGTGCTGTTTGCCGGCGGCAGTTACTGGGACTGGTTCCCGCTGCGCGGGCTGACCTCGAACAACTTCGACGAACTGAGCTTTACCGGCAAGCTGCTCGACTATTTCTGGCACCTGGCGCTGCCGGTCACCGCTCTGGTGATCGGCAACTTCGCCACCCTGACCCTGCTGACCAAAAACAGCTTTCTCGATGAGATCAACAAGCAGTACGTGGTCACCGCCCGCGCCAAGGGCCTGAGCAACAACCGCGTGCTCTACGGCCATGTATTCCGCAACGCCATGCTGATCATCATTGCCGGCTTCCCGGCGGCCTTTATCGGCATCTTCTTTACCGGCTCGCTGTTGATCGAGGTGATCTTCTCCCTCGACGGCCTGGGCTTGATGAGCTTCGAGGCCGCGATCAACCGCGATTACCCGGTGGTGTTCGGCACCCTGTTTATCTTCACGTTGCTCGGCCTGGTGGTGAAATTGATCGGCGACATTACCTACACCCTGGTCGATCCGCGTATCGACTTCGAAAGCCGGGAGGGTTGAGATGAAACTGTCGCCAATCAATCAACGCCGCTTCCAGCTGTTCAAGGCGCACAAACGCGGCTGGTGGTCGCTGTGGGTGTTTCTTGCGCTGTTCTTCGTCACCCTCGGTGCCGAACTGATCGCCAACGACAAGCCACTGGTGGTGAGCTACGACGGTGAGCTGTATTTCCCGGTGTTCAAGCGCTACCCGGAAACCACCTTCGGCGGCGAATTCCCGCTGCAGGCCAACTACAAGAGCCCCTATATCCAGGAGCTGATCAAGGAAAAGGACGGCTGGATGATCTGGCCGCCGATCCGCTACAGCTACTCCAGCATCAACTACGACCTGCAAGTGCCCGCCCCGGCGCCCCCCTCGGCGGAAAACCTGCTGGGCACCGATGACCAGGGCCGCGATGTATTGGCGCGGGTGATCTACGGCTTCCGTATTTCCGTACTGTTCGCCCTGATCCTGACCCTGGCCAGCTCGGTGATCGGCGTGTTTGCCGGCGCCCTGCAGGGCTTCTATGGCGGCTGGATCGACCTGGCCGGGCAGCGCTTTCTGGAAATCTGGTCAGGCCTGCCGGTGCTCTACCTGCTGATCATCCTCGCCAGCTTCGTGCAGCCGAACTTCTGGTGGCTGCTGGGCATCATGCTGCTGTTCTCCTGGATGAGCCTGGTGGATGTAGTGCGCGCCGAGTTCCTGCGTGGGCGCAACCTGGAATATGTGCGTGCAGCCCGCGCCCTGGGCATGCAGAACGGCTCAATCATGTTCCGCCATATCCTGCCCAACGCGATGATTTCCACCATGACCTTTATGCCATTCATCCTCACCGGCGCGATCGGCACCCTCACTGCGCTGGATTTCCTCGGCTTCGGCCTGCCGCCTGGTGCGCCGTCGCTGGGTGAGCTGGTGGCCCAGGGCAAGTCCAATCTGCAAGCACCTTGGCTCGGTATCAGCGCCTTTGCCGTGCTCGCCCTGATGCTCAGCCTGCTGGTGTTTATCGGCGAAGCGGCGCGCGATGCCTTCGACCCGAGGAAATGACATGACCGACTCCACCCCCCTCATCGAAGTCCGCGACCTGGCGGTCGAATTCGTCAGCGGCAGCCTGAAACAGCGCGTACTGGAAGGCGTCAGCTTCGACATCAAACGTGGCGAAACCCTGGCCCTGGTGGGCGAAAGCGGCTCGGGCAAATCGGTCACCGCGCACTCCATCCTGCGCCTGCTGCCCTACCCGCTGGCCCAGCACCCCAGCGGCAGCATTCACTACGCCGGGCAGGACCTGCTCAAACTGAACGAGAACACGCTGCGCGGCATTCGCGGCAACCGCATCGCCATGGTCTTTCAGGAGCCCATGACCTCGCTAAACCCGCTACACAGCATCGAAAAGCAGATCAACGAAGTGCTGGCCCTGCACAAAGGCCTGCGCGGCAAGGCGGCCACGGCGCGCACCCTGGAGCTGCTTGAGCTGGTCGGCATTCCCGAACCGCACAAGCGCCTCAAGGCTTACCCGCATGAGCTATCAGGCGGGCAACGCCAGCGCGTGGTGATCGCCATGGCCCTGGCCAATGAGCCGGAGCTGCTGATTGCCGACGAGCCGACCACCGCGCTGGACGTCACCGTGCAGCTGAAGATCCTTGAGCTGCTCAAGGAGCTGCAGGCGCGTCTGGGCATGGCGATTCTATTGATCAGCCACGACCTTAACCTGGTACGACGGATTGCCCACCGCGTCTGCGTGATGCAGCGTGGGCATATCGTCGAACAAGCGGAATGCGAAACGCTGTTTAAAGCCCCACAGCACCCCTACACCCGCGAACTGCTGGGCGCCGAACCCACTGGCGGCCCGGTCGATCAGCCGCCGGGCAACACCATGCTGGAAATCGACAACCTGCGCGTCTGGTTCCCGATCAAGAAGGGACTGCTGCGCCGCACCGTCGACCATGTCAAAGCCGTGGACGGTATCAACTTCAGCCTGCCGCAGGGTCATACCCTGGGCATCGTCGGTGAAAGCGGCTCGGGCAAATCCACCCTGGGCCTGGCAATCCTGCGCCTACTCGGCAGCCAGGGCGGCATCCGCTTCCAGGGCCAGGCCATCGACAGCCTGTCGCAACATGAGGTGCGGCCACTGCGCCGGCAGATGCAGGTGGTGTTTCAGGACCCCTTCGGCAGCCTCAGCCCGCGCATGTCGGTGGGCCAGATTGTCGGCGAGGGTTTGCAGATCCACCGTATGGGCAGCGCAGCCGAGCAGGAGCAGGCGATTATCGCCGCCCTGGTGGAAGTGGGCCTGGACCCGGAAACCCGCCACCGTTATCCCCACGAGTTTTCCGGCGGCCAGCGTCAACGTATCGCCATCGCCCGCGCTCTGGTGCTGAAACCCGCGCTGATCCTGCTCGATGAGCCGACCTCGGCCCTCGACCGCACCGTGCAGCGCCAAGTGGTCGAGCTGCTACGCTCGCTGCAGGCCAAATACAACCTGACCTACCTGTTTATCAGCCACGACCTGGCGGTGGTCAGGGCCCTCAGCCATCAGGTGATGGTGGTCAAACAAGGCAAAGTGGTGGAACAAGGCCCGGCGGCACGTGTCTTTGCCGCGCCACAGGACATCTATACACAGCAGTTGCTGGAAGCAGCCTTTATGGTCCCAGCTGGTTAATTCTTGTAGACAGGAAGAGGAACAACACCCATGGGTTTTCTAAGCGGCAAGCGCGTACTGATCGTTGGCGTCGCCAGCAAACTGTCCATCGCCTCCGGCATCGCGGCAGCCATGCACCGTGAAGGCGCCGAACTGGCCTTCACCTACCAGAACGAAAAGCTCAAAGGCCGCGTCGAAGGCTTTGCCGCTGATTGGGGTTCGAACGCCGAGCTGTGCTTCCCTTGCGATGTGGCCAACGATGAGGAAATCGCCTCGGTATTCGCAGCCCTGAGCAAGAAGTGGGACGGCCTGGATTGCATCGTTCACTCCGTAGGTTTCGCCCCGGGCGATCAGCTGGACGGCGACTTCACCGACGTCACCACCCGCGAAGGCTTCCGCATCGCTCACGACATCAGCGCCTACAGCTTCGTCGCCCTGGCCAAGGCCGGCCGCGAAATGATGAAAGGCCGCAACGGCAGCCTGCTGACCCTGTCCTACCTGGGCGCCGAGCGCACCATGCCCAACTACAACGTCATGGGCATGGCCAAGGCCAGCCTGGAAGCCGGCGTGCGTTACCTGGCTGGTAGCCTTGGCCCGGAAGGCACTCGCGTCAACGCCATCTCCGCCGGCCCGATCCGCACATTGGCGGCTTCCGGGATCAAGAGTTTCCGCAAGATGCTCGCGGCCAACGAGAAGCAGACTCCGCTGCGCCGCAACGTGACCATCGATGAAGTCGGCAACGCCGGCGCCTTCCTCTGCTCGGACCTGGCCTCGGGCGTCAGCGGCGAGATCATGTACGTCGACGGCGGCTTCAACACCACCGCCATGGGCGCCATGGAAGAGTAAGCCGTAACATCGCAGCAATAAAAGGCCGCTGAGTGATGCGGCCTTTTGCTGCCAAGTCTTTTTTCTGCCTGCAACGCGCATCTTGGCGGCTCAGGCTTTATCATTCCGGCAAATTGGCTTGCCAGGTTTGCTATGAAGTTCGCCATCGCCCTGTTCTCTGCTCCTCACGCACCCTCCGCGCGCCGCGCGCTGCGCTTTGCGCAGGCGGCATTGGCGGGCGGGCATGAGATTGTGCGGCTGTTCTTCTATCAGGACGGCGTGCACAGTGCGTCGAGCACTGTGGTCTGCGCGCAGGATGAAGTGGATCTGCCGCGTGAATGGCGGGAGTTCGTGCACGCGCAGCAACTGGATGGCGTGGTGTGCATCGCCGCCGCCTTGCGCCGTGGCGTATTGAACGCTGATGAAGCGCAGCGCTACTCGCGCACCGCCGCCAACCTGGATGCGCCCTGGGAGCTTTCCGGCCTGGGCCAGTTGCACGAAGCGGCGCAGCTGGCGGATCGCCTGGTGTGCTTTGGAGGGCCCTGAGATGAGTAAATCGCTGTTGATCATCAGCCGCCAAGCCCCCTGGTCCGGCCCCGGTGCACGGGAAGCGCTGGATATCGCACTGGCCGGCGGCGCCTTCGATTTGCCGGTTGGCCTGCTGTTTCTCGATGACGGGGTATTCCAGCTGAACGGTGCGCAGCAACCGCTCAGCCTGCAGCAGAAAGACCTCGGCGCCAATCTCAAGGCCCTGCCGATGTTTGGTGTCGAGGCGCTCTATGTTGCCCAGCGCAGCCTGGAAGAACGCGGCCTGCAGGACCACCCCAGCAGCCTCGCCGTCGAACACCTGGATGATGCCGGGCTAAGCGCCTTGATTGACCGTTACGACCAGGTGATTACGCTCTGATGGCTACCTTGCACGTACTCTCACACTCGCCCTTTACCGATAGCCGCCTGAGCAGTTGCCTGCGCCTGCTCGGCAGCCAGGATGCTCTGCTGCTGTGTGGTGATGCGGTGTATGCCTTGCAGGCCGGCAGCGCGCAGCGCCAGGCGCTGGAGCTGATGCCCGAAGCCATCGCGCTGTATGCCCTGGATGAAGATGTGCAAGCGCGCGGCCTTGCGCACCCTGCCCGCCTTACATTGGTCGATTACCCCGCATTCGTCGCCCTGAGCTGCCAATACGACAAGGTAAACACCTGGCTATGACGGCATTGAATGTTGAGGGCCGCCGCCTGGCTCTGGACAAGGACGGCTATCTACTCGACCTCACCGATTGGTCTGAAGCCGCTGCGCACGCCCTGGCACAACGTGAAGGCATCAGTCTGAGCGCCGATCACTGGGAAATTCTCTGGCTGGTACGCAGCTTTTACGACGAGTTTCAGCTGTCGCCGGCCAATCGCCCACTGATCAAATTTATTGCCGTCAAACTCGGCCCCGAGAAAGGCAATAGCCTAAACCTCAATCGCCTGTTCAATGGCGCTCCCGCCAAACTTGCCGCCAAGCTGGCGGGCCTGCCCAAGCCGAGCAATTGCCTATGAACCTTGTAACCCCGCCGGAACATCCCTTCGCGCAATTTGTACGCATGCTCGGTAAGGGCAAGCGCGGCGCGCGCAACCTGACCCGCGAGGAAGCCCGCGACGCCATGGGCATGCTGCTCGACGGCCAGGCCGAAGAAAGCCAGCTAGGCGCCTTTCTGATGCTGCTGCGGCACAAGGAGGAAAGCGCCGAGGAGATGGCCGGTTTTGCCGAAGCCGTACGTGCGCGCCTGCAGGCACCGGCGATTCAGGTCGATCTGGATTGGCCCAGCTACGCCGGCAAGAAACGCCACCTGCCCTGGTTCCTGCTGGCCGCCAAAGCCCTGGCCGGTAGCGGCATTCGCATCTTGCTGCATGGCGGCGGCCCGCACACCGCCGGGCGCATGTACAGCGAGCAGTTACTCGACACCCTGCATATCCCGCTGTGCCGCAACTGGGGGAGCGTCGAGCAGGCATTGGCGCAACAGCAGCTGGCGTTTATCCCGTTGGGCGACTGGATGCCGCAACTGCAACGGATGATCGACCTGCGCAATATCCTCGGCCTGCGCTCACCGATTCATTCCCTGGCGCGCATCCTCAATCCGCTGGGCGCACGTTGCGGCCTGCAGAGCATCTTTCATCCGGGTTATCAGGCGGTGCACCGCGAAGCCAGCCAGTTGCTCGGCGATCGCGCGGTGGTGATCAAGGGCGAAGGCGGTGAAATCGAGATCAACCCGGACGCCACCAGCCACCTGTATGGCACGGCTAATGGCGCCAACTGGGATGAGGACTGGCCGGCGCTGTCGGCGCAGCGCCACGTCAAACCCGAATCCCTGCAGCCCGCTCATCTGGCAGCGTTCTGGCGCGGTGAAGTGGCCGATGATTACGGCCAGCTTGCCGTCATCAGCACCATGGCCCTGGCCTTGCGCGCCCTTGGCGAGCCGCGCGAACAAGCCCTGATGCGCGCCGCCCAGCTATGGGCCGCGCGCAATCAGACGCTGGCCTGAGCCCCTTCAAACCAGGCCAGTTTCTCCCGCAGCTGCACCACCTCGCCGACTATCACCAGGGTCGGCGCATGCACTTCATGCTGCGCCACCAGTTCAGCCAGATTGGCCAGGGTGCCGGTAAACACCCGCTGGTTCTGCGTGGTGCCTTGCTGGATCAATGCCGCAGGGGTTGTTGCCGCGCGGCCATGGGCAATCAGTTGCTGACAGATCATCGGCAAGCCCACCAGGCCCATATAGAACACCAGGGTCTGGCTGCTGGCTGTGAGCTCGCTCCAGGGCAAATCACAGCTGCCATCCTTGAGATGACCCGTGACAAACCGCACGGACTGCGCATGATCACGGTGGGTTAGCGGAATACCCGCGTAGGCGGCGCAACCTGAGGCGGCGGTGATGCCCGGGACCACCTGGAAAGGGATGCCGTGGGCGGCCAGTTCTTCAATTTCCTCGCCGCCGCGACCGAAAATAAACGGGTCACCGCCTTTCAGGCGCAGCACGCGTTTGCCTTCTTTGGCCAGGCTGACCAGACGCTGATTGATCTGCTCCTGCGGCACGGCATGCGCGGCACGCTGTTTGCCGACATAGATGCGCTCGGCATCGCGGCGGCACAGCTCGATAATCGCCGGTGCCACCAAACGGTCATACAGCACCACGTCGGCCTGCTGCATCAGGCGCAGAGCGCGAAAGGTCAGCAGATCAGGATCACCCGGCCCGGCGCCGACCAGATACACCTCGCCCAAGGTCCGTGGCGCAATCCCTGCGATCTTCTCTTCCAGCAGACGCTGACCTTCCTGCAGTTTGCCGGCGAACACGCTTTCGGCGACCTGGCCCTGGAACACATCCTCCCAGAACACCCGGCGCTGCTGCACATCGGGAAACAGCCCCTTGACCTGGGCACGAAAGCGCTTGGCCAAGCCGGCTAGCTGGCCATAGGTGGCGGGAATCCAGGTTTCAATCTTGGCGCGAATGAGGCGTGCCAGCACCGGTGCATCACCGCCGCTGGTAATCGCCACGATCAACGGCGAGCGATCGACAATGGCCGGAAAAATCACGCTGCACAGCTTCGGCGCATCCACCACATTGACCGGAATCCCAAGGGCCTGGGCTTCGGCCGATATCTGCGCATTCAGCGGTTCGTCATCGGTGGCGGCAATAATCAGCGCCACACCGTGCAAATCCGCCGACTGATAATCGCGCAGCAGCACCTCGCCATTACGGGCGCTAGCCATCTCGCGCAATTCCTCACGGATATCCGGCGCCACTACCCGCAGCGTCGCACCGGCATCGCTGAGCAAACGCGCTTTGCGCACGGCGACTTCACCGCCACCAACCACCAGTACCAGGCGATCCTGCAGTTTGTGGAACAGGGGCAGAAAATCCATGACGCACGCTCTCGGTCGGATAAACAACACGGGGCGGCACTGGCCGCCCCGTCGCAAATAACTGGAACCTGGCTTAGCCGATGAGTTCAATACCGCCCATATAGGGTTTCAGCACGTCGGGCACGCGGATGCTGCCATCGGCCTGCTGGTAGTTCTCCAGCACAGCGACCAGGGTGCGACCCACCGCCAGGCCGGAGCCGTTGAGGGTGTGCACCAGCTCGGGCTTGCCGGTTTCCGGGTTGCGGTAGCGCGCCTGCATGCGGCGCGCCTGGAAGTCGCCGCAGTTGGAGCACGAGGAAATCTCACGGTATTTGTCCTGGCTCGGCACCCAGACTTCCAGGTCGTAGGTCTTCACCGCACCGAAGCCCATATCACCGGTGCACAGCGCCAGTTTGCGGTATGGCAATTCGAGCAGCTGCAATACGCGCTCGGCGTTGGCAGTCAGGCTTTCCAGCGCGTCAAAGGATTTGCTCGGCTCGACGATCTGCACCATCTCGACCTTGTCGAACTGGTGCTGACGGATCATGCCGCGGGTATCACGACCCGATGCGCCGGCTTCGCTACGGAAGCACGGAGTATGCGCCACAAGCTTCAGCGGCAATTGCTTGGGGTCGAGAATTTCGCCAGCGACGATATTGGTCAGCGACACTTCGGCGGTTGGGATCAGATACAGGTCCGCCTCGCCTTCGCGGCTGATCTTGAACAGATCTTCTTCGAACTTTGGCAACTGGCCGGTGCCTTGCAGCGCCGGGGCCTGCACCAGATAAGGCGTGTAGGCCTCTTCGTAGCCATGCTCGCTGGTGTGCAGGTTGATCATAAATTGCGCCAGAGCGCGGTGCATGCGGGCAATCGGGCCACGCAGTACGGCAAAGCGTGCGCCGGACAGCTTGGCGGCGGTTTCAAAGTCCAGCCAGCCGTGCTGCTCGCCGAGGGCGACGTGATCCTGAATTGGGAAGTCGAAGCTGCGCGGCGTGCCCCAGCGCGACACCTCAACGTTGCCCTCTTCGTCCTCACCGACCGGTACCGACTCGTGCGGCAGGTTGGGGATATTCAGCAGCAGGGTGTCGAGTTCGCTCTGGATGCTGTCGAGGTCACGCTTGCCCTGCTCCAGATCGCTGCCCATCTGGTCCACTTCGGCCAACAGCGGGGCAATGTCCTCACCGCGTTGCTTGGCCTGGCCAATGGATTTGGAACGGCTGTTACGTTCGGCCTGCAGCTGCTCGGTGCGGGTTTGCAGCATCTTGCGCTGGGCTTCAAGCGCTTCAAAACGCGCAACATCGAGGACAAAGCCACGGGTGGCCAGGCGCTCGGCCACGTCATGGAGCTGGGTACGAACGAGTTTGGAATCGAGCATGTTCTGGTCTCAACACATCACAAGGGTTTGCATGGCCTTGGCCATGACGCGCAATGCCGCGCAGTTTAAGGCTTTAGCGGGGGGAAGCGCCAATCGGTAACGCTGTTATTAGCAGCGCCATTACTGACACAGGCGCGCCAAGCTAAGCCCCGCCCAGGTAGCAAGCAGGCTGCCCAACACACTGATTGCCGCATAGCCCATGGCCAACGGTAGCTGACCGCTTTCCAGCAGGCGCAGGGTGTCGAGGGAAAAAGATGAAAAGGTGGTCAGGCCGCCGAGAAACCCCACAATCAGCCCCGCGCGCAACTCCAGCGGCAGCTCAGGGCGCAGCAGGAACAGGCCATACAGGTAGCCGATCAGCAGGCAACCGAGAATATTCACCGCCAGGGTCGCACCGTAGAAGTGCTGCGGCCAGTTTGCGCTGACCCAGTTGGCCGTTACGAAGCGCAACAGCGTGCCGAGCATGCCGCCCAGGGCTACCGCCAATACCACGCCGATCATGGTTTTCTCCTTTGCCGTGGACTGTTGCGGTCCTGGCTCTTCAAGTGCTGCAGCTTGTCGCGAATTTTCAACTCCAGGCCGCGTGGCACCGGTTGGTAGTACTCGCGTGGCTCGAAGGTGTCGGGAAAGTAATCTTCCCCCGCCGCATAGGCATCGGGCTCATCGTGGGCGTAGCGGTACTCGTCGCCATAGCCCAGCTGCTTCATAAGTTTGGTCGGGGCGTTGCGCAGGTGCAGCGGCACTTCCTGCGAGCCATGTTCGGCGGCATCGCGCATGGCGGCCTTAAAGGCGTTGTACACCGCGTTGCTTTTCGGCGCACAGGCCAGGTAGACAATCGCCTGGGCCACGGCCAGCTCACCCTCCGGGCTGCCCAGACGCTCCTGTACATCCCAGGCATTCAGACACAGGGTCAGCGCGCGCGGGTCGGCGTTGCCAATATCCTCACTGGCCATACGCACCACACGCCGGGCGATATACAACGGATCACAGCCGCCATCGAGCATGCGTGCAAACCAGTACAGCGCGCCGTCCGGGCTGGAGCCGCGCACGGATTTGTGCAGCGCCGATATTTGGTCGTAGAAGGCTTCGCCGCCCTTGTCGAAACGCCGACGGGTATCGCCAAGCAGATTGAGTAGCAACTCACTGCCAATTTCGCTGCCGTCTTCGGCCAGATCCGCGGCGTTTTCCAGAAAATTGAGCAGGCGCCGACCATCACCATCGGCGGCGGCCTGGAGAATCTTGAAGCTGTCTTCCGGCAGGCGTAGCTGGCGCTCGCCCAGGCCTTTCGGGTCGTTCAAGGCGCGCTCAACCAGCTTGCGCAGCGCCGCTTCGTCGAGGCTTTTCAGCACATACACGCGAGCCCGTGAGAGCAAGGCGTTGTTCAGCTCGAACGAGGGGTTTTCCGTGGTGGCGCCGATAAAGATCAGCGTGCCGTCTTCCACATAGGGCAGAAAGGCATCCTGCTGCGACTTGTTAAAGCGGTGTACCTCATCGACGAACAGGATGGTCTGCCGGCCGTATTGCGCGGCATGCTGCTGCGCGACTTCCACGGCCTGGCGAATCTCCTTGACCCCGGAGAGCACGGCGGAAATCGTCTCGAAATGTGCATCGGAAACCTGGGCCAAGAGCCGCGCCAGGGTGGTCTTGCCGACGCCCGGCGGGCCCCAGAAGATCATCGAATGCAGCGCGCCCTGCTCCAGGGCTTCCCGCAAGGGTTTACCGCGGGCCAGCAAGTGCTCCTGGCCGACATACTCATCCAGGCTGGCGGCACGCAGCCGGGCAGCCAGGGGTTGAGCGACGGGAGCCTTGCGAAACAGATCCATGACTGCGGTTTAACGCCTCTGCTTTGAGCTTTCTACTCTTGAATCACGTCCGCGCCGGCCGGGATTTCGAAGGTGAACTGCGCGTCGTCCTGCGGCTCATTCATTTTCACGTTGAGAAACAGAATGTTGGTGCGCTGGCCGATGCTGTCGATCAGCTGCATGTCGTTGAGCACCTTGTTGCGAAACGACAGGCGCAGGCTGTCGAACAGGGTGTCCTTGGATTTTGGCTTGAGGATGAAATCGACCACGTTGCCGCCTTCGGTGTGGCTGATCTCGAAGTTCTCACGAATCTTCGACACATCGCCGGACAGCAGCAGCGCCGGGGTGTGGGTCAGGCGCTGATCGAGGGTCTGGATGGTCACCTGTTCCAGGTCCGGGTCATACAGCCAGACCTTCTCGCCATTGGAAACCAGCAGCTGCTCCATCGGCGCATCGGTGTGCCAGCGGAACAGGCCTGGGCGCTTTAGCGCGAGCTGGCCGGCGGTTTCCTGCAGCTGGGTGCCGCTGCCGTCCAGGGTCAGTTGGGAAAAGCGCGCGTTGATGGTCTGCGCCTGGTTGAGCAGCTCGGTCAGACGCTGCACGGCGACTTCATCGTCGGCCATAACGGCAACGCTGGTAAAACTCAGTACGGTCAGTAACAGCATGCGAATCAGGCGCATGGGACTCCTTATCAGATCGGGCTAGGCGTTAATCGCGAACAGGGCTTGGAGCTATGACCTCGCGAGAGCCATTAGTGTTCATTGAAGTGACGACACCGGCCATTTCCATGGCCTCGATCATCCGCGCCGCGCGGTTGTAGCCGATCTTCAGCTTGCGCTGCACGGCGGAAATAGAGGCGCGGCGGCTTTCCAGCACGAAATTGACCGCTTCGTCGTACAGCGGGTCGGACTCGCTGCCTTCACTGCCCTCGCCGCTACCGCCCTCGAAACCGCTACCGGACTCTTCGACGCCGGCCAGGATGTCATCGATATAGTCAGGCGTGCCGCGCTGCTTCCAGGCCTCGACCACGCGGTGTACCTCTTCATCGGAAACGAAGGCGCCGTGTACGCGAATGGGCAAGCCGGTGCCCGGCGGCATATAGAGCATGTCACCGTGACCGAGCAGCTGTTCGGCGCCGCCCTGGTCGAGGATGGTGCGCGAGTCGATCTTACTCGACACCTGGAACGCCATACGGGTCGGGATGTTGGCCTTGATCAGGCCGGTAATCACATCCACCGACGGGCGCTGGGTCGCGAGAATCAGGTGAATCCCCGCCGCACGGGCTTTCTGCGCGATACGCGCGATCAGCTCTTCGACCTTCTTGCCGACGATCATCATCATGTCGGCGAACTCGTCGACCACCACCACGATGGTCGGCAGGGTTTTCAGCAGCGGCGCCTCGTCGTGCATGCTTTCGCGCTTGTACAGCGGATCGCTCAGCGGCTCGCCGGCCTCCTCGGCATCCTTGACCTTGCGGTTGAAGCCGGCCAGGTTGCGCACGCCCATCTTCGACATCAGCTTGTAGCGGCGCTCCATCTCGGCCACCGACCAGCGCAGGGCGTTGGCGGCTTCCTTCATGTCGGTCACAACCGGGCACAGCAGGTGCGGAATGCCTTCGTAGATCGACAGCTCAAGCATTTTCGGGTCGATCATGATCAGGCGCGCCTCTTCCGGCGTGGACTTGAACAGAATCGACAAAATCATCGCGTTGACCCCGACCGACTTACCCGAGCCGGTGGTACCGGCCACCAGCAGGTGGGGCATCTTCGCCAGGTCGGTGATTACCGGCTTGCCGCCGATATCGTGGCCCAGAGCCAGGGTAACCGGCGACTTGGCTTCGTCGTACTCGGGCGACGACAGCACTTCGGAGAAACGCACAATCTGCCGGTCTTCGTTAGGGATTTCGATACCGACGGTGGTCTTGCCTGGAATCACTTCCACCACACGCACGCTGATGATCGCCATCGAACGCGCCAGATCCTTGGCCAGGCCAGAAATGCGGCTGACCTTGACCCCTGCCGCTGGCTGGATCTCGAAACGGGTGATCACCGGGCCTGGGTGGACCGACTCGACAATAACCTCGACGCCAAATTCCTTGAGCTTGATCTCAAGCAAACGCGACATCGCCTCCAGGTATTCGGGCGAGTATTTCTTCTGAACCTTTTCCGCCACATCGAGGATGGAAATCGGCGGCAGGCTGCCGGCCAGCGCGCTGTCCTCGAACAGGTTGACCTGTTTTTCCTTGAGCACGCGCTTGCTCGGTTCGGCTGCTTTCGGCGCTGTGGGCTGCGTGATCACTGGGGCTGGGCGGTTAACCCGCTCGCTCATGTGTTTGTTCAGCGATTCTTCGCGCTCAATCAGGCGCTCTTTGACCTTGGCCTGCTCGCGGCGATCCAGCACGATCGGCGCCGATACTTCACTGACGCGCTCATCGACCTCGCGCAACTGCGCCACCAGCTGCTTGCGCTCAACCCGTGCACTCCACCAGCGGTTGGCCAGGCTCTGGATCAGCTCGATCAGATCGAGGGTGATCTTGCCGGTCAGGTCCATCACCTTGAACCAGGACAGGTCGGTAAATACCGTCAAGCCGAACAGGAACAGCGCAATCAGCAACAGCGTGCTGCCCTGCACATTCAGCGCGTTGATCGCCAGCGCCCCCAGGCTTTCGCCCAGCGCACCGCCCGCAGAGGCCGGCATGCTCGAACTGGCGTGGAAATGGATATAGGCCAGGGCGGCACCGGACAGCACCAGAAAAATCAGACCAATCAGCCGCCAGGAGAACAGCCAGCCGCTCCATTGCCACGGCTGATGGCGGGCACGAAACACCTGCAGGGTTTTTACCGCCAGCAGCAGCGGAAACAGATAAGCGAAATAGCCCAGCGCCATAAACAGGATGTCGGCAAACCAGGCACCGGCGCGGCCGGCGGCGTTCTGCACCTGCTCGACATTGCTGGTGTGGGTCCAGCCCGGGTCGGCAGCGTCGTAGGTCAGCAGGGCCATCCACAGATAAAGGCAGAGTGCACCCAGGCCGATCAGTGCGCCTTCTTTCAATCGATAAGGCAGCTGCTGACGCCAGATTGGGGCTTGTGCGGTTGGGCTAGATTTCTTCAAAACGCATCTGTTCCTGCGCCAGAGGCGCCGACTAATTGGTTAACGGCAAAATATGCAGTGATTGTACGGGTTTAGCCAAACGATACCAGACCGAGCTGTATGCATAAACAGCTGCGGCGGTTGACTCCCGCTCCTTGCCTGCTTCGGTGTAGCATATCCGCCAACATCTTCCGTGCGGCTCAATTGGAGCATGCATTCTCTTTTGTGACAAAGGCTTATGAGGTGTTTTTATGAGCGAAGTCAAGCATTCACGCTTGATCATCCTGGGCTCCGGCCCTGCCGGTTATAGCGCTGCCGTTTACGCTGCCCGCGCCAACCTCAAGCCCGTGATCATTACCGGCATCCAGCCTGGCGGTCAGCTGACCACCACCACCGAAGTGGACAACTGGCCCGGTGATGTTGAAGGCCTGACAGGGCCGGCGCTGATGGAGCGTATGCAAAAGCATGCCGAGCGCTTTGAAACCGAGATCGTCTACGACCATATCCATACCGCCGAGTTGCAGTCGCGCCCTTTCACCTTGAAAGGCGACAGCGGCACTTACACCTGTGATGCACTGATTATCGCCACGGGCGCATCGGCGCAATACCTGGGCTTGCCTTCGGAAGAAGCATTTTCCGGCAAGGGCGTATCGGCCTGCGCCACCTGTGACGGTTTCTTCTATCGCAATCAGGTGGTAGCGGTGATCGGCGGCGGTAACACTGCCGTTGAAGAGGCGCTGTACCTGTCGAATATCGCCAAGCAAGTACACCTGGTGCACCGCCGCGACAAGCTGCGTTCGGAGAAGATTCTTCAGGACAAGCTGTTCGACAAGGCGGCCAACGGCAACGTGGTGCTGCACTGGAACCATGCACTGGAAGAAGTGCTGGGCGACAACACTGGGGTTACCGGTGCGCGCCTGAAAGACACGCAGAGCGGTGTGAGCAAAGACCTGCCGCTGGCCGGCGTGTTTATCGCCATCGGCCATAAACCCAATACCGAGCTGTTCCACGGCCAGCTGGAAATGCGTGACGGCTACTTGCTGATCAAGGGTGGTAGTGAAGGCAATGCCACCGCCACCAGCATCGAAGGGGTATTTGCCGCTGGCGACGTGGCTGACCACGTTTACCGTCAGGCCATTACCTCCGCCGGTGCCGGCTGCATGGCCGCGCTGGATGTCGAGAAATTCCTCGACGACAATTGAGCCACCCAGGGCGGACGCACTGTCCGCCCTGCCCTCCTCTGTCCAATTCCGGCCCTGCCCATGCTGACGTGGCTGCAACGCGACTCACTGGATTTCCCACCGCTTAACAAAGCCCTGCGCGAGCCCAATGGCCTGTTGGCTGCTGGCGGCGACCTGCGCCCCGAGCGCTTGATCCAGGCGTATCGTCACGGCTGCTTCCCCTGGTTTCAGGATGGCCAGCCGATTCTCTGGTGGTCGCCGGACCCGCGCACCGTGCTGCTGCCGGACAAGCTGCATGTCTCGCGCAGCCTGGCCAAGGTGCTGCGCCAAGGCCGTTATCGAGTGACCTTTGATCAGGCCTTCACTGAGGTCATCCGCGCCTGCGCCGCACCACGCAGCTATGCGGCAGAAACCTGGATTACCAGCCCCATGCAGGACGCCTATGTGGAACTGCACAGGCGCGGTATTGCTCATTCGGTTGAGGTCTGGCGTGATGATGAACTGGTTGGTGGACTCTATGGTTTGGCCATGGGCCAGCTGTTCTTTGGTGAATCGATGTTCAGCCGCGCAGACAATGCCTCCAAGGTGGGCTTCGTCACCCTGATCGAACACTTGAGAGACTGGGGCTTTGTGCTGATCGACTGCCAGATGCAGACCGAACACCTGCTCAGCCTCGGCGCGCAGACGATTTCCCGGAGCGAGTTTGCCAACTATCTGAGCGCTCATCTTGATCAACCCAGCCAGGCCGACTGGGTCGCCTAGGCGAGTTTGCCAGCCTGGCTTACACTTGATTCAAGACCGATCCCGAGAGCCGATCATGACTGAGCTGGCCCGCCTGAAGTTTTACGCCACTCAACCGCACCCTTGCAGCTATCTGCCCGACGAGCAGGCCACCACCCTGTTCCTCGACCCCAGCCAGCCCATGGATGCGGTGGTTTATGCTGAGCTTTCGGAAATGGGCTTTCGTCGCAGCGGCGACCACCTCTATCGCCCACACTGCCAGCGCTGCACCGCCTGCGTTCCGGCGCGCATTCCTGCCGCGCAGTTCAGCCCAAATCGCCAGCAGCGGCGTATCTTCAAGCGTAATCAGGACATTCAGGTGCGCCTGGTGCGCCCGGCATTTACCGAGGAATATTACGCGCTGTACGCGCGCTACATTGAGCAGCGGCATGCCGATGGCGATATGTACCCACCCAACCGCGAGCAATTTTCAACCTTTCTGGTGCGTGATCTGGCCTTCTCGCGCTTCTATGAGTTCCGCCAGAACAACCGCCTGCTGGCCATTGCCGTGACCGATGTACTACCCAATGGGCTCTCCGCGGTCTACACCTTTTATGAGCCGAGCGAGGAACGGCGCAGCCTCGGGCGCTTTGCCATCCTCTGGCAAATTGCCGAAGCGGCGCGTCTCGGGCTGCATGCGGTCTATCTGGGTTACTGGATCAAGAACTGCCGCAAGATGAATTACAAGACCCAGTACCGGCCAATAGAGCTGTTCGTCAACCAACGCTGGGTCAGTCTTAACTGAAGCCCTTGGCGCAAACCCCAAATTTCGGGCACAATGCACGCCGCTTTTGCCTGGCGCCAGTTGCACCGGGCCATTCATTGGATACCGAGGGCTTTACTGCATGTCGAAAGAAGACAGCTTCGAAATGGAAGGCACTGTCGTCGACACCCTGCCCAACACCATGTTTCGTGTGGAGTTGGAAAATGGGCACGTCGTTACTGCGCACATCTCCGGAAAGATGCGCAAAAATTACATCCGCATTTTGACTGGCGACAAAGTTCGCGTTGAACTTACGCCTTATGACTTGAGCAAGGGCCGCATTACTTACCGCGCCCGTTAACAGGCCAGCTAAGTTCAGCTTCCTGGCATCTGTTACACCAAGCTCCAGTAAAAACGCCCGGCATTGCCGGGCGTTTTTGTGTGCGCAAGAAACTACGCTTAAGCCATTTCTGCCGTGGTTTCGAAATCGAAGGTCAATTCACCGCCTTCGATATCGATATGCACCACACCGCCATGCTCAGCCAGCTCACCAAACAGAATCTCTTCCGCCAGCGGCCGCTTGATCTTGTCCTGGATCAGGCGCGCCATCGGTCGAGCGCCCATCTGCACGTCGTAACCGCTCTCGGCCAACCAGCTACGCGCCGCATCGCTGACTTCCAGCGTGACGCGCTTGTCCTCAAGCTGCGCCTGCAGTTCGGTAAGAAACTTGTCGACGATGCTCTTGATCACTTCGTGGCTCAGGCGGCCGAACTGGATAATAGTATCCAGGCGGTTGCGGAACTCCGGGGTGAAGCTCTTCTTGATCACTTCCATGGCATCAGACGAGTGGTCCTGATGGGTGAAGCCGATGGAGGCCCGCGCCGCTGTTTCCGCGCCAGCGTTGGTGGTCATGATCACGATCACGTTACGGAAGTCCGCCTTGCGGCCGTTGTTATCGGTCAGGGTGCCGTGATCCATCACCTGCAGCAGCAGGTTGAAGACTTCCGGATGGGCCTTCTCGATCTCATCGAGCAGCAACACGCAATGTGGCGTTTTAGTGATCGCCTCGGTTAGCAGCCCACCCTGATCGAAGCCGACATAGCCAGGCGGCGCGCCGATCAGGCGCGATACGGTGTGACGCTCCATATACTCGGACATGTCGAAGCGAATCAGCTCAACCCCCAGAGCCTTGGCCAGCTGACGAGCGGCTTCGGTTTTACCCACCCCGGTAGGGCCGGCAAACAGGAAGGAGCCGACCGGCTTGTCAGGCGCCTTGAGCCCGGCACGCGACAGCTTGATTGCGGTCGACAGTGAGTCAATCGCTGCGTCCTGACCAAATACGGTCAGCTTCAGGTCGCGCTCGAGGTTGCGCAGCAGCTCTTTATCCGAACTGCTGACATGCTTCGGCGGAATACGGGCAATTTTCGCCACGATATCTTCGACCTGCGCCACGTCGATACGCGTCAGGCGTTTTTCCAAAGGCTGCAAGCGCTGATAGGCACCGGCCTCATCGATTACATCGATGGCCTTGTCCGGCATATGCCGGTCATTGATATAACGCGAGGCCAGCTCGGCTGCAGCGCGCAGGGCTTCATCACTGTATTCGATGCTGTGGTGCTGCTCGAAGCGGCCTTTCAGGCCACGCAGGATGCCGATGGTGTCTTCCACTGAGGGCTCGACCACATCGACTTTCTGGAAGCGCCGCGCCAGGGCGCGGTCTTTCTCGAAGATGCCGCGAAATTCCTGGAAGGTGGTCGAACCAATGCAGCGAATCTCACCCGAAGACAGCATGGGCTTGAGCAGGTTGGAGGCATCCATCACCCCGCCCGATGCCGCACCGGCACCGATAATGGTGTGGATTTCATCGATAAACAGAATGGCGTGTGGACGTTTGCGCAGCTCATTGAGCAGCGCTTTCAGGCGCTTCTCGAAATCACCGCGGTATTTGGTGCCGGCCAGCAATGCGCCGAGATCCAGCGAGTAGACCACGCTGTCGGCCAACAGATCAGGCACCTGGTTATCGACAATACGCTTAGCCAGGCCCTCGGCAATAGCGGTTTTACCGACACCCGCCTCACCCACCAATAGCGGATTGTTCTTACGCCGACGCGCGAGAATCTGCGCCACGCGCTCGACTTCAGACTCACGCCCGACCAACGGATCAATGCGGCCCTGGCGAGCCAGTTCGTTGAGGTTGCTGGCATACGCGTCCAGCGGATTGCTGGAGCTGGCAGACTCGCCGCCCTCGTCGTCCTGCATTTCCTGTTCGGTTTCCGAATGACCACCATGGCCCGGCACCTTGGAGATGCCATGGGCAATAAAGTTGACCACATCGATACGCGCGACGCTCTGCTGCTTGAGCAAAAACACCGCTTGGCTTTCCTGCTCGCTGAAAATCGCCACCAGCACATTGGCGCCGGTAACTTCACGCTTGCCGGAACTTTGTACATGGAAAACCGCACGCTGCAGAACGCGCTGAAAACCCAGGGTAGGCTGCGTTTCACGTTCTTCATCGTGTTGAGGGATCAGCGGCGTGGTGGAGTCGATAAACTCCTGCAGATCATGCCGCAGCTTGTCCAGATTGGCCCCGCACGCACGCAGTACGCTGGCGGCAGCCTCGTTATCCAGGAGGGCCAGCAACAAATGCTCAACCGTCATAAATTCATGACGCTTGGTACGTGCCTCCTTGAAAGCCAGATTGAGGGTGACTTCGAGCTCTCGATTTAACATAGCTTCACCTCATGCCCAAGTGGCCGGCGTTAACCGTCCTTCTCTATTTCACAGAGTAGCGGATGCTGGCTCTCTCTCGCATATTGATTCACCTGTGTCGCTTTGGTTTCAGCAATATCGCGGGTAAACACTCCACACACTGCCCGCCCCTCTGTATGGACGGTCAGCATGACTTTGGTCGCCAACTCTCGGTTCAGGTTGAAAAACACCTCGAGAATCTCGACCACGAAATCCATGGGCGTGTAGTCGTCATTAAACAAAATCACTTTATACATAGGCGGCGCCTGCAGGGCGGGCTTGGATTCCTGAACGGCTAAGCCGAAGGAATCGTCCTCATGCCCGGCGGGGCGATCCTGATTGAATGTTAGTCGAATCTGGCTACGTGCATGCATGCTGAATAGCTTCGTTGATGGGCGAATAGTCTGTGCTAGACAGAGTTTGAACGGCTTCTCAGCCAGTTACAGCATTGCCTTGACTATCGGCAAAACGGTGTTACAAACAATGAATACCCAGCGCGGGTATTAGGGGTTTCACAGCTTTGCCGACTCACGTCAAGCACAGCGTGGAATTGAAGTGGATGATACTCCAGTGATGGAGTCCTTTGCAGAGGGATATCAGCATGGTTAGCGGTAAGGTCAAGTGGTTCAACAACGCCAAAGGCTATGGGTTCATCCTGGCCGATGGTCGAGATGAGGACCTGTTCGCCCACTACTCGGCTATCCAGATGGACGGCTATAAAACGCTGAAGGCTGGCCAGCCGGTAAGCTTCGATATTATTCAAGGTCCAAAAGGACTCCACGCCGTCAACATCAGTGCGGCGACTGCCGTCAGTGAAGCGCCCGCCGCAGCTAAGCAACACCAGGGCTCAACGGCTGAAGTCTGATTAGAGTCACCTGGGCAGTTAATCGCCCACAAAAAAGGCCGGTCATATGACCGGCCTTTCTTTATGGTCTGCCATCCATGGCGACCACCCTAAGGGCCGTCGCTCGCGCGACGTTAAAAATTGCTCCCTGCAGTTTTTTATTGCGGTTTCGCTTACATGTGCGAAATCAGTGCATCGCCGAATGCCGAGCAGGACAGCAGCTTGGCACCGTCCATCAGGCGCTCGAAGTCATAGGTCACGGTCTTGGCCGAGATAGCGCCGTTGGTGCCTTTGATGATCAGGTCGGCCGCTTCGGTCCAGCCCATGTGGCGCAGCATCATTTCGGCGGACAGGATCAGCGAACCCGGGTTCACTTGATCCTTGCCCGCGTACTTCGGTGCCGTACCGTGGGTGGCTTCAAACATGGCAACGGTGTCGGACAGGTTGGCACCTGGGGCGATACCGATACCACCTACTTCAGCCGCCAGGGCATCGGACAGGTAGTCGCCATTGAGGTTGAGGGTGGCGATTACATCGTACTCGGCCGGACGCAGCAGGATCTGCTGCAGCATGGCGTCGGCGATGGCGTCTTTAACGATGACGTTCTTGCCAGTGCGCGGGTTCTTGAACTGCATCCAAGGGCCGCCATCGAGCAGGGTTGCGCCGAACTCTTCAGCCGCAATTTCGTAGGCCCACTCTTTGAAGGCACCTTCGGTGAACTTCATGATGTTGCCTTTGTGCACGATGGTCAGCGAGTCGCGGTCATTATCGACGACGTACTGCAGGGCCTTGCGCGCCAGACGACGGGTACCTTCTTTGGAGACCGGCTTGACGCCGATACCGCAGTCTTGGTCGAAGCGAATCTTGGTTACGCCCATTTCCTCTTTGAGGAACTTGATGACCTTGTTCGCCTCAGGCGAACCGGCTTTCCACTCGATGCCAGCGTAGATGTCTTCCGAGTTTTCGCGGAAGATGGTCATGTCAACATCGCCTGGTTTCTTCACCGGGCTTGGCACGCCTTCGAACCAACGCACTGGGCGCAGGCAGACGTACAGGTCGAGCTGCTGACGCAGAGCAACGTTCAAGGAACGGATACCACCACCGACTGGCGTGGTCAGCGGGCCTTTGATGGAAACGACGTAATCTTTGACCGCATCCAGGGTTTCCTGAGGCAGCCAGGTGTCCTGATCGTAAACCTGAGTGGCTTTTTCGCCTGCGTACACTTCCATCCAGGAGATCTTGCGCTCGCCGCCGTAGGCTTTCTGCACGGCAGCATCAACAACTTTGATCATTACTGGGCTGATGTCGACACCGATACCATCACCTTCGATAAAAGGAATGATCGGGTTATTCGGGACGTTCAGGGATGTATCGGCATTAACGGTGATTTTGTCACCGGTGGCAGGCACCTGGATCTTTTGGTATCCCATGCTGGACTCCGTTGTTTTCGTGGTCTGGCATTCAGCCGTGCAGATGGCACGCTGAATAGATCTTTTTGGGTCTCGGAAAGGCGAACTATTTTTGTAGTTTTTCTACAGAAAGTCACGCACTTTATCCACTAGAAACATTGCCCATGCGCGTTCTTGCGGGTATCTAGCTAACAACCAGCAACAACTTGTAGTCAAACTACAAGCTCACTACACAGCGTTCGTGCAGGACGATTTCATCCTAGCAGCTCACTGGTTAATTGCTCCGACTATCACTGCCGCAGATGGCTGCAGCTACGATCACGCGCCTGCTCAAGGAGTTCCGTATGCGCTTTACCCCACACGTTACAGTTGCCACCGTCATTGAAGACCAAGGGCGGTTTCTGCTGGTTGAGGAAATGGCCGATAACCGTGCCGTATTTAATCAGCCTGCGGGCCACTTGGAAGCCGACGAAAGTCTGATACAGGCCGCCCTGCGCGAAACCCTCGAAGAAACCGGCTGGGATGTCGAACTGACTGGCGTCACCGGTATTTACCTGTACACCGCGCCAAGCAACGGCATCACCTACCAGCGCGTATGCTTTGCCGCCAAAGCATTGCAACAGCGACCCAATCACCCGCTGGATGCCGGCATTATCGGCCCGCGCTGGCTGAGCCGTGACGAACTGGTTGCGCAACCCGAGCGTTGGCGCAGCGCATTGGTGCTGCGCTGTATCGACGACTACCTAAGCGGCCAGTGTTTTCCCCTGAGCCTGATCCGCGATTAACGGCCACACCTCTGCGCCTGCTAGAATCGCGCTCTTTTTAAGCCCGTGCCCAGTATCCCCATGTCAGATCCAACTACTCAGCGCGTAATCGTCGGCATGTCCGGCGGCGTCGACTCCTCCGTTTCCGCCCTGCTGCTGCTTGAACAGGGTTATCAGGTCGAAGGCCTGTTTATGAAAAACTGGGACGAAGACGATGGCACCGAATACTGCACCGCCATGGATGACCTGGCCGATGCGCAGGCCGTGTGCGACAAGATTGGCATCAAACTGCACACCGCCAACTTTGCCGCCGAATACTGGGACAATGTGTTCGAGCACTTCCTCGCCGAATACAAGGCCGGCCGCACGCCGAACCCGGACATCCTGTGTAACCGCGAGATCAAGTTCAAAGCCTTCCTCGACTACGCCCTGATGCTCGGCGCCGACCTGATTGCTACCGGCCACTACGTGCGCCGCCGTGATATCGACGGGCGCACCGAGCTGCTCAAGGGCCTCGATCCGAACAAGGACCAGAGCTACTTCCTGCATGCCGTTGGTGGCGAGCAGATCGCCAAGACCCTGTTCCCGGTCGGTGAACTGGAAAAACCAGCGGTGCGCGCAATTGCCGAGAAATACGCACTGGCCACGGCGAAGAAGAAGGACTCCACCGGCATCTGCTTTATCGGCGAGCGGCGTTTCAGTGATTTCCTCAAGCAGTACTTGCCGGCGCAGCCGGGCACTATCGAAACGACTGAAGGCGAGGTCATCGGCCGCCATCACGGCCTGATGTACCACACCATTGGCCAGCGTCAGGGCTTGGGCATTGGTGGTTTGAAAGACGCCAGCGACGAGCCCTGGTATGTCCTGCACAAGGACCTGACGCGCAATGTGCTGGTGGTTGGCCAGGGCAATGAACACCCCTGGTTGTTCAGCAGCGCCCTGCTCGCCTCGGAGATTTACTGGGTCAACCCGCTTGATCTGAGCACGCCGCGCGAGCTGACCGCCAAGGTGCGTTATCGCCAGAGCGATCAAGCCTGCACGCTGGAGAAAACCGCCAGCGGCTACCGCGCCATATTCAACGAGCCACAGCGCGCCGTGACGCCAGGCCAGTCCGTGGTGTTCTACGACGGTGAAATTTGCCTGGGTGGCGGCGTGATTGAAACAGCCGAGCCCTGGACTGCACGGGAGCAACAGGCGTGAACCCAATCCGCGAACAACTGATCGCCCTCGGTGCGGTATTCGAATCGGCGACACTGGTCGACAAACTGGCGCGTACCGGCCAGATCGGTGAGCCGGCCGTGGCCTGCATGATCAACAGCCTGCTGGTACGCGACCCGAAGGACACCCTGGACGTTTACGGCGGCGATGACCTCAACCTGCGTGACGGCTATCGTTCACTGGTCAGCGCCCTAGAGCGTGACCCGGCCAGCCTGCAGCGTGATCCACTGCGTTACGCACTGGCCCTGCTGTCGTTGGAGCGCCAGCTGGATAAGCGTAGCGACATGCTGCAAGTCATGGGCAGCCGCCTCGACCAGGTGCAGCAACAGGTCGAACACTTCGGTCCGACCCATGAAAACGTCATCGCCAACTGCGCCAGCCTTTATCAGGACACCATCAGCACCTTCCGCCAGCGCATTCAGGTGCAAGGCGATATGCGCCACCTACAACAGACCAACAATGCCGCGAAAATCCGTGCACTGCTGCTCGCTGGTATTCGCTCTGCGCGCCTGTGGCGCCAACTGGGCGGCCATCGCTGGCAGATGGTGTTCAGCCGCAGCAAGCTGCTCAAGGAACTCTACCCGCTGCTGCGCGCGTGAACATGGGCACCCGCTCGGTCAAACCCATTCAGGGTGCCGCACTGCTTACGCTGTCGGCATTGCTGTTTTCCCTGATGGGTGTGGGCATCCGCGAAGTCTCGGTCAGCGTCAACAACGAGTCCGTGGTGTTCTTGCGCAACCTGGTAGGCGTGTTGTTCTTTCTGCCGCTGATTCTGTTCAAAGGCCTGCGACCGCTCAGAACCACACGGCTGAAATCGCACCTGTGGCGCACCACCTATGGCCTGGCAGCGATGTACTGCTTCTTTTACGCCATTGCCCACCTGCCGCTGGCCGACAGCCATGCTGTTCACCTACTCCGCGCCGCTGTTTACCCCGTTGATTGCCTGGTGGTGGCTTAAAGAGCCGCTGAGCAAGCGCATGCTGCTGACCACCGTGGTTGGCCTGATGGGCGTGCTGCTGGTGGCCAAGCCCTCTGCCGCCCTGCTCGACAGCCACGCACTGATCGGCCTGGCCGCCAGCGTAATGGCCGCCTTTGCCTTCGTGTCGATCCGCGAGATGAGCGACACCGAGCCTGCGTATCGCATCGTGTTCTATTTTTCCCTGTTCAGCGCCCTGATCTCGGCCATTCCATTGACCTGGGCCTGGCAGCCGATAACTGAGCACAACCTCTGGCTGCTGCTGGCAATCAGCCTATTGGCCACCGCCAGCCAGATCGTCATGTCCAAAGCCTACAGCCTGGCGTCGCCTGGGCTGATCGGACCCTTTGCCTATCTGGCGATTGTGTTTGCCGGACTGATTGCCTGGTTGCGCTGGGGTGAAACTCCGGATTTGTCATCGCTGATCGGTGCGGCGCTGATTTTCAGTGCCAGCTTGCTGTCGATTGCACGAAGCAATCGCGGCTGAATGGTCGCAGCCAATCGCAAATCAGCTGCCGATTTCATGTATGATATGCGCCCTTTTCAATGCCCGATTGTCCGAGAACGCCTCCCATGCAGCTTTCCTCGCTCACCGCGGTTTCCCCCGTTGATGGCCGCTATGCCGGCAAAACCAGCGCCCTGCGCCCGATTTTCAGCGAATACGGCCTGATCCGTTTCCGCGTCCTGGTTGAGGTGCGCTGGTTGCAGCGCCTGGCCGCCCACGAAGGTGTTGCCGAAGTCGCGCCCTTCTCCGCCGAAGCCAACGCCGTGCTCAATCAGCTGGCCGACAACTTCGCCGTCGAGCACGCCGAGCGCGTCAAGGAAATCGAGCGCACCACTAACCACGACGTAAAAGCCGTGGAATATCTGCTCAAGGAACAGGCCGCCAAGCTGCCTGAGTTGGATAAGGTCAGCGAATTTATCCACTTCGCCTGCACCAGCGAAGACATCAACAACCTGTCCCACGCACTGATGCTGCGTGAAGGCCGCGACACCGTGCTGCTGCCGCTGATGCGTCAGACGGCCGAAGCCATTCGCGAGCTGGCGATCAAATTCGCCGACGTGCCGATGCTCTCGCGCACCCACGGTCAGCCGGCGTCGCCGACCACCCTGGGCAAGGAATTGGCCAACGTGGTCTACCGCCTGGAGCGGCAGATCGCTCAGGTTGCCGCCGTGCCGCTGCTGGGCAAGATCAACGGCGCCGTGGGCAACTACAACGCCCACCTCTCGGCCTACCCGCAGATCGACTGGGAGGCCAACGCCAAGCAGTTCATCGAAGGTGACCTGGGCCTGCAGTTCAACCCTTACACCACGCAGATCGAGCCGCACGACTACATCGCTGAGCTGTTCGACGCGATCGCCCGCTTCAACACCATCCTGATCGACTTCGACCGCGATATCTGGGGCTACATCTCCCTGGGTTATTTCAAGCAGCGCACCATTGCCGGCGAAATCGGTTCCTCGACCATGCCGCACAAAGTCAACCCGATCGACTTCGAAAACTCCGAGGGCAACTTAGGCATTGCCAACGCGCTGTTCCAGCACCTGGCCAGCAAACTGCCGATCTCGCGCTGGCAGCGCGACCTGACCGACTCCACCGTGCTGCGCAATCTCGGTGTCGGCTTCGCCCACAGCGTCATCGCTTACGAAGCCAGCCTCAATGGCATCGGCAAGCTGGAGCTGAACGAAGCGCGTATCGCTGCCGACCTGGACGCCTGCTGGGAAGTGTTGGCGGAGCCGATCCAGACCGTGATGCGCCGCTACGCCATCGAGAACCCCTACGAGAAGCTTAAGGAACTGACCCGCGGCAAGGGCATCAGCCCCGAAGCGCTGCAGACCTTTATCGATGGCCTGGATATGCCAGCAGAGGCCAAGGCCGAGCTGAAATGCCTGACCCCGGCCAGCTACATCGGCAACGCGGTCGCTCAGGCCAAGCGCATCTAAGCGGCAACAGCCTCCCAGACGCCCGGCTGCGCCGGGCGTTTTTATTTATGGGTATTTACTGACTTCAAGGGCTTAGCGATGAATCCTGATACTCCGCTACAACTGCTGGGCGGCCTTACTGCTCGTGAGTTCATGCGTGACTACTGGCAGAAGAAACCCCTGCTGGTACGCCAGGCCATCCCTGGCTTCGAGAGCCCGATCTCCCCGGACGAGCTGGCCGGTCTGGCGCTGGAAGAAGAAATCGAGTCGCGCCTGGTTATTGAGCATGGCGCACATCCTTGGGAGCTGCGCCGTGGCCCGTTTGCCGAAGACGCCTTTAGCGAGCTGCCCGAGCGCGATTGGACCCTGCTGGTACAAGCGGTCGATCAGTTCGTCCCGGAAGTGGCCGAACTGCTGGAAGCGTTCAAGTTTCTGCCCAAGTGGCGCATCGATGACGTGATGGTCAGCTTCGCCGTGCCGGGTGGCGGCGTGGGCCCGCATTACGACAACTACGATGTGTTTCTGCTGCAGGGTTACGGCAAGCGCCGCTGGCAGATCGGCCAGCAGTGCAATACCGATAGCCCGACGCTGCAACACGCGGATCTGAAGATCCTCGCTGAATTCGTTAAAACTGAAGAATGGGTGCTGGAGCCCGGCGATATGCTCTATCTGCCGCCGCTTCTGGCCCACTGTGGTACCGCTGAGGATGACTGTATGACGTATTCCGTAGGCTTCCGTGCGCCAAGCGCTGCTGAGGTCCTGACCCATTTCACCGACTTTCTCGGCCAGTTCCTGCCTGACGAAGAGCGCTACAGCGACGCAGGCGCCGAGCCGACCAGCGACCCGACGCAGATCCAGCGCGACGCCCTGGACCGCCTCAAGGCCCTGCTCAGCGAACACATGAGCGATGAGCGCCTGCTGATGACCTGGTTCGGCCAGTTTATGACCGAACCCAAGTATCCGGAGCTGATTGCCGGCATCGAGATCGACGAAGAAGGCTTCCTTGCGAGCCTGGAAAATGGCGCGATCCTGATCCGCAACCCCAGCGCGCGCATGGCCTGGTCGGAAGTCGGCGACGACCTGGTGCTGTTCGCCAGCGGCCAGAGCCGCCTGCTTTCGGCCAGCCTGCGTGAGCTGCTGAAACTGGTGTGCGCGGCCGACGCCCTGCATATCGACAACCTCGGCACGTGGCTCGCCGATGACGAAGGGCGTAACCTGTTGGTGGAGCTGGTCAAACAAGGCAGCCTGGAGTTTGCTGATGAGTGAGATACAGGTTCGGCTGGCCGACTGGCAGAAGGACAACGCTGACCTGCGGCGCATTCGCGAAACCGTGTTTATCGCGGAACAAGCGGTGCCGCCAGAGCTCGAATGGGATGCGGAAGACGCCGACGCCGTGCATTTTCTCGCCCTGGAAGGCGACTACCCGATCGGCACCGCCCGGCTGTTGCCCGACGGCCATATCGGCCGGGTGTCGGTGCTCAAGGACTGGCGCGGTCTGAACGTGGGCGTGGCGCTGATCCAGGCGGTGATCGCCGAAGCGGAAAAACGCGGCCTGACGCAACAAATGCTTAGCGCCCAGGTGCACGCCACTGCCTTCTATGAAAAGCTCGGGTTTGCCATCGTCAGCGGGGAGTACCTGGACGCCGGCATCCCCCACGTGGACATGGTGCGTCATAGCGCCTAGAGGCCGAAATGAACGACGAAAACGCCCCGAGTGACCCTACCGAGCCGCTGGAGCCCCTAGAGCTTCCCGCCATCGAGTTTCAGTCACCGGGGCGTTTTGCTGTGCACAACCCCGGCAGCCCCAGACCGGATAGCCCGCGCGCCGAGCCGGCGCCGTTTATCCTCGGCGCGCATACCACGCTGGAACGTTTCAGCCAGCCCGAACAGGCCCGCGCCCACGCCCTGGCCCTGCTGCAACAAGCGCAGCGCAGCCTGTGCATCTACAGTCACGACCTGGAGCCCTGGCTCTATCACCACAGCAGCGTGCAAGACGCCTGCAGCCGTTTTCTCCTGACCAGCCCGCGCAATCAACTGCGCATTCTGCTGCGCGATCCCAGCCGTGCAGTCAAGGAAGGCCACCGCCTGCTCAGCCTTGCGCGCCGGCTGTCCTCCAACCTGCAGATCCGCAAGCTGCACCCGGACTACCCTAGTGAAGAGCTGGCGTTCCTCTTGGCCGATGATCGCGGCGTGCTGCTCTTACCAGAAATTGGCCAGACCAGCGGCTATGCCCTGTACCAAGACCCCGGGCGCAATCGCCAGCGCCGCGCCCAGTTCGACCAAGCCTGGGATACCAGCATCACCGACGCTGATTTACGGAGTTTTCTGCTATGAAGGTTCGTGCCCTGCTCACCGCCGCGCTGCTGAGTTGCAGCCTATCGCTTAGCGCCGCTACCGAAGTGATCCCGCTGAATTTCCGCACGGCTGATGAAGTGCTCAGCGTGGTGCAATCGGTGCTCGGCCATGAGGGCAAGGTCAACGCCTATGGCAACCAGCTGATCGTCAATGCCGAGCCGGCGAAGATTGCCGAGGTGCGCACCCTGCTGCAGCAACTCGACACCGAACCCCGGCGCCTGCTGATCAGCGTCGACACCAATGAGTCGGGCTTTCAGTCGGATCGCGGCTACCGCGCCGACGGTACGATCAGCGGGGGCGATGCCGAGGTGCAGATCGGCCAGGGCGAAATCAATGGCCGCGATCAGGTGCGCATCATCCGCCGCAGCACCGACAGCCGCAGCGGCGGTACTCAGCAAGTACAGGCCACGGAGGGGTATCCGGCGCTGATTCAGGTCGGCCAAAGCGTGCCGCTGACCACGCGTGGGCATGATGCCTACGGCCAGCCCTACAGCAACACCCAGTACCGCAACGTCACCCGCGGTTTCTACGTCACCGCCAGCCTTAGTGGCGAGCGGGTGCATATCAACATCAGCAGCAACCGTGACCGCCTCAGCCAGTCGCAACCCGGCGCCATCGATGTGCAAAGCACCGATACGCGGGTCAGCGGGCGGCTGGGTGAGTGGATCAGCATTGGCGGCGTCAGTGAGCAAAGCCAGGGTGAGCACGGCGACTTTATGCAACACCGCTCGACCCAGGGCCGCGAAGACATGAGCATGCGCGTCAAAGTCGACGTGGTGAACTAAACCCCGCCGCCCTCCGCACTGGGCCGATCCTGGCCCAGTGCCGATAACCACTCATCGGCTGATCTTCGCCGCCGCCGCAAAACAAATACCTCGCAGCCATTGCCCAACCCCGCAAACCGCCGGATAGAGCGGTAACAGCTGACTTGTCGGTCGCTTTCGGATTTATGTAGTAGTCATGCAAAAAGCACTACAAAATAATTGACGAACCCTTTTGGCAGAGGCATGATGACCTCGCTCCCGCTAATCAGAGGTGCTGAAAGGCCCTCCGAATCGCGCTCCAACTTACCGTCAGAGCCGATTTGCGTTGTAAAGCCCACAAGGCCGTTCGATGAGATTGCGACTGGAACGAAGTTGTCCTGAGGGACGGGGAAGCGTTTAGCAACAGCGCGCAGCACGCACAGCAGGTTGAGTCGTCCAACGGCATCTTTGCCGGTAAACGCCAAATGACCCAGTCATTTGCA
>NZ_JBAQLP010000111.1:0-15874 GCF_049301935.1 Pseudomonas sp. | reverse complement strand
GTTCTGACGGCAGGTCATCCACCAGATAGATGCATTGGCCGTGCTTGGCCTGATTGACTAAATGGCCCTGCGCAATGCGCAGGGCACAGACAACTAATTTTTGCTGGCCGCGCGAGAGTATCTCGGCGGCGTTATGCGCCCCCAACCGTAGCCGTAAATCGGCACGCTGCGGACCCGCCTGGGTATGGCCCAATTGCTGATCGCGGGAGAGGGTAGAAGCAAGCACTGTATTGAGCTCACGCTCTTTATCCCAACCGCGGTAGTAACTGAGGGTCAAACCTTTTAGCTCTACCAGTTCATTCAGGGTGCGCTCGAAAACCGGTTTCAGGGCCTGGATATAGGCACGCCGATAACCGTCAATTTCGTCGCTGGCCAGGCACAGTTCTCGGTCCCAGGCCGCCTGCGAAGCGGCGTCAAGTGTACCATGCCGCAGCCATGAGTTCCGCTGACGCAGGGCCTTCTGCAGGCGCTGCCAGGCCGGCAGAAACCGAGGTTCCACGTGGAACACTCCCCAATCGAGAAACTGCCTACGAATCTTCGGCGCGCCCTCCAGCAAGCGGAAACTGTCCGGGTTGATCAACTGCAGGGGCAGGGTCTCGGCCAGTTGCGCAGCACTGCGCGCATTCTGCCCGTCGATACGAATCTGAAACTCACCCTGACGATCCCGCGAAATCCCCAGATTGCTTTGCCGGCCATCAGACATCTGTACCTGACCGAAAATCGTGCAGGCAAGCTGATCGTATTGGATGACCGGAAGCAGGCGAGTGCTGCGAAAGGAGCGGGCCAGGCCCAGAAGATGAATGGCTTCGAGCAGGCTAGTTTTGCCGCTGCCATTGTCGCCGGAAAGGATGTTGATACGCGGGGAGGGGGAGAGGGTCACCGGGTGCAGATTACGCACCGCGGTGACGGTAAAGCGAGTAAGGGACATTCAGCGGTTACAGACGCATCGGCATAACGACATAAGAGGAGTCGTCGTTGTCGGCTTCTTGTACCAGGGCGCTACTGTTGGCATCGGAGAGAATCAGACGCACCTGGTCGGTGGTCATCACGCTCAGCACGTCGAGCAGATAGCTGACGTTGAAACCGATTTCCAGTGAGCTGCCGTTGTAGTCCACGGCAATCTCTTCTTCGGCTTCTTCCTGCTCTGGGTTGTTGGCCTGAATTTTCAGTAGACCGGATTCCAGTTGCAGGCGAATACCCCGGTACTTCTCGTTGGACAGAATCGCGGTACGGCTGAACGCTTCACGCAGGCCCTGACGATCGGCCAACACCAGTTTGTCACCACCGCGCGGCAGCACACGCTCGTAATCCGGGAACTTGCCGTCGACCAGTTTCGAGGTGAAGGTGAACTCGCCGGTGGTAGCACGGATATGGTGTTGACCGAGAACGATGCTGACGCTGCCATCCTGCTCGGTGAGCAGACGCGCCAGTTCGAGAATACCCTTGCGCGGCACGATGACCTGGTGACGCTCAATCTGCTCGATCATCGCTTCCATCGAACACATGGCCAGACGATGGCCGTCGGTGGCCACGGCGCGGAGGATGCCGGTCTGCACTTCGATAAGCATGCCGTTGAGGTAATAACGTACGTCCTGCTGAGCCATGGCAAAGCTGGTGCGCTCGATCAAGCGGCGCAGTCTGCTTTGCATCAGGTTGAAGGTCAGCGAACCTGGGCCTTCCTCAACGGTCGGGAAATCATTGGCGGGCAGGGTGGACAGGCTGAAGCGGCTGCGGCCGGCTTTAACCAGCAGCTTCTGCTCGTCGATACGGATATCGATCAGCGCATCAGCCGGCAGGCTTTTGCAGATGTCCATCAGCTTGCGCGCCGGCACGGTGATCTCACCGGGTTGCGCAGGCTCTTCCAGGGTGACGCGACCGACCAGCTCGACTTCCAGGTCGGTACCGGTCAACGACAACTGCTGGCCTTCGACCACCAGCAGCACGTTAGAGAGCACCGGCAAGGTCTGACGGCGTTCCACGACGCCGGCGACCAGTTGCAGAGGTTTCAACAGGGCTTCGCGTTGAATGGTGAAATGCATGGTCTAGTCCCTTGCCTAGTGGAGTTGCGTATTAGGTTGTCAGCGTACGCAGCAAATTCTTATAGTCTTCGCGGATATCCGCGTCGGATTCCTTAAGTTCAGCAATCTTACGGCATGCATGCAATACCGTGGTGTGATCGCGGCCGCCGAAGGCATCACCAATTTCCGGCAAGCTGTGATTGGTCAGTTCTTTCGACAAGGCCATGGCCACCTGGCGCGGGCGCGCGACCGAACGCGAGCGGCGCTTGGACAGCAGATCAGAAATCTTGATCTTGTAGTACTCGGCGACCGTGCGCTGGATATTGTCGATGCTGACCAGCTTGTCCTGCAGGGCCAGCAGGTCCTTGAGCGACTCACGGATCAGCTCGATGGTAATGTCACGGCCCATAAAGTGCGAGTGGGCGATCACCCGTTTCAACGCGCCTTCCAGCTCACGCACGTTGGAGCGGATGCGCTGGGCAATAAAGAAGGCAGCATCATGCGGCAGGTCGACTTTGGCCTGGTCGGCCTTCTTCATCAAAATCGCCACGCGGGTTTCCAGCTCAGGCGGCTCGACAGCTACCGTCAGGCCCCAACCGAAACGCGATTTGAGACGCTCTTCCAGCCCTTCAATTTCTTTCGGGTAGCGGTCGCTGGTGAGAATCACCTGCTGACCACCTTCGAGCAAGGCGTTGAAGGTGTGGAAGAACTCTTCCTGGGAACGCTCTTTCTTGGCGAAGAATTGAATGTCATCGATCAGCAACGCATCCACCGAACGGTAGAAGCGCTTGAACTCGTTGATCGCGTTCAACTGCAAGGCCTTGACCATGTCCGCGACGAAACGCTCGGAATGCAGGTAGACCACCTTGGCATTCGGATTCTTCGCCAGCAGGTGGTTACCCACCGCATGCATCAAGTGAGTCTTACCCAAGCCCACGCCACCATAAAGGAACAGCGGGTTGTAACCGTGCTTGGGGTTGTCCGCCACCTGCCAGGCCGCTGCGCGGGCCAGCTGGTTGGATTTACCTTCGACGAAGTTATCAAAGGTAAAGGTGCGGTTGAGGTAACTGGTGTGCTTCAACCCGCCTTCGACCTGCACCGTGCGCTCGCTGCGTGCTGGCGCCTGCTGGCTGGCCGCACCGGCCATGGGATCGAAGCTCGCACGCGAGGGTTCTGCCTGTGCAGGGCCGGCTGCTGCTACGGTCTGATTGGATGCTGGCGCGCTCGGCGCAGCTGACGGCGTACTAACCGCCGCCGCACGAGGAGCCGAACTGCGTTTGCTGCCTATTAATAAGGAAAGCGCAGGAACCAGACCGTTGGTCCGTTCGCTGAGCAACTCGAGCAAGCGGCTGAGGTACTTTTCATTGACCCAGTCGAGGACAAAACGGTTCGGCGCATAGACGCGAAGCTCGTCGCCTTCGGCTTCGACCTGCAGTGGACGGATCCAGGTGTTGAATTGCTGAGCAGGCAACTCATCGCGCAAAAGCTCGATGCACTGTTGCCAAAGTTCCACAGACACGGACTATCCCCTAAATCGCACGGCGCGAGGCAAAAAAACAGCCGTCATTGTAGCCGCCGAGGCTTGAGTTATCCACATGTAAGCTTGCTTATGCGCAAGGAAAATCAACGTGTTATTAGCGTTGGAGGCCTATAACGCAAGGCCGAGAAAGGCTGTGGATAACCGCCCATAAGCTCGCTGGATAACCCAGGGTAAAACCCGTTGAAAAACCCTGCTGTGGGTAAAAAGGTATTCCATCCTCAGCTTGTCGACGGCTTCCACACAGTTGCAGCACGCCTTTTCGACAGACTTACCCTTGGCTGAACAAGGCTAAGCTGCTGGCCTTCAAGTACTTATGCACAGATGAGGGGTCAGCTAATAGCTACTAACGTTACTAAACATCTTTAAATATTCTCTTCTTTATATTTCTTTATGCAGGAAAATCCTGGTTGGAAATTGACCTGACCCTCGGGTTTCTCTAGAATTGCCGGTCTCTTAAAACGGGGGCCATTCCGGCCCGTAGTCGACCACCCAGGTACCGCATCATGAAACGTACTTTCCAACCCAGCACTATCAAACGCGCTCGCACCCACGGTTTCCGTGCTCGTATGGCCACCAAGAACGGCCGTGCTGTCCTGTCGCGTCGCCGCGCCAAGGGCCGTAAGCGTCTCGCCGTCTAAATTTCGGTCTTGTGGTGAGTCGAGACTTCAGTCGGGAAAAGCGTCTGCTAACCCCCCGGCAATTTAAGGCAGT
The DNA here is from genome assembly GCF_049301935.1 of Pseudomonas sp. Taxonomy (GTDB): domain Bacteria; phylum Pseudomonadota; class Gammaproteobacteria; order Pseudomonadales; family Pseudomonadaceae; genus Aquipseudomonas. The sequence continues at coordinate 11,605 of NZ_JBAQLP010000111.1, read as the reverse complement.
CTTCGACTCCCCTAGCGGCAAAGCTCCGGGCAAAAATGTCCTGCTGCTGGCGCGCAACAACGAGCTTGATCACCCCCGTCTGGGCTTGGTGATCGGCAAAAAGAGCGTCAAGCTCTCGGTTGAGCGCAATCGTCTGAAACGCCAGATCCGCGAATCGTTCCGTCTCAATCAGGACAACCTGGTGGGATGGGACATCGTGGTGGTTGCGCGTAAAGGCCTTGGTGATTTGGAAAACGTCGAACTGGCTCGCCAGTTTGGCAAACTCTGGAAACGCCTCGAACGCAGTAAGCCAAGCCCGGAAGCCGTCGCAACACCTGGGGTGAACGACAGTCCCCATGCGTAAACTGGCTTTGCTTCCCATCCAGTTCTACCGCTACGCCATCAGCCCCTTGATGGCCAGCCACTGTCGTTTCTACCCAAGCTGTTCTTGCTACGCGCTTGAAGCCATTGAACACCATGGCGTCATGCGCGGTGGCTGGCTGACCCTGCGTCGGCTTGGCCGCTGTCACCCGTGGAATCCCGGTGGCTACGACCCGGTTCCCTGCGCGAAAACCTCCCGTTCCTCTTCGATGGCCGAATAATCATGGATATTCAACGCTCGATCCTGATCGTCGCCCTGGCAATCGTGTCCTATATGATGGTTCTCCAGTGGAACCAGGACTACGGTCAAGCTGCCCTGCCGACAGAAATTGCCGCGACCAGCAGCACTGTACCCGGCTTGCCGGATACCACTGCCACCACTTCAACTCCAGCGGGCAGCGACGATATTCCGAGTGCCACCACGGCCGTTGAGCCCAGCGCTATCAGTGCCGCACCGGCTGCAGCCAGCGATGAGCTGATTCGGGTAAAGACCGATGTACTGGAACTGGCCATCGACCCGCGTGGTGGTGATGTGGTGCAACTGCGTCTGCCGCAATACCCACGTCGGCAGGATCGTCCGGATGTGCCGTTCCAGTTGTTCGACAACGGTGGTGAGCGCACCTACCTGGCGCAAAGCGGACTGATCGGCAGCAACGCGCCGGACAAATCCAGCGGTCGTGCCCTGTGGAGCAGCGCGCAAAAGAGCTATGCACTGGCCGACGGTCAGGAGCAACTGCAGGTTGACCTCACGCTCAGTGAAGACGGCGTCAACTACATCAAGCGCTTCACCTTCAAGCGCGGCTTGAACGCTGAATGTTCCACCAAGGACCAACAGCAGAAGAAACCCGGCTGCGTTGATCCATCGTCCTATCAGGTGACTGTCAGCTACCTGATCGATAACCAGAGTGGTCAGGCCTGGAGCGGCAACATGTTTGCCCAGCTCAAGCGTGATGGCAGCGACGACCCGTCCTCCACCACTGCAACCGGTACTGCGACTTACCTGGGTGGCGCGCTGTGGACCAGCGAAGAGCCGTACAAAAAAGTGTCGATGAAAGACATCGACAAACAAGCCTTCAAAGAAACTGTTCAAGGAGGCTGGGTTGCCTGGCTACAGCATTACTTCGTCACTGCCTGGATCCCAAGCAAAGACAGCACTAACCAAGTCCAGACCCGCAAAGACAGCCAAGGCAACTACATTGTTGGCTTTACCGGCCCGGCCATTCAGGTTGCTGCCGGCGCTCAAGGTGAAACCAGTGCAATTCTGTATGCCGGCCCGAAGCTACAAGGCCATCTGAAGACCCTGTCGCCAGGTCTTGAGCTGACTGTCGACTACGGCATTCTGTGGTTCCTCGCTCAACCGATCTTCTGGCTGCTGGAAGTTATCCACAACCTGCTCGGCAACTGGGGCTGGTCGATCATCATGTTGACCGTGATCATCAAGCTGATCTTCTTCCCACTGTCCGCCGCCAGCTACAAATCCATGGCGCGCATGCGTGCCGTTGCACCGAAACTCGCTCAGTTGAAAGAGCAGCACGGTGACGATCGCCAGAAGATGTCCCAGGCGATGATGGAGCTGTACAAGAAAGAGAAGATCAACCCGCTGGGCGGCTGCTTGCCGATCCTGGTGCAGATGCCGGTATTCCTCGCGCTCTACTGGGTGCTGCTGGAATCTGTGGAAATGCGTCAAGCGCCGTGGCTGCTGTGGATAACTGACCTGGCGATTAAAGACCCGTTCTTTATCCTGCCGATTATCATGGGCGCGACCATGTTTATCCAGCAGCAGCTCAACCCAACGCCGCCAGACCCGATGCAAGCCAAGGTATTGAAAATGATGCCGATCATTTTCACCTTCTTCTTCCTCTGGTTCCCGGCAGGTCTGGTGCTGTACTGGGTGGTCAACAACGTCTTGTCCATCGCTCAGCAGTGGTACATTACCCGTAAGATCGAAGCCGCAACCAAGGCCGCAGACGCCTAAGTCGCACAGGCTTCTAAGCTGTAACAAACGCCCCTCTTCAGGGGCGTTTTGCTATGTCGTATCTGGAGACCCGCATGCAAACAGCCCGTGAAACCATTGCCGCCGTCGCTACCGCCCAAGGCCGTGGCGGCGTCGGCATCGTGCGCGTGTCCGGGCCGCTGGCCGGCACATTGGCGCAGGCGATCTGCCAACGCGAGCTGCAACCGCGTTACGCCCACTACGGGCCATTTTTTGCCGACGCCGAGCAGGTGCTGGATGAAGGCCTGGCCCTGTACTTCCCAGGGCCGAACTCCTTTACCGGTGAGGATGTGCTGGAACTGCAGGGCCATGGCGGGCCCGTGGTGCTCGACCTGCTGCTGCGCCGTTGCGTTCAACTGGGTGCACGTCTGGCGCGGCCTGGTGAGTTCAGCGAGCGGGCCTTTCTCAATGACAAGCTCGACCTGGCCCAGGCCGAAGCCATTGCCGACCTGATCGAAGCCAGCTCCGAGCAGGCCGCGCGCAATGCCTTGCGTTCTCTGCAAGGCGAGTTCTCCCGCCGCGTGCACGGCCTGACCGAACGGCTGATCAGCCTGCGCATCTACGTTGAAGCCGCCATCGACTTCCCTGAGGAGGAAATCGACTTTCTCGCCGATGGCCATGTGCTTAGCCTGCTGGATGGCGTGCGCGCTGATCTGGCTGGCGTGCTGCGTGAAGCCGGGCAAGGTGCCCTGCTGCGCGATGGCATGACCGTGGTGATCGCCGGTAGGCCAAATGCCGGCAAGTCCAGCCTGCTCAATGCCCTGGCCGGGCGCGAGGCGGCCATCGTCACCGAGATCGCCGGCACCACTCGCGACGTGCTGCGTGAACATATCCACATCGATGGCATGCCGCTGCACGTGGTCGACACCGCCGGCCTGCGCGACACCGAGGATCAGGTGGAAAAGATTGGCGTCGAGCGCGCGCTGAAAGCCATTGGCGAAGCCGACCGCATTCTGCTGGTGGTGGATGCCACCGCGCCGGAAGCCGACGACCCCTTTGCCCTGTGGCCGGAGTTTCTCGACCAGCGCCCCGATCCGGCCAAGGTCACCCTGATTCGCAACAAGGCCGATCTGTCGGGCGAGTCGGTGCTGCTGGAAGTCTGCAATGACGGCCACATCACCATCAGCTTATCGGCAAAATCCACTGAAGGCCTCGACCTGCTCAGGGAACACCTCAAGGCCTGTATGGGTTATGAGCAGACCTCAGAGAGCAGCTTTAGCGCGCGCCGGCGCCACCTGGAGGCCTTAAGACAGGCCGCCACTCACCTTGAGCACGGCCATGCTCAGCTGACCCTGGCCGGTGCCGGCGAACTGCTGGCTGAAGACCTACGCATGGCTCAACAAGCCCTGGGCGAGATCACCGGGGCGTTCAGCTCCGATGACCTGCTGGGGCGGATCTTCTCCAGCTTCTGTATCGGCAAGTAGCAAGTAGGATGGGTTGAGCGCAGCGATACCCATCATTAACAGGTAACACGACATGCCTATTGATGATGGGTTACGGCGCATTGAACCTCCCGCTGTCTTCAATATGTTCTCCCCGCGGCTAACCCATCCTACGTAGCGTTCCCCTCTAAAACCTCATTTATGCCACCCAGGCAGGCCTTCGCCTGGGCGCAATAGGCACGTCCAGACACTTATTTATCCACCTAAGCCCTGTGGAAAACCCGGCCTAAGCCCTGCCTATAACCCGGTGATAAAACGGAGGATAACCGCACCTGTGGATAACTAGATGTTTCATCCACAGCTTGCGTACGGCAACTGAACAGGCAGATGGCAGGTTCAGCACAGACTTTTTAAACGCTGTAAGTACTGAATCCATTGGCCTGTAGCCATCTATCCACAGAAAAGCCGTTGCTAAGTAATAAACATATAAACAAGGCTTTATAAAAATTCTCTTTTTTTATTCTTTATTAACCGACCGACCTGTGTGCTCCCCAAGGCAGCTGGCTATTTTTTGTGCAAAAGGCTTCTTTCACACCGGCTAAATCCCTATACTTGCCGCCTTTCCCGCTTTTCAACCCAAAAAGCCCCCCATTTCTCAACAGGCACGAGGTGCGTGGTGGATTTCCCTTCGCGTTTTCAGGTGATCGTCATCGGCGGCGGTCATGCCGGTACCGAAGCTGCGCTGGCAGCTGCACGCATGGGGGTAAAAACCCTGCTGCTGACCCATAACGTGGAAACCCTCGGGCAGATGAGCTGCAACCCTGCCATTGGCGGGATCGGCAAGAGCCATCTGGTCAAGGAAATCGACGCCCTCGGCGGCGCCATGGCTGAGGCCACCGACAAAGGTGGTATCCAGTTCCGTGTGCTGAACAGCCGCAAAGGCCCAGCGGTACGCGCCACGCGCGCCCAGGCGGATCGCGTGCTGTACAAGGCCGCTATTCGCGAAACCCTGGAAAACCAGGCCAACCTGTGGATATTTCAGCAGGCCGCCGATGACCTGATCGTCGAAAACGAAGAAGTCAAAGGCGTTGTCACCCAGATGGGTCTGCGATTCCTCGGGGATTCCGTGGTGTTGACCACAGGCACCTTCCTCGGCGGACTTATCCACATTGGCCTGCAGAACTACTCCGGTGGCCGCGCCGGTGATCCACCCTCGATTGCCTTGGCGCACCGTCTGCGTGAATTGCCACTGCGCGTCGGTCGTCTGAAAACCGGGACGCCGCCACGCATCGATGGAAGAACAGTCGATTTTTCGCTGATGACCGAGCAGCCGGGCGATACACCAACGCCGCTGATGTCCTTCCTCGGTCGTGCCGAGCAGCAACCGCGCCAGGTCAGCTGCTGGATCACCCACACCAACGCGCGCACCCATGAAATCATTGCGGCCAATCTGGATCGCTCGCCGATGTACTCGGGGGTGATCGAAGGCGTCGGCCCGCGCTATTGCCCGTCGATCGAAGACAAGATCCACCGCTTTGCCGACAAGGACAGCCATCAGGTATTTATCGAGCCGGAAGGCCTGAATACCCACGAGCTGTACCCCAACGGCATATCCACCTCGCTGCCGTTCGATGTACAATTGCAGATCGTGCGCAGCATCCGTGGCATGGAGAACGCGCACATCGTGCGGCCTGGTTACGCCATCGAGTACGACTACTTCGACCCGCGTGATCTCAAGTACAGCCTGGAAACCAAGGTCATCGCCGGGCTGTTCTTCGCCGGGCAGATCAACGGCACCACCGGTTACGAAGAAGCCGGTGCGCAAGGCTTGCTCGCTGGTTGCAACGCCGCGCTGCGCGCCCAGGGCAAGGACAGTTGGTGTCCGCGCCGTGACGAGGCGTACATCGGCGTGCTGGTCGACGACCTGATTACCCTGGGTACCCAGGAGCCATACCGCATGTTCACTTCGCGCGCCGAATACCGGCTGATCCTGCGTGAAGACAACGCCGACCTGCGCCTGACCGAGAAAGGCCGCGAGCTGGGTCTGGTGGATGATGTGCGCTGGGCCGCGTTCGAGAGCAAGCGCGAAGCCATCGTGCAGGAAGAACAACGCCTGAAAAGCACCTGGGTACGCCCGGGTACGACTCAGGGCGATGCGATTGCCGCCCACTTCGGCACGCCGCTGACCCACGAATACAACCTGCTCAACCTGCTCGCCCGTCCGGAAATCGATTACGCCGGGCTGGTGACCATCACCGGTGGCGCTGCGCTTGATCCGCAGGTGGCCGAACAGGTGGAGATCAAGACCAAATACGCCGGTTATATCGATCGCCAGCAGGATGAAATCGCCCGCCTGCGCGCCAGTGAAGACACCAAGCTGCCGCTGGATATCGACTACGCGGGGATTTCCGGGCTGTCCAAGGAAATCCAGCACAAGCTTGGCAACACCCGCCCGGAAACCTTGGGCCAGGCTTCGCGGATTCCCGGGGTCACCCCGGCAGCGATTTCCCTGCTGCTGATCCACCTGAAAAAGCGCACTGCCGGTCAGCAGTTGGAGCACAGCGCCTGATGTCGTTGGTTACTGCTCGTCACGCCGAAGAACTGAGCCAGGGTGCGCTGGAGCTGGGTGTCGAACTCAGCGCGCAGCAGCATGAGCAGCTGCTCGCCTACCTGGCCCTGCTGATCAAGTGGAACAAGGCCTACAACCTCACCGCCGTGCGCGACCCGGATGAAATGGTCTCGCGCCATCTGCTCGACAGCTTGTCCGTGCTGCCTTTCGTCGCGGCGGCTGGGGATAACTGGCTGGACGTCGGCAGCGGCGGTGGCATGCCGGGCATTCCGCTGGCCATCCTGTTTCCCGAGCGGCAGTTCACCCTGCTCGATTCCAACGGCAAGAAAACCCGCTTCCTGACTCAAGTGAAGCTGGAGTTGAAACTGGCCAACCTGCAAGTTATCCACAGCCGTGTCGAAGCCTTCACCCCGGCTGTGCCGTTCAGCGGTATCTGCTCGCGGGCGTTCAGTTCGCTGGAAGATTTCAGCAACTGGACCCGTCACCTGGGCGATGGCCATACCCAGTGGCTGGCGATGAAAGGCGTACACCCGGATGACGAGCTGCAGGCCCTGCCTGCGGACTTTCGTCTCACGGCCACCCATGTACTCAAGGTTCCCGGTTGCCAAGGTCAGCGCCATCTGTTGATACTGCGTCGCTCGGTTTAGGGGGAACGCAGCATGGCTAAGGTATTCGCAATCGCTAACCAGAAAGGCGGCGTGGGCAAAACCACCACCTGCATCAATCTGGCGGCCTCGCTGGTGGCGACCAAGCGCCGTGTGCTGCTGATCGACCTCGACCCCCAGGGCAACGCCACCATGGGCAGTGGTGTGGATAAGCACGGCCTGGAGCATTCGATCTACGACGTATTGATCGGCGAATGCAACCTGGTCGAGGCCATGCAGTTCTCCGAGCACGGTGGCTACCAGCTACTGCCGGCCAACCGCGACCTCACAGCCGCCGAAGTGTCGCTGCTGGAAATGAAAATGAAGGAAAGCCGCCTGCGTTATGCCCTGGCGCCGATCCGCGAGAATTACGATTACATCCTCATCGACTGCCCGCCGGCGCTGTCGATGCTCACGGTCAACGCCCTGGTAGCCGCCGATGGGGTGATCATCCCGATGCAGTGTGAGTACTACGCGCTGGAGGGCTTGAGCGACCTGGTCAACAGCATTCAGCGCATCGCCGAGATGCTCAATCCCAAGCTGAAGATCGAAGGCCTGCTGCGCACCATGTATGACCCGCGTATCAGCCTGACCAACGATGTGTCGGCGCAGCTTAAGCAACACTTCCCTGACCAGCTCTATGACGTGGTTATACCGCGCAACGTGCGCCTGGCCGAGGCACCGAGTTTCGGCATGCCGGCGCTGGTGTATGACAAGCAATCCCGTGGTGCCATTGCCTACTTGGCCCTGGCCGGCGAACTGGTCCGTCGCCAGCGCGCCAGCGCCCACACCGCAACCGCATAAGGAAATACCCATGGCTTTGAAAAAACGAGGACTGGGACGCGGTCTGGATGCCTTGCTGGGCGGCACCAGTGTCAGCGCCCTGCAGGAAGAGGCCGCGCAGGTCGACAGCCGTGAACTGCAATACGTGCCGCTGGACCTGATCCAGCGCGGTAAATACCAGCCGCGCCGCGACATGGACGCCACTGCCCTGGAAGAACTGGCGCAGTCGATCAAGGCCCACGGCGTGATGCAGCCGATTGTGGTGCGACCGATTGGCGAAGGACGATTCGAGATCGTCGCTGGTGAACGCCGCTGGCGTGCCAGCCAGCAAGCCGGCCTGGACAAGATCCCGGCCATGGTCCGCGAACTGCCCGATGAAGCGGCCATTGCCATGGCGCTGATCGAGAATATCCAGCGCGAAGACCTCAATCCCATCGAAGAAGCCATGGCCTTGCAGCGCCTGCAGCAGGAATTCCAGCTGACCCAGCAACAGGTTGCCGATGCAGTCGGTAAATCTCGGGTGACCATCAGCAACCTGCTGCGTCTGATCGCCCTACCGGAAGAAATCAAGATTCTGCTGTCCCACGGTGATCTGGAAATGGGTCATGCCCGTGCCCTGCTCGGTTTGCCGGCCGAACAGCAGACCGAAGGTGCGCGACATGTTGTCGCACGCGGTCTCACGGTACGGCAAACCGAAGCACTGGTACGCCAGTGGCTGAACAGCAAAGAAAAGCCGCCGGCGGTGGTCAAAGCCGACCCGGACATCACCCGCCTGGAACAGCGCCTGGCCGAGCGCCTGGGCTCGCCGGTGCAGATCAAGCATGGGCAGAAAGGCAAAGGTCAGCTGGTGATCAGCTACAGCTCCCTGGATGAACTACAGGGTGTACTCGCCCACATTCGTTGAAACAATTGAGCGTGTAGCGACTAGTCGGAAATCACTACCCGGCAGTTGAACGGGGGGGGAAGCGCCCCTATACTCTGCGCGCATTTCGTCGGCACAAAGTATGCCAAGTTATTGATTTCAGGTGCCGACGCCCGAGTTCAGCTTTCAGGAAAACCAGATGGACGTTCGCACGCCGAATCGCCTGCCCTTCCATCGTTTGGCTGTTTTCCCGGTACTGCTGGTGCAACTGCTGGTACTGCTGTTGCTGGCCCTGGTGCTGTGGCAGTGGCAAGGCGTAGTGGCAGGCTACTCGGGGTTGTGTGGTGGCCTGATTGCCTGGTTGCCAAATCTGTACTTTGCCCACAAGGCGTTCCGTTTCAGTGGAGCGCGGGCTGCTCAAGCCATCGTCCGGTCTTTTTATGCCGGTGAGGCGGGCAAACTGGTTTTAACGGCAGTGCTGTTTGCACTGACCTTTGCAGGTGTAAAACCTCTGGAGCCGCTGGCGGTATTTGGCGTGTTCTTCCTGACCCAGTTGGTCAATTGGTTTTCCCCCCTGCTGATGAAAACAAGACTTTTAAGACCTTAGCGCTCGAGGGATATATGGCAGCAGCAGAAACCGCTTCGGGTTATATCCAGCACCACTTGACCAACCTGACCTACGGTCAGCATCCGGTTAATGGCTGGAGTTTCGCCCACAACGCAAAAGAAGCTCAGGAAATGGGCTTCTGGGCATTTCACGTCGACACCCTGGCGGTGTCTGTCGTGTTGGGCCTGTTCTTCCTCCTGCTGTTCCGTGCTGCCGCCAAACGCGCCACGTCCGGACAACCGGGCAAGCTGCAGAACTTCGTCGAGGTGCTGGTTGAGTTCGTAGACGGCAGCGTCAAGGACACCTTCCACGGCCGCAACGCCCTGATCGCACCGCTGGGTCTGACCATCTTCGTCTGGGTCTTCCTGATGAACTTTATGGACCTGATCCCGGTAGATTGGCTGCCCATGCTGGCGGCAAAAATCTCCGGCGACCCACACCTGTACTTCCGCGTGGTACCGACCACCGATCCAAACGCTACCCTGGGCCTGGCCCTGTCGGTATTCGCGCTGATCCTGTTCTACAGCATCAAGGTCAAAGGTCTCGGCGGCTTTATCGGTGAACTGACCCTGCACCCGTTCGGCAGCAAGAATGTGTTCGTTCAAGCGCTGCTGATTCCGGTCAACTTCCTGCTTGAGTTCGTCACCCTGATCGCCAAGCCGATTTCCCTGGCCCTGCGTCTGTTCGGCAACCTGTATGCCGGCGAGTTGATCTTTATCCTCATCGCGATCATGTTTGGCGGCGGTCTGCTGCTGGGCGCGCTGGGTATTGCCCTGCAGTGGGCGTGGGCGGTGTTCCACATCCTGATCATCGTGCTGCAGGCGTTCATCTTCATGATGCTGACCATCGTCTACCTGTCGATGGCGCACGAAGACAACCACTAAGAGCGCTTAGGCGCTCGCAGTGGACGCCCGCAAGGGCAACCAGAAGTACCGATTTTGCTTTACCGCTTTACCTTAGAAAACCTTAACCAATACGACATAAAAAGTCGGGAGGAAAGATGGAAACTGTAGTTGGTCTGACCGCTATCGCTGTTGCACTGCTGATTGGCCTGGGTGCCCTGGGTACCGCCATTGGTTTCGGCCTGCTGGGCGGCAAGTTCCTGGAAGGCGCTGCGCGTCAGCCGGAAATGGTTCCGATGCTGCAAGTGAAAATGTTCATCGTCGCCGGTCTGCTCGACGCCGTGACCATGATCGGTGTTGGTATCGCACTGTTCTTCACCTTCGCGAACCCCTTCGTTGGTCAAATCGCAGGCTAATTCACTCAATTTCGAGTGAATTGGTTTGATGGACAACGAACGAGCGAGGTGTTGGCGTGAACATTAATGCAACCCTGATTGGCCAGTCCGTTGCCTTCTTCATCTTCGTGCTGTTCTGCATGAAGTACGTGTGGCCTCCGGTCATTACGGCTTTGCAAGAACGTCAGAAGAAGATCGCAGACGGCCTGGACGCTGCTAGCCGTGCGGCTCGTGACCTGGAGTTGGCCCAAGAGAAAGCGGGTCAGCAACTGCGCGAAGCCAAAGGCCAAGCAGCCGAGATCATTGAGCAAGCCAAGAAACGCGGTACCCAGATCGTCGACGAAGCCCGTGAACAGGCCCGCGTCGAAGCTGACCGTGTGAAGGCCCAGGCTCTGGCCGAGATCGAGCAGGAACTGAATGGTGTCAAAGACGCGCTGCGTGCCCAACTGGGTAGCCTGGCCGTTAGCGGTGCCGAGAAGATCCTGGGCGCATCTATCGACCAAAACGCGCATGCGGAGCTGGTTTCCAAACTGGCAGCCGAAATTTAAGCGAGGGGCGCGATCATGGCAGAACTGACCACGCTGGCCCGACCTTACGCTAAGGCTGCCTTTGAGTATGCCCAGGCCCACCAGCAGCTGGCCAATTGGTCAGCCATGCTCGGCCTGGCTGCAGCGGTGTCGCAAGACGGCACCATGCAGAGCGTGCTCAAGGCTCCGCGTTTGACGAGTACAGACAAGGCCACCACGTTTGTTGACGTGTGTGGTGACAAGTTCGACGCCCAGGTACGCAATTTCATTCACATCGTCGCTGAAAACGATCGTCTGGCCCTGTTGCCACAGATCGTTGAACTGTTCGAGCTGTACAAGGCCGAGCAGGAAAAGTCGATCGACGTGGACGTTACCAGTGCCTTCGCATTGAGCGATGAACAGCAAGACAAACTCGCCAAGGTTCTCAGTGCACGGCTCGGCCGAGAAGTGCGTCTGCACGCCGCGGAGGATGCCACCCTGATCGGTGGTGTTCTGATCCGCGCCGGCGACCTGGTTATCGATGGCTCAGTTCGCGGCAAAATCGCGAAGCTGGCCGAAGCATTGAAATCTTGAGTTTGAAGGGGCAGCAGAGCTATGCAGCAACTCAATCCTTCCGAAATAAGTGAAATCATCAAGGGGCG
>NZ_JBAQLP010000110.1:0-8555 GCF_049301935.1 Pseudomonas sp. | reverse complement strand
ACCACGGAAATCAGCGCGGTGGCCTTGGTCAGTACCAGCCAGTTGTTGGTGAACCCGGGGATGGCGAAGCGAATCATCTGCGGCACCAGGATGCGAAAGAACACCTGCATGCCCCTCATGCCGTACGCCGCACCGGCTTCAGCTTGCCCCTTGGGGATGGCCATAAAGGCGCCACGGAAGGTCTCCGACAGGTACGCACCAAAGATAAAGCCCATGGTGAACACGCCGGCAATAAAGGGGTTGATATCGATGTAGTCGTCGTAGCCGAGCATCGGCGCCAGACGGTTCACCATGTCCTGACCGCCGTAGAAGATCAGCAGGATCAGCACCAGATCGGGAATCCCGCGAATCACCGTGGCGTAGGTTTCACCCAGCAGCGCCAGCCACTTGATGGGCGACAAGCGAAACGCCGCACCCAGCAACCCCAATACGATGGCCACTGCCATCGACGTCAGCGCCAGAATCAGGGTGAGCCAAGCACCCTCCAGAATGGTCGAGCCGTAGCCGTTGAGCATGCTCTGCTTACCTCATGCAAACGCCGGACGGCGCCTGGGAGTACAACAAGAAAATTACCGGGAGCAATTTTTGACGTTGCCCCGCGACGGCCTGAAGGGTGACCACCAGGCACGGTGGTCACAAAAAAGAGGCGTAACCCTCGGAGTAACGCTGGTTTACGCCACTTTCAGTAAACGCGACTGAGCGAACTCAATCACTCGCCATAGACGTTGAAGTCAAAGTACTTGTCCTGCACTTCCTTGTACTTGCCGTTGGCGCGGATGGCCAAGATGGCAGCGCTGATCTTGTCAGCCAGCTCCTTGTCACCCTTGCGTACGGCGATGCCGGCACCTTCGCCGAAGTACTTGGTGTCGTTGAAGTCCGGGCCTACCAGGGCGAAGCCTTTACCGGCATCGGTCTTGATAAAGCCATCGTCGATATTGACGATATCGGCCAGGGTGGCGTCTACCCGGCCAGCCGCCAGGTCGAGGAAGATCTCGTTCTGCGAGCTGTAACGCACGATCTCGGCGCCCGCTGGAGCGAAGTTATCGGTGGCGTAACGGTCGTAGGTGGAGGCGCGCTGCACGCCGACTTTCTTGCCTTTCAGATCAACCAGCGGGTCGCTGATCACGGTGCCGGCCTTCATCGCCAGCTTGCCTGGGGTGTGGTAGTACTTGCCGGTGAAATCAACCGATTTCAGACGATCTTCGGTGATGCTCATCGACGACAGCACGGCGTCGAACTTGCGCACTTTCAGGGCGGGGATCAGGCCGTCGAATTCCTGCTCAATCCACTTGCATTCCACTTTCATCTCTTCGCACAGGGCGACACCAATGTCGTAGTCGAAACCACTGATGGCACCTTCAGGGGTTTTAAAGGCAAACGGTGGGTACGCGGCTTCGATACCGATGCGCAGGGACTTGGCCTCTTCAGCCATGGCCAGCGGCGACAGCATGGACAGCGCCAGTGCGCCGAGAAGTGCAATCTTCTTCATTGTGTGACTCCTTCGAATGGGAATGGCATCGGGTGGCAGTGAGTGTGGGACAGCGTCCAGCCATGAATAAATTGTAGTGAGTCGCCGCCAAGCTGCGCGCTGCGCAGGCGCCGGACGGCTCCAGCCGGGTGAGCGGCATTCTAGCGACAGCTCGAAAGTCGATATTTCTTCAATGCGACAAGTAATTACAAAAGGCCCGGACGGGTACAGCGAGGATATTGACAGCCCCCGACATTTATGCGAGGACAGAAAAGAAAGTTAACCATTAAATAAAGCAATTAACGCGCCAGATTTTAACAAGGCCTTTATCTTCGCGGCCTGGTAACAGGTTTTATTTTCACAGCCGCACAGAGCCATGCGCCACCCCGGCGCAAAACGTTCCCGCACACCCCATAAAAGTGCGCAGTGTTACGCCCAGGTGACAAGCAAATACCCAGATGAAAATCGATAACAGCGCACAAAGCACAACGCCCTGCCCGGCTTGTGACCGAAACAGGGCGTTGCTTACAGGCGGTTTAACCGAAGTCAGGCGGCCTGCATCTCGCGGTGAGTGTCGATAAGGTGCTGCACCACGCCAGGATCGGCCAGCGTGGAGATGTCGCCGAGTGCATCGTATTCGGCGGCTGCGATCTTGCGCAGGATACGGCGCATGATCTTGCCCGAGCGGGTTTTCGGCAGGCCAGGGGCCCACTGAATCACGTCCGGTGAGGCAATCGGGCCGATTTCCTTGCGCACCCAGTTTTTCAATTCCTGGCGCAATTGCTCGGACGGCTGCTCGCCACCATTCAAGGTGACATAGACATAGATGCCCTGGCCCTTGATGTCGTGCGGCACGCCGACCACGGCGGCCTCGGCGACTTTCGGATGGGCGACCATGGCGCTTTCGATTTCGGCGGTGCCCATACGGTGACCGGAAACGTTGAGCACGTCGTCAACGCGGCCGGTGATCCAGTAGTAACCGTCTTCGTCGCGGCGCGCACCGTCACCGGTGAAGTACATGCCCTTGAAGGTCTTGAAGTAGGTGTCGACGAAGCGGTCGTGATCGCCGTACAGGGTACGCGCCTGGCCTGGCCAGGAGTCGATGATCACCAGATTGCCTTCGGCAGCGCCCTCGATCAGGTTGCCCATATTGTCCACCAGCGCCGGCTGCACGCCGAAGAACGGACGGGTCGCCGAACCCGGTTTGAGCGCGGTAGCACCGGGCAGCGGGCTGATCAGGATGCCGCCAGTTTCGGTCTGCCACCAGGTATCGACAATCGGGCAACGCTCCTGGCCGATGGTCTTGTAGTACCAGTTCCAGGCTTCCGGGTTGATCGGCTCACCGACCGAGCCGAGCAGGCGCAGGCTGGAGCCATCGGCACCGGCAACCGCCGCATCGCCCTGGGCCATCATCGCGCGGATCGCGGTCGGCGCGGTGTAGAGGATATTGACCTTGTGCTTGTCGATGATCTTCGACACCCGGGTGATATCCGGATAGTTCGGAATGCCTTCAAACAGCAGGGTGGTCGCGCCATTGGCCAGCGGGCCGTAGACGATATAGCTGTGGCCGGTGACCCAGCCCACATCGGCGGTGCACCAGTAGATATCGCCTGGCTTGTAGTCAAACACCCGCTCATGGGTCAGCGCCGCATACAGCAGGTAGCCCGCCGTGGTGTGCTGCACGCCCTTGGGCTTGCCGGTGGAACCGGAGGTGTAAAGGATAAACAGCGCTTCCTCGGCACCCATTTCCTTCGGTGCGCAATGGCTGGACGCCACAGCCATCAGGTCTTCGTACCAGATATCGCGGTGCTGGTTCCACTTGATCGGGCTACCGGTGCGCTTGCACACAATAACCTTCTGGATGCTCGCGGTTTCCGGGTTGGTCAGCGCGTCGTCGACGTTGGCCTTCAGCGGGGTTTTCTTGCCGCCGCGCAGGCCTTCGTCGGCGGTGATCACCACCTTGGACTGGCAGTCGATAATCCGTCCAGCCAGGGCCTCGGGGGAGAAGCCGCCAAATACCACCGAGTGAATCGCGCCGATGCGGGTACAGGCCAGCATCGCCACCACCGCCTGGGGAATCATCGGCATATAGATGGTCACTACATCGCCACGGTGCACGTCCTGGCCACGCAGGGCGTTGGCGAACTTGCAGACCTGCTCATGCAGTTGGCGGTAGGTGATTTCCTCGTGCTCGGACGGGTCATCGCCTTCCCAGATGATCGCCACCTGATCGCCGCGCTCTTCCAGGTGACGGTCCAGGCAGTTGTAGGAAACGTTGAGGGTGCCATCGGCGAACCACTTGATATCGACGTGGTGATCGTCGAAGGAGGTCTGCTTGACCTTGCTGAACGGCTTGATCCAGTCCAGGCGCTGAGCCTGCTCACGCCAGAAACCATCGGGGTTGATCACCGACTGCTGGTACATGGCTTTATAGGTGGCTTCATCAGTCAACGACTGGGCCGCCACCTCGGGGCGCACGGGATACAGGGACGCAGCACTCATCAAAACACCTCGGCGGGTAGTTGTTGTTCTATGGGCTATTTTGTAGCCAGGATCGCACCTTTGAGCCATTCGACCATGGTCTTAACGCTCTAAGACCATGGTTGCAGAGGTTTTTTCCAAGCAAAAAAAATTGCCGGGAGCAATTTTTAACGTCGCGAAGCGACGGCCCGTAGGGTGGCGGCCAGGGATGGCACGCCATAAAAAAGGCGGTCATCTGACCGCCTACCCAAATCATTCCAGGGAGAGGAATGGAAAAACACTTGCATCCAAACCACGCAGGATTAGAGCGCCGTCACTTTCGCCCGATACGCCGCACCGAGCTATTGCACCTTGGTCGTAGGCTGCGCTACTCCTTACCCAAGCCATGCTGGCGCAGCTTGTTGGCGATGGTGGTGTGCGATACGCCCAGACGTTTGCCCAACTGACGACTGCTCGGGTGGTCGTGGAACAGGCGTTCCAGCACGGCTTTTTCGAAACGGCCGAGAATCTCATCCAGCCCGCCTTCCACCGAGAACTCGCCCAGCGGCTGCGGCGCGCCATAGTCGGGCAGGCGAATATGCTCGGCCTTGACCACGCCACCGTCACACAGGGAAACGGCCTGAAACAGCACGTTTTCCAACTGCCGCACATTGCCCGGCCAGTGGTAGTGACTGAGTTTGTCCAGCACCTGGGTTGCCAGTTTGGGCAGCGGGCAGCCGATCTGCCGGCTGGCCTGGTCGAGAAAGTGCTCCACCAGCGGCGCCAGGCCATCCAGGCATTCGCGCAGCGGCGGGATATGCAGGCTGAGGACGTTGAGGCGGTGATAGAGGTCCTGACGGAACTCGCCCTTGGCGCACAGCTCGGACAGGTCGACCTGAGTGGCGCAGATCACCCGCACATCCAGATAGACCTCCTCGTCGCTGCCGACCCGGCGAAAGCAGCCGTCCTGCAAAAAGCGCAACAGCTTGGCCTGCAGGCGCGGGCTCATCTCGCCGACGCCGTCGAGAAACAGCGTGCCGCCGGCAGTCAGTTCCAGCAGGCCGAGCTTGCCTTCCGGCCGCGCACCTTCGAAGGCACCTGGGCCGTAACCGAACAGCTCGGTCTCGGCCATGGATTCCGGCAAGCCGGCACAGTTCAGCGCCATAAACGGCGACTGCCCGCGCGGGCTGGCCAGGTGGCAGGCACGCGCCAGCAACTCCTTGCCGGTGCCGGTTTCGCCCTCGATCAGCAATGGCGCATCCAGCGGTGCCATGCGCCGCGCTTCGCGTACCACGGCGGCCATCACCTTGGAGCTCTGGAAGATCGAATCGAAGCCGCGCAGCTCCTGCTTGCGCACGTTGTAGATGCGCTCGCCTACCCGGTCGGCGCGGTGCTGGGTCAGCACCGCGCCGGCCAGGGCATCGCTTTCTTCATGCTCGGTTTGCAGCGGGGCGATATCGGCGAGAAACACATCGCCCTTGACCTTGACCCGCAGGCCATTGATCCGCGACTTGTTGGCCCGTACCAGCTCCGGCAGATCGAAATCCTCGGCATAGCGCGACAGCGGAATACCCGGCACCTCGTCTACCCGCACGCCCAAGAGCTGCGCCGCGCTGCGGTTGGCCGCAACGATGGAACCGCCCATATCGATGGACAACACCGGAAAATCCAGCGCGCCGAGCAAGGCATTCAGTTCCAGATGACGACGCTCGCTGGGCATCAGGCCCACGCGCTTAACGCCGAACACCCCGGAAATCGCCTCGAACTTCGGCCGCAGCGACTGGAACTGCAGGTTGATCAGGTTCGGGCAGTGCAGGTAGATGGCATTGCCCTGCTCGCCACCGACCTCGCCACGGGCAACGTTGATGCCGTAATCGACCAGCAGGTTGAGGATGTCGCGCAGGATACCGACACGGTTCTGGCAGTGGACTTTAATACGCATGGCAGGGCTCTTGTGGGTCTTGTTATGGGCCGCCAACGGCGAACAATCGACGAAGGCGGCGGATTATTCGTCAAGAATATGTGACAGATTAGCGCAGCGGCAAGACGATGCTTCGCCACATCGGCGCACACGTAACCAATTCTTTACGAAATAACCGCTCATTCCTCCCGCACCACGTCCAGCCCTGGGCTGCATAACTGCAGTGGCTGGCGTATTTCTGAATCCAATACAACAACAAAGCCCCAGCAGGAGGCCGTGATGAAGAACACGCAATACCTGGCGCGCGAACCGGATGACAGTGGCTTTATCCATTACCCGGAAGCCGAGCATCAGGTGTGGAATACCCTGATCACCCGCCAGCTCAAGGTGATCGAAGGCCGCGCCTGCCAGGAATACCTGGACGGTATCGAACAGCTCGGCCTGCCCCATGAGCGCATCCCGCAATTGGGTGAGGTCAACCGGGTGCTCGCCAGCACCACCGGCTGGCAGGTGGCGCGGGTGCCGGCGCTGATCCCGTTCCAGACCTTCTTCGAACTGCTGGCCAGCAAGCAATTCCCGGTGGCCACCTTTATCCGCACGCCCGAGGAACTGGACTACCTGCAGGAGCCGGATATCTTCCATGAGATCTTCGGCCACTGCCCGCTGCTGACCAACCCCTGGTTCGCCGAATTCACCCATACCTACGGCAAGCTCGGCCTGGCCGCCAGCAAGGAACAGCGCGTGTACCTGGCGCGCCTGTACTGGCTAACCATCGAGTTCGGCCTGGTTGACACCAGCCAGGGCCAGCGCATCTACGGCGGCGGCATCCTCTCCTCGCCGAAAGAAACCCTTTACTGCCTGTCCGATGCGCCGCAGCGCCTGGCTTTCGACCCGGTCGAGGCGATGCGCACGCCGTATCGCATCGACATCCTGCAGCCGCTGTATTTTGTCCTGCCACAGCTTAAGCGCCTGTTCGAACTGGCCCATGAAGACATCATGGCCATGGTGCAACAGGCCATGCAGCTGGGTCTGCATGCGCCGAAGTTTGCCCCGAAAGCGGCGTAGCCGCTTCTTGTAGGATGGGTTGAGCGCAGCGATACCCATCCTACGACTCACCTTTGATCCCTGGAGAAACCCAATGTCCCTTGCCCAAGCCCAATGCGAAGCCTGCCGCGCCGATGCGCCGAAAGTCAGCGATGAAGAACTGGCCGAACTGATCCGCGAGATCCCGGACTGGAATATCGAAGTACGCGGCGACCATATGGAGCTGGAGCGGATCTACCTGTTCCGCACCTTCCGCCATGCCCTGGCCTTTACCAATGCAGTCGGCGCCATCGCCGAGGAAGTTGGCCACCACCCCGCCTTGCTCACCGAATGGGGCAAGGTCACCGTAACCTGGTGGAGCCATGAGATGCGCGGCCTGCACCGCAACGACTTCATCATGGCCGCGCGCACCGATGTGCTGGCCGCCAGCGCCGAGGGCCGCAAGTGAGCCATTTCCACAGCATCGCGCGGGTGCCGGGCGACCCAATTCTCGGCCTGATGGACGCCTACCGCGCCGACAGAAACCCGGCCAAGCTCGACCTTGGCGTGGGCGTATACAAGGACGCCCAGGGCTTAACGCCGATTCCCCGTGCGGTAAAACTGGCCGAACAGCGGCTGGTGGAGCGCGAAACCAGCAAGAGCTATATCGGCGGCCATGGCGACCCGCTGTTCGGCAGCCTGCTTAGCCAGCTTGTGTTAGGTGTGGACAGCCCACTGCTGGCCGAGCGCGCCGGCACCACTCAGACGCCCGGCGGCACCGGCGCCCTGCGCCTGTGTGCGGATTTTATCGGCCACTGCCTACCGGGCCGTGGCATCTGGCTAAGTGACCCGACCTGGCCGATCCACGAGAGCATCTTTGCCGCCGCCGGCCTACGCGTCGGCCATTACCCCTATGTCGACGCAGACAACCGACTGAATGTCGAGGCGATGATTGCCGCCCTCGCCCATGTGCCCAAGGGCGATGTGGTGCTGCTGCACGCCTGCTGCCACAACCCCACCGGCTTCGACCTCACCCCGCGTGACTGGAAGCGTGTGCTGGAGGTGGTCAAGGCCCGCGAGCTGTTGCCGCTGATCGACTTCGCCTACCAGGGCTTTGGCGATGGCCTGGAGCCGGACGCCTTCGCCGTGCGCCTGTTTGCCAGTGAGCTGCCCGAGCTGCTGATTACCAGCTCCTGCTCGAAAAACTTCGGCCTGTACCGCGAACGCACCGGCGCGCTGATCGTCTGTGCGCAGACTGCAACGAAGCTGCAGGATGTACGCAGCCAGCTGGCGTTTATCGCCCGCAATCTGTGGTCCACCCCGCCGGCCCACGGCGCGGCAGTGGTCGCCACTATTCTGGCTGACAGTGAGCTAAACAGCCGCTGGGTCAGCGAGCTGGACGCCATGCGCCAGCGCGTCGCCAGCCTGCGCGCCGGCCTGGTCGAAGCGTTGCAACCCCATGGCCTGAGCGAGCGTTTTGCGCATATCACGGTGCAACGCGGGATGTTCTCCTACACCGGCCTCTCGCCGGTGCAAGTGCAGCGCCTGCGCGATGAGTTCAGCGTGTATATGGTCGGTTCAGGCCGGGCGAATATGGCCGGACTGGACGCCGAGCGCCTGGATCAGTTGGCCAGCGCGATTGCCCGAGTGTGCGGCTAACAGCCTGAGACGACCCTGTAGGAG
>NZ_JBAQLP010000109.1:0-15468 GCF_049301935.1 Pseudomonas sp. | reverse complement strand
GTGTTAACCTTGCGCCCATCGCAAAATCGCAGGGCGGAATGCCCCACCTTTGCCCCACTCCTTTCAACGAATTTGCCTACGACCCAATGAGTAAAAACACGTCCGATCTGTCCTCCCACACCCCAATGATGCAGCAATACTGGCGCCTCAAGAACCAGCACCCTGATCAGTTGATGTTCTACCGCATGGGCGACTTCTACGAGATCTTCTACGAAGACGCGAAGAAGGCCGCCAAGCTGCTGGACATCACCCTGACGGCGCGTGGGCAGTCGGCGGGACAGTCGATTCCGATGTGTGGGATTCCTTACCATTCATTGGAAGGTTACCTGGTCAAGCTGGTGAAGCTGGGCGAGTCGGTGGTGATCTGTGAGCAGATCGGCGACCCGGCAACCAGCAAAGGCCCGGTGGAACGCCAGGTGGTGCGCATCATCACCCCCGGCACCGTCAGCGACGAGGCACTGCTCGATGAGCGTCGCGACAACCTGCTGGCGGCGGTGCTGGGAGATGAGCGTCTGTTCGGCCTGGCCGTGCTGGACATCACCAGCGGCCGCTTCAGCGTGCTGGAAATCAACGGCTGGGAAAATCTGCTAGCCGAACTGGAGCGCCTAAATCCGGTTGAATTGCTGATTCCCGATGACTGGCCGCAGGGCCTGCCCGCAGAAAAACGCCGCGGCGCACGCCGTCGCGCGCCCTGGGATTTTGAACGCGACACCGCGCACAAAAGTCTGTGTCAGCAATTCGCCACTCAGGACCTCAAGGGCTTTGGCTGCGAGAACCTGACCCTGGCCATCGGCGCCGCCGGCTGCCTGCTCGCCTATGCCAAGGAAACCCAGCGCACCGCCCTGCCGCACCTGCGCAGCCTGCGCCACGAGCGCCTGGACGACACGGTGATTCTCGACGGCGCCAGCCGACGCAATCTGGAGCTGGATATCAACCTGGCCGGGGGGCGTGACAACACCCTGCAATCGGTGATCGACCGCTGCCAGACCGCCATGGGCAGCCGCCTGCTCAGCCGCTGGTTGAATCGCCCACTGCGTGACCAGGCCATTCTCGAAGCGCGTCAGGAATCGATTGCCTGCCTGCTGGAGCGCTACCGCTTCGAAACCCTGCAGCCGCAGCTCAAGGAAATCGGCGACCTGGAACGCATCCTCGCGCGGATCGGCCTGCGCAATGCGCGCCCGCGCGATCTAGCGCGCCTACGCGATGCGCTGGCCGCCCTGCCTACGCTGCAGATGGCCATGAGCAATCTGGAAGCGCCACACCTGACAGAGCTAGCGAGCATAGTCAGCACCTACCCGGAGCTGGCCGAACTGCTGGCCCGCGCCATTATCGACAACCCGCCGGCGGTGATCCGCGATGGCGGCGTGCTGAAAACCGGCTACGACGCCGAGCTGGACGAGCTGCAATCGCTCAGCGAGAACGCTGGCCAATACCTGATGGACCTGGAAGTGCGCGAGAAGGCCCGCACCGGCCTGGCCAACCTCAAGGTCGGCTACAACCGCGTGCATGGCTACTTTATCGAGCTGCCGAGCAAGCAGGCAGAATCCGCACCGGCCGACTATATCCGCCGGCAGACCCTGAAAGGCGCCGAGCGCTTTATCACGCCCGAGCTGAAAGAGTTCGAAGACAAGGCGCTGTCAGCCAAGAGCCGCGCCCTGGCCCGCGAGAAGATGCTCTATGACGAGCTGCTGGAACGCCTGATCAGCCACCTCGGGCCGCTGCAGGATAGCGCTGCTGCCCTGGCCGAGCTGGACGTATTGAGCAACCTGGCCGAGCGTGCGCT
Organism: Pseudomonas sp.; assembly: GCF_049301935.1. Classification (GTDB taxonomy): domain Bacteria; phylum Pseudomonadota; class Gammaproteobacteria; order Pseudomonadales; family Pseudomonadaceae; genus Aquipseudomonas. Next base: position 13,685 of record NZ_JBAQLP010000109.1, on the reverse strand, counting down.
GAATCTGGATCTCAATCGCCCGCGCTTTGTCGATGAGCCGTGCATGCGCATCGATCAGGGCCGTCACCCTGTGGTCGAGCAGGTGCTGACCACACCGTTCGTGGCCAACGACCTGAGCCTGGACGATGACACGCGCATGCTGATCATCACCGGGCCGAACATGGGGGGTAAATCCACCTATATGCGCCAGACCGCGCTGATCGTACTGCTGGCCCATATCGGCAGCTTCGTACCGGCGAAAAGCTGCGAGCTGTCACTGGTCGACCGCATCTTTACCCGCATCGGTTCCAGCGATGACCTGGCCGGCGGTCGCTCGACCTTTATGGTGGAGATGAGCGAAACCGCCAACATCCTGCACAACGCCACTGAGCGCAGCCTGGTGTTGATGGACGAAGTCGGCCGCGGCACCAGCACCTTCGACGGCCTGTCGCTGGCCTGGGCCGCCGCCGAGCAGCTGGCCAAGCTGCGCGCCTACACGCTGTTCGCCACGCATTACTTCGAGCTGACCGTGCTGCCGGAAAGCCAGCCCATCGTGGCCAACGTGCATTTGAATGCCACCGAGCATAATGAACGCATCGTCTTCCTTCACCACGTGCTGCCTGGCCCTGCCAGCCAGAGCTACGGCTTGGCGGTGGCGCAACTGGCAGGCGTGCCGAATGAGGTGATTTTGCGTGCCCGCGAGCATCTGGCGCGCCTGGAAACCACCAGCCTGCCCCATGAACTGCCACCGACGCAGCCCGGCCAGACAGCTGCGCCGATGCAAAGCGATATGTTCGCCAGCCTGCCGCACCCGCTGCAGGAGGAATTACGCAAGATCAACCCGGATGATCTGACTCCGCGTAAAGCGCTGGAACTGTTATATACATGGAAGACACGCTTCTAACGTTATTGCGCGCGAACTGTTAGAATCGCGCGCATTTTTATGACTGCCCGACTTAAAGCCTGAGCCGTGGCCATTACCCCTAGCCTGCTGAAACCCGCATAGAACGGGGCAGGCTGGCGCCCGAGGAGAGAATCCGAAATGACCTTCGTCGTTACCGACAACTGCGTCAAATGCAAATACACCGACTGCGTAGAAGTCTGCCCGGTGGACTGCTTCTACGAAGGCCCGAACTTCCTGGTGATCCACCCGGACGAGTGCATCGACTGCGCACTCTGCGAGCCTGAGTGCCCGGCACAAGCCATCTTCTCCGAAGATGAGGTGCCGGAAGACCAGCAGGAATATATCGAACTGAACGCCGACCTGGCCGAAGTCTGGCCAAATATCACCGAGAAGAAAGAGTCCCTACCGGACGCTGAAGAGTGGGATGGCGTGAAGGACAAGCTGCAGTATCTGGAGCGCTAGCACTTAGCTGCGCTGGCTACACAAAAAACCCGCCTTGCGCGGGTTTTTACTTTTCAGCATTTCTGCAGGTTCAGCATTGTCTGAAGCGAGGCCAGCAGAGTGATCTGCACACCATGGCCACACAAAACGCGGACAAAAAAAGGGGCGGCTCGCGCCGCCCACTCTTTTGTCCCTAGTCCCTGTATTTCCCAGCTCATCATCCTGATGAATCGCGTCCTACGATGTCCTGATTGTCGTCCTGACAACCTGTGCTTGTCCCTGAGCACGCTTGCAATACTAGCGATTTCCGCCGCCCTAACAAGCGCTGAAAACTCCATCAGGATGGTCTTTAGCCATATCCAATAGATTTAAATATCTTTTTATAACAATAACTTAAGGTAATTTAGAGCAGTTTACCGGCCGCCCTACGCACCAAAGGCTTACGCACCCTGTAAGCAATGACTTACATAAGCACTCACAAAAACCGCCAGGGGTAACTTCTGGCATGCAAGACGCCTCTAGAGAGTGGGCACTGTGGCGCGCGCACAAAAAACCCGGCCAAGGCCGGGTTGAGTGTTAACACATCACGCTCACTGGAACAGTGAGTCGCTCGATAGGCCATTCTTTTCCAGGATTTCCCGCAGACGCTTGAGGGCTTCGACCTGAATCTGCCGCACCCGCTCACGGGTCAGGCCAATTTCCTGGCCAACTTCTTCCAAGGTGCAGCTTTCATGGCCGCGCAGACCGAAGCGGCGAATCACCACCTCACGCTGCTTGTCGGTCAGTTCAGACAGCCACTGGTCAATGCTCTGCGACAGGTCATCATCCTGCAGCAACTCGCAGGGGTCGGTCGGACGGTCATCGGTCAGGGTATCGAGCAGGGTTTTGTCCGAATCCTGGCCCAGGGAAACATCCACCGAGGAAACACGCTCATTCAGGCCGAGCATACGTTTGACTTCACCCACCGGTTTTTCCAGCAGGTTGGCAATTTCTTCTGCAGAAGGCTCATGGTCGAGCTTCTGGGTCAATTCGCGAGCAGCACGCAGGTAGACATTGAGCTCTTTGACCACATGAATAGGTAAGCGAATGGTACGGGTCTGATTCATGATCGCCCGTTCGATGGTCTGGCGGATCCACCAGGTGGCATAGGTCGAAAAACGGAAACCGCGCTCGGGATCGAACTTCTCTACCGCGCGGATCAGGCCGAGGTTGCCCTCTTCGATTAAATCCAGCAGGGACAAACCGCGATTGACGTAACGCCGAGCAATTTTCACCACCAGGCGCAGGTTGCTTTCAATCATGCGCTTGCGGCCCGCAGGGTCGCCCTTCTGCGCCAGGCGCGCGAAGAACACTTCTTCTTCAGGGGTCAGTAGAGGGGAAAAGCCGATTTCGTTGAGGTACAGCTGGGTGGCGTCGAGCGCGCGGGTGTAATCGATGTATTTATGCTGCTTGCTGCTAGCGCTGGACGCTTTTGCTTTGCTGCGGGAAAGTGGCGGTTGCGCTTCTTCGTCTGAATCATCGTCAAGGACAATAGCAGGCTCCATCAGGAGCACTTCATCATCGACGTCAAACTCCGGCGCTTCTTTTTTATTGAGAGCCATTTTTGTTATTCCTTGCTGAGTTCGACAGCAAGCCCTAGCGCGACCAAATCCCTGGTTACACCAAAGCCTGTCCCTCCCACGTGGTGGAGACAGGCTAGCGCTAGATCAACGTCGCGGCAGGTATTGCAGCGGATCGACAGGTTTACCTTGGCGGCGTACTTCAAAGTGAAGTTTCACCCGGTCGGTTCCTGTGGAACCCATTTCGGCAATTTTCTGCCCGGCTTTGACCCGTTGCCCCTCCTGCACCAACAACCTGCGGTTATGACCGTAGGCACTTACGTAGGTATCGCTATGTTTGATGATCACTAATTCGCCGTAGCCCCGTAAACCACTCCCGGCGTAGACCACTGAACCATCAGACGCAGCTAAAACAGGCTGGCCCAATTCTCCGGCGATATCAATGCCTTTATTCAAACTACCGTTTGAGGAAAAACGCCCGATAACCGGCCCACTGGAAGGCCACAACCAACCCGATGCAGAGCGCTGGGTTGGCGGTAACGCAGTGACGCTTGGGGTGGTTTTCACCGGTGCTGGCGGCTGGGGTTGCACGGGCCGAGTCTGAATCGCTGTACTCGGCCGGCCAGGCGGCGGCGTGACGACCACAGGCGCCGTCGCTACCACGGGCGGGCGGGCGGCAGGCTGCCCGTCAAAGCGAATGATCTGGCCAACCCGGATCAGGTAAGGCGGCGCAATGCCATTGCGTGCCGCCAGCGCCTTCCAATCCCAGCCGAAGCGGAACGCAATCGAGTACAGCGTATCGCCACGCTGCACCTGGTACTGGCCGCTACTGACCGGCTGGCGCTGCACTGCCTGGCTGGCGCCGCCCTGGGTACGGTCAACCACTTTGACGCCGCCCGGTGGCGGGCTTGCACAGGCACTAAGCAGCGCACCGAGGACAAGACCACTCAACAGGGTACGAGCGCTGCTGGCGCGAATCGGCAATTGAATGGCTGTGAAACTCACCTGCATCTCCCTCGGGCAAAACTGCTTACATCTGACTGGCGTGCATTGTGCCGCAATTATGGGTTATCACCAGCGCTTTGCGGATTACGTCCGGCCAGCCACTCCAGGCCCAACACCAGCAGGATGCCGGCAATCGCCAGGGCAACGGCCAGGAGCAACTGCGGGTCCTGGCCGCTGGTTTCGGCGAACTGCACAGGCCAGAGATTGGCTTGCAGCAGTGGCACCTGCTCGCCATGGCTATCGGTACGCCAGGTCAGGGTTTCCTTCCAGGGCCAGATCTTGTTCAGCGAGCCGATCATCAGCCCGGTGAGAAACGCCAGGGTCAGGTCACGCCAGCGCGCCAGCAGCCAGCGCAGAACCCCGGCAAAGCTGACAATACCGACCAGGCAACCGCTGGCAAAAATCAGCAGCACAGTAATATCCAGGCCCTTCACCGCCGTCAGCACAAAGCTGTACAGCCCCAGCAACACCAGAATAAAGCTGCCAGAGATGCCCGGCAGAATCATCGCGCAAATGGCGATAGCCCCGGCGAAGAACAGGCTCAGCGGGTCATGCCCCAACTGCAGCGGCGACGCTACGGTAATCCAATAGGCGAATGCCGCCCCCAGAATCAGGCTGACCACCCGCGTCCAATTCCAGCGCTGGATTTCGCGCACCACCAAATGTGTGGAAACCAGAATCAGGCCGAAGAAAAACGACCACACCGGAATCGGCTGCTCAACCAGCAGGTAGGTGATCAACCGCGCCAGGCTGAGCACACTGGTCATGATGCCCAGCAGCAGTACCAGTAGAAAGGTCGCATTGGCGGCCTTCCAGGCCTCGACGATACGGCCGCGCAGAAACAGCCCAAGGGCTACCGGCATGCTGGCTATCGAGCGCAGCAGCTCGTCATAGATACCGCTAATAAAGGCCACAGTGCCGCCCGAGACACCGGGCACCACGTCGGCAGCGCCCATGGCGATGCCTTTGGCGTAGAGCAGGAAATACTTCTTCATGGGTTCATCCGTAAACAATCGAAATCAGGCCAGGGGCCCGTTGAGCAAGGGCACAAAGCGCACTGCATCCAGCACATGCCGGGAGAAGCCGTCCTCTTCACGGACGATCAACAACAGTTCCTGCACATCGCCAGCGCCGACCGGAATCACCAGACGCCCGCCCGGAGCCAACTGATCGAGCAAGGCTTGCGGCACATTGGCGGCCGCTGCGGTAACGATGATGCCGTTGTACGGCCCCAGGGCATTCCAGCCTTCCCAGCCGTCACCCCAGCGAAACACCACATTGCGCAGATTGAGCTGGCTCAGGCGCTCCTTGGCTTTTTCCTGCAGGCTCTGGATGCGCTCGACGCTAAACACCCGCTCGACCAACTGAGCCAGAATCGCGGTCTGGTAGCCCGAGCCGGTGCCGATCTCCAGCACCTTGTCCAGCGGACCAGCCGCCAGCAGCAGCTCGCTCATGCGCGCGACCATATAGGGCTGCGAGATGGTCTGGTTGTTGCCAATCGGCAACGCAGTGTCCTCATAGGCGCGATGGGCCAGGGCCTCATCGACAAACAGATGACGTGGCGTGCGGCGAATGGCTTCCAGCACATGGGCGTTGGACAGGCCTTCTTCGTAAAGACGTTGAATCAGCCGCTCGCGGGTACGCTGCGAGGTCATGCCGATACCGCGGTGCTGCAATTCGTCCTGTTCACGGCGGATCACAGCAGACCCTCCAGCCAGGGCTGCAAACTGTTGAAGCCCTCGGCAAAGGTGCGATCCAGCTGCAATGGGGTGACCGAGACATAGCCCTGCATCACCGCATGAAAATCCGTGCCGGGGCCGCCGTCTTCCGCATCGCCGGCCACCGAGATCCAGTAGCCTTCTTTACCGCGCGGGTTGACCACCTTGACCGGCGCCGCCGCGCGGGCGCGATGACCCAGGCGGGTCAGCTGAATGCCACGAATATGCTCCAGCGGCAGATTGGGAATATTCACGTTGAGTACGGTGCGCGGCGGCAGGTCGAGCTGCTCGTGGGCTTCCACCAGCTTGCGGGCGAAATAGGCGGCAGTCGGCAGGTTGTCCGGCAGACGCGAGAGCAGGGAGAAGGCAAACGCCGGACGGGTCAGGAAGCGGCCTTCCAGAGCGGCCGCCACGGTGCCGGAATACAGTACGTCATCGCCCAGGTTCGCACCCAGATTGATGCCCGACACCACCAGGTCCGCCACGTGCGGCAGCAGGCCATTGAGGCCCAGGTGCACGCAATCGGTCGGCGTACCGTTGAGGCTGATATAGCCATTGGGCAAGGTGGTCGGGTGCAGCGGGCGGTCGAGAGTCAGCGAGCTGCTTGCGCCGCTCTTGTCCTGATCGGGGGCAATCACCGTGCACTCGGCATAGTCGGCCAGCGCCGCATGCAGCGCAGCCAGGCCTGGCGCAGCAACGCCGTCATCATTGGAAATTAGAATACGCATGGGTTGTCCGTCTGCCCTGCAGGCAACAGATCGACGAGCTCACGCACCAAGACGGTGGCAAAGCATCCAGCCGGCAGGACGAATTCCAGTTGCAGAATGTCAGGCTCGGGATAATGCCACGACAGGCCGCCAATGGGGAGGCGCAGGATACGCCGTTCGTGCGTCATGTCCGCTTCTGCCAACCAGTCGACCAAGGCGCTTTCGCGTGCGGCCAGATCCTGTTCCAGTGCTTGCGCCACGCCGCCGGCGCTAGAGACGCCTGCGCCCCACAGCGGGCCCGTAGGATGCAGGTCAAGAATCGCCAGACGCGGATCGCTGCACTCCGCCTCGCCGGCGAAAAAGAAACTGCGGCTGTCGGTAAAGGCCAGCAGATCCCCCAGCAGTGCCTGATTCCAGGTGCCGGCGGCGACCCGCTCGGCCAGCACCTGATTAAACAAATAACTGCGCGCCGCCGAAAGCACCCGCGAACGCACATTGCGCTTCTCCGGCAGGCTCTTGTTCGCCGCAAAATGCCGGGCATGGGCGACATTGCCGCCTTCATGGCCGAAGCGCTGCAAGCCGTAATAGTTGGGGATACCCTGGGCGGCGATCTGCGTCAGGCGTTGATCCAGCGCCTCGCGATCCGCCACCAGCTGAGTCAGGCGCAGGGTAAAGCCGTTGGCCGCATGGGCGCCGCGCTGCAGCTTGCGAGTATGGCGCACCTGCTTGAGGATGTTCAGGCTGGCATCGACCGCCGCGCTCAGGTCGGGATCGAGCTTGCCCGGCAAGTGCAGGCTGAACCACTGGCGGGTCAGGGCCTGGCGATCCTTGAGCCCGGCATAGCTGATCAACCGCAGCGGCACGCCGGCGGCGCGGGCAATGCGCTTGGCTGCTTCCTCGGTGTTCAGCTCGCGTTTTTCCACCCATAGCCAGAGGTGTTCGCCCTCGCCGGCCAGGGGGATATCCAGCACTTCATCGACCTGAAAATCTTCCGCCACGGCCTTGAGCACCGCCGTACCGCAGGGCTCGCCGTGGGCGCGCGGGCCCAGCAACTCGAGCTCGTTCATCGGAAAACCAACAGCGCAACGGCATGCACGGCGATGCCTTCTTCACGGCCGGCAAAGCCGAGCTTCTCGGTGGTGGTGGCCTTGACGTTGACCTGCTCCAGACTCACCTGCAGGTCTTCGGCAATCCGTGCGCGCATGGTTTCAATATGCGGGGCCATCTTCGGCGCCTGGGCAACGATGGTGGCGTCGACATTACCCACCTGCCAGCCCTTGGCGTGAATCAGGCCGACGACATGGCGCAGCAGCACGCGACTGTCCGCACCCTTGAAGGTCGGGTCGGTGTCGGGGAAGTGCTTGCCGATATCGCCTAGCGCGGCCGCGCCGAGCAGGGCATCGCTCAGCGCATGCAGCAGCACGTCGCCATCGGAGTGGGCCAGCAGGCCGAACTTATGGGGAATCTGCACGCCGCCCAGGGTGATGAAGTCGCCCTCACCGAAGCGGTGCACATCGTAGCCGTGGCCAATACGCATAAAAAACAACGCCCTGAAAAAGTCAGGGCGTGATTCTAACTGAAAGCTAGAGGATCAACCCGGCTAGCTGGCCGCCGGTCAGGACCGGCTCAGCTCAATAACGCCTTGGCGTGATGACGCAGGTGGTCATCGATAAAGCTGGCGATAAAGTAGTAGCTGTGGTCGTAGCCCGGCTGCAGGCGCAGGGTCAGCGGATGACCAGCGGCCTGCGCTGCCGCCTTGAGGGCATCCGGCTTAAGCTGGTTTTCCAGGAAGTCATCACGATCACCCTGATCGACCAGAATCGGCAGCTTTTCCGGTGCATCGCTGAGCAAGGCGCAGGCATCCCATTCGCGCCAGCGCGAGCGCTCATCGCCCAGGTAGCGCGAGAACGCCTTCTCGCCCCAGGGGCAGTTGCTCGGGTTGCTGATCGGCGCAAAGGCCGACAGCGACTGATAGCGCCCTGGGTTGCGCAGCGCACAGACCAGCGCACCATGCCCGCCCATGGAGTGGCCGCTGATGCCGCGCTTGTCGGATACCGGGAAGTTGGCCTCAATCAGCGCCGGCAGCTCCTGCACCACATAGTCATACATGCGGTAATGCCGCGCCCAGGGCTCCTGGGTGGCATTGACGTAGAAGCCAGCACCCAGGCCGAAGTCCCAGGCGTTGTCCGGGTCATCCGGCACCTCGGCGCCACGCGGACTGGTATCGGGGGCGACGATGATTATCCCCAGCTCGGCCGCCAGCTTGTGCGCGCCAGCCTTCTGCATAAAGTTCTCATCCGTGCAGGTCAGCCCGCTGAGCCAATACAGCACCGGCAGTTTGCCGCCCTGCTCGGCCTGCGGCGGCAGATACACGGCGAACTGCATATCGCAGCCCAGCACCGCCGACCGATGGCGGTAACGTTTATGCCAACCGCCGGCACTCTTCTGGCAGGAAATATTTTCCAAGGTCATAAGGCCTCCAGTGGGCGGCCGTAACAGCCGCCCAGCGTGATCAGAAGTGGATAACGGTACGGATGCTCTTGCCTTCATGCATCAGGTCGAAGGCCTTGTTGATGTCATCCAGCGGCATGTTGTGGGTGATAAAGGTATCCAGCGGGATTTCACCCTTCTGCGCCTTTTCCACATAGCTCGGCAGCTCGGTACGCCCTTTGACGCCACCGAACGCCGAACCGCGCCAGACACGGCCAGTCACCAGCTGGAACGGACGGGTGCTGATTTCCTGACCGGCACCGGCCACGCCGATAATCACCGATTCACCCCAGCCCTTGTGCGCGCACTCCAGCGCCGCGCGCATCAGCTGCACATTGCCGACGCACTCGAAGGAATAATCCACGCCGCCATCGGTCATCTCGACGATAACTTCCTGAATTGGCTTGGCATGGTCCTTCGGGTTGACGAAGTCGGTCGCACCCAACTCACGGGCTACGTCGAACTTGGCCGGGTTGATATCGATGGCGATGATGCGCGAGGCCTTGGCCATCTTCGCGCCGATAATCGCCGCCAGGCCGATGCCGCCGAGGCCGAAGATCGCCACGGTGGCGCCCTCTTCCACTTTGGCGGTGTTGAGCACGGCACCGATGCCGGTGGTCACGCCGCAGCCGAGCAGGCAGACCTTCCCCAGCGGCGCTTCCTTGGGGATCACCGCCAGGGAGACTTCCGGCAGCACGGTGTATTCGGAGAACGTCGAGCAGCCCATGTAGTGGTAGATCGGCTCGCCGTTGTAGCTGAAGCGGCTGGTGCCGTCCGGCATCAGACCCTTGCCCTGGGTGGCGCGTACCGAGCTGCACAGGTTGGTTTTGCCGGATTTGCAGAATTTGCAGGCGCGGCATTCGGCGGTGTACAGCGGAATCACGTGGTCACCCACCTTGACCGAGGTCACGCCCTCACCGATCGCCTCGACGATGCCACCGCCTTCATGACCCAGAATCGCCGGGAACACCCCTTCAGAGTCTTCACCGGACAAGGTGTAGGCATCGGTGTGGCACACGCCGGTGGCGACAATGCGCACCAACACTTCACCGGCCTTGGGCGGCGCTACGTCGACTTCGACGATTTGCAGCGGCTGATTGGGGGCAAAGGCTACGGCAGCACGGGACTTGATCATGGTCGCTCTCCAGCGGATTCAACAGTGGCGCTGAGTGTAGATCAGTGCCCCAGATAAATAATCTGCCAAAAAACAAAACATTCTTGCTATACAGGGACAATCAACCCGCAACAGGACATCCGCATGAATCGCTGGGAAGGCCTCGATGAATTTGTCGCCGTGGCCGAATGCGGCCAGTTCACTGCCGCCGCCGAACGCCTGAGCCTGTCGTCCTCCCAGGTCAGCCGACAGATCGCCCGCCTGGAAGAGCGCCTGCAAACCCGCCTGTTCTACCGCAGCACCCGCCGTGTGGCGCTGACCGAGGCCGGGCAGACATTCTTACAGCATTGCCAGCGCCTGCAGGATGCCCGCGAGGAAGCCCTGCGCGCGGTTGGCGACCTGGGCAGTGAGCCCAAGGGCCTGCTGCGCATGACCTGCGCCGTGGCTTATGGCGAGCGCTTTATCGTGCCGCTGGTCACCGACTTTATGGTGCAGCACCCACAGCTGCGGGTGGACATCGAACTGAGCAACCGCACCCTTGATCTGCTGCACGACGGCCTCGACCTGGCCATCCGCCTGGGCCGCCTACAGGACTCACGGCTGGTGGCCACGCGCCTGGCACCCCGGCAGATGTACCTGTGCGCCGCCCCCGCTTACCTGCAACGCTACGGCCGTCCGCATTCGCTGTCGGAACTGGCGCGACACAATTGCCTGATCGGCAGTTCGGATCTCTGGAGTTTTCAGGCCAGTGGCCGCGATTCCAGCCTGCGGGTGCAGGGCAACTGGCGCTGCAACAGTGGCCAGGCGGTGTTGGAAGCGGCGCTGCGCGGCATCGGCCTATGCCAACTGCCGGATTACTACGTGCTCGAACATCTGCGCAGCGGCGCGCTGGTCTCGCTGCTGGAGAATCAGCAACCGCCGGACACTGCGGTGTGGGCGCTATATCCACAGCAACGCCACCTGTCACCCAAGGTGCGGCAACTGGTGGATTTTCTTAAACAGGGGTTGGCGCAGCGCAGCGAGTACCGCGCCAGCTAGGATCGACCCTGCCACAGGCAATTGAGGCTCCGCAGGTCTTCCGGCCGAGTGACCTTGAGGTTATCCGAGCGCCCTTCGATCAGCCGTGGCGCCAGTCCGGCCCATTCGATGGCCGAGGCCTCATCGGTAATCGCCACGCCGGCAATCAGCGCATCGGCCAGGGCATGTTGCAACTCGCCGAGACGGAACATCTGCGGGGTAAAGGCCTGCCAGATGGTCGAGCGATCCACAGTGGTCTGCACCCGGCCATCGCTGCCGACGCGCTTGAGGGTATCGCGCGCCGGCACGGCGAGCAGGCCGCCCACCGGATCATCAGCCAGTTCGCTAAGCAGCAGGTCCAGATCGCTGCGCGCCAGATTGGGCCGCGCGGCGTCATGCACCAACACCCAGTCCTGCTCCTGGGCACCCAGCTCACTCAAACGCAGCAAGCCGCTGAGTACCGAATCGGCGCGCTCGGCACCACCATCGGCACGCTGGATACGCGGATCGCTGGCACAACCCAGGGTCGGCCAGTAAGGATCGTCCACCGCCAGGCTGACCACTACCGCACGCAGCTGCGGATGATCGAGAAAGCACGCCAGGGTGTGTTCGATAATGCTTTTGCCGGCCAGTTGCAAATATTGCTTGGGCCGGTCGGCGCGCATTCGGCTGCCAATGCCGGCAGCCGGGATCAACGCCCAGAAAGGGGGTAACTCAGAGGTATTCATTCAGCCAACTGATAGAGGGTTTCGCCCTCTTTAAGCATGCCCAGCTCGTGCCGCGCACGCTCTTCGACGGTTTCCATCCCGCTTTTCAGCTCCAGCACTTCCGCTTCGAGAATCCGGTTGCGCTCTTGCAGCTGCTGGTTTTCGCCCTGTTGATCGGCGATCTGCTGCTGCAACTGGGCCACCTGCGCCAGACTGCCATCGCCGACCCACAGGCGATATTGCAAGCCTGCCAGCACGGCAATCAGCACGATAAATACCCAGTAGAAATTATTGCGCATAGCGTAAAGAGCTTCCGAACGAAAGAGGGGCGACTCGCGCCGCCCCTCTTTTACCATGCCTGAGCTCAACCACGGAACTCGGCGCGGCCTTTGTACGGTGCTTTACCCGCCAGCTGCTCTTCGATACGCAGCAGTTGGTTGTACTTGGACACGCGGTCCGAGCGGCACAGCGAGCCGGTCTTGATCTGGCCAGCAGCAGTACCCACAGCCAGATCGGCGATGGTGCTGTCTTCGGTTTCACCCGAGCGGTGCGAGATCACCGCGGTGTAACCGGCAGCCTTGGCCATCTGGATGGCTTCCAGGGTTTCGGTCAGGGTGCCAATCTGGTTGAACTTGATCAGGATCGAGTTGCCGATCGACTCGTCGATGCCGCGCTTGAGGATCTTGGTGTTGGTCACAAACAGGTCGTCGCCAACCAGCTGCACCTTGCTGCCGATCTTGTCGGTCAGCACTTTCCAGCCAGCCCAGTCGGACTCGTCCATGCCGTCTTCGATGGAGATGATCGGGTAACGCTCGGCCAGACCGGCCAGGTAGTCGGCGAAACCTTCTGCGTTGAACACCTTACCTTCGCCAGCCAGGTCGTACTGACCGTCCTTGAAGAACTCGCTGGAAGCGCAGTCCAGGGCCAGAGTGACGTCATCACCCAGGGTGTAACCGGCATTGGCCACGGCTTCGGCGATGGCCGCCAGAGCGTCTTCGTTGGAAGCCAGGTTCGGTGCGAAACCGCCCTCGTCACCCACGGAGGTGCTCAGGCCACGGGCCTTCAGCACCGCTTTAAGATGATGAAAAATCTCGGTGCCCATGCGCAGCGCGTCGGCAAAGGTTTTCGCGCCTACCGGCTGAACCATAAATTCCTGGATGTCGACGTTGTTATCGGCGTGCTCGCCGCCGTTGATGATGTTCATCATCGGCACCGGCATCGAGTAAACACCCGGCGTGCCATTCAGGTCGGCGATATGCGCGTACAACGGCACGCCCTTGGCCTGAGCGGCAGCCTTGGCAGCGGCCAGGGACACGGCGAGGATGGCGTTGGCACCCAGGGTAGCTTTGTTCTCGGTACCGTCGAGGGCAATCATCGCCAGGTCGAGGGCTTTCTGGTCAGTGGCATCCTTACCCAGCAGCAGGTCGCGGATCGGGCCATTGATGTTGGCCACGGCCTTCAGCACGCCCTTGCCCAGGTAACGGCTCTTGTCGCCATCACGCAATTCCAGCGCTTCGCGCGAACCGGTGGAGGCACCGGACGGCGCGCAGGCGCTGCCGATGATGCCGCCTTCGAGAATTACATCGGCTTCCACAGTCGGGTTACCACGGGAATCGAGAACCTCACGGCCTTTGATGTCGACGATCTTTGCCATTGCGTGTAGCACTCCAAAAAGTTGACGAAAAGGGTAGTACCGAGTTGCACACTCATTGCCCGCTGACGATTACTCCAACGCACAATATGTACTGACTATTTAATCAGATTGTATACAAAAGGCACTTTACCGCAGAACTGCCGTTTCAGGCAGTCTCAATCGGCGCAAAACTCTTGATCAGATCATCCAGCTGCTTGAGCTGGGTGAGGAACGGTTCCAGCTTGTCCAGACGCAAGGCGCAAGGGCCGTCGCATTTGGCATTGTCCGGGTCCGGATGGGCCTCCAGAAACAGGCCAGCCAGCCCCTGACTCATACCGGCCTTGGCCAGATCGGTAACCTGGGCGCGGCGACCGCCAGCGGAATCGGCGCGGCCACCCGGCATCTGCAGGG
>NZ_JBAQLP010000108.1:0-11814 GCF_049301935.1 Pseudomonas sp. | reverse complement strand
GTAACCGCGTCGTTGACCTGCTTCTCGACCAGACCGCCCATGGCCAGCAGGTGGCTGCGCACCTCCTCCAGCTCGACGTTGAACTGCTGGGAGATATGCTGGGTAAGGTTTTCTTTGTTGATCATGTAAGAGTCCTGAGCCGGGTTGTACCTCCCCTCTCCCATCTATGGGAGAGGGGCCGGGGGAGAGGGTCTGCAAGCACCACCCTCGCCCTAACCCTCTCCCGCCAGCGGGAGAGGGAACTGATCCGTATTAACCGTAACGACCGGTGATGTAGTCTTCAGTTTGCTTTTTCGCCGGGTTGGTGAACAGCGTATCGGTGTCACCGAACTCGATCAGCTTGCCCATGTACATAAACGCCGTGTAATCCGAAACCCGCGCCGCCTGCTGCATGTTGTGGGTGACGATGACGATGGTGTATTTGGATTTCAGTTCGTAGATCAGCTCTTCGACCTTCAGCGTGGAGATCGGGTCGAGCGCCGAGCAGGGTTCGTCGAGCAGCAGCACTTCCGGCTGCACGGCCACGGTACGGGCGATCACCAGGCGCTGCTGCTGACCACCGGACAAACCGAGGGCCGACTCGTGCAGGCGGTCCTTGACCTCATCCCACAGCGCCGCGCTTTTCAGCGCCCATTCCACGGCTTCATCGAGCACGCGCTTCTGGTTGATGCCCTGGATGCGCAGGCCGTAGACCACGTTTTCGTAGATGCTCTTGGGGAACGGGTTGGGCTTCTGGAACACCATGCCCACACGGCGACGCAGTTCGGCCACGTCTTCGCCCTTGCGGTAGATGTTTTTGCCGTCGAGGTTGATTTCGCCTTCCACGCGGCAACCGTCGACCAGATCATTCATCCGGTTAAAGGTGCGCAGCAGGGTCGACTTACCGCAACCAGAGGGGCCGATAAACGCCGTCACACGCTGGTTGGGGATGGTCATTTTGACGTCGAACAGCGCCTGTTTCTCGCCGTAGTACAGGTTCAACCCCGGCACATCGATGGCCACACGCTCGTTGGCCATGCTCAGGCCCTGGCGGTCGCGGCCGAGGGCCGCCATGTCGATACCGTGTGTATGTGCTTCGTGCTGCATGGGATGCTCCCTACGCTAACAAATTCGTTAAGCCGCCACGGCCAGCAGGCCATGGCGCGATGATTAGTGATCCAGCGCCTTGTACTTTTCGCGCAGGTGGTTGCGGATATACACCGCCGCCATGTTCAGCACCACAATGACCAGCACCAGCAGCAACGCGGTGGCGTACACCAGCGGCCGCGCGGCCTCGACGTTGGGGCTCTGGAAGCCGACGTCGTAGATGTGGAAGCCCAGGTGCATGATCTTCTGATCCAGGTGCAGGTATGGGTAGTTGCCATCCAGCGGCAGGCTCGGCGCCAGCTTGACCACGCCCACCAGCATCAGCGGCGCCACTTCACCCGCGGCGCGGGCCACGGCGAGGATCAGGCCGGTCATCATCGCCGGGCTGGCCATCGGCAGCACCACGCGCCAGAGGGTTTCCACCTTGGTCGCGCCGAGGGCCAGGGAGCCTTCACGTACGGCCCGCGGAATCCGCGCCAGGCCTTCTTCGGTGGCGACGATCACCACCGGCAGGGTGAGGATCGCCAGGGTCAACGAGGCCCACAGCAGGCCCGGCGTGCCGAAGGTCGGCGCCGGGGCGGACTCGGGGAAGAACATGCGGTCCAGCGAGCCGCCCAGTACATAGACGAAGAAGCCCAGGCCGAACACGCCGTAAACGATGGCTGGCACGCCCGCCAGGTTGTTTACCGCAATGCGGATCACCCGGGTCAACGGGCCCTGCTTGGCGTATTCGCGCAGGTAGATGGCCGCCACCACACCAAACGGCGTAACGATCACCGCCATGATCAGGGTCATCATCACCGTGCCGAAGATCGCCGGGAAAATCCCGCCCTCGGTGTTGGCCTCTCGCGGGTCGTCGCTGACGAATTCCCACAGCTTGGCGAAGTAGAAGCCGAGCTTGTCGCCCATGCCCATGGCGTTGGGCTGGAAGGCCCGCACCACCTTGCCCAGGCTGATGGTCACTTCGCGGCCATCGGCGGTCTTCAGCGTGACGCTGTCGCGGTTGAACGCCTGATTAAGGGCGATCAGCTCGGTTTCCAGGACTTTGTACTCGGCATCCCACTGCGCGCGCTCGGCGTCCAGCTCGGCCTGGGCAACCTCATCCAGCCTGCCCTGCAGTTCCAGCTTGCGGGTTTGCAGACGGATGCGCTCCAGGCCGGCGTTGATCCGCCCGATGTCCTTCTTCTCCAGGCGCACCAGCTGCTTGTGCAGCTGCTCGACGCGCGCCAGGCGCTCCTGCAGGGCCGGCCAGCTGGCATCGCCTTCGGCGACCAGTTCACCGGCTTCCTTGACGTTGACCAGGTAGCCGTAGAAGTTGCCCCACTCGCGGCGCTCCAGCGCCGTGAGGTTTTCCGGGGTGCGCAGGTTGCTCAGCCATTCGCCGACCACCCAGGTGAAGTCCGCGCCATACACATCGCGGTTACCTACCTTGAACAGCTCGCGGGTCATAAACTCGCCGCCCTCGGCAGTCACCGGCAAGCCGGAAGCCGCCAGACGGGCACGCGGCACTTCTTCGATCTGGGTGATCTCGCCGGCCATCACCCGGGCTTCCTGACCCGGGATCTGGTAGTCGGCTTCAACGATATCCGCCGGCCAGAAGTGGCCGAGGCCGCGCACGGCGATCACCATCATCAGACCCAGGGTCATGATTACCGCGATCGATACCGCGCCGGCGTTCATCCAGATCCACGGCGTACCGCTGTTGAACCAGGTTTTCAGGTTGTTCTGTTTCACGGCATCACACCTTGAATGAAATCTTGCATTCACTCCCCTCTCCCGCTTGCGGGAGAGGGGCTGGGGGAGAGGGCAACGGCACACGCCGAAACACCCTCTCCCGCCCTCCGGGCACCCTCGGCTTTGGCGTCCTGCGTCGCCCTACCTTCTGCATCCATGCAGTCGTCTCCCAAAGGGAGAGGGTCATCAGTTGGGCCTGCTGCGCAGGCCATGTTTTACAGTGAGGCGTACTTGACGCGCAGACGCTGGCGCACCAGCTCTGCCAGGGTGTTCATGACAAAGGTAAAGCCGAGCAGCACCAGCGCCGAGAGGAACAGCACGCGGTAGTGGGTACCACCGACTTCCGACTCGGGCATTTCCACCGCCACGTTGGCGGCCAGGGTGCGCAGGCCTTCGAAGATATTCATGTCCATGATCGCGGTGTTGCCGGTGGCCATCAGCACGATCATGGTCTCGCCAACGGCGCGGCCCATGCCGATCATCACCGCCGAGAAGATGCCTGGGCTGGCGGTGAGAATCACCACCCGGGTCAGGGTCTGCCAGGGCGTGGCACCGAGTGCCAGGGAGCCAAAGGTCAGGCTCTTCGGCACGCTGAACACGGCGTCTTCGGCAATCGAGTAGATGGTCGGGATCACCGCAAAGCCCATGGCCAGGCCGACTACCAGGGCGTTGCGCTGGTCGAATGGAATGCCCAGGTCATTGCTCAGCCACATGCGCATATTGCCGTCGAACAGCCAGTTCTCCAGATGCCCGCTCATGGCCAGCGAGACATAGCTGACCAACAGGATCACCGGGATCAGCATTGCCGACTCCCAGCCATCCGGCACGCTCAGGCGAATCGACTCCGGCAGGCGGCTCCACAGGTAGCCGGCCAGCAGAATGCCAATCGGGGTAAAGATCAGCAGGCTGAAGATGCCCGGCAGGTGACCTTCCACATAGGGTGCAAGGAACAGGCCGGCGAAGAAGCCGAGAATCACCGTGGGCAGCGCTTCCATCAGCTCGATCACCGGCTTGACCTTACGCCGTAGCGCCGGGGCCATAAAGTAGGCGGTATACAGCGCGGCAGCGATGGCCAGCGGCGCGGCCAGGAGCATGGCGTAGAACGCGGCTTTCAGGGTGCCGAAGGCCAGCGGCGCGAGGCTCAGCTTGGGTTCGTTGTCGGTGCTGGCGGAGGTCGACTGCCAAACGTGGCCCGGCGCGTCATAGTTTTCGTACCAGACCTTGCCCCACAGCGAGCTCCAAGAAATTTCCGGGTGCGGGTTGTCGATGATCAGCCGTTGCAGCTGGCCGTCACTTTCCACCAGCACGCGGTTGGCGCGTGGCGACAGGGCGGCCAGGGCCTGACCGTCAGCCACGGGTTCGACCAGCAGGGTGCGGTGCGCGGTGCTGTGGAAGATGCCCAGGTTGCCCTTGGCATCCAGGGCAAAGAAGCCCTTGCGGCGCTCTTCCGGGAGAATCTGGATGATCGGGCTGTCGGCCAGCTGGAAGCTGCGGATCGACTTCAGCACGGCTTTGCCGTCGGCTTCACGCACCATAAACCACTGGGCGATACCGCCGCTGCTGTCGCCGATCATCAGCGAGATGCCGCCGAGCAGCGAGGTGGCGTTGCTGACGTCCAGCTTGCCGTCTTCCAGCAGCTTGTAGCGGCCATTCAGGCTGTTGCTGCGCATGTCGAAGACATCGGCAGTGGCACGCCCATTGACCACATACAACCACAGGTGGCGCGGGTCGATAATCAGGGCCTTGATCGGCTCGGAGATCTGCGGCAGGGCGACACGCTCTTCGCTGAGGGTCACCTCGCCGGTCATCAGGTTTTCTTCACGACCGAGCTTGAGCACATGCAGCTCGGTGCCGGTGGAACCGGTGAGCATCAGGGTGCCGCTGTTCAGGCTGACGCCCACGTGATCCAGCGCGCGGCCCTGAGCATCGAGCTCAATCGGTGCTTCGCCGAAGGGGTACTCGACCCTCGGCGTGATGGTTTGCACATCATTCGGGTAGCTGAGCTTGTAGACGTGCTGGAACACCAGCACCCGGCCGTTGGACAGGCCCAGGGCGACGCGGTTGCTGCCCGGCTGGTCCTGGCCGACCGAAGCAATCCGCACATCCGCCGGGATCGGCAGCTGCACGCTGCTCAGCGGCTGCATGTTCTTCGCATCGAAGAACTGCACCTGACCGTTCTGGTCCAGGCGCATGGCCATCTGGTTCTGTTCTTCCAGAGTCAGCAGCAGCGGCGCGGCAGCTTCATTCAACCAGGCGGCCTGCACCGGCTTGCGGCTGTCCAGGCTGGCGCCCTGGAACATCGGCAGCACCACGTAGGCCAGGTAGAAGAAGATCAGGGTGATGGCGCCCAGCACGGCCAGACCGCCGACGGAGACCGCCCAGCGGGCGAAACGATCTTTCAGCGCGCGCATGCGCCGCTTGCGCTGCAGGGCCGGGGTGTTGAAGTCCAGCCCGAGGGATTTGGAGGTGGCGGTCATGGTTTCACTAGCCAAGTCATTCATAGGTAAGAGCGTCTCTGCGCAGCCATGAGCGCGCCATAGTGAGTTCTGTCGCTATACGAGGCGCTAACTCTAGCCGCTCTATGTGACAGAAAAGTTACAGCGCTTTGACAAAGCAACGCCCACCTGTCGTAAACGAAGGCGGGCGTGCGACTTACTGAGGCGTCCTTGCCAGTCAGGCAGGCCTTACAGACCCAGCTCCTTCAGGGTTTTCGCAGCCACTTTGCTCGGCAGCGGGATATAGCCGTCTTTCACCACCACTTCCTGGCCTTGCTTGGACAGCACCAGCTTGACGAACTCGGCATCCAGCGGGCTCAGTGGCTTGTTCGGTGCCTTGTTGACGTAAACGTAGAAGAAGCGCGCCAGGGGGAACTTGCCAGCCAGGGCGTTTTCTTCGTTGGCGTCAAAGGCTTCGCCGCCTTTCTTCGACAGCGGCACAGTCTTCACGCTGGACGTCTTGTAGCCGATGCCCGAGTAACCGATGGCGTTGATGGTGCTGGAGATCGACTGCACCACGGAAGCCGAACCCGGCTGCTCGTTAACATTAGCCTTGAAGTCGCCTTTGCACAGGGCTTCTTCCTTGAAATAACCGTAGGTGCCGGATACCGAGTTGCGACCGAACAGCTGGATCGGCTTGGCCGCCCACTCGCCGGTCATGCCGACGTCGCCCCAGGTTTTGATATCGCTGGCGCCACCGCACAGGCGGGTGCTGGAGAAGATCGCGTCAACCTGAGCCATGTCCAGGGACTTGATCGGGTTGTCTTTGTGTACGAATACCGCCAGGGCGTCGATGGCCACCGGTACGGCAGTCGGCTTGTAGCCGTATTTCTCTTCGAACGCCTGGATCTCGGCATCCTTCATCGCACGGCTCATCGGGCCCATGCTGGCGGTGCCTTCAGTCAGCGCGGGCGGCGCGGTGCTTGAGCCGGCGGCCTGGATCTGGATATTGACGTTCGGGTATTCCTTTTTGAACTCTTCAGCCCACAGGGTCATCAGGTTGGCCAGGGAGTCGGAACCAACGCTGGACAGGTTGCCCGATACGCCGGAAGTTTTGGTGTAGCTCGGCAGAGCCGGATCGACAGCAGCAACCGCAGTGGCGGTAGCCACGCCAGCGGCGACAAAAGTCATGGCCGCCATCAAACGCTTAAGTTTCATGCCTTACTCCTGGAAAACTAGGGTTGGATTGAACGGGGCCAAGTATCTGCAGGCCGCATGACGACTCTATGTAAGCAATATGACAATTAGATGAACGCTGCTGAAATATTGCCGCAGTCGATGCACTGGCGTGCAAAGTCCAGGCGGCCAAGTGCCATGGTCGCCCTGCGACTGCCGAGTCGCTATACTCGCAGCGCCCGCACTCCCGCGGGCCTGCTGGGCCTACCCGCGATAGCCGCAGAGCCTGACTCGCCGCCACCGCCAAGCCCCGCACCGCGCCAATAACAACAACCGCGCCGCGAGCCTATCCGATGCACGATTTCGAACAGGAAGACCCTATTCCGCAAGGCGACCTGGCTTTGCAGATCACCGCACTGCCGCGTGAAACCAACGGTTTTGGCGATATCTATGGCGGCTGGCTGGTATCGCAGATGGACCTGGCCGGCACGGCCATGGCCAGCAAGGTCGCGGGCGGCCGGGTCGCCACCGTGGCCATCGACCGCATGGCCTTCCTGGTGCCGGTGGCGGTGGGCGCGCAACTGTCCTTCTATACGCAAACCGTGGAAGTGGGCCGCAGCTCGATTCAGATGCTGGTCGAGGTGTGGAGCGACGATCCGCTGTCCAGCGAGTGGCGCAAGGTCACCGAGGCGGTCTTCGTGTTTGTCGCCATCGACGGCAGCGGCCGCACGCGCTCGCTGCCTGCGCGGCGCTGATCGCCGACGGGGAAACGAAAACGCCGGCTCAAGAGCCGGCGTTTTGCTGTGCGCTAGAAATCAGCCGCGGATGTTGTAGATATCCTTCTCGTTCAGCTCGGCGTAGTCGTACAGACGCTGCAGATAAGCCTTCTGCTGCGCCCACACCTTGCTCGCCACCGGGTCGGCGGCGGCGCTGGCGTCGACCACTTCGGCGGCCACTTCCTTGAGCTTGGCCAGCACCTCGTCCGGCAGGCGACGTACGTCCACGCCCTCGCCTTTGAGCTGCTCCAGGGCTTCCATGTTCTTCGCGTTGTAATCGTCGAGCATGTCGCCGTTCACCTCGCGCGCGGCGGCGCGGACGATGGCCTGCAGGTCGGCCGGCAGGGTTTCCCAGGCCTTGATATTGATGTCCAGCTCGAAGGTCACGTTCGGCTCTTGCCAGCCCGGGGTGTAGTAGTACTTGGCGGCTTTGTGCAGGCCCAGGGCCTGGTCGTTGTATGGGCCGATCCACTCGGTGGCGTCGATGGCGCCGGTTTGCAGCGCGGTGAAGATCTCACCAGCCGGCATATTGACCACGGTGCCGCCCATCTTGGTCAGCACTTCGCCGCCCAGGCCCGGGGTACGCATCTTCAGACCCTGGAAGTCGGCAACGCCGTTGATTTCCTTGTTGAACCAACCGGCGGTCTGCACGCCGGTCGCGCCGCAGGCCATCGGCAGCACGCCGAACGGCTTGTAGGTTTCTTCCCACAGCTGCATGCCGCCGCCCTTGTGCAGCCAGGCATTCATTTCCTGGGCGTTGGGGCCAAACGGCAGGGCGCAGAAGAACTGGGCGGCCGGCACTTTGCCCTTCCAGTAGTACGGCGCGCCGTGGCCCATTTCGGCAGTGCCGCGACTGACTGCATCGAATACTTCCAGCGCCGGCACCAGCTCGCCCGCGGCATACACCTTGACCTTCAAGCGGCCGTTACTCATTTCTTCGACCAGCTTGGCAAAGCGCTCGGCACCGACGCCGACGCCGGGGAAGTTCTTCGGCCAGGAGGTGACCATTTTCCAGTTGAAGGTTTGGCTGCTCGCGCCTTCTTGGGGCTTACCAGCGGTTTCAGCTTCTTGTTTGCAACCGGCCAGGGCCGTGGCTGCAAGGCCTACGCCTGCTGCTGCGAGAATTTGACGACGTTTCATGCAAAGCTCCTTTATTGTTGTAGTGGTCTGACCACAGGATCGCTGCGGACCCACCGCGCCTGACTAACATAGGGGTAAGTGACTCTCAAGCCTAGCGGATACGACTAAAGTTGTAGTGCCATTGCCGCACATAACAAGGCCCGCCTAGAATCGCCGGCCTGCCTGCCCACAAAGCCCATCACCATAAGGACTCAAAATGTCCGATAAACCGCCTCTACTGCTCGGCCTCGCCCGCCTGATCGACTCATTCAACGCCAGTTTCGGTAAAGCCTGCGCCTGGCTGACTCTGTTTCTGGTGCTCGGCACCGCCATCGTGGTGGTCCTGCGTTATGGTTTCGGCATCGGCGCTACCGCCCTGCAGGAAGCCGTGCTCTACGCCCACGCCCTGGTGTTTATGGGCGCCGCCGCCTGGGTGTTACAGCGCAACGGCCATGTGCGCGTCGACATCTTTTATCAGAGGTTCAGCGGCAAACGTAAAGCCCTGGTCGACAGTCTGGGCACCCTGCTGTTCCTGCTGCCGGTATGCCTGTTCCTCGGCTGGGCCAGCTGGGATTACGTCAGCAATTCCTGGTCGACCCTGGAAGGCTCCAGCGAGTCGGGCGGGCTGAAATTCGTCTACCTGCAAAAAAGCATCATCCTGGTGCTGGTGATCAGCCTGGTCTTACAAGGAATCTCCGACTTGATCAAATTCGCCAATATCCTCACCGGCCGCACGCCAGCCGTGGAGGTCAAGCATGGCTGAGTTGATGGCGATTCTGCTGTTTATCAGCATCTGCGCGGCCCTGATGGCCGGCTACCCGGTGGCTTTTACCCTGGGTGGCGTATCGCTGCTGTTTGCCGGTATCGGCATCCTCACCGGCACCTTCGACGGCGGCTACCTGAGCGCCCTGCCCAACCGGCTGTTCGGCATCATGAACAACCAAACCATGCTGGCGGTGCCGTTGTTCGTGTTTATGGGGGTGATGCTGGAGAAGTCCAGGGTCGCCGAAGACCTGCTGGAATCCATGTCACGGCTGTTCGGTACCCTGCGCGGCGGCCTGGCGATTTCCGTATGCGTAGTTGGCGCGCTGCTCGCAGCTTCTACCGGCATCGTCGGGGCTACTGTGGTGACCATGGGCCTGCTGGCCCTGCCCACCATGTTGCGGCGTGGCTACGACCCGGCGATTGCCACCGGCACCCTGGCCGCCACCGGCACCCTGGGGCAGATCATCCCGCCGTCCATCGTGCTGGTGCTGCTGGGTGACGTGATGTCCAGTGCCTACCAACAGGCGCAGCTGAAGATGGGCATCTTCTCGCCGAAGACCGTCTCGGTCGGTGACCTGTTCGTCGGTGCGCTGATTCCCGGTTTGCTGCTGGTGGGCCTGTATATCCTCTACATCATCGGCGTGGCGATCCTGCAACCGAAGAAGTTGCCGGCCCTGCCGCAGGAAGAGCTGGGGCCGATCGAGTGGGGCAAGCTGATCAACGCCCTGGTGCCGCCGCTGCTGCTGATCGGCGCGGTACTCGGCTCGATCCTCGCCGGCTATGCCACCCCGACTGAGGCCGCTGCCCTCGGCGCTCTGGGCGCCATGCTGCTGGCCTTCTACAAGGGCAAGCTGAACTTCGGCCAGCTGCGCGAAGTGGCCTATGGCACCACCGAAATCAGCGCCATGGTGTTCCTCATCCTGATTGGCGCCTCGCTGTTCTCCCTGGTGTTCCGCGGTTTCGGCGGCGAAGCGATGATCGAGGACATCTTTGCCCAACTGCCGGGCGGCGTGCTTGGCGCCTTCTTCCTGGTGATGGTGGTGATCTTCCTGCTCGGCTTTATCCTCGACTTTATCGAGATCACCTTCGTGGTGGTGCCGATTGTCGGCCCGGTATTGCTGGCCATGGGGTTGGACCCGGTGTGGCTGGGCGTGATGATCGCGCTCAACCTGCAGACCTCCTTCCTCACCCCGCCGTTTGGTTTCGCGCTGTTCTACCTGCGCGGCGTCACCCCGGCGTCGGTGCCCACCAGCACCATCTATAAGGGTGTGCTGCCGTTTATCCTGATCCAGATCCTGCTGCTGGTGATTGCCTACCAGTTCCCCGGCCTGATCACCTGGCTGCCGGAGCAGGTGTACGGCAAGTAGGGTGTTAACGCGTTAAACGAGGCCAGCCCAAACAGCTGGCCTTTTTTCTATGCCGCTATTCGCTGCGCAGCGCATCCACCGGATGCAGGCGCGCCGCACGACGCGCCGGGGCGATGCCGGCGAGCAGGCCGATCAGCGCCGACAGGAGCAGGGCCAGCAGCAGAAAGCCCGGCGCCAGGCTCAGCGGCAGCCCCGGCAGGGTGAGCAGCAGGGCCGCCAGCAACAGCCCCATCAACAGCAGGCCGAGCACCCCGCCGGCCAGGGACAGCAGCGCCGCCTCGGCGAGAAACAGCCCCAGCACCTGCCGCGGCGTGGCGCCGATGGCGCGCAGCAGGCCGATCTCGGCGGTGCGTTCGCCGACCGTGGTGGTCATGATGGTGAGGATGCCCACCGCCCCCACCAGCAGGGAGATGCCGCCGAGGGCGGCGATGGCGATGGTCAGGGTGGCGAGGATGCGGTCCAGGCTGGCGAGCATGTCGTCCTGGGTGGTCAGGCTGAAATCTTCCTCGCCGTGGCGCTCGATCAATAGCTGGCGAATCCGCTGGCTCAACTGCTGCGATCCGATGCCGGCGGTGAACAGCAGATTGATCTCCATCAGCCCCTCGCGGTTGAACAGGCTCTGCGCCCAGTCCACCGGGATATAGGCGATATCATCCAGGTCGAAGCCGAGCAGCTGGCCCTTCTCCTCGATCACCCCGATCACCCGAAAGCGCATGCCGCCGACCCGCACCGGCTCGCCCAGCGGATTGGCCGCGCCGAACAGCTCCTGGCGCAGCTTGTGGCCGAGCACCACGTAAGGCGGCGAACGGCCATCGCGGGCAGCCGGCAGAAATTGCCCCAGGGCCACCCGGAAACGCCAGGCCTCGGCCAGTTGATGACCGCCACCGATAATGTCACTGCGCCGGCTGCGCACGCCGAACTGGATATCGCCGCTGCCCTGGATCAGCGGCACCACCGCCTCGATATGCGGCAGGCGGCGCAAGGCTTCGGCATCGGTCAGCGTCAGCGGGCGGACGCTGCTAAGAATGCCTCCGAGGCCGCCGGTCTGGGTCTTGCCCGGATGGATGGCGATGATCCGCGTGCCGAACTGCGAGAAGTTATCCAGCACATACAGGCGCAGGCCCTCGCCCATGGCGGTCAGCAGCGCCACCGCAGCGATACCGATGGCCACGCCGAGCAGGGTCAACAGGCTGCGCAGCGGCCGGCTGGTGAGGGTGCTGGTGGTCAGCCGCAGGCCATCCTGCCAGCGCATCATGACCACAACCCCTGAGCGATGCGTACAGCGCCCCCTAGATCAAGCCGCGCGCCCAATCCGAAGGGTGCGCCGTGCGCGCCATGGCCTCGGCTGTTCATGCC
>NZ_JBAQLP010000107.1:0-12025 GCF_049301935.1 Pseudomonas sp. | reverse complement strand
CGCCTTAGGCATAACAACAAAAGCAGGGGAATTGCTATGCCGACCACACGCAGCCATGTCCGCCATGCCGGACTCTTGAGCAACCTACTGGCCCTGGCCCTCCTGGCCCTCCCCTTACCGACCCAGGCTGCAAGCACAACCGCCGACGCCGCAGCCGGTGAGTCGCGCTGCAGCGCGCCAACGCCTATCAGCTGACATACGCGATCCAAGGCCAATCCTGGCCAGCCTTATACAGCCTGGTTTGCCAGAACCGGGAATAGCTTATGCGCCCCATTCAAGGGCAAGCCATCCGCTAACGCCTCCTTTTGCAGCACAGCCGCCGCCATCCAACCGCTGAAAGCCCAGCTGATACAGGGCTTTGCTAGGTTGGCGCAGCTCTTGCTATAGCTCTACTACAGGTAGCCAAAGGTGGCTGCTCAACAAACGACAAAGACGTCGCATAAACCACGCCCCAGGGCGCTCGGCTTATGCGGCGTTTTGCGTTTTACGCCCCAGTGTTTGGGGCCGGCACCTGCCCTGCGATCCAGGGCTTGCGCTAGTAACTCTCTCAACCCAGCTGCGGCCTCGGCCTCAGGGTGGCGTACCACAAGTACACCACCTCCCCGATGGGTTGCGGCCGCCGTGTCCACGACCATGGCGTACCGCACCCCACCGGGACCCTTTTTTGCTGAATGAGGTTTTCGATGAATACAAGTTTTTGGAAATCCGGCCACACCCCAACCTTGTTCGCCGCGTTCCTGTATTTCGACCTGAGCTTTATGGTCTGGTACGTGCTCGGCCCACTGGCTGTGCAGATCGCCACCGATCTCGACCTGACTGCCCAACAGCGCGGTCTGATGGTCGCCACGCCGATTCTCGCCGGCGCCGTGCTGCGCTTGTTGATGGGTTTTCTGGCCGACCGTCTTTCGCCCAAAACTGCCGGCCTGATGGGCCAGGTGATCGTCATCGTGGCATTGTTCTGCGCCTGGCAGATCGGCATCAGCAGCTATGAGCAGGCCTTATTGCTCGGCCTGTTCCTCGGTTTTGCCGGCGCCGCCTTCGCCGTCGCCCTGCCGCTGGCCTCACAGTGGTATCCGCCGCAGCATCAGGGCAAGGCCATGGGCATTGCCGGTGCGGGTAACTCCGGTACCGTCCTGGCCGCGCTGTTTGCCCCTGGTCTGGCGGCGCTGTTCGGTTGGCAGAACGTCTTCGGCTGGGCGCTGATCCCGCTGCTGGCAACCCTGCTGATCTTTGCCCTGGTGGCCAAGAACGCCCCCGAGCGGCCCAAGCCCAAAGCCCTGGCCGACTACCTGAAAGCCCTGGGTGACCGCGACAGCTGGTGGTTTATGTTTTTCTACAGCGTGACCTTCGGCGGCTTTATCGGCCTGGCCAGCGCCCTGCCCGGTTATTTCAACGACCAGTACGGCCTGAACCCAGTGACCGCCGGCTACTATACCGCCGCCTGCGTCTGCGCCGGCAGCCTGATGCGGCCATTGGGCGGTGCCTTGGCCGACCGGATCGGCGGTATCCGTTCGCTGCTGATGATGTACACCCTGGCCTCCTTGAGCATTGCCGCAGTGGGTTTCAACCTGGAAAGCTCGGCCGCCGCCCTGGCCCTCTTCGTCACCGCCATGCTCGGCCTTGGCGCGGGTAACGGCGCGGTGTTCCAACTGGTGCCACAGCGCTTCCGTAAGGAAATCGGCGTGATGACCGGGCTGATCGGCATGGCCGGCGGCATCGGCGGCTTTCTTCTGGCTGCGGGCCTGGGCACCATCAAGCAGCAAACCGGTGATTACCAGCTGGGCCTGTGGCTGTTCGCCAGCCTCGGCGTACTGGCCTGGTTCGGCCTGTATGGGGTCAAGATGCGCTGGCGCACCACCTGGGGCAGCGCCGCAGTGACCGCCGCCCGCGTGTAACTGCGCGAATCTAGGGTGGATGACGCCTTTTTCATCCACCCTTAAGCAACGGTGGATCGGTAAAGCGCGATCCACCCTACACCCAACCATTGGAGCACTGAGGCAAAGGCGGGGCTGGCTGGTAGCGCTTATTGCACTGGTCAGGAATGGCGGGAGAAGTCGGCAGCGGCTCTCCTTTGCTGCCTCACCAGCCTCGCCTTTGCCTCAGCGCTTCTTCAGCAACAGACCCAGGAATTTCAGCATGGCCTTGCAACTGACCTTCGGCGAAGCCAGTGCCACCGGCCCGCGCAGCGAAAATCAGGATGCCATTCGCGTGGTCACCCCAGTGCCAGCGCTGGCGGCCAGCAAGGGTTATCTATTCGCCCTCGCCGATGGCGTCAGTCAGTGCGCCGACGGCGGTCTGGCGGCACGCGCCACCCTGCAGGCCCTGGCCCTGGATTACTACTCCACCCCGGAAACCTGGGCAGTCACCCAATCGCTGGACCGCGTACTGGTCGCCCACAACCGCTGGTTGCAAGCCAATGGCGGCGGTCAGCCGCTGCTCACCACGTTGAGCGCACTGATCCTGCGTGGCCGGCGTTTTACCTTGGCGCATGTCGGCGATTGCCGCGCCTACCGCTGGCTGGACGGCACCCTTGAGCGCCTCAGCGAAGACCACGTGTGGGAACAGCCGGGCATGCAGCATGTGCTCAAACGCGCCATGGGCCTGGATCAGCACCTGGTAATGGATTACCTGGATGGCGAGCTGCGTCAGGGCGAATGCTTTGTACTGGTCAGCGACGGTATCTGGGCCACCCTGGGTGATGCGGGCATTCAGCGCATTCTGCACGATGAACAGAATCTGCCCGCCGCCAGCCGCGCGCTGGTCAATGCCGCGCATTTGGCCGGCAGCCAGGACAACGCCAGCGCCCTGCTGCTGCGCGTCGAGGCATTGCCGCAAAGCGATCTGGCCGACACCCTGGCGCAACTGCAGCACTGGCCGCTACCGGTAAAACTGCGTGAAGGGCAGAGCTTTGAAGGCTGGCAGATCGAACGGCTGCTGGCCGAATCGCGCCAATCGTTGGTCTATCGGGTACGTGATGCCCAGGCGCGGCGCTGGCTGCTGAAAACCCTGCCGCCCAATCGTAGCGATGAGCCACACGCCGGGCCCGCGTTGCTGCTCGAAGAATGGTTTCTGCGCCGCGTGGCCGGACGCTTCTTCGCCGAAGTGCACCCGCTGCCGCAGCGGCAGCACCTGTATTACGTGCAGCGCGACTACGCCGGGCAAACCCTGGCCGAACACCTGCGCCTGAGCGGCCCGCTCGGTCTACCGGAATGGCTGGATATTGCCCCACGGCTGATCAAGGCCTTGGGCATGCTGCACCGGCGCAATATCCTGCACCGTGATATCAAGCCGGAAAACCTCTTATGGGGCGATGACGGCGAGCTGCGCGTGCTGGATTTCGGCCTGGCCTACTGCCCCGGCCTGACCCGTGATGAAGCCTGCGAACTGCCCGGCACCCCCAGTTATATCGCCCCGGAAGCCTTTACCGGCGTCGCTCCCAGCCCGCAACAGGACCTCTACAGCGCCGGCGTTACCCTGTATTTCCTGCTCACGGGGCACTATCCCTACGGCGAGATTGAAGCCTTTCAGCATCCGCGCTTTGGCCAACCGACCCCAGCCAGCCGCTATCGTCCGGATTTGCCCAGCTGGGTCGACGACAGCCTCAACCGCGCTCTCAGTGCCGAACCCAAACAGCGCTATGAAACCGCCGAAGAGTGGCTGCTCAACCTGGAACAGGCGGAACGCAAATCCCTCAGCAGCCGACCGCGTCCGCTACTGGAGCGCGAACCGCTGCTGGTCTGGCGCAGCGTGGCGTTGTTTTCTCTGCTGCTGAACCTGGCCCTGCTGATCGGGCTGCTGCGCTAAAGCCAAAGACCGCGCACCAATACGGCGCAAGGCGCTTTTAAAAGGTGCGCAAAGGCCACGCGAATTGACTGTAAACACCTGATAAGCCCTGAAAATCGGCACTGCGCAAGTTGGCACAAGCTCTGCATTGCTGATTGCACGATTTAATAAAGCGCGGCCTCAACGAAGCAGGCTGCACTTCCCGCTAGAACGGGACTTGGACAAAGGCGTCCTCGCTAGGTAACTAGCGGGACGCCTTTTTTGTGGCCAGCTATCCATAGCAGCCACCCTACGGGCCGTCGCGGGGCGACGTTAAAAATGGCTCCCGACAATTTTTTGTTTTGCGTAAGTTTTATTCAGCAGATGGCTGGGCAATACGGCTACTGCGCAGCGAATGCCTGAGGAGATCAACATGAGCGCAAAAGTCTGGCTGGTAGGTGCAGGCCCCGGTGACCCGGAGCTGCTGACCCTCAAGGCGGTTAAAGCCCTGAACCAGGCCGAGATCGTGATGATCGATGACCTGGTCAACCCCGCCGTACTGGAGCATTGCCGCAACGCGCGGATCATGCCGGTCGGCAAACGCGGCGGCTGCCGCTCTACCCCGCAGGCATTTATTCATCGCCTGATGCTGCGTTATGCGCGTCAGGGTAAATGCGTGGTGCGCCTGAAAGGCGGCGACCCGTGCATCTTCGGCCGTGGCAGCGAAGAAGCCGACTGGCTGAGCGAGCACGGCATTGAGGTGGAGATGGTCAACGGCATCACTGCTGGCCTGGCCGGGGCGACCAATTGCGGCATTCCTCTGACCCTGCGCGGCGTCGCCCGCGGGGTGACCCTGGTTACCGCCCATACGCAAGATGACAGCAGCCTTAACTGGTCAGCCCTAGCCCAAAGCGGCACCACCCTGGTGGTGTATATGGGCGTGGCCAAGCTGCCAGAAATCCGCGAAAGCCTGCTGGCGGGCGGCATGCGCGCCGACATGCCCGTGGCCATGATCGAAAACGCGTCGCTGCCACAGCAACGCGAATGCCGCAGCAGCCTCGCCACCATGCAGCAAGCCGCCCACGACTTCCAATTGAAAAGCCCGGCCATTCTGGTGATTGGTGAGGTCGCCGGGCAACCTAACATGCAGCTCGCTGCTATCAGCGCCTAACCGCTTCGCGCTCCGCGAAGTTCCCCTTGCCCGCCACAAGCGGGCTTTTTTTCGTGGATTTTTCTTCACAACCACCATCTCTGGCGGCCATAAAGAATGACCGGGAATCATTTTTAACGTCGCGCAGCGACGGCCCGCAGCGTGGCCGCCAGAGATGGCGGGCCCATAAAGAAAAACCCGGCCGAAGCCGGGTTTTCTATACAGCCAGATCGATTACTGCTGGATCTGAGCTTCTACTTCAGCTTCTACGCGGCGGTTAACAGCGCGGCCAGCGTCGGTAGCGTTGTCAGCAACCGGACGAGCTTCGCCGTAACCAGCAGCGTTAACGCGAGCAGCGTCTACACCGTACTGGTTGACCAGCACGTCACGAACAGCGCTTGCACGACGCTCGGACAGGTTCTGGTTGTAGGCATCGCTACCTTTGGAGTCAGTGTGACCTTCAACCACGGTGGTGGTCTGTGGGTACTGCTTCATGAAGTCAGCCAGGTTCTTGATGTCGCCATAGCTTTCTTCTTTAACGCTGGCTTTGTCGAAGTCGAACTTAACGTCCAACTCAACGCGAACCAGTTCCATCGGCTCTTCAGCAGCAACTGGCTCAGGAGTCGGTTCAACAGCAGCAACTTCAACCGGAGCCGGCTTGCTGCCGCCACCGAAGTTCATGCCGATACCGACGCTTGGAGCCCACTCGGTGTCGCCCTGGTCGATGTTGTACTGAGCTTCAACACCAGCACGGGCGTAGAAGTTGTCAGTGAAGTAGTACTTGGCGCCGCCGCCAACGTTGGCGAAAGTGGAGCCGTTACGACCGTTGCGACCGGTCTGACCGATGCTCTGATCCGAGAAACCTGCCGAAACGTAAGGACGCAGTGCGTCGCCAGCGTTGTTGAAGTGGTACAGAGCATCCAGAGCGGTGTTCGAGCCCTTGATGTTGCGGCCGTCTTCGCCACGAGCGTTGTGCACTTCGTCGTAGGCCAGGCGCAGTTCAACGTCGTCAGTCAGGTAGTAGCCGATGCTGCCGCCGAACAGGTTGCCGTTGTTTTTGAAGTCACGGGCGCTGTCGAAGATTTCCTTCTTGGCAAAGCCCTCCACTTCGACAGCGCCTTGACCCTGAGCCAGAACGCTGAGGGAGGATGTGGCCAGCAGCGAGCCAATGACAACGCCTAAAGTGTTTTTCAATTTCATTACTAATGTTCCCTATCTTGGTGGTCAGTAAGTTGTCTGACAAACACAAGACAACTCAGCCGGCAATTCTACCAGAATTAACCGTTAGCTATGATGGCTTTATTCGAGATAAGTTTCAGTGCTGTCAGAAAATTTATCGCGCAGACGGTCGAGTGCGCGTTTATAGCGCATTTTCGTGGCGCTCAGGCCCATGTGCATGATGTCGGCAATCTCCTGAAACTCCAGCTCTGCGACAAAACGTAGCACCAGGATTTCCCGATCTATCGGATTGACATGCACCAGCCAACGATCAAGACCGCCTTTATCTTCAGGCTTTGGCGCCTTTTCTTCGGACGCCTCTTCAAGCGGATCCAGACTTAATGCGTCAAGAAGGCGCCGTTTACGCCGTTCCTTGCGATATTGGGTAATACATTCGTTATAGGTAATGCTGTACAGCCAAGTTTTGAACTTTGATTTTCCCTCAAAGTTCTTTAGGCCATATAAGACCTTGAGCATGACCTCCTGACACACATCATCAGCATCACGGTCGTTACCTAAATAACGCGCACAGACGTTGAATAACGTGCGCTGGTAACGACGCATCAGCTCTTCATAAGCACGGGTTATGTGGAATAACTCGTCATGGGCACGCGCCACCAACTCTTCATCCGAGAGTTCGCGGGGGTCGTAACGCACAGACGCAGAGTGGGCTTTATTCAAAACGAGTCGGGCCGACAGTCAGGACATAAGCCAGCGCAGCCTGCAAATCAGGCTGCGGATTGGCCGCATACAATAACAGGGATTGGCCTTAGCGGCTGTTTACCTGCTGCTCGAGCAAGGTACGGTTGGCCACTGAAACCAGCTCGCCGGCGTCCGTCAGCAAGGTGGTTTTGACCGTGCCGATTTCCTCGATCTGCCCTTCGACCGCACCAACCTGGACATGTTGCCCAACCTCATACAACTCGCGCACATAAATGCCGGCCAGAATCTGGCTGGCAATGTCTCGACTGCCCAGGCCAAGCGCCAGAGCGATCGCCAGACCGACCGAGATCAGCACGATGGCGATCACGTTGTTGAGCAGGTCGGTTTTCACTTCAAGCTGACCGATCGCCACCGAGATACTGATGATGATTACCAGGCCCTGAGCAACACGACCCAGCCCACTCGCATAGTCCAGCCCAACGCCTTCTGCAGCGCCGCGCACCAGACCGCTGACCAGTTGCGCCAACAGCACACCAGCGAGCAGCACCAGGGCAGCGCCAAAGACTTTCGGCAAGTACAAGGCCAGTACATCGAGGGTCGCGGAAACCCGCTCCAGCCCCAGGGACTCGGCGGCCGTAACCAGGAAGATCAACAGCACGAACCAGTAGACGATCTTGCCGATCAGGGTCGATACCGGCACCTGAATACCGGCGCGGCTCAGCAGCTTGGTCAGACCGGTACCGGCCATCAGGCGATCCAGGCCGATCTTGCCGAGCAATTTCGACAGCAGCGTGTCAAGGAACTTGGCCACCACAAAACCCAGCAGTACCACCACCATGGCGCCAAACAAGCGCGGGATAAAGGCCGCAATCGGGGTCCAAACGCTGGCCATCGCATCAACCAGAACTTGAGTAAATTCCATGCTCAGTCAGCCTTATTAACAGTTGAATCGGTGGTTTTACGACGCGAGACCGGCGCCACATGCGCCGAGCCGTTATTCAGCGCCAGCATCAGCGCACCTGCCCAGTGACCCATCAGGGCAAACAGATCACCGGCGCCGACCTGGCGGTTGGCGGTTTTCAGCACACGATGCAAGCAGGCGTCATCGTCGTGACTCGAGGTGGGCGATTTGAGCAAATCGCGCAGTGATTCTTCAAAGGGATCGTGCATGGCGCACCTCACAGGATGTGTCGGCTAGACGATTCGGTTGGCGGCCAAGTCACATCAGGCCAGGCGCAAGCGGCGCAGCAACCACCACTGGCCAAAGGCCACAACGACCATCAGTACGCACGCAACCGCAAAGCCATAAGGGCTATCGCTCCCCGGAATACCGCCGACATTGATACCCAACAACCCCGTGAGGAAGGTCAGCGGCAAGAACACCCCGGCGATAATGCCGAAACGGTACATAGTGCGGTTCATGCGCTGATCCATGCGCCGGTTTTCCGCTTCCAGCACCAGGCTGACCCGTTCACGACTGAGCTCCAGCTCTTCCAGGTAACGCGTCAGGCGGTTGTTCAGCTCATTCCAGTAATCCGTATCATCGACCACGAACCAGGGCAGCTGGTGACGCGTGAGTTGTGCATAGATATCCCGCTGCGGGGCGAGAAAGCGCCGCAGGCTGGCGGCGCGCCGGCGCAGATGGAGCAATTGAGCATGGTCGGGAACCAGGCGTTGTTCGGCATCGACCTTCTCTTCCTGCTCGTCCACTTGCTCGGAAAGCTCAGTGACCAGGCTCTCGACCTTATCGGTCAAATGATGCGACAAGCTAAGAATCACTTCCGAGGCGGACTTCGGGCCGTTACCGGCCGCCCACTCGGCAATCAGTTCCTCGGTGGCGCGCAGGGGCCGCAGACGCAGGGAAATCACCCGACGGGCAGAGGCAAAGATGCGCACCGACACCATGTCTTCTGGTTCCGCGCCGGGATTGAGGTTGACCCCGCGCAGAAACAACAGCAGTTCGTGGTCGGGTAACGGCAGCAGACGCGGGCGGGTGTTCTCCTCCAGCAACAGGCCGCAGACGAACGCGTTCAGGCCGCTTTCATCGCGCAACCAGCGTTGGCTCTGGGCATGACTGCGATCCCAGTGCAGCCAGAGGCTTTCCTGCTCGGCCAGTTGCAGCGCCTGCAACTGTTGACGGCTGATGGCGCGCGCACCGCCTAAGCCATCGAGCACCATGGCGTGCACCAGGCCCTGCTCGGCGTCCGGTATGACCGCGTTAGACAAATTCAACTTACTCCGGCATCTGCAAAGCGGATGGCGAGATGATCACACCATTGTTGTCGGCATAGATAAACTCGCCCGGGCGGAAGGTCACGCCGCCAAAAGTCACCGCAACATTAAGGTCACCGATACCACGCTTGTCGGTTTTCATCGGGTGGCTGGCCAGGGCCTGGATGCCCAGATCGGTCTGCGCCAGCACGTCGACATCACGCACACAGCCATACACCACAATCCCTTCCCAGCCATTCTTCGCGGCTTTTTCCGCCAGCATGTCGCCCAGCAGCGCGCGGCGCATGGAGGCGCCACCGTCAACCACCAACACTTTGCCTTTACCCGGTTGATCGACCTGCTCTTTGACCAGGGAGTTGTCCTCGAAGCACTTGACGGTAACGATCTCGCCACCGAAGGAATCGCGGCCGCCAAAGTTACTGAACATCGGCTCGACCACCTGAACCAGCTCCGGGTAGGCATCGCACAGATCGGGGGTGATGTAATGCATGGCAAGACTCCTTGGATGTTGTAGGCGACTGACAGGGTAACTTCACCCCGTTTTGCATCATTCAACCACTGACGGGGATGCACGGCTAGCAAACACCAGTCCGTCACTAATCGCGCGCACTGCGCAGTGCTCAGCGCGCGATACTAGCCGCAAGTTCACTCAGTAGAAACCGCTTTATTGCGCCCTGAATCGGCGCACTCAAGCTCGGCAGCAACCTGCGGACTCTTGCGTAACCATTGCTCGAGCAACGGCCAGACCTCAAGTTGCGCTTCTTTGCTGACCAGCATTTCAACGTGGCCAAAATCGCCAGTGAAACCATGTTTCTTGCCCAGGCAAAGAAACTCGCTCAAGGGCGAACCAAATTGCCTGAGCAGCTTTTCACAGGCCCAGGCCGGGTCTTGATGATCGCCCAGCGCGGCAACGGCCATAACCGGCACACGCACCTCGGCCAAACCCGCCCACCAATCGCGATCAGCATCACCAAAACGGCCAAACAGGCCATGCCAGCGCAGGCTCTCGACCGCCAGACCAATCGGCTCATCCTCAGGGCCGCGCTTGAGCCGTGAACCGGAAATCACCGAGAAACGCTTGAGCAGCAAGCGGCTGCCCCACTCCAATGGCGGCACCTTGAGCGGCCAGTAAACCCGACTGACCTGGCTGCCAAACAACACGCCAGAAGCAATTTTTGCCTCATCCAGATAACGCCCACCCAGTGCTCCGGCCAAGGTGATGCCGCCCAAGGAATGGCCCAGCCAGTGGGCCTTTTGTGGGTTCAGCTCATAAACAAAATCGGCAATTGCCGGCAGGTCATAGCGCACGTAGTCACTGACCGTGTTGCGTGAATAGTTGCGATTACGCGGCGACAGGCCATGGCCACGCATCTCGGCAATCCATACATCGAAACCGGCACGCGCCAGGTACGGCCCCAAACCAATGCACTTGGGCGAATACCAGAAACGTCGATTGGAAAAACTGCCGGGAAGCAGAATCACCGGCACGCCACGCGCCTGCTCATGCCCGGCACGGCCGAGACGCGTCAGGGCCAGCTCAACACTGCTATCCGGGCTGTTGCCGGGCTTGAGGCGATAGACATCCTCGCTCAAATCGCCTCGTAACTCCGCGCTGATCAAGGCCACGGGAAAAAGCTCACTGCTGCTTTGCATCTTTGCTCTGGCACGAAAAATTGTCGGGAGCAATTTTTAACGTCGCTCGCGACGGCCCGAAGGGTAACCACCAAGGATGGCAGATCACAAAAACGCCAGGAGCGTTTTTGCGCGCAAGCCCCGGAGGGGTGAAGCACATGGATGTGCTGAACATAAAAAAGGGCAGGATCAACCCGCCCTTGAATAGGGGTTTGAAACTGCTATCAGGCCGGTGCCTGACCTTCAGCCAGGAAGAACCAGGTATCGAGCACCGAATCTGGGTTCAGCGACACGCTTTCGATGCCCTGCTCCATCAGCCAGCGCGCCAGATCCGGGTGATCCGAAGGGCCCTGACCACAGATGCCGATGTACTTGCCGGCCTTGTTACAGGCCTGGATGGCGTTGCTCAGCAGCTTCTTCACTGCTGGATTACGCTCATCGAACAGGTGCGCGACGATGCCGGAGTCACGGTCCAGGCCCAGGGTCAGCTGGGTCAGGTCGTTGGAGCCGATGGAGAACCCGTCGAAGAATTCGAGGAACTCTTCAGCCAGAATCGCGTTGGACGGCAGTTCGCACATCATGATGACCTTCAGGCCGTCCTGGCCGCGGGCCAGACCGTTGGCGGCCAGCAGTTCGACCACCTGACTGGCTTCGCCGAGGGTGCGCACGAACGGCACCATGATCTCGACGTTGGTCAGGCCCATCTCGTTGCGTACTTTCTTCAGCGCGCGGCATTCCAGCTCGAAGCAGTCGCGGAACGATTCGCTGATGTAACGCGAAGCGCCACGGAAGCCCAGCATCGGGTTCTCTTCTTCCGGCTCGTAGAGTTTGCCGCCGATCAGGTTGGCGTATTCGTTGGACTTGAAGTCCGACAGGCGCACGATGACCTTCTTCGGCCAGAACGCCGCGGCCAGGGTGCTGATGCCCTCGACTAGCTTCTCGACGTAGAAATTGACCGGGTCGTCGTAGCCGGCGATGCGCTTCTCGACGCTGTCCTTGATTTCCGCCGGCAGGCCGGCAAAGTTCAGCAGCGCTTTGGGGTGCACGCCGATCATGCGGTTGATGATGAATTCCAGACGCGCCAGGCCCACACCTTCGTTGGGCAGTTGGGCAAAGTCGAAGGCGCGATCCGGATTGCCGACGTTCATCATGATCTTGAATGGCAGCTCGGGCATGGCATCGACCGAGTTCTTGCGAATATCGAAGCCCAGTTCACCTTCGAAGATAAAGCCGGTGTCGCCCTCGGCGCAGGAAACCGTCACACCCATGCCGTCTTTCAGCACCTGGGTGGCGTTGCCGCAGCCGACTACCGCCGGAATACCCAGCTCACGGGCGATGATCGCGGCGTGGCAGGTACGCCCGCCACGG
>NZ_JBAQLP010000106.1:0-13762 GCF_049301935.1 Pseudomonas sp. | reverse complement strand
TGCTACGCCGGGCATGCTGGCGTGCCAGCCCCTCGCACCGAGAAATGCGCAAGATTGTGCAAGCGCTGTTCAGTGCTCATCAGGCCCGGCCCTCGTACCAGCCCTTGCTGTTATTGACCATGCGCACCAGCCAGAGCATTACCGGCACCTCGATCAGCACACCGACCACCGTGGCCAGCGCCGCGCCGGAGTTGAAGCCGTACAGCACGATGGCCACCGCCACGGCCAGCTCGAAGAAGTTCGACGCACCGATCATCGCCGCCGGCCCGGCCACATCGTGGCGCACCTTGAGCTGGCGGCACAGCCAGTAGCCCAGCGCAGCGATCAACAGGGTCTGCAGCAGAATCGGCACTGCCAGCATGGCGATGATCAAGGGTTGCGCAACGATGGTCTGGCCCTGAAAGGAGAACAGCAGCACCAGGGTGGCCAGCAGGGCGAGGATGGAAAATGGGCCGATACGCGCCAGCACCCCTTGCAAGGCCGCATCACCCCGGCGCAGCAAACGCGCGCGGATAAACTGGGCGATGGCCAGAGGGATAACGATATACATGACGACCGACAGCAGCAGGGTGTCCCAGGGCACCGGGATCGACGACACGCCCAGCAGCAGGGCGACGATGGGGGCGAAGGCGAACACCATCACCAGGTCGTTGATCGCCACCTGGGTCAGGGTGAAGTTGGCGTTGCCCCTGCACAGGTTGCTCCAGACGAAGACCATGGCGGTGCAGGGCGCGGCACCCAGCAGAATCAGCCCGGCCACGTAGCTGTCGATCTGCTCGGCCGGCAGCCAGCCTTCGAATACATGGCGCAGAAACAGCCAGGCCATCAAGGCCATGGTGAAGGGTTTGATCAGCCAGTTGATGCTCAGGGTCACGCCCAGGCCGGCGCGCTGCTGGTAGACCTCGGCGATGGCGCTGAAGTCGATCTTGATCAGCATGGGGATGATCATCACCCAGATCAGCAGACCCACCGGGATATTCACCTGGGCGATTTGCAATGCGCCCACCGCCTTAGCGGCCTCAGGCGCATACAAGCCGAGCAGGGTGCCGCCGATAATGCAGAGAAACACCCAGAGCGTCAGGTAGCGCTCGAACAAGCCCAGCGGCGAGCTGGCCTGCGGGACTGAGGATTCAAGAATATTGCTCATGCTGGAGGCCTTGGGACGAGTCACGCGTTTAGCCAGGGCCCGAACGCGTGGTAGTGATCTGGGTCGAGATGGGCAGGCTGAATATGCGGTTTACAAGATATACGGTTGGCAATATATTCGCCAAACCGTATTTTCGTGATGCTTCTGCCATGAGCTTAAAACCCCGCGTGCTGTTTCTCTGCGTAGCCAATGCCGCCCGTTCGCAGATGGCCGAAGCCCTGCTGCGTCATACCGACCCCGAAGGCTACGAGGCCTTCAGCGCCGGCACCCAGCCGGATGAAGTCGACCCCCGCGCCCGTCTGGCGTTGGAGCAGTTGGGCGTCAGCACCGAAGGCCTGCACAGCAAGCCTCTGGAAAGCTTCGACGGCCAGCAGTTCGACTATGTGATCACCCTGTGTGACAAGTCCGCCTTCGAGTGCAGCACCTTGCCCGGGGCCGGCGAGTATATCGCCTGGGATTTCGAGGACCCGGCCAACAGCCGCCAGCGCAATGCCTACAAGCACTGTCTGCAGCAGATTCACGAACGCATCAAGATGTTCGTGCTGGTCAAGAACAAGGCTCAAGCACCGCTGCAGATGCTCGCGCCGGTGACCCTGTTCAAGTGCCTGGCCGACGACACCCGCGCGCGCATGACCCAGCTGATCGCCCTGGAGGGCGAGCTGTGCGTGTGCGAGCTGACCGCCGCCCTGGAGGAAAGCCAGCCGAAGATATCCCGCCACCTGGCCCAGTTGCGCAGCAGCGGTCTGTTGCAGGACCGCCGCGCCGGGCAGTGGGTGTATTACCGCCTGCATCCGCAGCTGCCGGCCTGGGTCGGTGAGACCCTGAATCAGGTGCTCAAGGCTGATGATCCACAACTGGCCGAAGATCGCCTGCGCCTGCACAGCATGCGTGAGCGTCCCGATCGCACCGCGCTGTGCGGCTGATGCCCTGTTTACCGGAGCCAGACCATGAAAGCCGAACTGCCCAATATCGCTGCCGAACTGCTGGACATTCCCACGCCGGACAAACTGGCACAACCGGCCGCAGCGCATAAGCCGCGCATTCTGCTGTTGTATGGCTCCAATCGCGCACGCTCTTATAGCCGCCTGCTGAGCGAGGAAGCCGCGCGTCTACTCGAACAGTTCGGTGCCGAAACGCGCATCTTCAACCCCAGCGGCCTGCCGCTACCGGACGACGCCCCCGAGGATCACCCCAAGGTGCAGGAACTGCGCGAGCTGGCGCAATGGAGCGAGGGCATGGTCTGGTGCTCGCCGGAGCGCCATGGTGCGATGACTGGGGTGTTCAAGGCGCAGATCGACTGGATTCCGCTGAGCATGGGCGCGGTGCGTCCGACCCAGGGCAAGACCCTGGCGCTGATGCAGGTCAGCGGTGGCTCGCAATCCTTCAATGCGCTGAACCAGATGCGCGTGCTCGGGCGCTGGATGCGCATGTTCACCATCCCCAACCAGTCCTCGGTGGCCAAGGCTTTTCTCGAATTCGACGACGCCGGGCGGATGAAGCCTTCGGCCTATTACGACCGGGTGGTCGACGTGATGGAGGAGCTGGTCAAGTTCACCCTGCTGCTGCGCGGCCAGGCCGACTACCTGGTGGACCGCTACTCCGAGCGCAAGGAATCCGCCGAGCAGCTGTCTAAACGGGTCAATCAGGCCGCCATTTAACTCTCAGGATCAATGCGAATGTCCCATCCCTTTGATGTTCTCAGCATTCCCAATCGCCCCGGTCGGCTGATCTTTACCCCCTGCCCGGGCACCAAAGACAGCAGCCTCGACAGTGCCCTGAGCACCCTGCAACAGGCCGGCGCCGATGCGGTGTTGACCCTGATGCCCTACGCCGAACTGGCGCACAACGCTGCTAGCGATTTGCCCGCCCTGTGCGCTGCGCAAGGCTTGCTCTGGCTGCATTTGCCGGTGGCCGATGAGCAGGTGCCGCTGGCCGATTTCGACGCCGCCTGGCCGGCGGCCATGACGCAGATGGCTGAGCTGCTGGCGGCCGACAAGGCCATCGCCATTCACTGCAAGGGCGGTTCCGGGCGCACCGGGCTGATCGCCGCGCGCATCCTGATCGAGCTGGGTATTGAGCGCAGCGAGGCCATCAGCCTGGTGCAGGCGCTGCGGCCGAAAGCCATTCGGCATCCGGCCCATGCGGGCTGGATCGCCCAGTTCGGCCATTGAGGTGAACATGCTCAACACCCTGGGCCTGTTCGCCCTGACGGCGCTGGCCGAGATCATCGGCTGTTACCTGCCGTACCTGTGGCTCAAGCAGGGCAAGAGTATCTGGCTGCTGCTGCCGGCCGCCGCCGCGCTGGCGCTGTTCGCCTGGCTGCTGACTCTGCATCCAACTGCCGCCGGGCGGGTGTATGCCGCTTACGGCGGGGTGTATGTGGCCATGGCGATTATCTGGCTGTGGCTGGTGGACGGCATTCGCCCGACCCACTGGGACCTGCTGGGCGCCGCTGTGGCCCTGCTCGGTATGGCGATCATTATATTTGCGCCGCGTAGCGCCTGATCACTTTTAAGAGGGGATTTATCCATGACTATTAAGGTAGGTATCAACGGTTTTGGTCGTATCGGTCGCCTGGCCCTGCGCGCCGCCTGGGGCTGGCCGGAACTGGAATTTGTGCAGATCAACGACCCGGCCGGCGATGCCGCCACCCATGCCCATCTGCTGAATTTCGACTCGGTGCATGGCCGCTGGCAGCATGAGGCCAGCAGTGAAGGCGAGTGCGTGCTGATCGACGGCAAGCGTATCCAGGTCACGGCCAACAAGACGATTGCCGATACCGACTGGAGCGGCTGCGATCTGGTGCTTGAGGCCAGCGGCAAGATGAAAACCGTCACGGTGTTGCAAGGCTATCTGGATCAGGGCGTAAAGCGTGTGGTGGTCTGCGCGCCGGTGAAAGAGCCGGGCGCGCTGAATATCGTGATGGGCGTCAACCAGCAGCTGTTCGACCCGGCGCAGCATCGCATCGTTACCGCCGCCTCCTGCACCACTAACTGCCTGGCTCCGGTGGTCAAGGTGATCCACGAAAACCTCGGCATTCGCCACGGTTCGATCACCACTATCCACGATCTGACCAATACCCAGAGCATCCTCGATACGCCGCACAAGGACCTGCGCCGCGCCCGCGCATCCAGCATGAGCCTGATTCCCACCAGCACCGGTTCGGCCACGGCGATTGCCGAGATTTTCCCCGAGCTGCGCGGCAAGTTGAATGGCCACGCCGTGCGCGTACCCCTGGCCAACGCCTCGCTGACCGACTGCGTATTCGAGGTGGAGCGCGCCACCACGGTGGAGGAGGTCAATGCGCTGCTGAAAGCTGCCGCTGACGGACCGCTGGCCGGGATTCTGGGTTATGAAGCGCGGCCGCTGGTATCGATCGACTACCGCACTGATCCGCGCTCTTCGATTATCGATGCGCTGTCGACCATGGTGGTCAACGGCACCCAGGTCAAAATCTACGCCTGGTACGACAATGAATGGGGCTACGCCAGCCGCGCGGTGGAATTGGCGCGGCTGGTCGGCCTGGCATGACCCGTGGCCGGCCTCGCGGCCTGGTGGTGGGTTACGCCTTCGGCTAACCCACCCTACGCCAACGCCGCAGATCAGTAGTTTGTAGGATGGGTTAAGCGCAGCGCTACCCATCGGCTTTTGCCCAATCGGCACAGGATTTCTCCCATGCACGCCTTATCCCGCCTAGCCCCCGAAGTGCGCCAATACCTGCTGGTCACCGGCAACTACTGGGCCTTTACCCTGACCGACGGTGCGCTGCGCATGTTGGTGGTGCTGCATTTCCATAGCCTGGGTTACACGCCGCTGCAGATCGCCGCGCTGTTTCTGTTCTACGAAACCTTCGGCGTGGTGACCAATCTGGTCGGCGGTTATCTGGGCGCGCGGCTGGGGCTTAATCGCACCATGAATATCGGCCTGGGCCTGCAGGTGGCGGCCTTGCTGATGCTCACGGTGCCGGCGGCCTGGCTGACCATCCCCTGGGTGATGGGCGCGCAAGCCCTGTCCGGCATCGCCAAAGACCTGAATAAGATGAGCGCCAAGAGCTCGATCAAGTTGCTGGTGCCGGACAACCAGCAGGGCACTTTGTACAAGTGGGTGGCGATCC
The DNA here is from genome assembly GCF_049301935.1 of Pseudomonas sp. GTDB lineage: Bacteria > Pseudomonadota > Gammaproteobacteria > Pseudomonadales > Pseudomonadaceae > Aquipseudomonas. The sequence goes on along the minus strand of NZ_JBAQLP010000106.1, from coordinate 8,501 downwards.
TGACCGGCTCGAAAAACGCGCTCAAGGGTGTGGGCTTTTTTATGGGCGGCGCGCTGCTGGCGCTGCTCGGTTTCGCCGGCGCGGTGCTGGCGATGGCCGCCGTGCTGGCGCTGATCTGGCTGGCCAGCCTGTTGCTGCTGAAGAAGGATCTGGGCAAGGCCAAGGCCAAGCCGAAGTTCCGCGACCTGCTGTCCAAGAGCCGGGCGATCAATAGCCTCTCGGCCGCACGCTTGTTCTTATTCGGCGCGCGCGATGTGTGGTTTGTGGTGGCGCTGCCGGTGTACCTGTCCAGCGTATTTGGCTGGGATTTCTGGCTGGTCGGCGGCTTTCTCGCGGCCTGGGTGATCGGCTACGGGATTGTGCAGTCCTTTGCCCCGACCATAACAGGCAAGGCCAGCGGGCGGCTGCCGGATGGTCGCGCGGCATTTGCCTGGGCTGCCGTGCTGGCCGGGTTGCCGGCGGCTATTGCACTCGGTCTGGATAGCGACTTGCCGGCGCAGTGGGTATTGCTCGGCGGGCTGCTGCTGTTCGGCGCGTTGTTTGCGGTGAACTCCTCGCTGCACAGCTACCTGATCGTCAGCTACGCCAAGGAAGACGGCGTGTCGCTGGATGTCGGCTTCTATTACATGTCCAACGCCCTCGGCCGGCTGATTGGCACGCTGCTGTCGGGCTGGGTGTATCAGGCCTATGGCCTGGAGGCGTGCCTGTGGGTGTCCTCGGCCTTTGTGCTGTTGGCGGCGTTGATTTCCATCGGGTTGCCTCGGCATCGACAGGACCCTGTCAGACCTTATCTACCATAAACTTAAATTGAGAGCCTATTCTTGAATTTCAATAGTAGGCTTTTTCCAGTGATAGCTTTTAACAATGCTGTCTAGAGGAGTGCCGGCTATAGAGTTGGTGTAATTGCTCATCGTTTTAATGGCAATACCTAATACCACCTCAAGAGCTTGTTGTGGAGTAAAGCCTGCCTCATAGAAAGCATCGATATCCGCTTGTACGACTTTTCCTTTCGTACGAATCAGGGTTTGAGTAAATCGTCTTAGTTGTTCGTAGCGGTCTGTTGACAGTTTGCGGCCTGTACGCAGCGCGTGAATATCCGGTTCTGACATTTTGGCTTGTTGAGACAGTAAGGTGTGCCAGGGCACGCAATAGTTACATTCATTTTCAAAGTTAGCCGTTTGATACACGATCTGCTGTTCGATCTCAGAAAGCGAAGTTTGACTATATGCCGCCCAGGCAGAAGAGTAAGACTCCAATAGCGCCGGTGCTAGGGCCATGGTCCGCTCTAAATTGGGAATCATATTGAAGGCCTGCTTGGTTTTCGCCAAAATGGGTCGAGCGGCGCTTGAGGCCGTTTTTTCGTCAAAAAGCGTAAATTTTGTCATGGTTAAGACCTTGGGTGAATTGTGGTTCGGGCAGCATAGATGCAGAAAATCAGCCGATCAAGCGGGTACTTGGCAGTAAGGTAAGTACTTTGAGGTAACTGACGATGAGTGTGGAAAAGAATAAATTAATACAGCCTGTTGTAAAGCCGGCGAATTTTGAGCAAATGCTAATTGATTGTCTGGGTTGCAAGTGGACAATGGTTTTGCTGGAACATATTGTGCGAGGCGTCAATCGTCCAGGAAAACTGGTTAAGTTGGTAGAAGGGTTAACTACAAAGGTGCTCAATCAGAATATAGCCCGCCTGCTAAACTACAGAGTAGTTGAAAAGCGCGTGTATGCAGAAGTTCCGCCGAAAGTTGAGTACCAGTTAACGCCGTTTGGGCTTGAGTTGTATGGGATTTTATTGAAATTAAAAGAATTGCAAGGCAAGTATTCGGTGTGAAATAACCAGGTATTCAATTTTTTGTAGGCCTTCAGTTGAGCGCTGCCGGATTAACAAGGGGCAGGCTGGATATCATCATGGCCGCCGATGGTATAAGGCTGCGCTCGGACCAAACGTTAGGTGCGCGGATCACGCTTAGATGTATCTGGCCGGTCACCGCTTGTGGGGTTACGCGGCGCGCGGGTATGTGGGTGTTCCCCAGTCCTCGGTTCTGCGCCACTCAGCCAACCTGCAAAAGCGGCCTTAGCACGTAATAAGCGCAAGTTTATGCAAGAGCGTCAGGGCTGATCAGGCGCAGACTCTCATCCATCTACTGGGAGTCTGTTGATGAACCTGTCGCTTTATCTGTTGACCGTAATGATCTGGGGCACCACCTGGATCGCTCTCAAGCTGCAACTGGGCGAGGTGGCGATTGCCGCCTCCATCGCCTATCGCTTCGCCCTGGCCGCCGCCGTGCTGTTTGCCATCCTGCTGCTTAGTGGTCGCCTACAAAGAATGGACAAGCGCGGCCAGTTGATCTGCCTGGTGCAGGGGCTGTGTCTGTTCTGCATCAACTTTCTGTGCTTCTACACCGCCAGCCAGTGGATACCCAGCGGTCTGGTGGCGGTGATCTTCTCCACCGCAACGCTGTGGAATGCGCTCAATGCGCGGTTGTTCTTCAAGCAGAAGATCGCCGCCAATGTGCTGGCCGGCGGTGCGCTGGGCCTCGGCGGGCTGGCGCTGATGTTCTGGCCGGAACTGGCCGGGCAGGAAGCCAGCCATGCAACCCTGTTGGGCATCGGCTTGGCGCTGATCGGCACCCTGTGTTTCTCCGCCGGCAATATGCTTTCCAGCCGGCAGCAGAAGGCCGGCCTCAAGCCGCTGACCACCAATGCCTGGGGCATGCTGTATGGCGCGCTGATGCTGGTGGCGATCTGCCTGGTCAGCGGCACGCCGTTCACCTTTGAGTGGAATACCCGCTATATCGGCACCCTGCTGTACCTGGCGATTCCCGGTTCGGTGATCGGCTTTACCGCCTACCTGACCCTGGTCGGGCGCATGGGCCCGGAGCGCGCGGCTTATTGCACCGTACTGTTCCCGGTGGTGGCGCTGAATATCTCGGTGCTTGCCGAAGGCTACCAGTGGACCGCCCCGGCGCTGCTGGGCCTGGTGCTGGTGATGCTGGGTAACGTGCTGGTGTTTCGTAAAGCCAAAGTCGTACCGCAGGCGGTGGTACGCGCGGCGTAGGCTACGCCGCGCGCCTTATGGTTGTGGTGCAACTCAGTGGTTTCTCGGGTCGTCCTCCGGGTTGTGGTAATGGATCCCCCAGGGGCCCGTACCGTGGAGTTGCAGCACGGTTTCCTGGTCGTGGCTGGCGGCATACATCTTCATTCCGGCGGGAATGATCAGGGTATCGCCCGGTTGATAGGCTTTGGCCTGGGCCGCATCGTAGGTGTCGCCGGGGGCGAAGTAGAAGGTGCCCGAGATAACGGTGACGCGCTCGGTCACGGGATGGGTGTGCACACCGATTTTAGTATTGGCCGGCAGCTTCAAGCGCAGGGTGAAAGGCTCGGCGGCTTTCAGGTCGCCTTCGATCACGGCGATCATCGCGCCCGGTCCCACCGAGGGTGCGGCGGCCCATTGCAGATTTGTCGCGGTAGCCGCAATAAATCCGTTTTCCTCCGCCAGGGTGATGGAGGCCATGCCCGCACAGCCGAGCATCGCCAGGGCAATAGCGACAGGTTTATAGGTGTTCATCATGCTTTCCTCTCGTTCAGGTTGAACAATGTGCGGCCAGGACTTATCGCGATAGAGGCGAGGGTAGGGCTACGGCACAGGGGCGACTCTGCGCGATCAGATTACCTAGTTGAAGTTAGCCGAAAGTGGGAGGGTGGCTATAACCGTTAGGCGCAGCCTTATATCGATCAGCTAGAACAACCCCAACTGTCCGCCGATCAGGGTGGCGAAGTCGTCGTCGACAAACGGCAATATGGCGTCGGCCACCGGTTGCAGCTGGCGGGTCAGGTAGTGGTCGTAGTCGATGGCGGCGTTGCGCGCTTCCAGCGGTTGCGGGCCGGCGCTGGTGATCACATAGCTGATCCAGCCGCCACGCTGGTATTGCTGCGGGCGGCCGTGGGCGGCGTTGTACTCGTCGGCCAGGCGCGCGGCGCGTACATGGGGCGGCACGTTGCGCTCGTAATCGCTGAGCAGGCGGCGCAGGCGTTTGCGGTAGACCAGCAGCTCGTCCAGCTCGCCATTCAGGGTGCGCGCGACATAGTCACGCACATAATCCTGATAGGGCTGGCCCAGAAAGATGCGCTCGTACAGTTCACGCTGGAACTGCTGGGCCAGCGGCGACCAATCGCTGCGCACGGTTTCCAGGCCCTTGTAGACCATCTTATGGCTGCCGTCAGTCTGGGTGATCAGACCGGCATAGCGCTTCTTGCTGCCTTCTTCGGCGCCGCGGATGGTCGGCATCAGAAAGCGGCTGTAATGGGTTTCGAACTGCAGCTCCAATGCGCTTTGCAGGCCGTATTCATCACGCAGGTGCTCGCCCCACCAGGCATTGACCTTGGTCACCAGGGCGCGACCGATCTGCGCCGCCTCGTCTTCCCCGTGGGGGCGCTTAAGCCAGACGAAGGTGGAGTCGGTATCGCCGTAGATCACCGCATAGCCTTCGGCCTCGATCAGCGCGCGGGTGCGGGCCATGATCTCGTGGCCGCGCAGGGTGATGGAGGAGGCCAGGCGCGTATCGAAGAAGCGGCAACCGCTGGAGCCGAGCACGCCGTAGAACGCGTTCATGATGATCTTCAGCGCCTGCGACAGCGGCGCGTTGTGTTCGCGCTTGGCTGCCTCGCGGCCCTGCCATACGCGCTCGACAATGCTCGGCAGGCAGTGCTCGCTGCGGGAGAAGCGCGCGCCACGAAAGCCCGGCACCGAGTGCGCATCATCCGGCTGGCGCAGGCCTTCGATCAGTCCCACCGGGTCGATCAGAAAGCTGCGGATAATCGACGGGTACAGGCTCTTGTAATCCAGCACCAGCACCGACTCGTACAGCCCCGGCTGTGAGTCCATGACGAAACCGCCGGGGCTGGCCTGGGGCGGGTTGTCGCCCAGGTTCGGCGCGACAAAGCCGCGGCGGTGCATCAGCGGCAGATACAGATGCTCGAAGGCCGCCACCGAGCCGCCGCTGCGGTCGGCGGGCAGGCCGGTGACGGTGGCCCGTTCCAGCAGAAAGTCGAGAATCGCGGTTTTAGCGAAGATCCGCGTCACCAGCTCGCAATCGCGCAGGTTGTAGCGCGCCAGGGCCGGTTTGTCCTCGCGGAACATGCGGTCGATTTCGTCCATGCGCTGGTAGGGCGTGGCAATATCCTTGCCCTCGCCGAGCAGGCTTTGCGCGACGTTTTCCAGGCTGAACGAGGGGAAGCTCCAGGTCGCCGAACGCAGCGCCTCGATGCCGTCGATGATCAAGCGGCCGGCGGCGTCGGCAAAGAAGTGGCCGTTGCCGCTGCCGTGTTCACGCCACTGCATCTCGCTGCCATCGCGTCCCAAACGCAGCGGAATGGCCAGGTTGCGCGCATGTTCGTGCAGCACGCGCAGGTCGAACTGCACCAGGTTCCAGCCGATGATGGCGTCCGGGTCGTGCTGCGCCATCCACCCATTCAGGCGTTCGAGCAACTCGCCACGGCTGGCACAGTATTCCAGTTGGAAGTCCACCTGCGGCGGCTGTTCCGGCGTGCGCCCGAGCATATACACGTTGCGCTGGCTGCAGCCTTCGATGGCTATTGAGTACAGCTCGCCAAAGGCATTGGTCTCGATATCCAGCGAGGCCAGCTTGAGGGTAGGGCGGTAATCCGCGCAGGGCTTGATCTGTGCATCCAGCAGCAGGCCATTGCCACTCGGGTCGGGCGTGCCGGCAAATAGCACTGGCGCGGTGATAAAGCGCTCCATCAGGTAGCGCTCCGGCGGGCGCACATCGGCCTCATACACCTCAACGCCGGCGCGGCGCAGCAGTTTGCTGAGGTCGATCAGTTGGTGATGTTGCTGGCAATACAGGCCCAGCACCGGGCGCTGGTGAAAATCCTTGAGGCCCAGCGGGCGCAGCTCAACGCCTCGCTCTTTGCTTAATAGCGCTTCGGCCTGCTCGCGCTGCTGCGCCGGAATAAAGGCCACGGAGGGCTGATAGGGCAGGCGGATATGCCGGGGGCCGTTATCGGTGGCCAGCCAGAACTCCACCTGTGTGCCGGCCGGCGTATCACGCCAGTGCCGGGTCAGCAGAAAGCCCTGTTGTAAGTCCACTGCCACCACCTAAACGTTCAGATCGGGCAATTCTACGCAGCTCTTATGTGTATGCCTATACAGTGTTTTGGTCTGCTGCCAGGCGGGCACAGACAAATCCGCCTTTAGGAGTAAAATGCCCGCCCTGATTGACTGCCCGATAGCGAAACCATGTCCCTGCCCAAGCACCACCTCGAACTACTGAGCCCGGCGCGCGATACCGCGATTGCCAAGGAAGCCATCCTGCACGGCGCCGATGCGGTGTATATCGGCGGGCCAGGCTTCGGCGCGCGGCACAACGCCAGCAACAGCGTGGCCGATATCGCCGAACTGGTGCAGTTTGCCCACCTGTTCCATGCGCGGGTGTTTGTCACCCTCAACACCATCCTGCATGAGGATGAGCTGGAACCGGCGCGGCAGATGATCTGGCAGCTCTACGAGGCGGGCATCGATGCGCTGATCGTGCAGGACATGGGCGTGATGGAAATGGACCTGCCGCCCATCGAAATCCACGCTAGCACCCAGTGCGATATCCGCACCCTGGAAAAAGCCCGCTTCCTCGATAACGCCGGCTTCTCCCAGCTGGTGCTGGCCCGCGAGCTGAATCTGCAAGAGATCAGCAATATCTGCCGCAACGTCGATTCGGCGGTGGAGTTCTTTATTCACGGCGCGCTGTGCGTGGCGTTCTCCGGGCAGTGCAATATCTCTCACGCGCAGACCGGCCGCAGCGCCAACCGCGGCGACTGCTCGCAAGCCTGCCGCCTGCCGTACACCTTGAAGGACGATCAGGGCCGCGTGGTGGCTTTTGATAAGCATCTGCTGTCGATGAAGGACAACAACCAGACCGACAATCTGATCCATCTGGTGGATGCCGGCGTGCGCTCGTTCAAGATCGAAGGGCGCTACAAAGACATGAGCTACGTGAAGAACATCACCGCGCATTACCGCCGCGAGCTGGATGCGATTCTTGAGCAGCGCCCGCACCTGGCCCGCGCCGCCAGCGGCCGCACCGAGCACTTCTTCACCCCCGATACCGACAAAACCTTCCACCGCGGCAGCACCGATTATTTCGTCACCGACCGCAAGGTGGACATCGGTGCGTTCGACTCGCCGACCTTTACCGGCTTGGCGGTGGGCTATATCGAGAAAGTGAACAAGCGCGACCTGATTGCCGTCACCGACACGCTGCTGTCCAACGGCGATGGCCTGAACGTGCTGATCAAGCGCGAAGTGGTCGGTTTTCGCAGCAACATCTGCGAGCTGAAAGGCGAGTTTGAAGAAGACGGCGAGAAGCGCTACCGCTACCGCGTCGAGCCTAATGAGATGCCCGAGGCCATGCACCGCGTGCGCCCGCAGCATCCGCTCAATCGCAACCTCGACCACAACTGGCAGCAGGCCCTGCAGAAAACCTCCGCCGAGCGCCGTATTGCCGTCAGCTGGCAGCTGGCCGTGCAGGGTGATCAGTTGAGTGTGAGCGTCACCAGTGAAGAAGGCATCAGTGCCCGCGTCAGCCTGACTGGGCCGTTCGCCGCCGCCAAGGATGCCGAGCAAGCCCGCGAGCAATTGGCCGATGGCTTGAGCAAGCTGGGCACCACTATCTACTACAGCACTGGCGCACAGATTGACTGTGAGGCCGTGCCCTTTGTGCCCGGCTCACAACTCAAGGCCTTGCGCCGCGAAGCCATCGAGGCGCTGACCCAGGCCCGCGTCGCCGCCCACCCGCGTGGCGGGCGCAAGCCGGTCAGCGTGCCAGCGCCGGTGTACCCGGAATCGCACCTGACCTTCCTCGCCAACGTCTACAACGACAAGGCGCGCACCTTCTATAAACGTTACGGCGTGCAACTGATCGACGCCGCCTACGAGGCCCATGAAGAGGCGGGCGATGTGCCGGTGATGATCACCAAGCACTGCCTGCGCTTCTCCTTCAACCTCTGCCCCAAGCAGGCCAAAGGCGTCACCGGCGTGCGCACCAAGGTCTCGGACATGCAGCTGATCCATCAGGACGAAGTGCTGACCCTGAAGTTCGACTGCAAGCCCTGCGAGATGCATATCATCGGCAAGATGAAGGGCCATATCCTCCATCAGCCGCAGCCCGGCAGTGCCCAGAGCAACGGCGGCGCGGTGGGCTATATCACCCCGGACGATCTGCTCAAGACCATCAAGCGCTAGAGCAAAGCGGTAATCCGTAGGATGGGTGGAGCGCAGCGATACCCATCAGGCTTTTTGTCCGGGCGACTGGCTGCGTTGAGCGCGCAATTGCCGATGGGTATCGCGTTGCTCAACCCATCCTACGGGTTGAAGTTCGACTGCAAGCCCCGCGAGATGCATATCATCGGCAAAATGAAGGGCCATATCCTCCACCAGCCGCAACCCGGCAGCGCCCAGAGCCAGGGCGGCGCAGTGGGCTATATCAGCC
>NZ_JBAQLP010000105.1:0-27365 GCF_049301935.1 Pseudomonas sp. | reverse complement strand
CGTACGGCATGAGGGGCATGCAGGTGTTCTTTCGCATCCTGGTGCCGCAGATGATTCGCTTCGCCATCCCCGGGTTCACCAACAACTGGCTGGTACTGACCAAGGCCACCGCGCTGATTTCCGTGGTCGGTCTGCAGGACATGATGTTCAAGGCGAAAAGCGCCGCCGATGCCACCCGCGAGCCGTTCACCTTCTACCTGGCCGTTGCGGCCCTGTATCTGGTGCTGACCAGCGTGTCGCTGCTGGCTTTGCGTTACCTGGAAAAACGTTACTCGGTCGGCACCAAAGCCGCTGATCTGTAAGCGGGGAGCGCAGCGATGATTTTTGACTACAACGTAATTTTGCAGAACCTGCCGCTGTACTTTGGCGGTGTACTGGTCACCCTGAAAATTCTGCTGATTTCCCTGGCCTTCGGCCTGGCCCTGGCCATCCCCCTGGGTTTGATGCGTGTGTCCAAGTCGCCTCTGGTGAGTTTCCCGGCCTGGCTCTACACCTATGTGATTCGCGGCACGCCGATGCTGGTGCAGCTGTTTCTGATCTATTACGGCCTGGCCCAGTTCGAAGCGGTGCGTGAGAGCGTGCTGTGGCCGTATTTCTCCAGCGCCACCTTCTGCGCCTGCCTGGCGTTTGCCATCAACACCAGCGCCTACAGTGCGGAAATCCTCGCTGGCAGCCTGAAGGCCACGCCACATGGCGAGATCGAGGCAGCCAAGGCCATGGGCATGTCGCGCGCCAAGCTGTACCGCCGCATTCTGCTGCCATCGGCGCTGCGCCGCGCACTGCCGCAGTACAGCAACGAAGTGATCATGATGCTGCACACCACTTCGCTGGCGTCGATCGTGACCCTGATCGACATCACTGGCGCGGCGCGTACCGTCAGCTCGCAGTACTATCTGCCGTTCGAGGCGTTTATCACCGCTGGCCTGTTCTACCTGTGCCTGACCTTTATCCTCGTACGCCTGTTCAAGCTGGCTGAACGCCGCTGGCTGGCCTACCTGGCTCCGCGCAAGGCCTGAGGACCAGAGCATGCAGCGTATCGATCATCCACTGCCCTGGGGCTGTCCCGGAACTGAACGCCGCCTGAGCGTGTTCCGTTTCGGCCATGGCCCGTGCAAGGCCTATATCCAGGCCTCCTTGCATGGCGATGAGCTACCGGGCATGCGCGTGGCGGTGGAACTCAAGCGCCGTTTGCGTCAGCTGGAAGCTCAGGGCCGGCTGACCGGCGTGATCGATCTGGTGCCGGTAGCCAACCCGATTGGCCTGGGGCAGATGTTTCAGGCGACCCATCAGGGCCGCTTCGAACTGGGCAGCGGCAAGAACTTCAACCGCGATTTCTTTGACCTGGCCGCTGCCATCGCCCCGGCCCTGGAAGACTGCCTGGGCAGTGACGGCCCGAGCAATGTGCGACTGATTCGCGCGGCCATGCAGGCCGCACTGGAGGCCCTGCCGCCAGCCTGCTCGGAGCTGCAAGGCATGCAGCGTCTGCTGCTGAAACATGCCTGCGATGCCGATGTGGTGCTCGATCTGCACTGTGATTTCGATGCCGCAGTGCACCTGTACCTGCTGCCGCAGCAGTGGCCGCAGTTGCGTTCGCTGGCCGCGCGCTTGCAGGCCGGTGCAGCGCTGACCGTCGAGGATTCCGGCGGCAGCTCCTTCGATGAAGCCTGCGCCTTGCCCTGGGTGCATCTGGCCCGGCAGTTCCCCCAGGCCGCTGTGCCGCTGGCCTGCCTGGCAGTAACAGTCGAGCTGGGCGGCATGGCCGATACCGGCAAGCCCGAGGCCGAGGCCAGCGCCGAAAGCATTCTGGCGTTCCTCGCCGAGCAGGGCCTGATTGCCGGTGACTGGCCGCCCGCGCCAGCGGAAAGCTGTGACGCCACGCCGTTTAACGGTGCGCAATACGCCTATGCCCCGCATGCAGGGGTGGTGAGTTTTCTGCAGCCGGTGGGCGCGCGGGTTAAGGCCGGCGATCCATTGTTTGAAGTGATCGATCCTCTGGATGATCGCCACACCACTGTCTGTGCGGTTACAGACGGTGTGCTCTATGCGCGCGAGCGGTTGCGTTTTGCTCAGCCCGGTTTGTGGCTGGCCAAAGTGGCCGGTCGTACCCCAATTCGCCAGGGTCGCTTGCTCAGCGACTGATTCAAGAGAGTGGAAACCATGTACAAACTTGAAGTTCAGGATCTGCACAAGCGCTACGGCAGCCACGAAGTATTGAAAGGCGTGTCGCTGGCGGCCAAGGCCGGCGATGTGATCAGCATTATCGGCTCCAGCGGCTCGGGCAAGAGTACCTTCCTGCGCTGCATCAACCTGCTGGAACAGCCCCACGCCGGCAAGATTCTGCTCAACAACGAAGAGCTGAAACTGGTGGCCAATAAAGACGGTGGCCTGAAAGCCGCCGACCCCAAGCAGCTGCAGCGCATGCGCTCGCGCCTGTCCATGGTGTTTCAGCACTTCAACCTGTGGTCGCACATGAGCGCCCTGGAAAACGTCATGGAAGCCCCAGTGCACGTGCTTGGCATGAGCAAGAAGGACGCGCTGGAAAAGGCCGAGCACTACCTGAACAAGGTTGGCGTAGCGCATCGTAAAGATGCCTACCCCGCGCATATGTCCGGCGGTGAACAGCAGCGTGTGGCGATTGCCCGTGCCCTGGCCATGGAACCTGAGGTGATGCTGTTTGACGAGCCGACCTCGGCGCTGGACCCGGAGCTGGTCGGCGAAGTGCTGAAAGTCATGCAGGACCTGGCACAGGAAGGCCGCACCATGGTCGTGGTCACCCACGAAATGGGCTTTGCCCGCGAGGTGTCCAACCAACTGGTGTTCCTCCACAAAGGCGTGGTGGAAGAGCGTGGCTGCCCGAAAGAAGTGTTGGTCAATCCGCAATCCGAACGTCTGCAGCAGTTCCTCTCTGGCAGTCTTAAATAACCAGCGGCAACATCTGCACGCACCCGCGTTATGCCCATAATCGCCAACAGAGCCTAAACTGCCCACATGAATGCCCACCGAATTGGCTTCCTGCTTTGGCCCACCACCAAGCCCCTGACCCTGGCCTTGGCGGAAGAAGCGCTGCGCGTTGCCCAGCGCGTGCACCCCGAGGTGGTCTACGAGCTGGTGTTTCTGCAGGCCGAGGCGCCGCTTGAAGGCGCATGGCGTCTGCCGGGGGAGTCCTGGGTGGGCAAGCTGGAAGGCTGCCAGAAGCTCTTTCTGCTCGCCGATGAACCGCCAGGGCCGATGCCCGCGGCACTCTCCGGTGCGCTCAAGCAACTGGTGCGCAGCGGCTGCGTGATCGGCGCGATTGCCGCCGGGGTCTATCCGCTGGCGCAACTCGGCCTGCTCGATGGCTACCGCGCCTCGGTGCACTGGCGCTGGCAGGATGACTTCACTGAGCGCTTCCCTAAGGTGATTGCCACCAGCCACCTGTTTGACTGGGACCGCGACCGCCTGAGCGCCTGTGGCGGCCTGGCGGTACTCGACCTGCTGCTAGCCTTGCTCGCCCGTGACCACGGCGCGGAGCTGGCGGGGGCGGTGTCGGAAGAGTTGGTGGTCGAACGTATCCGCGAAGGCGGTGAGCGCCAGCGCATTCCGTTGCAGAACCGTCTGGGCTCCAGCCACCCCAAGCTGACCCAGGCCGTGCTGCTGATGGAAGCCAATATCGAAGAACCGCTGACCACCGACGAAATTGCCCAGCATGTCTGCGTGTCGCGGCGCCAGCTGGAACGCATCTTCAAGCAGTACCTCAACCGCGTGCCCAGCCAGTACTACCTGGAGCTGCGCCTGAACAAGGCGCGCCAGCTGCTGATGCAAACCAGCAAATCGATCATCCAGATCGGCCTGTCCTGCGGCTTCTCTTCCGGCCCGCATTTCTCCAGCGCCTACCGCAACTTCTTCGGCGCCACCCCGCGCGAAGACCGCAACCAACGGCGCAGTAACAGCCCGTTTGAGCTGACCTCGACGCCCATCGAACGCGGCTGAGGGTGCAGCCAGCCGTGGCGAAGGCTGTGGCCGAGTCGCACGCGGCGTCTAAGCGGACCTACCGCCTGTCTATCGTCACTTTGCCAAACAGAACCCAGACAGCAAGTTGAACTCCAACCTAAGCTGATAACTAACTGACGTCGCGGTTCGTACCGCAGGGTAGGAGAGAACGAGATGACAAAGACAATCACTAAAGTATTGGCAGCATGCACCTGCACCTTGTTGCTTGGAGCGTTGAGCGCGCCACCAGGACAGCTGTTCTTTGATTCTGCTGTTGCCGCCGGTGGCGGTGGCGGTGGCGGTGCCGGAGGCGGTGGCGGCGCTGGCGGTGGTGCCGGTAACGGTGGCGGAGCTGGCGGCGGTCGCGCTGGTGATGGCGGCAATGGCGTTGGTAATGCTGCGGGAAGTGCAGGCAAGAGCGCGGCCGCAGGTTTGGCTGGGGCCAACGGCAAGGGCTTGGCCAACCGCAGCGATAATCCAGGTAGTGCGACCTCAGCAGCGGCCAAGTCTGAGGAAACCACGGGGCTGGCCAAGGCCATGAGTGTGGTCTCGACCACTGCGGCGTCCGTGGCGGCAGCGTTGGGCTTGCAGAATGCGCTCGATAAGCAGGCGCTGAATGATGATACCGATACCGATACCGATCCTGATGAGGGTATCGACACCCCTTGAGCCCTTGATGCAGGGTTAAGCTCGCCAGGTTAGGCTGCCTAGGCCTAACCTGCGCGGCAAATAACAAGGCTGCGTTGCTCTTCAAACCAACCTAAGACTGCTCGCCTCGCAGTACGTAATGGGTCCAGCGCCGATAACAGTGTGTGGGTCGATAATTGAGCCAAACCTTTTCCGCTGTATTTCTCTGCCTCGTGCTGGGCAGCGCCACCCTGATGGTTCAGGCGCAGCCACTGATTGCCATCGATAACGCCAACCCGCCTTTTATGTATCAGCATCAGGGTCAGCCCAAGGGGCTTTATCCCGTGCTGCTGCAAGGGGTGTTTCAGCGCGCCGGAATAGCCGTGAAGATTCAGGCGATGCCCTGGAAACGCGCGCTGATGCGTGGCGGCAAAGGCGAGCTGGGGATTGGCGGCATCTATAAAACCGCATCGCGCCTGGCCATTTTTGATTACTCGCAGACCATCTTCGAAGAAAAACTGCTCGTCTATGTGCGCCGAGGCACAGCCACCTCGTTCCATTCGCTGAGTGACCTGTATGGCAAGCGCGTTGGCGTGATTCGTGGCTGGAGTTATACCGAGGCGCTGGATAAGGCACTCAACGACGGCAGTATCATGGCCCGCGCAAGCGGTTCGGATGAGGCCAATTTCAAGATGCTGGCCCTGGGCCGTCTGGATGCGGTCATAGCGATCGAATTGGCCGGGCAGCACATCGTCCAGCAGTTACAGTTGGATCAGGTGGTGGCCTTGCAGCCTGCCCTGAGTATCAACTCAACCCACCTGGTATTTGCCAAACAGGCCAAGCAGCAAGCGCTATTGCAGCGCTTCGATGAAAGCCTGGAAGCGATGCGCGCCGATGGTTCCCTGGCCGAGTTGCTGCAACAGGGTATGGCCAATCCTTAATCCCACCGTCACCCCTGCTGATTGTCCTCGCGCGGATAGAGCACCTGGCCACAACGGCTACAGAAGGCGGCTGACAGTTCATGGCACGCTTTTCGGCAGTTTGGGCAAGCCTGTTGCAGTTGCTCATCAGCGCGCATGGCGTTGGCCAGTTCGGCGGTAAAGATGCCGGTGGGCACGGCGATGATCGAGTAACCGGTGATCATCACCAGGGTCGACAACGCCTGGCCCAGCGGGGTTTTCGGCACGATATCGCCGAAGCCGACGGTGGTCAGGGTAACCACTGCCCAGTAGATGCCCTTGGGGATGCTGGTAAAGCCGTGCGCCGGGCCTTCGATCACGTACATCAGGGTGCCGAACACCGTAACCAGAGTCGCGATGCAGGCGAAAAACACGATGATCTTCTGCTTGCTGCCGCGCAGGGCGGTCAGCAGAAAATTGGCCTGGCGCAGGTAGGGGCTGAGCTTGAGTACGCGAAAGATCCGCAGCATGCGAATCACCCGGATGATCAGCAGGTACTGGGCGTCACCGTAGAACAGGGCGAGGATGCCCGGCAGAATCGCCAGCAGATCGATCAGGCCGAAGAAGCTGAAGGCGTAGCGCAGCGGCTTCGGCGAGCAGTACAGGCGCACCGCGTATTCGATGGCGAACAACGCGGTAAAGCCCCATTCGATACCGGCCAGCAGCCCTGCATATTGGCTGTGAACACTGTCGATGCTATCGAGCATCACCACCACCAGACTGGCCATGATGGTCAGCAGCAGATAACGGTCGAAGCGCTGCCCGGCCGCTGTGTCGGTGTGGAAAATGATGCTGTAGAGGGTTTGCCGCGTGTCCATGGTGCTCTGGCTGCTCCGTATCTGCTGTGCGTTGATAGCGCGCACAGGCAGCCTAGGGAGTTTTATCTCGATGATGCAAGCCTTTGCCCTTGTTGGGTGGCCGTGGTGTGCAATCGGCCGCGGCTTTGCGCAGCAAACGTTGGCTGGCGCTGACCAGCCAGCAGGTAAGGATAAACGGCATGGTCAGCGCCGGCAGCCCCAGGGCGCTAAAGCCAGGTTGCAGCACCAGCGCCAGGGCGATACCGAGTGCCGGCAGCCACGGGCGGCGGTGTACCTGACTGAGGGCGATAGCCGCCAGGGCGGCGTTATAGCCATACAGGCCGGTCAGCGCGCCGTGCTGCGGCAAGCCCTGATACAGCGCCAGGGCCAGGCCGCCGGTGGAACCGAGCAGCGCCCAGCAGGCGGCGCGGCGCTCCGCCAGCAACAGGCCGAGCAGCAGGCACACCCCGGCCAGTGGCTGATCGAGAAAGATCACCTGGCCCACCCCCCGCGCCATGGCGATCAGGCTGGCCCACCAGTCAAGTGGCTGCGCCTGGCTTGGCAAGGCTTGCGCCAACTCAAGCTGCAGAGCCGGTGCCAGCCACAACAGCAACCAGCTCAAGACGACAAAGGGGGCGGTGAAGGCGGGCAACCACTGGCGTTCGCGCATGCGCTGCATCCAGGCCGCCAGCAGCAGGCTGGAAGCCCCGGCGCTGGCGATGATCAGCAGCGGCAGTAAGGCCGACCAGCTGAATTGCAGGCTGATCAGCATGCCCAGTAGAGCCCCGTTGTAGCCATACAGGCCGATCTCGATGTCGGCTTTGGCATAGCCACGGCGCTGCGCCGTCAGCGTGCTGCTAAGACAACCGAGCAGGGCGCCGCCGAGTAGCTGCGGCGCGCCGATGACAATCGCCAACAGCACCAGTAGCCCGCAGCCGGGGTGGGCTTGCAGAAAGATCTGGCTAAAGCCGTTAAGCAGCGCGCGAAAACCCTGCAATGGGTGAGTGGGGGGCGGTAATGGCGACATACAGACGAACCTGAATTAACAATCACCGGTGCGGGAATAAAAAGAGGCACGCACTGCGCGAGCAGTGAGTGCCTGCAAACTGGCAAAGCCAGCGTGGGAGACGGTGCTTGCTGGACGATCGCCTTCCCCGGATGAAATCCGGGCTACGGGGTTCCAGTGCTGGGTATCAGTGCAGGATTTCAATCCTCAGGCTGTTGGTGCTGCCCGGCTGGCCAAACGGCTCGCCGGCAGTAATCACCACGGTATCGCCGGTTTTCGCCAGCCCGGCCGAGCGGGCGGTTTCCAACGCAATACGCGTGACGTCCTCAACTTTGCTCAGGCGCTGGTTGACCGCCGAGTACACGCCCCAGGCCACGCTCAGACGCCGCGCGGTATCCAGGCTCGGCGTCAGGCTCAAGATCGGCGCTTTCGGCCGCTCGCGCGAGGCGCGCAGGCTGGAGCTGCCCGATTCTGTGTAGTTGACCAGCACGGCCACCGGCAGGATGCTGCTGATGCGGCGGATCGCGCAGCTGATGGCATCCGAGGTGGTGGCCTCGGCCTGCGGGCGGCTGACGTCGAGCTGGGCCTGGAAGTCCGGGCCATTTTCCACCTGGCGAATGATCTTGCTCATCATCTGCACAGCTTCCAGCGGGTAGTCGCCGGAGGCGGTTTCCGCCGAGAGCATCACCGCATCGGCACCTTCGGCCACGGCGTTGGCCACGTCGGTGACCTCGGCGCGGGTTGGCGCCGGGGAGAAGCGCATGGATTCGAGCATCTGCGTGGCCACCACCACCGGCTTACCGAGTTGGCGGCAGGTGCGGATGATGTCGCGCTGGATGCGTGGCACGTTTTCGGCCGGCACTTCCACGCCGAGGTCGCCACGGGCAACCATGATCGCGTCGCACAGTTTGGCGATTTCCTCCAGGTGAATAACTGCCGACGGCTTTTCGATCTTGGCCATCAGCAAGGCGCGATCACCGATCAGCTGACGGGCTTCGACAATGTCTTCCGGGCGTTGCACAAACGACAGCGCCACCCAGTCCACGCCCAGCTCCAGGCCGAAGCTCAGGTCGCGGCGGTCCTTCTCGGTCAGCGGGCTCAGTTGCAGCACCGCTTCCGGCACGTTGACGCCCTTGCGGTCGGACAGCTCGCCACCGGCGATGACGCAGGTGTCTATCGCATCGCTGTGCTTGGCAGTGACCTGCAGGCGCAGGCGGCCATCGTCGAGCAACAGGCTCATGCCCGGCTGCAGCGCTTCGATAATTTCCGGATGGGGCAGGTTGACCCGATTGACGTCGCCTGGGCTGCTGTCCAGATCCAGGCGCAGGGTCTGGCCGCGTTGCAGGTTGACCTTGCCCTCGGCAAAACGGCCGACGCGCAGCTTCGGCCCTTGCAGGTCCATCAGGATGCCGATTGGGGTGTTCAGCTGCTGCTCGACTTCACGCACCCAGTCGAAACGCTGGGCGTGATCGGCGTGTTCGCCGTGGCTGAAGTTGAGGCGGAACAGGTTGACCCCGGCCTCCACCAGCTGGCGGATGTCGTCGATGGTTTTGATCGCAGGGCCCAAGGTGGCGAGGATTTTTACTTTCTTGTCGGCGTTCATTTGGCAGGGTTCTCAAGAATGAGGATGGCGCGAAAATCGTTGACGTTGGTACGCGTCGGCCCGGTGACGATCAGTTGATCGAGGGCGGCGAAGTAGCCGTAGCCGTTGTTGTTATCCAGCTCATCGCTGCTGCTTAGCCCCAGTTTGCAGGCTCTGCTATAGCTCTCAGGGGTCATAAGGGCCCCGGCGTTGTCTTCCGAGCCGTCGATGCCGTCGGTGTCGCCTGCCAGGGCATAGACCCCGGGCAGGCCCTTGAGGCTGTCGGTGAGGCTTAGGAGGAATTCGGCGTTGCGTCCGCCACGGCCATTGCCGCGCACCGTCACCGTGGTTTCGCCGCCGGACAGAATCACGCAGGGTGCCTTGAGCGGTTGGCCATGCAGGCGCACCTGTTTGGCGATGCCGGCATGCACCTTGGCCACTTCCCGCGATTCGCCTTCCAGATCACCCAGAATCAGCGTCGGCAAGCCGGCGGCGCGCGCCTTGGCAGCTGCGGCGTCAAGGGATTGCTGCGGGCGGGCGATCAGCTGGAAGTGGCTGCGGGCCAGGCACGGGTCGCCCGGTTTGACGGTTTCCGAGGCCGGGTTCTGCAGCCAGGCGCGTACGTTGGCCGGGATTTCGATGCTATAGCGGGCAAGGATCGCCAGGGCTTCGGCCGAGGTGGTCGGGTCGGCTACGGTCGGGCCGGAGGCAATCACCGTGGCTTCATCGCCCGGGACATCGGAAATCGCGTAGGTGTAGACGCTGGCCGGCCAGCTGGCCTTGGCCAGGCGACCGCCTTTGATGGCCGAGAGGTGCTTGCGCACGCAGTTCATCTCGCCAATCGAGGCGCCGGATTTCAGCAGGGCTTTGTTGACCGCCTGTTTGTCTTTCAGGCTGATGCCCTCGGCGGGTAGGGCGAGCAGGGACGAGCCGCCGCCAGACAGCAGGAAAATCACCTTATCGGCTTCACTGAGGTTACTGACCAGCTCCAGCACGCGGCGCGCCACACGCTCGCCAGCGTCATCCGGCACCGGATGGGCGGCTTCCACCACTTCGATTTTCTGGCAGTTGGCGCCGTGCTCGTAACGGGTGACCACCAGGCCGCAGACTTCGCCTTGCCATTGCTGCTCGATCACTTCGGCCATGGCCGCGGCGGCCTTACCGGCACCGATGACGATAACGCGACCGCTGCGGTCCGCAGGCAGGTAGTCGGCCAGCACCTGGCGCGGATGGGCGGCGTCGATGGCGCTGGCGAACAGCTCGCGCAGCAGGGACGTTGGATTGAAAGACGGATCGGTGGACATGGCGATCTCTCTTGTTAGGGCTGAAGCACTTCTTATGACTGACTTCGATTCTAGTGCGCAACGTCCTGCACAAAGACGCTGCGCACTAGAATCGACCCACCCGGCAGGCAGGCCGTGACACCGCCTGCCGGACAGATCGAAAGGGTTGTGTAGGATGGGTGGAGCGTAGCGATACCCATCGCGTGAGGTATCGATTCCTGATGGGTATCGCAGGCTCAACCCATCCTACGGTGTTGCTTACTCACCACGGATATTGAAGTTGGCCATATGTTCCAGGCCCTTGATCAACGCCGAGTGGTCCCAGTTGCTGCCACCGATGGCCGCACAGGTGCTGAACACTTGCTGGGCGTTGGCGGTGTTGGGCAGGTTAAGGCCCAGCTCACGTGCGCCAGCCAGGGCCAGGTTGAGGTCCTTCTGGTGCAGGCTAATGCGGAAACCTGGGTCGAAGGTGCCCTTGATCATGCGCTCACCGTGCACTTCAAGGATCTTCGAACCGGCGAAACCGCCCATCAGCGCTTCACGCACCTTGGCTGGATCGGCGCCGTTCTTCGCGGCGAACAGCAGGGCTTCGGCGACGGCCTGAATGTTCAGGGCGACGATGATCTGGTTGGCGACCTTGGCGGTCTGGCCGTCACCGTTACCGCCGACGCGGGTGATGTTCTTGCCCATGGCCTGGAACAGCGGCAGCGCGCGTTCGAAGGCATTTGGGCAACCGCCGATCATGATCGACAGGCTGGCAGCCTTGGCACCCACTTCACCGCCGGATACCGGTGCGTCGAGGTAGGCAGCGCCGGTGGCTTTGATCTTCTCGGCGAAGACCTTGGTGGCGGTCGGGGAGATCGAACTCATGTCGATCACCACTTTGCCGGCGCCAACGCCTTCGGCGATGCCATCCTTGCGGAACAGCACGTCTTCAACCTGCGGGGTGTCAGGCACCATGATGATGATGAATTCGGCTTCCTGCGCCACTTCGCGTGGGTTGGCCAGGCCAATACCGTTGTCGCCCAGCAGGTCGGCCGGGGCTTTGTCGAAGTGCTCGGAGAAGAACAGGGTGTGCCCGGCTTTCTGCAGGTTCTGCGCCATAGGCTTGCCCATGATGCCGGTGCCGATAAATCCGATTTTAGCCATGAGAGTACTCTCCTAAAGAGTTGCGTAGGATGGGTTGAGCCTGCGATACCCATCACTGGTCCTGATGGGTATCGCTTCGCTCCACCCATCCTACGGGTGACCCTCTCGCATCTGCGGAAGAGGGGAGTTACAGGTCAGATTGCGTTATGTGCTTTCATCCAGCCGAGGCCGGCAGCGGTGGTGGTGGCCGGCTTGTATTCACAGCCGATCCAGCCCTGGTAGCCAATGCGGTCCAGGTGCTCGAAGAGGAAGCGGTAGTTGATCTCGCCCGTGCCCGGCTCGTTGCGGCCCGGGTTATCGGCCAACTGCACATGGTTGATCACAGCCAGGTTGGCCTCGACGGTACGCGCCAGGTCACCTTCCATGATTTGCATATGGTAGATGTCGTATTGCAGGTACAGATTGGGGCTTGCGACCTTGTCGCGAATGGCCAGCGCCTGCTTGGTGGTGTTCAGGTAGAAGCCCGGGATGTCGCGGGTGTTGATCATTTCCATGACCAGCTTGATGCCGGCGGCTTGCAGCTTTTCGGCGGCAAACTTGAGGTTGTCGACGAAAGTCGCCTCAATGGTGGCGCAGTCATAACCCTGTGGGCGGATACCGGCCAGGCAGTTGATCTGCTGGTTGCCCAGCACCTTGGCGTAGGCGATGGCCTGGTCGACACCGGCGCGGAACTCTTCAACGCGGTCGGGGTGGCAGGCGATACCACGCTCGCCCTTGGCCCAATCGCCAGCAGGCAGGTTGAACAGCACCTGCTCCAGACGGTTGGCATCCAGGCGCGCCTTGATCACCTCGGCGGGAAAATCATAGGGGAACAGGTACTCGACACCACCGAAGCCTGCGGCTGCGGCGGCGTCGAAACGGTCCAGAAAGTCCACTTCGGTGAACAGCATGGACAGGTTGGCGGCAAAACGGGGCATAAAAGCATCCTCTGATCTAGCTCCCTCTCCCCTCGGGAGAGGGTTGGGGGGAGGGGAGCGGTAGTTGGGTCAAGGACCGGCCGTGGGCCGCACACAGCCCGCTCCCCCGGCCCCTCTCCCGGAGGAGAGGGGAGGTTTTAATCCAGCAACGAGATCGCAGTCGGGGCGTCGGCACCGCGCTCGGCCAGTTCTTCGAACTCGTTGACCGCGTTGATTTCCACACCCATGGAGATGTTGGTGACACGCTCCAGAATGATTTCCACCACCACCGGTACGCGGAACTCCTCCATCAACGCCTTGGCTTTGGCCAATGCCGCCTGGATGTCGTTCGGCTCGAATACGCGCACGGCTTTACAGCCCAGGCCTTCGACTACGGCGACGTGATCGACACCGTAGCCGTTGATTTCCGGTGCGTTGATGTTCTCGAAGGCCAGCTGCACGCAGTAGTCCATCTCGAAACCGCGCTGCGCCTGGCGAATCAGGCCCAGGTAGGAGTTGTTCACCACCACGTGGATGTATGGCAGGTTGAACTGCGCGCCCACAGCCAGTTCTTCGATCATAAACTGGAAGTCATAGTCGCCCGACAGCGCCACCACCTTGCGGGTTGGGTCGGCCTTGACCACACCCAGCGCTGCTGGAATGGTCCAGCCGAGCGGGCCGGCCTGGCCACAGTTGATCCAGTGGCGCGGCTTGTACACATGCAGGAACTGCGCGCCGGCGATCTGCGACAGACCGATGGTGCTGACGTAGCAGGTGTCCTTGCCGAAGAACTCGTTCATCTCTTCGTACACGCGCTGCGGCTTGACCGGCACGTTGTCGAAGTGGGTCTTGCGCTGCAGGGTGCGCTTGCGCTGCTGGCAATCGGCAACCCAGGCGCTGCGGTCTTTCAGCTTGCCGGCGGCTTTCCATTCCTTGGCCACTTCGATAAAGGCGTCCAGGGCGGCGCCAGCATCGGAAACGATGCCCAGGTCCGGGTTGAACACGCGGCCAATCTGCGTCGGTTCGATATCGACGTGTATAAATTTACGACCCTCGGTGTACACATCGACGCTGCCGGTGTGGCGGTTGGCCCAGCGGTTACCGATACCGAATACCAGATCGGATTCCAGCAGGGTGGCGTTGCCGTAGCGGTGCGAAGTCTGCAGACCGACCATGCCGACCATCAGCTTGTGGTCATCTGGAATCGCGCCCCAGCCCATCAGGGTGGGTACAACCGGCACGCCGGTCAGCTCGGCGAATTCCACCAGCTTGTCGGCCGCGTCGGCGTTGAAGATACCGCCACCCGCTACCAGCAATGGGCGCTCGGCGTCATTGAGCATGGCCAGGGCTTTTTCAGCCTGCACCCGGTTAGCGGCGGGCTTGGCCAATGGCAGGGGTTGGTAGGCGTCGATATCGAATTCGATCTCGGCCATCTGCACGTCGAACGGTAAATCGATCAGCACCGGGCCTGGGCGGCCGCTGCGCATTTCATAGAAGGCTTTCTGGAAGGCGCGCGGTACTTGGCCCGGCTCCATCACGGTGGTCGCCCACTTGGTCACCGGCTTAACGATGCTGGTGATGTCGACGGCCTGGAAGTCTTCCTTGTGCATGCGGGCACGCGGCGCCTGGCCGGTGATGCACAGAATCGGGATGGAGTCTGCCGATGCCGAATACAAGCCGGTGACCATGTCGGTGCCAGCCGGGCCGGAGGTGCCGATGCATACGCCGATATTGCCGGCGTTGGTGCGGGTGTAACCCTCGGCCATGTGCGAGGCACCTTCGACGTGGCGAGCCAGGACGTGGTCGATACCGCCAACTTTCTTCAGTGCAGCGTACAGGGGGTTGATGGCGGCGCCGGGGATGCCGAACGCAGTGTCAACGCCTTCGCGGCGCATCACCAGTACGGCGGCCTCGATTGCTCTCATTTTGGCCATTGTCTTGTGCCTCGTTTGTTATCAGATTGTATACAAAACAGCTGGCTTGGATTCTATTCATGGTCTGACCTTCTGGTCAATACGTTTTGTCGTCGAGGCGCTATCTGGCAAAAATCTTTTAAAACGGCCGTTTTAGCTGGGGTGCTTGATCTGCTGCGGAAACCATTACGAATAAATGTATACAAATAATGTTTGTATTGTATTCGTCTATTGAGTTTTTTGTTTCTAGTGAGATAGTGGCGCTGAGCTTTGGATTGCCCGGCCGCTGTCAACCGTCTTCATTGACGGCGCAGCACCGGGTGTTTCGTAGGGTTAATCAGCATCGAGGAAGACCCAACATGAGTACGTTGAATCTACAAATCGCCACCACCATCAGTAACCGCGCCCTGGCGGTCGGCCGGGAAATTTCTGCAGCACCGCTGACTGTGGCGGTGCTGGATGCCGGCGGCCACCTGATCAGCCTGCAGCGTGAGGACGGCGCCAGCCTGCTGCGCCCGCAAATCGCCATCGGCAAGGCCTGGGGCGCATTGGCACTGGGCAAGGGCTCACGCCTGATCGCCGCCGATGCGCAGCAACGCCCGGCGTTTATCGGTGCGGTCAACAACCTGGCTGACGGTCAGCTGGTGCCGGCACCGGGTGGCGTGTTGATTCGTGATGAGCGCGGCGAGGTGATTGGCGCAGTGGGCATCACCGGTGACACCTCGGATATCGATGAGCAGTGTGCGGTCAGCGCGGTGGAGTCGGTAGGGCTTAAGCCGGATGCGGGTATCGCCGCTTGATGATGCGCGGCTTGAGCCGCGATTAGAGGCGCAATAAAAAACGGTGAATGCTTTGCGGCATTCACCGTTTTTTATTAATTGTTGCCTCAAACCAAGGGCCGGGCGGATAACCAGGCTTACGCGTTGCTGACCTGCTCGGAGGTGCTGGGCTGGGTTTCGTCGATCTCGCAGCCCTTGATCACCAGGCGGATGATGGTCTGTGCGGCGGCTTCGTAGTCGGCTTCGTCCAGGCTGGTTTTGCCGGTTACGGTGGAAATCTGCCAGTCGAAGTCGGCGTAGGTCTGGGTTGCGGCCCAGATGCTGAACAGCAGGTGATGGGGGTCAACCTTGGCCATCAGGCCCTGGTCGATCCAGCCCTGGATGCAGGAAATATTGTGCTTGGCCTGGGCATTCAGCTGCGCGGTCTGGTCGGCGGACAGGTGCGGCGCGCCATGCATAATTTCGCTGGCGAAAACCTTGGAGGCAAACGGCAGTTCGCGGGAGATGCGGATCTTCGAGCGGATATAGCCGCGCAGTACGTCGGCGGGTCTTCCCGGTTGATTGAACGGCGCGGAGGCTTCTAGCAGCGGTTCGATAATGCTTTCCAGCACTTCGCGATAGAGGTTTTCTTTCGACTTGAAGTAGTAGTAGACGTTGGGCTTGGGCACCCCGGCCTTGGCGGCGATATCGCTGGTTTTGCTGGCAGCAAAGCCCTTGTCGGCGAACTCCTCACTGGCTGCGCGTAAAATCAGCTCTCTGTTACGCTCGCGAATACTGGTCATAAGCCTCTGTGCTTCTGTCGAACGCCCGTCGCTGGGCAGCGCGGGGATGGTAGCACCGGCTTTGCGCGGCGCTCAAGGCTTGTGGGCTGGGCTCTGGCGGGCTATCTGACTTGCAGGTCAGGTTGTTGTATACAAAATTTAGTTTTTCTGTTTTTATCTCCCCATATGCATTCATAACCAAAAGTCTCGGCTCGTTGAGCATCAGAGCCTGTGCAAAGTCTCGCGAGCCAGAGCCATGCAAGGCGCTAGGTTAGTAATAGCCTGCGGCTGGTCAAAGCGGTGAGAAAGCGGAATGTACATTTGGACATGAGCATTAGGGCCTGTTTTCAACGCAGCAGGACCGACGCGCAGCAGACTTTGAATCGGTTCTCAGGAGATATGCCGTGAACCATCAGCTAGTTGACCCCTTCGGTCGGCGCATCACCTATCTACGGTTATCGGTTACCGATCGCTGTGATTTCCGCTGCACCTATTGCATGAGTGAGGACATGCAGTTCGCCCCGCGCGAGCAGATCCTCAGCCTCGAAGAGCTCTATGCCGTGGCGGACGCCTTTATTGGCCTGGGGGTCAAACGCATCCGCATCACCGGTGGCGAGCCGCTGGTGCGCAAGAACCTGCTCAGCCTGTTGAGCCGCCTGGGCCAGCGCCCGGAGCTGGAAGACCTGGCCATTACTACCAATGGTTCGCAGCTTCACGAGATGGCCGGCGAATTGCGTGCGGCCGGGGTCAAGCGCCTGAATGTCAGCCTCGATTCGTTGCAGCGCGAGCGCTTTGCCGCCTTTACCCGGCGCGACAAGCTCGACCAGGTGCTGGCAGGTATCGACACCGCCCGCGCCGCCGGCTTTCGCAAGATCAAGCTCAATGCCGTGGTGCAGAAAGGCCGCAACGATGACGAGGTGCTCGACCTGGTCGAGTTCGCCATGGCGCGGGGCCTGGACATCAGCTTTATCGAAGAAATGCCGTTGGGCAGCATTTCCAGCCACCAGCGCGAGCAGACCTTCTGCTCCAGCGATGAGGTGCGTGAACGCATCGAACAACGCCATGCCCTGGTGCGCAGCAGCAAGCAGACCGGTGGCCCGTCGCGCTACTGGCAGGTGGTTGGCAGCGATACCCAGGTTGGTTTTATCTCACCGCACAGCCACAACTTCTGCGGCGACTGTAACCGCGTACGGGTCACCGCCGAGGGCAAACTGGTGCTGTGCCTGGGCCATGAGAATGCCCTGGACCTGAAAGGCCTGATGCGTGCCCATCCCGGCGATAGTCAGCGCCTGCGCGAGGCCCTGATGCAGGCCTTGCAACTGAAACCCGAGCGTCACCACTTCGAGACAGATGCCCAGGTGCAGGTTATTCGCTTTATGAGCATGACCGGCGGCTAACCCTTAGCCGCTTCCTCACCGCCTTGGGCGGTTCCTTCGTTCCACTCTCACAATTGAGCAGGAGGTTTGCTGTGAAGCCCTCGCACGTCTGCAGTTTGTTCGCCGTTGTCTGTTCCAGCGCGGTCAGCGCTGAAAGCTATGTGATTGGTGTAGAGAAACTGGCCTTTGCGCCGCACTACAGCATCGATGCGCAAGGTCTGTACCAGGGCTTTGCCCGTGAGCTGTTTGATTTGTTCGCGAAGACCAGCGGGGTGGAGCTGAGCTACAAGGTGCTGCCCGTTGAGCAGCTGTTGCCCGCGCTGCTTAGCGGCCAGGTGGATTTCAAATACCCCGACAGTGAAACCTGGGCGCAGGAGCAGAAAGCCGGTAAGTCCCTGAGCTACAGCCAGGGCGTGGTCGAGTATGTGGATGGCGTGCTGGTTGCACCGCAGCGCCATGGCCAGCCCATCGAGCAGATCACGCGCCTGGCCATGGTCAATGGCTGGACGCCCTGGGGCTATCAGGAGCGAATCAATGCCGGGCAGATCGAGCTGACCTACAGCGATGATCTACGCCAGATGATCCGTCAGGCGCTGAAGAAAGACACCGATGGCGCTTACTTTAACGTGGTGGTGGCGACTCATTACCTGGACAACATCCGCGCACGGCCGGGCGCGCTGATCTTCGACGCGCAGCTGCCGCATAACCGTGGCAGCTTCAAGCTGTCGACCCTCAAACATGCGGCGTTTATGCAGCGCTTTGATCGCTTTCTGCTGGATGAACAGCGCGCCATAGCTGAGCTGAAGGGCCGTTACCGGGTCGAGGCCAACCTCGACTCGGAGCATATAGGCGTGGAGCAATGGAAGCTGGATTTCTTGGAGCGGCAAAAAACCAGGGAAGCGGGCGGGAGCTGATTGGCCGTTTTGCCCAGCGAGTTGCCACATTGCCGACTCGGGTCGGCATTGTGGCAGGGCTATGGCAAGTGATTCAGCTGCGGAAGCGCTGGCAGGCCGGCCAGTGGCGCATCAGCAGGTAGTAGCTGAGGCCGGCCGGGATCAGGCTGGCGTACCAGGACACCGAGGAGAGGCTCAGCGCGACCACGGCACCGAACAGCGAGGCGATGATGGCGGCGTAGTTCACTCCGCGATAGGGGCCTTGCGGGTCATACAATTTGCCGACATCCAGGGTGCGCCGGCGGATGATGAAGTAGTCCACCACCATCACGGCGAAGATCGGGCCGAGGAACGCCGAGTAGGTCTGCACGAATACCTGCAGGCCGGCCGACGACTCTGCCTTGACCAGCTCCCAGGGGAAGGTGCCGAAGGCGAGCAGGCCGACGATGATGGTGGAGGTGCGGAACGGCAGCTTGAACACGTCCATCAGGATGTAGGTCGGCGGCACCACGTTGTTCAGCACGTTGGTGGTGACCTGGGCGAAGGCGATGAACAGCAGCGTCACCACCAGCAGGGGCGTGTTGTCGACTGCGCTGGAGAACACCTGGATCGGGTCGTTGACGCCGGTGGCGCCGGACACCATCAGGCCGATCAATCCCATGAACAGGGTGCAGGGCA
Source organism: Pseudomonas sp. (assembly GCF_049301935.1). Lineage (GTDB taxonomy): Bacteria > Pseudomonadota > Gammaproteobacteria > Pseudomonadales > Pseudomonadaceae > Aquipseudomonas. Next base: position 8,697 of record NZ_JBAQLP010000105.1, on the reverse strand, counting down.
GGATCGACATGGCATACAGGGTGGTCAACAGGCCCGGGCCGCTGCCTTTCTTCAGCTCGCGGGAGTAATCGCTGACGTTGAGCATCATGGTGCTGTAGATGCCGAGGAACAGCAGGGTCGCGCCCCAGAACGGCAAGCCCCAGGTGCCCTCGATGTTCACCAGCTTGGTCATGATCTCGTCGCCGTAGCGATTGATCACGCTGTAGAACATGTACACCAGCGACACCAGGATGAAGCCGCTGCCGACGTTCTCCAGCCATTTGATGCCCTGAAAACCGAACATCGACAGGCCGATTTGCAGCAACTGGAAGACGACAAAGTAGAACACCAGGTTGTCGAAGCCGAACAAGGTGGCGGACACGGCATTGATAGCCGCCGCACCGATCCAGCTCTGGAAACCGTACCAGACGATGGCCGGGACCGCCCGCACCAGGCCGGGGAAGCGGGTGCCGGCGAAGCCGAAGGCGCTGCGCGCCTGGACCATGAACGGAATGCCGTACTTGTAGCCAGCGGCGCCATTGAGGGCCAGGGCGATGCCGATGACGAAGCAGCCGATGGCGATCGCCAGTGCGGTTTGCAGCAAGTTGAGGGTGCCGACGATGCTCGAACCCATGGCGAAGGTGCCGATCGAAACACAGCCACCGAACCAGGCCAGCAGGTAGGAAACCCGTCCCATGATGCGGTGTTGTTGCGGGGCCAGCGACTCTTGGCCGGCCGTTTTGCCGGCTGTTGGTTCTGCGTAGTCGATCGCTTGCGAGGCGACATTTTCAGTGTGCATGGTATGAACCTCGGTGATGGGACCTTGTGCGGTCCACCTCTGTTTTTGTTGTGTGCTGCCCGAATCCATCGTGTTAAAGCGCCAAGTCGTCTGTTACCGGAGCGGGTTGGGGGGCTCCGGTTAGTGCTGGTTGGCGTGTGAGAGATGTTCGAACTGGCCGCTGAAGGCCTTCGCTCGCGGAAAGTCCAGGTCGCCGTACTTGCTGGTGCCCAGGCCCAGGCTGACCAGCGATTCGGCGAGCTTCACCGCAGCGGTGACCCCTTCGATGATCGGCAGCCCAACGGCATCGCGGATATGTGCGGTCAGGTCGGCCATGCCACCACAGCCCAGGACGATGGCGCCGATATTGTCTTCGGCCTTGGCCCGCAGGCATTCGTCGATGATCCGCTGCAGCGCCTGGTCGCCGCTGTCCTCAAGTTCGAGCACGGGTATCTCTGCCGCGCGTACCCGTCGGCAGTGGTGGGCGAAGCCGTAGGTCTGCAACAAATGCTCGGCGATGATCCCGGTGCGACCGAGGGTGGTTACGATCGAGAAGCGCGTGCTGATCAGGCTGGCCAGGTGAAAAGCCGCCTCGGCAATCCCGATCACCGGCGCGCGCGTGAGTTCGCGGGCGGCCAGCAGGCCGGGATCGCCAAAGCAGGCGAGGATGTAGGCATCGGTTTGCTCGAGCTCGCCGGCGCGCACTTCTTCGATAACGCCCACGGCGCTGATGGCCTCATCGAAATGGCTCTCGATCGAGACCGGGCCGCTGCGTGGATTGCACGGAACGATCAAGGTTCCAGGCGCGGCGACACGGCTGGCGGCCTCGCCGATCTTGTCGGTCATGCTGGCCGTGGTGTTGGGGTTGATGACGCGAATTTTCATGGTTTCCTCTTCGGGGCAAGGGATGCGCTTAAAGTTGTACACAATAATTTTATATTTAGGAATAAATATTTTTGTATTTGTATACAAAAATAGCGCTGACTGTGCTAGGAATTTGACCTTGGGGTCAGGTTAATGCGGATTTTATGGATAAGTCCTTTATTTATCAGTCTGTTACAGAGATTTTCTGATGTTCCTGGCATTCCAGCGATGGCTGCCAGGCGCACTGCGTTTAAACCCGGTTGAAGGGAGTGTTTATTCGGGGGGAGGGGCGATAACTCTTTTTGCAGCTGCGCGTGTTGCGCCGGGGCGGCAGCGATTACGGGCGCCGGGGCGGGGATGTGATAAGCAGGGGGACGCTGCGCCAGGTTTCGGCGGCGTCGGACGAACGGATCAGTTGGCTGCGCCCGGCATGCAGCCGCAGCCTGGCGGCTGCCCGCAGCGGCGCGAGTGCTCCGCAGGCAGCGCCCGTTCCGTCGCTGCGTCAGTCTGCGCCCGCGCTGCCCGTTGAGCGCAGCGGCAGGCACTCAACGGGCGCGGTCACTTCAACTGTGCGGGCCGACCGCAGCCGGGACGCTTTTGGCCGCGCAGTGCTTGCGCATCAGCACGTAGTGGAACAGCGCGCCGAGCATGGCACCGAACAGCCAGGAGTAGCCGGACAGCTCGTTCAGACCCGGGGTCCACACCGAGGCGACCGAGAACACTGAGGCCACGCCGAAGGCGATCATGGCATTACGGTTCCAGCCGCCATTGTAGTAGTAGGTCGAGCCGGCTTCGGCGCTGAACAGGTCCTGCAGGTTGAGCTGCTGTTTACGCACCAGGTAGTAGTCGGCAACGAGGATGCCGTACAGCGGTGCCAACACCGCGCCCAGGGTGTCAACGAAGGCGGCGATGCCGACGTTGCTGATAAACGACACCCACAGCGCACCGATAAAGAAGGCGATGGCCGCGGTGATAAAACCACCGGTGCGCGCGCTGATATGGGCCGGTGCCAGGTTGGCGATGTCGTAGGCCGGCGGGATGAAGTTGGCCACCAGGTTGATTCCCACCGTGGCGGCGAAGAAGGTCAGCGCGGCGATAATGGTCAGGGTCAGGTTATCCACCCGGGCGACGATATCGGTGGGGTTGGTCAGGGTCTCGCCGAACACCACCACGGTGCCAGCGGTGATCACCAGGGCAATCAGCGAGAAGATCGCCAGGCTTACCGGCAGGCCGAGGAAGTTGCCAACGGTCATCTGTTTTTCGCTTTTGACGAAGCGCGCGAAGTCGCCGTAGTTGATCACCACTGCGGCGAAGTAGGCGACCATGGTGCCGACCACTGCGACAAAGGCGGCAACCGGGCCGGCGGCATATTCGCCGGTGCCGCGGAAGATCTCGCCCAGCTCACTGAGCAGGCTGGGGCCGGCCTGGTACCAGATCATCAGCATCAGCGCGATCATCACCAAGTAGACCAGCGGACCGGCCCAGTTGAGGAACTTGGTGATCCAGTCGATCCCGCGGATAAACAGGGCGACCTGAAATACGCAGACGATCACATAGGAGACCCAGCCGATAGCGGTCATGCCCAGAAAGGTCGCACCCGACCCGCTGCCCAGTAGCGAATTGAGCAGCAGGGCTACGGCAGTGGAGGCGAAATAGGTCTGCACGCCATACCAGAAGATCGCCACGATGCCGCGCACCACGGCAGGGAAGTTGGCCCCGCGCACGCCCATGCTGGCGCGGGCCATGACCGGAAAGGGAATGCCGTACTTGACGCTGGGTTTGCCGGTCAGTTGCACCAGACCCATGACGATAAAGCCAGCGAGGACGATGCCGGCCAGCACCGCCCAGCCGTTCAGCCCATAGGAAATAAACAGGGTAGCGGCCAGGGTGTAGCCGAACAGGCTCTGGATGTCGTTGGACCAGACGTTGAAGATCTCGAACCAGCCCCATTTGCGCTTTGCCGGTGGCAGAGGGGCCAGATCTGCGTTATGCAGCGAGGTGTCGATTTGCTTGATGCGAAAATCATCGGTGGGCATGAGCAGCTCCTCAAATCTTGTTATAGGCGTCTCTGGGGCGCATGTCTGAGCAGGGTTGTAGGCACTGTCCATTGCACGTTCGGCTGGCCAGGATGTTTTGACCGGGATCACGTAAAACAGATTGAGTGCAGTATTGTTGTACACATAAAAATTAATTGTGAACACTTTTTTCTATAGAATTGTGCACAAAACTTATGATTGTCGTGATCAATATATTGACTTTATGGTCAGTTTAAGGGTCATTTAGCAGGCTTAAGGCATTGCCATGCAGTGTATTTCCGTCAGACGCCTTGTCTCGTCCGGTGCGTCATCCTCCTCGCAGCGCCAAGGCGTAACGGCATCCTATTTTGAAGCTTAGTGCTGGAGCACAAAGATAGCCCGCAGCCGGCCCATGGCTGAGTCGCACGTCAGAAGCGCTGGGCAGAGGACCGGTGCAGGACCTGGCGGTTGTAGGGTTTCTTGTGTACAAAAAAAGGGGAGCACGTTATCCGGGCTCCCCTTTACCTTGCCACTGCCGCCTACCCGGCAGTGTTCGAGTTCGCTTAGAAGTGGTACTTCACCAGCGCTTGCACTGCGGTCTGATCGAAACCATCGGTCGAACCGTCGACGGGTTTGATGCCGTACTTGTTGTGCCACATGTTCAGCTCGGTACCGACATACAGCTTGCGCCCTTCGCCGAACAGCGCTTTGCCGGCATCCCATTTGATCTGGATCGAGGAGCCGACCGAGGTCTGGGTGCCGGCGTCCTTGGACGGGGCGCGCCAGTCGATAAAGCCGTCGATCACGAAGTCCTGTTCGCCAATGGCAAACGGGTAGGCACCGTTCACGGTCAGTTGGTAAGTGTGGCCGTTGCCTGTGTCCGAAGCCTTGAAACCATGGTCGAAGAAGATGTGGTTGTTGACCTTTACCGCATACAGGTTGGCGTTCAGGTAGGCAAAGCCTGGCGCGTTCCAGGCGGTGCCGATGCCGTACAGGTAGTTTTCGGTGCCCGGGCCGCCGTTGCCTTTTTCATAGGTAAAGGCTGCGTACACATCCTTCAACGGGCCTACGGACAGGTCCTGCCCGGTCAGCCAGCTGAGGCTGACGCGTGGCGAGAATTCCATGTAGTAGAAACTGCTCTTCTCGTCGATATCCAGGTTGCCGAAGTTGCTGCCGCGCGCCTGCTCGTTGTCGGCGTCGATGTAGTCGAGGAAGAAGAACGTGTCACCCCAGATCCAGCCGCTGGCGTTTTCCAGGCTGAAGGTGGTTTGCGAGCGCTGCTCACCTTCGTTGAAGTTCAGGCGCTGGAAGTTGCTGCCGTAAAGGTAGGAGAGGCTGGTGTCTTGCCAGAGAAAGGCATCGCTGGCCAAGGCCTGTTGACCAGAAAACAGTCCGGCCGAGAGGGCGATGCCGTGGGGCAGGTGCTTCAGTTTCATCATGGTTTCCTTATTATTGGGCTTACAAGGTTTCTCAAGCCTGCGGCGAACCGCAGGGTCGAACAGGCAAATAGGTTGAGGTCTCAACGGGGTCGCTCGGACGCAGTGAACTCATGCAGGGCGGCGTACAGTGAATTGGGCAGGTCGGCCTGGGCTGGCTTTGGCCGTGCGGCTTTCTGGAGAAACCTGATAACGGCCAGGGTGGCGACGCTAACAGTCGCCAGGGGCGTAGCGCCGAGTGCGCGACCTGCCGCTGTGGCGGTCCGCTGGTGGCTAACCGCAGACGGAGCTGGGGTGCGTGGAGTGTGAGGGGTTGTCATGTTTGAGCCTGCCAGTTGTTCTTATATGGTCATGGGCTTACACGAGGCTTCACGGGCCTCTGTTCTGAGTGCGAGATAAAGTTGTCCGCGCGGTCAGGTTGGTTGACTATAGCAATTTGTTTACAGCGTTAAAAACAATTTATTTTAAGATTGTGCACAAAAAATCAACCGTCAGTCAGATTGCTGAGCGTTACGGCAAAACGTGCACAGGACGTGTGGCAGGGAGCGCTGGTGCGGGGAGGGGCGTGCGGCTGTTGGCCGAAAGACAAATGCCGCACCCAGGGTGGGTGCGGCATGCGGGTGGATCAGTTGAGCTGGGCGCCCTGGTCGATCCATGAGCCGATCAGCTCACGTTCTTCCTGGGTCATCTGGGTGATGTTGCCCAGCGGCATGATCTGCGAAGCAACGCTTTGCGCGTGAATCTTCGCGGCCTGCGCCTTGATCTGCTCCGGCGTGTCGAGGATAAAGCCGGCAGGCGGTGCGCTGAACATCGGGCTGCTGGGCGTGGCCGAGTGGCACACGCTGCAGCGTTGCTGAATCACGCTGTTGACCTGGGCAAAGTCGCCAGCGCCAGTGGTCGTTTCAGCGGGAGCACTGGCCTCAGGCGCCGCTGTGGCTTCTGCCGGTTTGGCCGCGGCTTCGGCAGCCTTGGCGACAACTTCCGGGTGGCCGCTGATGCCAGTGGCCGGTACCGGGGCGTATTTGATTCCTGCAGCTGGCGGCTGCTGCGGTGCAGCGGCCTTCATGCTCGGGCCGGTGACGAATGCCAGGCAGATCATGCCCAGTGCGGCGGCAGGCAGGGTCCAGACGTACTTGCTGCTGTCATGGCGGGTGTTGAAGTAGTGGCGCACCAGTACCGCCAGCATCGCGATGCCCGCCAGGATCAGCCAGTTGTATTGGCTGCCGTAGGTACTCGGGAAGTGGTTACTGATCATGATGAACAGCACCGGCAGGGTGAAGTAGTTGTTGTGACGCGAGCGCAGCAGGCCTTTGGCCGGCAGGGTTGGGTCCGGCGTGGTGTGGTCTTCGATAGCCTTAACCAGCGCGCGCTGGGCCGGCATGATGGTGAAGAATACGTTGCCGACCATGATGGTGCCGATGATGGCGCCGACATGGATATAGGCGGCGCGGCCGCTGAAGATCTGGCTGAAGCCATAGGCGGCAGCGATGATCAGCACGAACAGCACGGCGCCAAGCAGGGCCGGGCGCTTGCCCAGCGGTGAATCGCAGAGGAAGTGATAGGCGATGTAGCCCGCGACCATCGAGCCGAAACCGATGGCAATGGCCATTTCCGGCGCCAGATCAACGCCTGGTTTAACCAGGTACAGGCTCGGGTTGAGGTAGTAGACCACCAGCATCAGGGCCACGCCCGACAGCCAGGTGGCATAGGCCTCCCATTTGAACCAATGCAGGTTCTCCGGCATTTTCGGCGGGGCCAGTTTGTATTTTTCCAGGTGGTAGATGCCGCCACCATGAATCGCCCAGAGGTCACCCGACAAACCTTCGCGGGGATTGCTGCGGTTGAGGTTGTTTTCCAGCCAGACGAAATAGAAGGATGCGCCGATCCAGGCGATGCCGGTGATCATATGCACCCAGCGGATACCCAGGTTCAGCCACTCAGTAAAATGCGCTTCCACAATCAGTACCTCTTTCCCAGTGCCGGCACGCCGGTGCTGGGCTTCTCTTATTGGTGGGGGGCGAGGAGCAGTTGTTCCTCGTCGCTAAAGAAATGCTCATCGCAGTTGTTGCCAGAACCACTGCGATCAACCACCAGGAAGTCATCCCGCTTTTCGATCGTCAGCACCGGGTGGTGCCAAACGCCGCGATGGTAATTAATGCCCTGCCTGCCGTTGCTGCGGAAGGCGCGGACCAACTCCGATTCAGGTGCATCGCCAAGTGGCGCGACCACAATCAGAAAGGGGTTGCCGAGCAGCGGAATAAACGCCTGGCTGCCCAGCGGATGACGCTCCAGCATGCGCACGGTCAGCGGCATATCCAGGGCCTCGGCACTGAAGATGCTGATGATCGCCTTATCCTCTGGCTGTGCGGTCTCGACCGTGGCCAGTTTGTGATAGCGGCGCGTGGAGCCGTTATTGATCATAAAGAACTCGCTGCCGTCGGTTTCGATAACGTCACCGAAGGGGGCGAAGGCTTCTTTGCTTAACGGCTCGATGATCAATGTGCGCATGTTGGTCTTCTGTTTTTAAGTTCGTTGTCGATGCTTTGCTTTTGTAGGAGCGGCCTTGGCCGCGATGCTGTGAATGTTTAAGGGCATCGCGGGCAAGCCCGCTCCTACAGGTAATGCATTTACTTGGCGACTTTGCCGAACAGGCGCAGGCGACTGATACCACCGTCCGGGAACACGTTCACCCGTACGTGGGTGATCGGGCCGAGGGCGTTGATCTGCTCGCTGAACTCATGTTCGGCGTGCATCGACAGCTTCTGGCTTGGCAGCAGTTCGCGCCAGAACAGGCTTTGGGTTTCGATCTGGCTGTCGGTTCCGCCTTTGACGAAGGCCGCCTGGATCGAGCAGCTGTCCGGGTAGTTGCCTTTGAAGTGCAGGGTGTCGACGACGATGCGCTCGATCTCGCCCGGATGGCCGAGGGCGATAATCACCCAGTCGTTGCCTGGGGTACGACGGCGCGCGGTTTCCCAGCCGTCGCCCATGTTGATGCCACGGCCCGGGTTGAGGATGTTGCTCATGCGGCCGAAGTGTTCGTCCGAGCAGGCCAGGGCACGGCCACCATTGAGCGCGGCAGCCAGGTCGATCTGCTCGTTATCGCCAACGTTGCTCCAGTCGCGGAACGGTACGCCGTAGACGCGCAGGCGAGCGACGCCGCCGTCTGGGTAGATGTTGAAGCGCAGGTGGGTGAAGGCCTGAGCATTGTTGATTTCGTGGTAGTGGTGGCTGTTGCCTTGCAGCTCGACGGCGCCCAGTACTTCGGTCCATTCGGTGGCGTCGCTCGGGTCGCCTGCAGCGACGAAGCAGCCTTCCAGGGACGCCGATGGCGGGAAGTTACCGGTGAAGAAGCTGGTGTCGATGTCCACGCCCTTGATTGAACCCGGCACGCCCAGACGGATTACCGCGCTGTCGTAACCTTCGAAGCGCTTGCGGCGCGATTCCCAGCCATCCATCCACTTGCCGTTGTCATCGAACACGCCTTCCTTCCACACCGCAGGGGTCGGCTGGAACAGACGGTTGACGTCGGCGAACCAGTCGTCGGTGACCGCGATGGCCTGGGTGCCCAGGCGCGCGTCGGCCAGGTTGACGTATTTCTCAAAGGGTACGGCGTAAGCTTTCATGA
>NZ_JBAQLP010000104.1:0-91541 GCF_049301935.1 Pseudomonas sp. | reverse complement strand
GCGTTCATATTCGGCGACTTTCTCGTCGGATGCCGTATCGTCGGCGGCGATCACCATGGCGTCGACCAGGTCCAGGCCGTGGCTGGCCAGCTTGGTCTTGCCGGCTTCCATTGGCCCACCGGAAACGAAGATCGCCGGAATGTTCAGGCGCAGGGCGGCCATCAGCATGCCGGGGGTGATCTTGTCGCAGTTGCTGATACAGACGATGGCGTCGGCGCAGTGGGCGTTGACCATGTACTCCACGGAGTCGGCGATGATCTCGCGGCTCGGCAGCGAATAGAGCATGCCGTCATGGCCCATGGCGATGCCGTCATCGACTGCGATGGTGTTGAATTCCTTGGCCACGCCGCCGTGTTTCTCGATCTCGCGGGCCACCAGCTGGCCCATGTCCTTCAGGTGCACGTGGCCGGGCACGAACTGGGTGAAGGAGTTGGCGATGGCGATGATCGGCTTCTTGAAGTCTTCGTCCTTCATCCCGGTGGCGCGCCATAGGGCGCGAGCGCCGGCCATATTGCGGCCGTGGGTGGAGGTCTTCGAGCGGTAATCAGGCATGGCGATAAATCCTGCAAAGGCTATTCAGGTCACCCGTGCACAGAAGGGTTGCTGTGCCGGCAACGGGCTGTATATGGCTGTGTGAAGCGTATGTTGAGCCGGGTTCAGGCCCAAGGCAAACGGAAGTGACCATTTGCAGGGCGGGACGGTACCTGACGCGTGGTGGGCGCTGGCCCGTCCGGGCGCAAAACTCCGCCTGGGGTGTGGCAGGAAGTGCGCCGATTCTAATCCTTCGGCGCGCTTGCAAGGAAGGCCGGCGCGCTCGGTGGTGAGCGCGCCTTGGCCGCTGGCTATTCGATCAATTCGACCCCGCGCAGGCGTTCGGCGCGGCGGCGCAGCAGCTCGATGGTTACCAGCAGGGCGATGGACACCAGGATCAGCAGGGTGGCGATGGCCAGGATGCTCGGGTTGATCTGCTCGCGCAGGCCCGAGAACATTTGCCGCGGGATGGTGCGTTGCTGCGGGCCGGCCATAAACAGGATCACCACCACCTCGTCGAAGGAGGTGATAAAGGCGAACAGCGCGCCGGAAATCACCCCGGGGCGGATCAGCGGCATGATGATGTCGAAGAACACCCGCAGCGGCGTGGCGCCCAGGTTGAGCGCGGCGCGCGCCAGGCTGTAGTCGAAGCCGGTGAGGGTGGCCGTCACGGTGATAATCACGAACGGCGTGCCGAGCGCCGCGTGGGCGATGATCACCCCGAGGTAGTTGCCGGCCAGGCCGAGGTCGGAATAGAAGAAAAACATCCCGGCGGCGGTGATGATCAGCGGCACGATCATCGGTGATAGCAGCAGCGCGGTGATCAGTCGCCGCGCGGGCATATCGTCACGGGCCAGGCCAACGGCGGCGCAGGTGCCGAGTACGGTGGCGATCAGGGTGGCAAAGATGCCGATCAGAAAACTGTTCTTGATCGCCAGCAGCCACTTGTCGTCGCTGAAGATGGCGCTGTACCAGCGCAGCGAGTAGGCCTCGGGTTGCAGGCGGAGCATGCCTTCGGTAAAGCTGAAGAACGGCTCGACGTTGAACGACAGCGGAATGATCACCAGGATCGGCATGATCAAAAACAGCAGCACCAGCCAGGAGCTGGTCTTCAGCAGCCAGGCCCCGAGGTGATGCCAGAAGCCGTAGTAGGCGGGGATTTTCATGGTCTGCTCCTCAGCCTAACTTGATATTGCTGGCGCCGACAAAGCGGTCGTACAGCCAGTACAGCAGCAGGATCAGGCCGAGCAGCAGCGAGCCGAGCGCGGCGGCCAGTTCCCAGTTGTTCGAGCGCTGCATATGGAAGGCGATGATATTGCTGATCATCTGCCCATCGGTGCCGCCCACCAGGGCCGGGGTGATGTAGTAGCCCACGGAAATGATGAATACCAGCAGCGCGCCGGCGCTCAGGCCCGGCAGGGTCATCGGGAAGTAGATGCGCGCAAAGGCCGGAATCGGTCGTGCGCCCAGCGACAGCGCCGCGCGCAGGTAGCTGGGATCGATGCCGCGCATCACGCTGTACAGCGGCAGGATCATAAAGGGCAAGAGAATGTGGGTCATCGCCACCACCGTGGCGAACGAGGTGTAGAGCATCTCGATGGGTTGGCCGATCACGCCGATGCCGAGCAGGAAGGAGTTGATCACCCCGTTGGTCTGCAGCAGGGCGATCCAGGCCGTGGTGCGCACCAGCAGCGAGGTCCAGAACGGCAGCAGCACCAGCACCAGCAACAGGTTGGCGCGGTTCTCTGGCAGGCCGGCCAGGTAGTAGGCCAGCGGGTAGCCGAGCAGGGCGCAGAAGATGGTGATGACCAGCGCCATGCTCAGGGTCTTGCTGTACAGCTGCAGATAGATCTGCGTGTCTTCGCGCATCTGAATGCCCTGCTCGGGGTGCAACTCCAAGTCGAGCGCAGTCAGGTAGTAGTCATAGGTGTAGGGTTTGCCCGCGCGCTGGATGGCGTACCAGATATCCGGCCTGCTCCAGTTGCGGTGCGACTTGAGCAGGATCTCGGCGCCTTGTTGCGTCAGTTGCTCGTCATTCAGACGTGAGACTTTGCGGGCGGTGGATTTGACCACGCTGGACATGCCCGCCGAAGCGCGGTTGAACTCTTCGGCCAGTTTGCCGGACTGGCGCTCTTTGGCCAGGCTGTGCAGCTCCTGGGCGAACACGCTCAGGGTCTGTTGATCGGGTGTGGTTTTGCCGTCCCAGCGTTGCAGCTCGCTCAGGGTCAGCGGAATCAGGGCGGCCACCGTTGGGTGATGGACGCTGCGCCAGAGCATGCTGGCAATGGGTGCGACGAAGGTCAGCAGGATAAACACCAGCAGCGGCACGACAAACAGAAAGGCGCTGAGGCGCTTCTTGTTACGGGCGCTGGAGGCTTGGCTGGCTTCGCTAGACGTAAGGGAGGACAAGGCGTTACTCCGAAAATCCTGACCCCTCTCCCGCGGGAGAGGGGTCATAGCGGGTTACTTCAACAGCCACTCGTTGAATTTCTCACCGAGGGATTCGCCGTAGTCGGCCCAGAAGTCCGAACCGGCCTGGATGCCTTTATCCAGGTGCGCAGTTGGCAGGTGCGGTGCGGCACTCTGGTCAGCCAGCGGCATGGAGGATTTGCGGGTCGGGCCGTACGCCACGTCCGGCATGCCGGCCAGCGGGGTAGAGCCGGTGGCGTAGGCAATAAACTTCAGTGCCAGATCCTTTTTCGGCGAGCCTTTGACGATGGCCCAGGCGTCGAGGTCGTAGACGTGGCCGTCCCAGACGATGACGAAGGGTTTGTTTTCCTGGCGGATGGCGTCATAGAAGCGGCCGTTGGCCGATTGCACCAGCACCGCGCCGCCATCGTTGAGCAGTTGCGGGGCCTGGGACCAGGAGTCGAACCAGACGATGTCCTGCTTGATGGTGTCCAGCTTGGCGAAGGCACGGGCCTGGCCTTCCGGGGTGGACAGCACGTCGTAGACTTCAGCCGGCGCTACGCCGTCAGCCAGCAGTGCCCACTCCATATTCACCTGTGGGCGTTTGCGCAGGGCGCGTTTGCCGGGGATTTTGCGGGTGTCGAAGAAATCGCTGATGCTCGCCGCCTTGGTGCCGCCGATGGTTTTCTCGTTGTAGGCGAACACCACCGACCAAACGATATTGCCGACTGCGCACTCACTGGCCAGGGCTTCGGGGATAAAGTCTTTGTCGGCCGGTACGCCGTCGATACCTGGTGGCAGGATGTCGCGCGGGATGCTTTCCAGCAGGCCTTCGGAGCAGGCGCGCTCAAGGTCGATTACTTCGAAGTCGACCACGTCCCACTGAATATTGCCGGACTCGACCTGGGCTTTGATCTCGGCCACACCGCCGGTGTAGTCCTCGAACAGCACCTTGTTGCCGGTGTCCTTCATAAACGGGTCAATCACGTGTTTCTGCTGGGCGGCGCCGTAGGCACCGCCCCATGAGACCACGGTCAGGGTTTCTTCGGCGCTGGCGGCGAAACTTGCCGTGCCCAGGGCGGCGGCGAGGGCGAAGGTGGAAAAGCGGGTGGTCAGTGTTCTAGCCATGCTGTGCTCCATTGCTTCTGCTTCTAGTTATAGGGGTCAGGTTGGTGTGACGACTGGGCGATCCAGGGCCTGGCTGTCTTGCGGCAGCCAGGCCAGGGCGACTTCTTCCTTGGCACTGAGTTGCGGGGCGCTACTGTCATTCATGTTCTTCACCACCAGCTCGGTGCCGTCGCGGGTTTCGAAGTGATAGCGGATATATTCGCCGACGTAATGCCGGGTGACGAAGCGCGCCATCACCTGGTTGCCGGCACTGCCCAGGCGCTCGGTAAAACTGAGCTTCTCCGGGCGGATCGACACGGTGGTCGGCAGGCCGACTTCAGTGCAGTTGGCTTTAAGTGAGCTGACCAGACCGCCATCCTCCAGGCGCACTTGCACGCTGTCTGCGCCGACGCTTTCGATCACGCCCTTGAGCTTGTTGCTCTCACCGATAAAGTCGGCGACGAACAGGTTGGCCGGGCGCTCGTAGAGCACATGGGGCGGCGCGCATTGCTGGACGATGCCGTTGTTGAATACGGCGATGCGGTCGCTCATGGTCAGGGCTTCGGTCTGGTCGTGGGTCACGTAGATCACGGTAAAGCCGAGCTGTTCGTGCAGGCGCTTGATCTCGAACTGCATCTGCTCGCGCAGCTTCTTGTCCAGGGCGCCGAGGGGTTCATCCATCAATACGATATCGGGGGCGAAGATCAGCGCGCGGGCCAGGGCTACGCGCTGGCGCTGGCCGCCGGAGAGTTGCCCAGGGAAGCGGTTGCCGAAATCCAGCAGCTCGACCAGCGACAGGTATTCATCGACCTTGGCGCGAATCACCTCTTTGGGCTGTTTGCGGATTTTCAGCGGGTAGGCGAGGTTTTCGCGCAGGGTCATGTGCGGGAACAGCGCGTATTGCTGGAACACCATGCCGATATTGCGCTGGTAGGGCGCGATGCTGGTGACCGAACGGCCGTTGATCAGGATCTCGCCGCTGGTCACGTCCTCGAACCCGGCGAGCATCATCAGGCAAGTGGTTTTACCCGAGCCGGACGGACCGAGCAGGGTGATAAATTCGCCCTTGGCCACATCCAGGTTGAAATCCTTGACCACCAGATTCTTGTGGTCGTAGGTCTTCTTGACGTTGGTGAATTGCAGGAACGGTTTGTCCCCAGCCAGGTCAGCCATACCCCTCCCCAAATGTACTCTGAGCAGACAGCAGCTTGTGGCCGTTATCTGCAGGCTTGAATTCGCAGGCTCGCGTCTATGAAACGACGGGAACTTGTTTGAATGTTCAAATTACGCAAGCACTGTGCCAGTCCGCTGCGCTGCCTCACGGGCGCTGTCGTGCTGGAGATAAGCCTAGTCCAGTGGCGCGGTTGCGCCAGGACGATGTGGGGAGTGGTAACAACGCGGGAGAGAAAGAAGCACCTGCCGAGACGCACTCGGCAGGTGCAGGTGCTCAGCTATTGGGCAGCAGGCGCACGGTCAGGCTCTTGATATAGCGGGTTTCAGCAATGGCCGGGTGGACCGGGTGATCCGGGCCCTGGGCGCCGCGTTCGAGCAGCTGGATATTGCGGTCCAGATGGCGGGCGCTGGTCAGCAGGATGTTCTGCAGGTCGTCTTCGGGCAGGTGCATGGAGCAGCTGGCGCTGATCAGGATGCCGTCCTTGTTGAGCAGGCGCATGGCCTGTTCGTTGAGGCGGCGATAAGCGCCTTCGCCGTTCTTCAGGTCTTTCTTGCGTTTGATAAAGGCCGGCGGGTCGGCAACTATCACGTCGAAGCGCTCTTCCGAGGCCTTCAGCTGTTTCAGTGCCTCAAACACATCACCTTCGACACAAGCGACTTTATCGGTCAGGCCGTTCAGCGCCGCGTTGCGCTCCACGCCGTCGAGGGCAAAACCTGAGGCGTCCACGCACATCACGTCGCTGGCACCAAACGCCGCCGCCTGCACGCCCCAGCCGCCGATATAGCTGAACAGGTCGAGCACGCGCTTGCCTTTAACGTAGGGCGCCAGGCGCGCGCGGTTCATGCGGTGGTCATAGAACCAGCCGGTTTTCTGCCCTTCGATCACCGGCGCTTCGAACTTCACGCCGTTCTCTTCCAGGGCGACCCACTCCGGCACCACGCCGAACGGGGTTTCCACATAACGCGCCAGGCCTTCGGCATCGCGGGCGGCGGAGTCATTCTTGAGCAGGATGCCGCTGGGCTTGCACACCTGGATCAGCGCGGCGAGCACCTCGTCCTTGTGCCGCTCCATGGTGGCGGAGGCCAGCTGCACCACCAGAATGTCGAAGAAACGGTCAACCACCAGGCCCGGCAGCAGGTCGGAGTCGCCATACACCAGGCGGTAGCAGGGCTTGTCGAACAGCCGCTCGCGTAGCGACAGGGCGACGTTGATGCGGTGCACCAGCAGGGATTTGTCCAGCACATGCTTGACGTCCCGCGACAGCAGGCGCGCGCAGATCAGGTTGTTCGGGCTCATGGCGACGACGCCCAGCGGCTTACCGCCGGTCGCTTCGAGAATGGCCTGGTCGCCCGCGGCGAAGCCGCTGAGCGGGGTGGCAGCGACGTCGATTTCGTTGCTGTAGACCCACAGATGGCCGGCGCGCAGGCGTCGATCGGCGTTGGCTTTCAGGCGCAGGCTGGGCAGGGACATGCTGGGGGACTCCGAAAAAAGAGCGGAATTATAGCGGGTTCATTCGCCTCTGTTGGCGTTTCATCGATTGCGCTGAAACCTCAACAGACCCTAAGTCGCAGCGGTTACAAAAGTCGCCTGTGGCAGTGCCGAGGGTTTAGCTAGACTGTGGGTCACTTCTCGTTCCGGTTGTCCCCGTCATGTCCCAAGAGCTTTCCGCCGAATATATCCAGCAAGTGCTGCAGGGCATCAGCGTGCCGCCGCAGCCACAGATCATGGTGGATTTGCAGATGGAACAGGTGATGCCGAGCCCGGACTTGCGTGCTATCGCCAAGCTGATCGGCCAGGACCCTGGCCTGTCCGGCGCGCTGCTGAAACTGGTTAACTCGCCGTTTTTCGGCCTGACCAATCGCATCGCCTCGATCCAGCAGGCGGTCAACCTGCTGGGCTGCAACACGGTGATCAACCTGATCAATGCGCAATCGATCCGTGGCGAGCTGACGGATGAGGCGATCGTCACCCTCAACCGCTTCTGGGACACCGCCCAGGATGTGGCCATGACCTGTCTGACCCTGGCCAAGCGCATCGGCTACCACTCGCCGGATGAGGCCTACACCCTCGGCTTGTTCCACAACTGCGGCATCCCGCTGATGCTCAAGCGCTTTCCCAATTACATGAGCGTGCTCGAGGAGGCCTACGCCAGTGCCACCGGCGAGCGCCGCGTGGTGGACACCGAGAATCGCCTGCTCAACACCAACCACGCGGTGGTCGGTTACTTCACCGCCAAGTCGTGGAACCTGCCGCTGCACCTGTGCGAGGCGATTGCCAGCCACCACAACGCCCTGGCGATTTTCACCGAGGATTCCAGCCGCGATGCGCAGCTGAAAACCCTGCTGGCGATTCTGAAGATGGCCGAGCACATCTGTGAAAGCCATCGGGTGCTGGGTAATCAGCCGGATGACCATGAGTGGCAGAGCATCGAGCAGCTGGTGCTGGAGTATGTCGGCCTGTCCGAATATGACTTCGAGAACCTGCGCGAGAGCATCCGCGACTTAGGGGCGAGTTAATCGGCGCGCTAGCCTGTCTCGTCGATCCCGGGGCATTCCTGCTAAGGTAGGCGCCCGCTCGGATTGCTCAGCTGATCACTCGCTATGCCAGAACTTCCTGAAGTAGAAACCACTCGCCGTGGCATCGCGCCGTTCCTTGAGGGTCAGCGCGTCAGCCGGGTGATTGTGCGCGAACGGCGGCTGCGCTGGCCGATCCCCGAAGACCTGGATATTCAGCTGTCCGGGCAGCGTATCGAGTGCGTCGAGCGGCGCGCCAAGTACCTGCTGATCAAGGCGCAAACCGGCAGTCTGATCAGCCATCTGGGTATGTCCGGCAGCCTGCGTCTGGTCGAGGCGGGTTTACCGGCCGCCAAGCATGAGCATGTGGATATCGAACTGGAATCGGGTCTGGCCCTGCGCTACACCGATCCGCGGCGCTTCGGCGCGCTACTCTGGAGCGCCGATCCGTTGAACCATGTGCTGCTCAGCAAGCTGGGGCCGGAGCCCTTGACCGAGTTGTTCGATGGCGAGCGATTGTTCCAGCTGTCCCGTGGCCGGGCCATGGCGATCAAGCCGTTTATCATGGATAACGCCGTGGTGGTCGGGGTCGGCAATATCTACGCGAGCGAGGCGCTGTTTGCTGCCGGTATCGACCCGCGCCGTGAGGCCGGCTCGGTGTCGCGGGCGCGCTATCTGAGGCTGGCGGGTGAGATCAAACGCATCCTCGCCCACGCCATCGAGCGCGGCGGCACCACCCTGCGCGACTTTGTCGGCGGCGATGGTCAGCCGGGTTATTTCCAGCAGGAGCTGTTTGTCTACGGGCGCGGCGGTGAGTTCTGCAAGCACTGCGGCAGCACCCTGCGCGAGGTCAAGCTGGGTCAGCGTGCCAGCGTGTATTGCCCGCGCTGCCAGCGCTAGGAATAGTTACTCCGCTGCGCTACGTTTCTCGCCTGTTTTGACCAGCCGGAGGCTGTTACTAACCTAGCGCCTTGCAGGACTCTAGCTCGCGAGATCTCAAACATGCTCCAAGAACTTCGCAGGGCTAGATTTGCCCGTTAGGCGCCGATGTCTGAACTGACCACACAACAAAAAGAACGACCGAGGTATTGATGTCCGGTAATTACCTGCCACGTAACTTTGTGGCCGAGTGGGTCGGCCGCGCGGCGCTGAAGCTTATGGGCTGGCGTATCGAGGGCGAGCTGCCGAAGCTCGACAAGTTTGTGGTGATCGGTGCGCACCACACTTCTAACTGGGATTTCGTGATCTTTATCGCGGTGAAGTTTGTGCTGCGTCTGAATGCCCGCTGGTTTGGCAAACACACGATCTTCCGCTGGCCCTTTGGTGCGCTGATGCGCCTGTGGGGCGGCATCGCCATTCGCCGCGAGCGTCAGGGCAATACGGTTGAGCAGGCGGTGCGGGCCTTTAGTGAACATCAGCAATTTATGCTGATCCTCTCGCCCGAAGGCACGCGCAAGAAAGTCGAACGCTGGAAGATGGGCTTCTATCACATCGCTCTCGGCGCAGGCGTGCCGATTGTGCTGGGGGCGCTGGACTATCAGAACAAGCGGGTGGTTATCGGCCCGATCTTTATGCCGACGGGTGACGAAGCGGCCGATCTCAAGGAGATTTTGGCGTTTTACCGGCCCTTTATTCCGAAAAAACCTGCATATGCCTTTTATGGCGATTGACGGCCGTCACGCTGACAATTACCAATGCGCTGTTATAGTTAATCTCACTGCCTCCTAATAGCTGAAGGATCGCCCCATGAAACTGTTCCGCTCAACCGCTGCTGCTCTGGCGCTGACCACTGGCCTGCTGGCGCTGCCGGCTTATGCTGACGTAGCGCAGCAGAACAGCAGTGGCGACCCTCTTTATACGGCCAACGCGCCAAAAGCGTTTTCGATGATTGGCGATCTGTTGATCGCCCGACCATTGCTGATTGCCGCTACTGCCATCGGTGCCGTGGCATTTGTGGTGAGCCTGCCGTTCACGGCCGCAGGTGGCAATATCGGCGAGGCTGGCCATGCACTGGTGGTTGAGCCGGGAGAAGCAGCTTTTGTGCGCTGCCTAGGGTGCACCACCAACGGCTATAAGAAGAACTAATAGTTCTGTCTGCTTCGGGGCTGCCGCAGTGTTTGCTTTGGCAGCCCTGAGCAGCTCTGGTCTGGCGCATCGGTGATCCGCGTTACTGCGGCACGCTTGGTGTGACCACCGCAGTACCGATCCCGCGCGGATCGCTTGCCGCTGCAACCCTCCCGCCTTGCTTGTCCCAGTACAGCACCTGCTGATTGCCGTACTGCCTGCCAGTTGCTTTTAAGTGATGCCCGCGCGCCTCGAGCGCCGTGATCTCCGCAGGGCTGAAGGTATCTGGCTCATGCTCGATCAGGTCCGGGCGGAACTGGTGGTGGTAGCGGCCGACGCTGGGCCAGCGCTCGATCGGTTGCTGATCCAGGTACTCCAGCATCGCCAGCAGCACCATGCTGGGAATCCGGCTACCGCCCGGTGTGCCGAAGCTGGCGAAACCCTCGGCACCTTCGATAAAGCTTGGGCTCATGCTCGACAGCGGCCGTTTGCCGGCGGCGATGCTATTGGCCTGGCTGCCGCTCAGGCCGTAGGCATTACTGCCTTGTACATCGGCGGCAAAGTCATCCATCTCATTATTGAGCAGCACCCCGGTGCCGGGTGCAGTAAAGGCCGCGCCGAACGGCAGGTTGATCGACAGGGTCGCCGCCACCGCGTTGCCCTTGGTGTCGAGCACCGAGAAGTGGGTGGTGTGGTCGCCTTCCTGCCAGGGTTGGCTGGGCGGTAGGCTGTCGCTTGGCGTGGCGCGTTGCGGGTCGATACTGCTGGCCAGTTGTTTCAGGTAAGCCGGTGCCAGCAGTTGCTGCGTAGGGTTGCGGACAAAGTCCGGGTCACCCAGCAGGCCACGGTCGCGGTAGGCGCGGCGCAGGGTTTCGACTATCAGGTGAGTGCGCTGCACGCTATCGGCCTGTTGCCAGGGCAGTTGCTGCAGCAGCAGCAGGCTTTGCCCCAGGGCGATGCCGCCGGCTGATGGCGGTGGCGCGCTGATCAGCTCACGGCCCTGATTGAGCGGAACGCGCAGCGGCTGGCGTTCAACGATGCGGTAGTCTGCCAGGTCCTGAAGGGTCCAGATGCCACCGGCATCCCGCACGGCCCTGACCAGCTGCTCTGCCACTGTTCCTGCGTAGAAGCCCTGAAGGCCCTTTGTGCCCAGTTGCTCCAGGGTGCGGGCCAGCTCCGGCTGGCGCAGCAGGCCGAACTCGTCGGGGATTTCGCCTTTGTCGAGGAAGATTCGTGCGGTTTCCGGGTCGTCGCGCATGGCCTCGAGCCGCCAGCCAGCGCGTTCCCGATAGACCCGGTCGATGCTCACGCCGCTGCGTGCCAGGCGAATGGCCGGGACCAGCGAGTCACGCAGCGGCAGGCGGCCAAAGCGTTCCGCCAGCTCGACCAGTGCTGCCGGCAGGCCAGGAATGGCGGCGGCCAGCGCGCCATTCAGCGACAGCTCTTTGCGGATCTCGCCATCGAGCCGATACAGGTCGGCATGCGCCGCCTGGGGCGCGCGTTCGCGGGCATCGAGAAAGCGGTAGGTCGGTGATTCGCCGGCTTCGCGCAGCAGAAAGAAGCCGCCGCCGCCCAGCCCGGAGCCGTACGGCTCGACCACCGCCAGGGCGGCGCTGATGGCCACTGCTGCGTCAAAGGCGTTGCCGCCGAGTGCCAGGGTTTCCTGACCGGCCACGGTGGCGGCGGGGTGTGCGCTGGCAATGGCGATGCGTTCAGGCTGGGCTGCGGCCTGCAGCTCAAGGGCGCAGAGCAGGGCAAGCGCACCGAGCAGGGTGCGCCAGAGGCGGTGGCCGCGGATCAGGCGGCCGCTCTTCATGCTTTACCGGTAATGATCAGGTACTTCTGCATCAGTTCATCCTTGCTCTCGACATGGTTTTTATCGAGTGGAATGCAGTCCACCGGGCAGACCTGCTGGCACTGCGGCTCATCGTAATGGCCGACGCACTCCGTGCACAGGTTGGGGTCGATCTCGTAGATTTCTTCGCCCTGGGAAATTGCCGCGTTAGGGCATTCGGGTTCGCAGACGTCGCAGTTGATGCAATCGTCGGTGATGATCAGGGACATGATGTACTCCTGCTGCGCCCTCTTGGGCACAGCCATAAAACTTGGGGAAAGCAATGGGTAAATTGTGCCCCATCAGGGCCGCGCTTGCACGCGGCCGACGCTTTGCGATCAGCGCTTGAAACGTTCGGTCAGCGCGGCGGCCACGGCCGGGTGCACGAAGTTGGTGATATCACCGCCCAGGGCGGCGATTTCGCGCACCAGGGTCGAGGAGATAAAGGAGTACTTTTCCGACGGGGTGAGGAACAGGCTTTCCACATCGGGGGCCAACTGGCGGTTCATATTGGCCAGCTGGAATTCGTATTCGAAGTCCGACACCGCGCGCAGGCCGCGCAGAAACACATTGGCGCCCTGCTCCTTGGCGAAGTGCGCCAGCAGGGTGGAGAAGCCGACCACTTCCACGTTGGGCAGGTGTTGGGTGACTTCCCGGGCCAGCTCGACGCGTTGTTCCAGGCTGAACAGCGGATTTTTCTTCGGGCTGGCGGCGACCGCAATGATCACGCTATCGAACAGCCGTGCGGCGCGCTCGACCAGGTCGCCGTGGCCCTTGGTGATGGGGTCGAAGGTGCCTGGGTATAACACTCGATTCATCGTGACGTCCTGGCGGGTCCGTTGGGGAGTCGGATGGTAGCGCAGCGTTTCCCTGCGGCCAAGTCGGCCGCCGGTTATCGAGGCTATTCACAGGCGCAGAACGGCCCGTGAATATCTCGCCATCAGGCGTGCTTGAGACGCTCGGCGAGTTTTGTCGCGAGTTTGGCGGTCAGGCCGTAGATCGACAGCTGCGGGTTGGCGCCGATGCTGGTGGGGAACAGCGAGCCGTCATGGATCGACAGGTTGCTCAGTTGATGGTGACGACCGAGGCTATCGGTGACCGCCTGCTGCGGGTCCTCGCCCATGGCGCAACCGCCCATCACGTGGGCGCTGCCCAGGCGGGTGCGGTACAGCTCCAGGCTCAGATTGTCGATCAGGCTTTTCGCCTCGGCCAGGGTCTTCACGTAGCCGGCGTCGGCGTGCAGCGGCAGCACGGCGCGGGCGCCGGCGGCGAACTGGATCTCGGCCATGCTGTGGAAGGCGCGGCGCACGCCGTCCCAGGTGTAGTCGGTCATCTGGTAGTCGAGCACCGGGCTGCCGTCGCCGCGCAGTTCCACCGTGCCTTCGGCGCTGTCCGGGTGGAAGCCGTCGCGCAGCAGGGCCAGCATCACGTTGGTATTGGGCAGCTGCTCCATGCGCATGGCGTTGTCGATGCCGAAGCGGCCGAGCAGGGTGGCGGTCAGTGCCGGCTGCAGCGGCGGCACTTCGAGCTTGTAGGACAGCCGCCCGGCGGCGCCGTCATCCCACTGGAAGTGGTCGGAGTAGATCGACTGCGGCGCGCCGTAGAAGGGGTTGATGACCTGATCGAACAAGGCCGCAGAGAAGTTCACCAGGTGCAGAAAGGTGCGTTTGCCGCTGCGCTGGTGCGGGTCCGGTGCATTCGAGCGCAGGAGAATCCCCGGTGTATTGATGCCGCCACCTGAGAGTACGTAATGCTTGGCCTTGACCCTTATTTTGCGGCCGGTGGGGGCGACACTGCGCTCGTCCATGCCGAGGCATTCGATGCCCGTGACCCGCTCGCCGTCGATCAGCAACTTGTCGGCGCGGGCCAGGTAGAGCAGTTCGCCGCCCTTATCCAGGGTCGCCGGGATGGTGGTGACCAGCATCGATTGCTTGGCGTTGGTCGGGCAGCCCATGCCGCAATAGCCGAGGTTCCAGCAGCCGCGCACGTTGCGTGGAATCGTCTGCCACTCGTAACCGAGCTTGTCGCAGCCGCTGCTGATCACCGCGTTGTTGGCATTCGGTGGCACGACCCAGGGCGCGACGCCCAGGCGTTGTTCCATCTGCTCGAACCAGGGCGCCATGTCTTCGGCGCTGTGGCCTTTGACGCCATGCTCCTTGGCCCAGTGCTCCAGGGTGGGTGCGGGCGTGCGAAAACTCGAGGTCCAGTTGATCAGCGTGGTGCCGCCGACCGCGCGGCCTTGCATGATGGTGATGGCGCCATCCTTGCTCATGCGGCCGATGCCTTCCTGATAGAGGCTGGCGTAGGCCTGGTCTTCGAGCATCTTGAAGTCGTCGCTGGTCTTTAGCGGGCCTTCCTCGATCAGCAGCACCTTGAAACCGGCCGCGCTGAGAATTTCCGCGGTGGTGCCGCCGCCGGCGCCGCTGCCGACGATGGCCACGTCGGCTTCCAGGGTCAGGTCGCTGTCCAGGCGTGAGCCGTTATAGGTCTTCCAGCCACGGGCCAAGCCCTCTTTGAAACTATCCGGTACAGGCATTTCAAGTTCTCTTTTTTATGATCGTGCTGCATAAAAGGTTGAGCGAGCTAGAGCCAGGCTAGGCGCAGATGCGCGAGGACGCGGAGTTTACGAGCTGTAAATGAGCAGTACTCGTTTCACTCGCCCTTGCGGGCCGCCCTCCGGGCGTTCGGTGACAAGTCACCGTCCGAGCGCATCTGCAACAACGCATGGCCGACGCGCAGCCAGCCGTCAGACTGTAGGCGGGCCGGGGTAGCCGCAATGCGCCCAGGACTCGGCTCGGCTGTACCAGCTCATCATCACCAGCTGCAGCAGCGAGGCGTGGCCCATTTTCAGCAGGCCGATGGAGCTGTTCTGCCAGCGTTCGAGAAACGCCTGCACAGCCGCAGGCGACGCGTTTTCCCAGCTGCCCCAGACGCCGGTCAGCGGGCCGCGGGTGATCGGCATGGCCAGCACATCGAACAGCTGCACGGTCAGCTTGAGCAGTTCCGGCGAGAGGTGATTAAGGCTGTAGTCGAGGTTGGCGAGGGTGCCTGCCACGGCTTGCGGCATCTTCTCGTTCGTTACCGCGCCGGCCAACATCACCGGGATCAGGGCCTGCAGAAAGGCCAGATCGGACTCACGGATCACCGCAAAGCCGGCTTTTGGTGTACTGGCCGAGCAGCCACTTAGAGTAGCGGTCAGGCCCGCCGTGCCGAGCAGTGCGGTGCCCAGCAGACCGACCTTGAGTAGGCTGCGGCGCGACAACTGCGGTGAATCAAGGGTGGCGTTATGCATTGTTGTTATCACCAGTACGGGTTTGTGTAGGAGCCAGCTTGCGGCGATCAGCTCTGCAGACGGCGCTTGGGTATCGTCAGCAAGCCGGCTCCTACAAACTAGAAGGTCTAACGCACGAATAGCTTGTAGATCAGCTGCTGTATCGACTTGCCGTAGGGCGGGTAGATCAGTTTGGCGGCGTTGAAACGCTGCTTGATAAACACGCCCTTGGCCTTGCTGAAGGTCAGGAAGCCTTCGTGGCCGTGGTAATGACCCATGCCGGAGGGGCCGACGCCGCCGAAGGGCATGTCGTCCTGGGCCACGTGCAGCAGGGTGTCGTTGAGGCATACGCCGCCCGAATGAGTCTCGTGCAGCACGCGCTGCTGCTCGCCCTTGTCATAGCCGAAGTAGTACAGCGCCAGCGGGCGGTCGCGCTGGTTGATAAAGGCGAAGGCGTCGTCCAGTTTGTCGTAGGGGATGATCGGCAGCAGCGGGCCGAAGATCTCGTCCTGCATCACCTTCATCTCATCGGTCACGTTCAGCAGCACGGCCTGGGGCATGCGCCGGCCCTGGGCTTCGGGGTACAGCGGAATAATGGTCGCGCCCTTGCTCTCGGCGTCCTGCAGGTAGCCATTGAGGCGCTGCTGCTGACGCTCGTTGATGATCGCGGTGTAGTCCGGGTTGTCCGCAAGTGTCGGGTAGAAGCTCTGCACCACATTGCGGTAGGCCTCGACAAAGCCCTCCACGCGGTCTTTCGGCACCAATACGTAATCCGGGGCCACACAGGTCTGCCCGGCGTTCATGGTCTTGCCGAAGGCGATACGTTCGGCCGCGTCACTCAGCGGCACGTCGGCTGAAACGATGGCTGGCGACTTGCCGCCCAGTTCCAGGGTGACCGGGGTGAGGTTCTCGGCGGCGGCGCGCATCACGTGTTTGCCGATGCTGGTGGCACCGGTAAACAGCAGGTGGTCGAACGGTAGCTTGGAGAAGGCCATGCCGACTTCCGCCTCGCCCAAAACGACGGTGACCAGATCCTCGGGGAAGACCTTGGCCAGTAGGTCTTTGATCAGCTGCGAAGTGGCCGGGGTCGATTCGCTCATCTTGATCATCACCCGGTTGCCGGCCGCCAGGGCGCCGACCAGCGGGCCGATGGCGAGAAACAGCGGGTAGTTCCACGGCACTATCACCCCGACCACGCCCATGGGCTGGTAGATGACCTTGGCCTGCGCGGGCATAAATTGCATGCCGACGCTGCGCCGTGAAGGCTTCATCCACTTCTTGATGCGTTTGCTCGCGTAGTGGATGCCATGCAGGCTGGGCATCAGCTCGGCGAGCAGGGTTTCGTCGGCGCTGCGGTTGCTGAAGTCCTGGGAAATCGCGCTGATCAGCGCGTCACGCTGGTTGCTGAGCAAGTCGCGCAGTACGTTGAGCCACTGGATGCGTTGTTCGGCCGAAGGCATGGGGTTGGCCTTGAACGCCTGGCGCTGACGGGCAAAGCTGCTCTCCAGTTGGCTGAGCTGCTGTTGGCTGCGTTGCAGGCTTTGTTCCAGGTAAGCGACGTCGGCGACCATGGTATTGCTCCTCGGCATTCCAGCAATGCAGTGCGTCAGATGAGCTGAGGCCGCTGCAGAAAAGGTGTGCTGGATTTTTAGAGCAATTGCTCTAATCTGTCAAATAGCATGGCGCGGTAAGCTGACAGGCGCAGCCCAACGAAAAGTTAGCGTATGGTTTCACGGCTTTTTCCGGTAACACTTCTGAGGTTTCTGCCTGTACCTTTGCCGGGCTTTTTCAGTTGAGATCCATTGCCATGGCCGCCCCGAAAACCCGCGAACGCATTATTCAGGAGAGCCTGGCGCTGTTTAACGCCCAGGGCGAGCGCAGCGTCACCACCAACCATATCGCCGCGCACCTGGGGATTTCACCCGGCAACCTGTACTACCACTTCCGTAACAAGCAGGCGATCATCGCCGAGCTGTTTAGCCTTTATGAAAGCCAGGTGGATACCTTTCTGCGCCGTCCCGAGGGCCGCGCGCTGACCGTGCAGGACAAGACCTTCTATCTGGAAGCGCTGCTCGCGGCCATGTGGCATTACCGCTTTCTGCACCGCGATCTGGAGCACCTGCTCGACAGCGACGCCGAGCTGGCCGAGCGCTACAAGCTGTTCTCGCAGCGCTGCCTACAGCGCGCGCAGGGCATTTATCAGGGCTTTGTCGAGGCCGGCATCCTGCTGATGAATGCGCCGCAGATCGAGGCGTTGACCCTCAATAGCTGGATCATCATGACCTCCTGGGTGCGCTTTCTCTGCACCACCCGCGGCAACCCCGGCGACCTCAGCCAGGAGATGCTGCGCCGTGGCATCTATCAGGTGCTGACGCTGGAGGGTGGCTATATCGCCCCACAAGCGCGCGAAGCGGTGGAGGCGCTGTACGCCAGGCTGCATGTGCCGTTGGATCAGGTTATCTGAGGTGTCGGTGAGGCACCGGCTACGCTTAACCATAGGACGCTAACTAAACGCTATTGGCGGCTGCACGACAGTCCATAGGTCCGTCGGTTTCGGGCGCTTGCAATCAGCCGCCAATCAGAGCGAGTTCGGGTATTCGGGTATATGAGTGGTCGCTGGCTATGGGGTTTGCTGTTGGGTAGCGTGTACTGCATGTTGGTATACGCCGAAAACGGCTTGCGGGTCTGTCAGCACGAGCCTGAAAAGTATGCCTACCGACTTGAGCTGACTGAGCTGATTCTCGAGCGGACGGCCGAGCGCTATGGGCCGCGCAAGATCATTCCCGCGGATGGCCCAGACCCGGCACAGGAACGCTGTCTGGCACTGCTGAGCAGCGGCCTGGTGGATCTGGCCTATGTGCCACCGACCGAGGAGCGTCAGCGTGACTTTCTGATACTACCGTTCGATCTGCACAACGGCATGCTGGGCTACCGCGTGTTGTTGATCCATCGCGCCGACGCAGAGCGTTTCGCCCAAGTCGATAGCCTCGACGATCTGCGCCAGCTACGGGGCGGCTTCGGCAGCCAGTGGGGCGACTTTGCCCTGTTCGCGCGCAATCGCCTACCGGTGGTCGGGGTGGCCAATCCCGAGAATCTGTTGCCGATGCTCAATAAGCACCGCTTCGATTACTACCACCGTGGGCTACATGAGGCCTGGAAAGAACTGGCGGCGTACGCTCAGGAGTACCCGCAGCTGATGGTTGAGCCGCACCTGGCGCTGGTCTACGACTTGCCGGTGTTTTTCACCTTTAACCGCGCTGACCAGGCGCTCAAGCAACGCTTCGCTGATGGCTTGGCGCAGATTCGGGCCGATGGCAGCTTTCGCGCGCTGTTCCTAAGTCATTTCGGTCAACTGGCGCAGCAAGCACAACTGGAAAAGCGTACCTTGATTTACCTTGAACACCCGTCATTCAGCGGGCTGACGACACCCGACACCAGCCTGTGGCTGAGGCCAGCTGGCGCACCGGAACCGCCGGAGTAGATCAGTCGCGCCGACCGCTCAGGCGTTGGCCAAGCCGCTCAGCCACTGTGGAATACGCCGTTCCAGATAATAGCCCGGCTTACCCAGGTTGCCTTCGACAAAGCCGACGTGGCCGCCGTGGGCGTGCAGTTCGAAGTCGATGCTGGGTGACAGTTCGCCGGCGTCGGGCAGGCTGTGGGCGAACACGAAGGGGTCGTCGGCGGCCTGGATAATCAGTGTCGGCGTCTCGATCTGGCCGAGAAAGTAGCGGCTGGAGGCGCGGCGGTAGTAGTCCTCGGCATCGGCGTAGCCATGCAGCGGCGCGGTGATGCGCCCGTCGAAATCCCAGAAGGTGCGCATGTTGTCCAGCGGGCCGAGTTTCTCCAGGGTGGACAGCCGGTCGGCCATGCCCTGGTGGGCGAACAGGCGCTGTTTGTCCTTCACGTAGGCCACCATCTCGCGCATAAAGTGGCGTTGATAGACCCTGGAAAAGCCCAGGCCGATGCGGTCGGCGCACTGATCCAGGCGAAACGGCACCGACACCGCCGCTGCGCCCTGCAGCTGGCTGTCCGCCCCCGTTTCGCCGAGGTACTTGAGCAGCACATTGCCGCCCAGCGAATAACCCACGGCATACAGCGGCGCCATCGGCCGCTGCGCGCGCAGGTGGCGCACGGTTTCCGCCAAATCTTCGCTGGCGCCTGAATGGTAACCGCGGGCCAGCAGGTTCGGCTCGCCCGAGCAGCCGCGCCAGTTCAGTGCCACGCTGGCCCAGCCCCGGGCCGCCAGTTGTTGCTGCAAACCCAGCACATACAGCGAGTCGGATGAGCCGGTCAGGCCATGCAGCAGCAGCACCAGCGGCGCATCCGCCTGGTGTGGGCCATGCCAGTCCAGGTCGAGAAAGTCGCCATCGTCCAGCCACAGGCGTTCGCGCGTGCGCTCAAGCTTCGCCGGTTGGCGGCACATCGGGTTCCACAGGGTTTGCAGATGTGGGCCGGGCAGCCACCAGGCGGGTTTAAAGGGTGTGCTCATGGTTGTAGCCCGTAGCCCGGATGCAATCCGGGGGATTTTGAGGTTATTGACGATACGCTCCCGGCTTGCATCCGGGATACAGAGGCGGGGCTTCGTCCGGTGCGTGGTGAGTTACGCCGTACGCTGCCACAGCGCGTAATACACCTGGCCAGCCTTCTGCTCGCGGTGCAAACGCCAGTTGCCGGGCATGCCGAGGCTGGACGGTGGGTTTTCGCTTTCGGTGTAGACCCAGGCGTCGGCTGCCAGCCAGCCATGTTGTTCCAGCAGGGTGCAGGCCGGTAGCAGCAGGTTCTGGTTGAACGGCGGGTCGAGAAACACCAGGTCGAACGGCGTCGCTAGCGGGTTCTGCAGGTAGAGCAGGGCGTCGGTCTGTTGCAACTGGCCGTTGTCGCAGTTCAGCGTTTGCAGGTGGCCGCGTAGGCTGGCGATGGCGGCGGGATTGAGGTCCAGGGCCAGGGCGCTGCCAGCGCCACGCGACAACGCTTCGAGAAACAGCGCGCCGCTGCCGGCGAACAGGTCGAGCACCTTGGCGCCCTCGACATAGGGCGCCAGCCAGTTGAACAGGGTCTCGCGTACGCGGTTCGGCGTCGGCCGCAGCCCGGCGGCCATGGGGAAGTTGAACTGGCGCGAGCGCCATTGCCCGCCGATGATCCGCAGCTGGCCATCGCCACTATGGGCGGGGTTGGCTTTCGGCGGTTTGGGTCGCTTGCTCATCAGTGCTCCGGGACGCCAGAGGGTTGCTCGGCGGGGTTGTCGGTGGGCGGCGGCAGTTCTTGCTGCGCCACGGTCGGGCCGGCGGTGACGATCACCAGGGCCTCGGGGTTGAGGTGCTTGGCCATGGCGGTTTTGACCTGCGCCACGCTCAGCGCCTGAACGTCGCGCATAAAGTCTTCCAGGTAGCTCAGTGGCAAGTCATAGAAGGCCATGGAACCGAGTTGGCCGACGATGGCGGCGTTACTCGCGGTGGACAGTGGGAAGCTGCCGGCCAGTTCGCGCTTGGCATTGTTCAGCTCATCAGTGGTCGGGCCGTTCTTGATGAAGTCGGCCAGCATGCTTTTGACCAGCTGCAGGGTGCCGTCGCTGAGTTCGGCGCGGGTCTGCAGGTTGATCATAAAGGGCCCGCGCGCCTGCATGGCGCTGAAGCCGGAGTAGACGCCATAGGTCAGGCCGCGCTTCTCGCGCACTTCGGTCATCAGGCGGGTGCCGAAGCCACCACCGCCGAACACCTGGTTGCCCAGGTAGAGCGCGGCATAGTCCGGGTCGCGGCGGTCGATGCCGAGCTGGGCGATCATCAGGTGGGTCTGGTTGGAGGGGAACTCGATATGTTGCAGCCCCGGCTTGGGTGTTTGCGGCTGGGCGATGCGTGGCAGCGCCGGGCCTTGCGGCAGGGCGGCGGACACCTGGCTGGCCAGGGCTTCGGCGTCGCTGTGCGAGAGGTCGCCGACCAGCGCGATAATCGCGTTATTGGCGGTGTAGGCCTTGGCGTGGAAGGCCTGCAATTGTTCACGGCTGATGCTCGGGATCGACTCGGCATTGCCGTCGCTGGGGTGCGCATAAGGATGGCTGCCGTACAGACGCTCGAACAGCGCCAGGCTGGCCAGCTTGCCGGGATCCTGCTTCTGGTACTCGAAACCGGCCAGCAGCTGGTTTTTGATTCGCGCCAGGGCGTCGTCCGGGAAGGTCGGCTGGCCGATTACCTGATTGAACAGTTGCATGGCCGGCTCGCGTTTATCCGCAGCGCTCAAGCTACGCAGGCTGGCGATGGCCATGTCGCGGAATGCGCCGTTGCCAAAGTTGGCGCCGAGGTTCTCGAAACCAGCGGCAATTGCCCCGACATCCTTGCCCGGTACGCCTTCGTTGAGCATGGCGTTGGTCAGCATGGCCAGGCCGGCGACGCCGTCGTCATGGCTGCTGCCGGCGGCAAAGGTCAGCTGCAGGTCGAACATCGGCAGCTCGCGGGCTTCGACGAACAGCACCTTGGCGCCTTCGGCGGTTTGCCAGGTCTGGATGTTCAGGTCGCGCCGGCTCGGAGGCTGATCGCCGAGGGCGGCCAGGGATTCGATGCTGTTCGACTCGGCGGCCGCAGCCGGGGTTGGGCTGCTATCGGGGCGGTTAATCACCAGGGCCAGCAGCGCCAGCAATATCAGTAGCGCCAGGCCGAGCAGGCCGTAGCGCAGGCCATTGCGCTCACTCATTGCGCTTCTCCTCAGGCAGAACATGGGCGACGCTCAGGCGCTCGCGGGTAAAGAAGGTACTGGCGGCTTGCTGGATATCGGCCGGGGTCACGGCCTCCAGTTCGGCCAGTTCCTGATCGATCAGCTGCCACGACAGGCCGACGGTTTCCAGCTGGCCGATGGCGGTGGCCTGGCTGGTGATCGAGTCACGCTCGTAGACCAGGCCGGCGATCACTTGTGCGCGTACGCGGGCCAGTTCCTCGGCGCTTGGCGGGGTGTTCTGCAAATCCTCCAGCTCGCGCCACAGGCCGGCTTCGACCTGCAGCAGGGTCTTGCCGGTCTGCACGTTGGGCGTGGCGGAAAGAATAAACAGGCTGTCGCCACGGGAGTAACCGTTGTACCAGGCCGAAGCTCCGGAGACTAATTCCTCGCCGCGCTCCAGGCGGGTTGGCAGGCGGGCGCTGTAGCCGCCATCGAGCAGCGCAGCGGCCAGACGCAAAGCGTGCACCTGGCGCGGTTGTTCGGCGGTGGCCAGGCCCGGCACGTTAAAGCCCATCATCAGGCTCGGCAGCTGGGTTTTCAGGTAGAGGGTGATGCGTCGCTCGCCCGGCGCTGCCAGCTCACGCGGCGCCTTGGCGATGGGCACGGCGCGTTGGGGGATGGCAGCGAAATAGCGTTCGGCGAGAGTCTTAACCTCGGCGACGCTGACGTCACCGACCACCACCAGGGTGGCGTTGTTCGGCGCGTACCACGCCTCGTACCAGGCGCGCAGCTCCTCGACGGTCATGCGTTCGAGGTCGGCCATCCAGCCGATGGTGGGCGTGTGGTAACCGCTGGCCGGGTAGGCCATGGCCTTGAAACGCTCGTAGGCCAGGCTCGACGGTTTGTCGTCGGTGCGCAGGCGGCGCTCCTCCTTGATCACCTCGATTTCCTTGGCGAACTCGTCGGCTGGCAGTTTGAGGCTGGCCAGACGGTCGGCCTCCAGTTCCAGGGCGACGGCCAGGCGGTCGCGGGCCAGCACCTGGTAGTAGGCGGTGTAGTCGTCGCTGGTAAAGGCGTTTTCCTCGGCACCCAGCTCGCGCAGGATGCGTGAGGCTTCGCCGGGGCCGAGCTTGCGGCTGCCCTTGAACATCATGTGTTCGAGGGCGTGGGACAGGCCGGTCTGGCCGGGCGTCTCGTAGCTGGAGCCGACCTTGTACCAGAGCTGGCTGACCACCACCGGGGCGCGATGGTCTTCGCGCACGATGACCTTGAGGCCATTGTCCAGGCTGAATTCGTGGGTCGGCTGGGGTTCTGCGGCCAGGGCCAGCAGGGGTGTACAGAGCACGCCGAGCAGCAGGGCTGCAGTGCGTTGGGCAATCATATGCATGGGTTATCGACCTGTCGGACGGGCCCGCTTGGTCTTAGCGTCGGCGGGCGCGGAGGTGCTAGGATACGCATCCGTTTTACTGGCGACCACGCCTGCTAAGGCTTCTGATTGTTTCCGCGTGCACTCTTCAGCTTTTAATGCCGCGTGAGTAATGCCTTCAGAGCCTGTGGCCTGCGCGTCGCACCTTTGAGATAGCCGTCCTCCATGTTTGGTTCCAACGACGACAAGCACACGCCCGCGCCTGCTGCGCCGGCCTCTGCCGAGAAACCTGCAGAGAAGAAAGACCTGTTCGGCTGGCTGCGCAAGAAGCCGCAAGCACCGGCCAACCCTGAGTCGCAACCAACTCCGGTTAGCGAGCCGCCGGCTGCTGCGGCTGTTTCTGCTGCTGAGGTCTCCGAGCCCGCCCCCGTTGCGCCGGTCAGCGAAGTTGCTGCGCCAGTCGTAGAGCCGGTCATTACCGCCGAGGCCGCTGCCGAGCTGCCTGCTCCGGTCGCTCCGGTTGAGCAGGCAGCTGCTGCTGTGCCTGCGTCGGCTGAAAACCCTGAGCTAAACCCGCCGCCACGCCCCTCACGCTTTCGCATCAATGCCGGCAGCGAAGTGCTGCATGCCCATATTGAACAGCCTGCGCTGGTTATCGAGCCGCCGGTGGTCGAGCCTGCCGCCGTGCAGCCGGTCGCTGCGCCGGTTAAAAGCGCCGAAGAAACCCGCGCCGGCTTTCTCGAACGCCTCAAGCAAGGCCTGTCGAAGACCAGCGCCAGCCTTGGCGAAGGCATGGCCAGCCTGTTTCTCGGCAAGAAGGTTATCGACGATGACCTGCTCGAAGACCTGGAGACCCGCCTGCTGACTGCGGATGTGGGCGTCGAGGCCACCACGGCAATCATCGGTAACCTGACTAAACGCGTCGCGCGCAAGGAACTGGCCGACAGCGGTGCGCTGTACAAGGCCCTGCAGGATGAGCTGGTGGCCCTGCTCAAGCCGGTCGAGCAGCCGCTGAAGATCGACAGCGGCAAGCAGCCCTATGTGATTCTGGTGGTCGGCGTAAACGGCGCGGGCAAGACCACCACCATCGGCAAGCTGGCGAAAAAACTCCAGCAGGATGGCAAGAAGGTCATGCTCGCCGCCGGTGACACCTTCCGCGCCGCTGCCGTCGAGCAGTTGCAGGTGTGGGGCGAACGCAACCAGATTGCGGTGATCGCCCAGCACACCGGCGCCGATTCCGCCTCGGTGATTTTCGATGCGGTGCAGGCCGCCAAGTCGCGTGGCATGGACGTGCTGATCGCCGACACCGCTGGGCGTCTGCACACCAAAGACAACCTGATGGAAGAGCTGAAGAAGGTCCGCCGGGTAATCGGCAAGCTGGATGACAGCGCGCCGCACGAAGTGCTGCTGGTGCTGGACGCCGGCACCGGGCAGAACGCGATCAACCAGGCCAAGCAGTTCAATCAGACGGTCAACCTCACCGGCCTGGCGCTGACCAAGCTGGACGGCACCGCCAAGGGCGGGGTGATCTTTGCCCTGGCCAAGCAGTTTGTATTGCCGATTCGCTATATCGGGGTGGGCGAGGGTATTGATGACCTGCGCACCTTCGAGGCCGAAGCCTTCGTTCAGGCGCTGTTCGCGGAGAAATAGGATGATCAAGTTCGAGCAGGTCGGTAAACGCTACGCCAACGGCCACATCGGGCTGCACGAGTTGAGCTTCCACGTGCGCCGTGGTGAGTTTTTGTTCGTTACCGGGCATTCCGGGGCGGGCAAGAGCACCTTGCTGCGCCTGCTGCTGGCGATGGAGCGGCCGAGCAGTGGCAAGCTGCTGCTGGCGGGGCAGGACCTGTCGCATATCACCAATGCACAGATTCCCTTTCTGCGTCGGCAGATCGGTGTGGTGTTCCAGAACCATCAGCTGCTGTTCGACCGCAGCGTGTTCGACAACGTGGCGCTGCCGCTGCAGATTCTCGGCCTGTCCAAGGACGAGATCGGCACCCGCGTGCGCACCGCGCTGGAGCGTGTGTCCCTGGCCGACAAGGCCGAGCAGTCCCCCGGTGATCTGTCCACCGGTCAGCAGCAGCGCGTCGGCATCGCCCGCGCCGTGGTGCATCGCCCGGCGCTGCTGCTGGCGGATGAGCCGACCGGTAACCTCGACCCGCGCCTGGCGGCCGAAATCATGGGGGTGTTTGAAGACATCAACCGCCTGGGCACCACCGTGCTGATCGCCAGTCACGACCTGGCCCTGATCGCGCGTATGCGCCACCGTATGCTGACCCTGCAGCGCGGCCGCCTGATCGGCGACGGGGAGGCCGCATGAGCGCCACCCGCATGCCGCCTCCGCAACCGGCACAACGCGTTGGTGCCGCGCCGAAGAAGTCCGAAGCGCCGACACCGGACGACGACGGTCCAAGCTTTTCCCAGCAGTTGCATGCCTGGTTGGAAAACCACCGCGCCAGCCTGGTCGACAGCCTGCGCCGGTTGGGTAAACAGCCAATTGGCAGCTTCTTTACCTGCCTGGTGATGGCCGTGGCCCTGAGCCTGCCCATGGGCCTGGCGCTATTGCTGGATAACGTCGAGCGCCTGGGGGTGTCCTGGCAGCGCGCGGCGCAGATTTCCCTGTTTCTACAGATCGACGCCACGGATACCCAAGGTCAAACCTTGCGTGAACAAGTCGCGGCCATGGATGACGTGGAAGAGGCCGAGTGGATCAGCCGCGAACAGGCCTTGGCCGAGTTCCAGCAACAGTCCGGCCTCGGCGAAGCGCTGAAAGAACTGCCTGATAACCCGCTGCCTGGGGTGATCGTGGTAACTCCGCAGCAAGTCGATAAGGTCGCCCTGGAAGCCCTGCGTCTGCGTTTGGCCGAGCTGCCGCAGGTGCAGCAGGCGCAGCTGGATCTGCTCTGGGTCGAGCGCCTGAGCGCGATGCTCAAGCTGGGTGAGCGCTTCGTCTTCGGCCTGACCCTGCTGTTGGTGATGGCACTGCTGCTGGTGATCGGTAATACCATTCGTCTGCATATCGAGAACCGCCGCACCGAGATCGAGGTGATCAAGCTGGTCGGCGGTACCGACAGCTACGTGCGGCGGCCCTTCCTTTATATGGGCACGCTCTACGGCTTGGGCGCCGGCCTGTTGGCCTGGCTGCTGCTGGCCTACGGCCTGGGCTGGCTGAATGACGCCGTGGTGCGTCTGGCCGGCTTGTACGGCAGCGACTTCGCCCTGGCGGGCGTGCCGATAGCCGATGGTCTATCCCTGCTGCTCGGCGCGCTGCTGTTGGGCTATATTGGCGCCTGGCTGGCGGTCGCAAGGCACTTGAGCGAACTGGCACCAAGGTAGTAAGTTATTGTTTTACTTGATATTGACTATGTGTAAGGGAACTTGTACCCCGGTACAAAGTCCCAAAGTGCAGTGCTAGACTGCTCCACGATTCGTCAGTCGGAGGATTCAAATGTCCACTTCTTTGCAACCTGTTCATGCTCTGGTCCCGGGTGCCAACCTGGAGGCGTACGTGCATGCGGTAAACGGCATCCCGCTGTTGACCCCCGAGCAGGAGCGTGAGCTGGCGGAAAGTCTCTTCTACAAACAGGACCTCGAAGCCGCTCGGCAAATGGTTCTGGCTCACCTGCGTTTTGTTGTGCATATCGCCCGCAGCTACTCCGGTTATGGCCTGGCCCAGGCTGACCTGATTCAGGAAGGCAACGTCGGCCTGATGAAGGCGGTCAAGCGCTTCAACCCGGAAATGGGTGTGCGCCTGGTGTCGTTCGCCGTGCACTGGATTCGCGCCGAGATCCACGAGTTCATCCTGAAAAACTGGCGCATCGTCAAAGTCGCCACCACCAAGGCGCAGCGCAAGCTGTTCTTCAACCTGCGCAGCCAGAAGAAGCGCCTGGCCTGGCTGAACAACGACGAAGTGCATGCCGTGGCGGAAAGCCTGGGCGTTGAGCCGCGCGAAGTGCGCGAGATGGAAAGCCGCCTGACCGGCCATGACATGGCCTTCGACCCGGCTGCCGAAGCCGACGACGAAAGCGCCTTCCAGTCGCCGGCGCATTACCTGGAAGACCACCGCTACGACCCGGCGCGTCAGCTGGAGGATTCGGACTGGAGCGACAGCGCCACCGCCAATCTGCACGAGGCGCTGGACGGTCTGGACGAGCGCAGCCGTGACATCCTCTACCAGCGCTGGCTGGCGGAAGAGAAAGCCACGCTGCATGACCTGGCCGCCAAGTACAACGTCTCGGCCGAGCGCATCCGTCAGCTGGAAAAAAACGCGATGAACAAGCTCAAGGGCTCGATCGCCGCGTAAATCGCGCTACTGTCAGAAGCCGCACCCGGGTGCGGCTTTTTTATGGCCTGCCATCCCTGGCGGCCACCCTTCGGGCCGTCGCTACGTGACGTTAAAAACTGCTCCGGACAGTTTTTTATGCCTACCATCCCTGGTGGCTACTCTTCGGGCCGCCGCTGAGCGACGTTGAAAATCACGCCCGGCGATTTTTTATGGTCAAGGAAAACCTCGATGAAATTACCGCCCATACGCCCGCAGCACTGGCTGATCTTTGCCGTGGTCGCCGCCCTGTTCTTTGCCTGGGGGGCGTGGCTGATGCGCCCGCAGCCGGCTGCACATCCTTTGCCCTGGCTGGCGCAATGGCAAAGCCAGGTGTTCACGCCGCTGGCCGATGATCGCCTGAGCCTGGTGCAGCTGAAGGATGCTCTGGAAGGCGAGCTTTGGCTGCAGCCCAACCTGGACGGCGCACGTCTGCTGTATCGCGGTGAGTTGCAGGACGGCGATGGAAACTGGTCGCTGGAGGCGGAGGTCGGTTTGGACAAAGCCGAGCGCGAAAGCCTGCTGGCCGCCGCCGGGCTAAAGCCGGCGGACGAGGAACAGCCATTGAGCCGTCAGCTGCTGGTGCCATTGGCTAATCGCCCGATTATTGCGCTGACCCTGCTACCGCCGGCGCCGCTGGATGTTGCGCGACTGGCCGCCAGTATCGGTCAGCCGCGCCTGACCCTGGAGCTGGCCGAGGGGCAGGCCTGGGTGTATCCCGAGCTGGGCATGACCGCGCATCTGCAGGACGACGAGTTGTACTTCCTCTATGCCGTGCCGCGGCATCTGCTTAAACAGCGCTGAGTTCGCAGAGCGTTGAAAACCTAGGTGAGGCAGGCAAGGCATGTGCGTAATGGCATCGCAGTGGATCGCCTACTTGCACTACCTCTGAGCAGTCTTTTGCATTGGTAATGACCAGCGATTACATCTAATTTGACCAAAGCGCAGCGACGATCTGACGGGGAGTAAGCGGCCAAAAGCAGTCGGGGGGGAAGTATAAGATCAGGATTGCTCCCGTACTTTATTCCGAGCGAGCAGTCGGTGGTTACTCTTAGCCTGAGCAAACACCCACCATTCCAGCCCTTGCGCCCTGACTCACGGTGCCATGCCCAGAGATTCCCAGGATGAAAAAAAGCTTGCCTCCGCTCAACTGGTTGCGGGCATTCGAGTGTGCAGCCCGGCACCTTAACTTTACCCATGCGGCGCAGGAGTTGAATTTGACCCAGGCGGCCGTGAGCCAGCAGGTCAAGAGCCTCGAAACGAAATTGGGTGCAGTGCTGTTCAAGCGTCTACCCAGAGGTCTTGAGCTGAGTGAGGCCGGTCAGGCTTTTCTACCAGCGGTGCATGAAGCGGTCGAACGACTGGCCGCCGCCACTGATGAAATCTTCGGCCAGGGGCACCACAAAGTGCTGACGGTGCGAGTCAACCTGGTGTTCTTTATTCACTGGTTGGCGACGCGCTTGCCGAGCTTTCGCAAGCTGCATCCGGGGATCAACCTGCATATCACCAGTAATATCTGGGTGGCCGATGTGGACGTTGAAGCGGATATGGAAATCCGTCACGGCCAGGGCAAATGGGCCGGTCTGAAAGCCGATCGCTTGACCTGGGACACGCTGGTTCCGGTTTGTTCACCGACGCTGGGGACTGAGCAGCAACCGCTGAATGACCCCAAAGATCTTGCCCGCCATGAGCTGCTGCATGTTCTGGGTTATGAGGAGGGCTGGGGATACTGGCTGAAAAAAGCCGGCGCAGAGCAGGTGGACTCATCCCAAGGGCTGCAGTTCGATACCCTGATCTCGGCACTGAGGATGGCTGAACTTGGCCAGGGCGTTGCGCTCGCGCGCTCGTCTCTGGTCGAGCAGATGCTTAAGGACGGCACATTGATTGCGCCCTTCGAACAGCGTTTCAAGACCCTGGAAGCCTTCTACCTGGTGTACTCCCCGCACAGTCTGGCAAACCCGCAGGCTGCCGCATTTATCGCCTGGCTAACGGCCGAGGCGCAGGCTGCCAACCGCGATACCTGATCCGCCAGCGGTTTTTATCGCGAGTCATTACGGCGCCGCCCAGCCGGCCTTCTGCATGGTGATGTCCCAAGACCCTGTTGCAGGCCGCTTTGGTAGGGTGGGTTAGCGGCGCTGGGGCTGGTTATGGGTATCGCCACGCAATCCGAGCGCCGCGTAACCCACCATTGTGGTTTGGGACCGTCATGGTGGGTTACGGCGCGTTGGGGTTGATGTTGTGTGCCTGATCCCGGTTCGCGCCTAACCCACCCTACGCATATCCGCGCTTCGTGCACCGTATAGCGGTTCGGGACGATTCAACACATAGCCTTCTTCATACCCATCAAGCCTGTCTAGCAGCCCGCTGGGCCGGGCAGGGCAAGGTGGTGTACCCATCGGAAAACCGCCGCACATATAAGCAAATTTTTATAGCCATAAATAAAACAGCCCCTTAGGGCTTTTTTTTATTGCTTTTCCCCTTCTCGTATTTTCCCGAAAGTAGACCCCAGATCGTCACCCAGGCCGTGCTGCCAAACAGCCGCGAGGCCTGTCGGCGACTAATCACAACAACAAAAGCCTGCGTTGCCGCGGGTTTTACAGAGTGATGGTGAATCATGGGACAACTCAAGCAACTGCCCCTGCATGGCGTCAAGGTTATCGACTTCGGCCAATATATCGCCGGGCCTGCCGTGGCCATGATCCTCGCGGACCTCGGTGCCACGGTCATTCATATCGATCCGCCGTGCGGGCCGCTATGGGACAGCCCGGCCAACGCCGTACTGAACCGTAACAAGTTCTGCCTGCAGCTCGATCTGAAGTCCGCCGAGGGCCTGCAAGATGCCAAGGCACTGATCGCCAGCGCGGATATTGTGATCGAGAATTTCCGCCCCACGGTCATGCAGCGCCTAGGCCTGGATTTTGCCGAACTGCGCCAACAGCGCCCCGAGCTGATCACCTTGTCCATTCCGGGTTTCGCCAGCAACGACGAGCTACGCCGTGATTGGCGCGCCTTCGAGTCGATCATCGCCTCGGCCTCCGGGGTGTTTACCGACATGGGCCAGAACCGCGTGCTGATGGGGATCAACCCGAGCTTCTCGCCGCTGCCGCTGGCATCCTCCTACGGCACCATGCTGGCGGTATCGGCGGTGGTGCTGGCCCTGCAGGCGCGGCAGCGCAGCGGCCTGGGCGATCAGATCGAGGTGCCCCTGGCGGCCGCCGTCATGGAAGGTCTGTCTTATAACTCGATCAAAATCGAGGGCTATCCGCTGCGCTACAAGACCCTGCGCGAGAAGGAAATCGAGCGTCGGCGTGCCGAGAACTTGCCGATGAACCTCAGCTACGAGGATCTGCAGGAGTATCTCGATCCGTTCTATCGCACCTATGAATGCGCCGATGGCCGCAAGTTCTACGCGGTTTGCCCCTCCCATCGCTCGCATGCCAAGCGCTGCCTGCAGGCCATGGGGCTGTATGAAGAAATGCTGGCGGCCGGCCTGCCCAAGGTCGAAGACCCCTATCTGCCGATGGAGCAGTGGGAAGGCGATGCGTCCCTCGGCGTTTACCCGCTGCCTGCGGACTGGGCCAAACGTATCTCGGTGCGGATGAAAGAGGTGTTTCTCACCAAGACCGCCGCCGAATGGGAAAAAGTATTCGGCGAAGGTCAGTTCCCCGGCACCCCGCATCGCTCCACGCAAGAGTGGCTGCATGATGAGCACGCCAACACGACTGGCCTGGTGGTGGAGGTCAAGGATCCGCAATACGGCGTGATGAAACAGCCAGGGCCCATCGCGTGGCTGGAAGACAGTGCCGATCTGATGCTGGCCCCCCAGGCACGCCGCACCGTGACCATCCAGGAAGCCCTGGCGACGCTGGCTGAATGTGACACGCCCGCGTTGCCTGCCCCCACAGGCAAAGTCGGCGGCTGGTTGGAGGGAGTACGCATCCTTGACCTGACCAACGTGATCGCGGGCCCGCACTCCACTTCATTTCTCGGCCGCTTTGGTGCCGAGGTGATCAAGCTCGATCCCGCCACGCCCAACTACGACCCCTGGAATACCGTGGTATTTGGCATGTCGTCGGCGCGCGGCAAGCAGAGCATCCTGGTTGATTTGAACCAGGCGGATGGCCGTGAAGTGTTCAATACCCTGGTGCGTTCGGTGGACATCATCGTGATGAACGCCCCCGACCGGCAGTTGGCTGCGCTGGGCCTCGATGAGGCCAGCCTGCAGGCGGTGAACCCAGGGGTGATCTTCTGCCAGCTGGATTGCTTCGGCGGCCCCCGCCGTGGCCCGCGTACGGATTATCTGGGTTACGACGACCTGATCCAGGCGACTACCGGCATCATGCTGCGCTTCGGCGGCAGCATGCAG
The DNA here is from genome assembly GCF_049301935.1 of Pseudomonas sp. Lineage (GTDB taxonomy): Bacteria > Pseudomonadota > Gammaproteobacteria > Pseudomonadales > Pseudomonadaceae > Aquipseudomonas. Next base: position 59,940 of record NZ_JBAQLP010000104.1, on the reverse strand, counting down.
ACTCCGGAAGAGCATGCTCATGTCGGCACCATTGATGTCATGTGCGGTTTCGCTGCCGCCCTGGGTATTGCTACCGCGCTCTATCAAAAAGCCGTAACAGGCCAGATCAGTCGGGCGCGTACCTCGTTGGCCTCGTTAGGCAACCTGGTGCAGATCCCGTTCTGCTTCGACTATGCCGGCCGTGCACCCTTTGCTGAGCCATCCGGTCGCGACGCTGTCGGCTATAGCGACTTGTCGCGCTTCTACCGCACCGCAGATGACTGGCTGTACCTGGACAGTAATGCGCTGGAGCTGGAGCGATTGGCTCGCGTTGAAGGCCTCGCCGGCCTCGTCGAGGCAAATGACCACGCCGCTTTCCTCGGTACTGCACTGCTCGCTGCAACCGCCGCTACCTGGCAGAGCCGCCTGCATGCCGCCGGTATCGCCGCGGCGGTGCCAGACAACATCGACAGCCTGCGCCAACGCTACAGCCGTCCTGCAGATGGTCGCCCCGGCACGGACAACGGCAGCTATTCGTTCAGCGTCTATGCCGATCACCCGAGCGGTCATTGCGTCACCCAGCTCGATCCATTTGCCATTCGTCCACGTAATGCTCCGATCCGCGCGTTGCCAGCGGCGGAGAAATTCGGCGCTTCGACGCGCAGGGTGCTGCGCGATTTTGGCTACAGCGAAGCGCAAATCGACGCCCTTATTGCATGCAAGAGCATCAGTGAAAGCTGGAGTGAGGAGTACCTGCCGAGCTAAGCACGAGAACCCAACTGGCGTTCTGGACTACCGCTGCCCGGTGTGCCAGAGCGTTATTTCACCAGTAGTGACCTAAACGAGAACTGCCATGAACAACAAATATAAAAAAGCTATGCCCAACGATCGGCGCCCCCTCTCTGGCCCCCTGCGTTGCTGCATCGAGTGCAGCCAGGGTTAGTCCGCGCGTACTACGGGTCCGGCGGCCGCTCAGCGGACGTCACCGTAGCCAGCCTACAAGAGGAGAGTTATCGCGATGAGTAATATACACACCGGCTCAGCCCTCGATGGACGGGTGTTCTGGCCATCGATTGCAGTCATTCTTGGCATCACCATCCCGCTGGTCATGTATCCCGAGTCCGGGAACCTGATCATCAAACAGTTATTTGGCTTTGCCACCGGTAATTTCGGCTGGCTGTATTTGCTTAGCGGCCTGGGTGCCGTGCTTTTCCTGCTATGGCTCGCCTTGGGCCGCTACGGCAGCGTACGCCTGGGCCGCGCCGAAGATGTTCCCGAGTTTTCCTACTTCAGCTGGATTGCCATGATTTTCTGTGGCGGCATCGGTATTGCCATTGCCAACTGGGCCTGGGTTGAGCCGATCTACTACTTTGATGGCCCGCCGCTAGGCATCGCCGCCCAAAGCAAGGACGCCGCCGAGTGGGCATTGGCCTATGGGCAGTTCCACTGGGGGCTGACGCCTTGGGCCTTCTACTGCCTGCCGGCGATTCCGATTGCCTACTCCATGTATGTGCGCCGTCAGCCAGGCGTGCGCCTGTCGGTCGCGGCACGCGGGATATTGGGCGATAAGGCGGATGGCTGGCTGGGAACCCTGCTCGACACCGTGGTGGTGTTCGGCATCGTCGGCGGTGTTGGCACCTCGCTAGGCTTGGCCGTGCCGTTGGTCTCGACCTTGGCCTCCGATGTGTTCGGCCTGCAGTCGTCGTTTGGTTTCGACATGCTGATTCTCGGCCTGTGGACTGCACTGTTCGGTGCCAGTGTGTGGTTCGGCCTAAGCAAAGGCATCAAGCTGCTCAGCGATTTCAACGTCTATTTAGCCGTGCTGCTTCTGCTGTTCGTGCTGGCGATCGGCCCAACCCTGTTTATCGTTAATGGCTGGTCCAACAGTGTCGGCCTGATGGTCAATAACTTCATTCATATGAGCCTGTGGACCGACCCCGTAGCCAAGGGCAGCTTCCCCCAGGACTGGACTGTTTTCTACTGGGCGTGGTGGATCGCCTATGCGCCGATGATGGGGCTGTTTGTTGCGCGCATTTCTCGGGGCAGGACAATCCGTGAGTTAGTCTTCGCTGAGCTGGTCTGGGGCAGCCTGGGTTGCTGGGTGTTCTTCGCGGTATGGGGTGGTTATGCCCTGGATTTACAGCTGTCCGGAGCGCTGGATGTCAGCGCCATTCTCAACCAGCAAGGTATTCCGGCAACCATTCTGGCGATCCTGAAAACCATGCCGATGGCTGACGTTGTCATCGTCGGTTTCGTCCTGCTGTGTTTTGTGTTCCTCGCCACGACCCTGGACTCGGCGGCTTATGTGCTGGCCTCGGTCACGTCGTACAAATTGTCCGGTTATGAGGAGCCGCGCCGCTGGATTCGCATTACCTGGGCCTTGTTGCTGGCCGTGGTCGGCATTGGCCTGATCAAGGTCGGCGGACTCAAGGCGGTGCAAACCTCGACCATTATTGTTGCCTTGCCGCTGATTCCCGTCCTGGCGATTCTGGCGTGGTCGCTGCTGCGCATGCTCAAGCAGGACTTCGGCACGCGCCTGGATTCACCGGTGCTGATTGTCGATGCCCCGGCACCGACGACTGTGCCGGGCGGCGCTGCCCAAGGCCTCGGCATGCAGCCATTCGGGGCCACACCTAACCCCGCTACGCCACTGGATTCGTAGCGCTAGCCCCTCACGGGTACCCCGCAATGCCTGCGCGGTGCCCGCCTTTTAAAGATGACGCATAAGATGGCCTGGTAACCCCAACGGCCTTCTCATGCCTAAAAATCGTGGAGTACCTATGACCAATCAAGTGATTTTGCCCCGGATCATGCAGCTCGGCGCTAATGCCAGCGAGGCAATACCCAGTGTACTCGCCAGCCTTGGCTGCTCTCGTCCATTGCTGATCACCGATAAAATGATGGTGCAACTGGGTTATGCCGCACGCATCCAGGAGACCCTGGCAGCAAGCGCAATAACGGTGGAGGTCTTCGCTGACACCGTTCCCGAGCCCACGGTCGGTTCGATCCAGGCCGGTGTAGCCAAGGCCCGTGCCGGCAATTACGACAGCATCATCGCCCTGGGCGGCGGCAGCCCGATCGACAGTGCCAAGGCCATTGGCATCCTGGCCAAACTGGGCGGCGAAATGCGCGACTACAAGTTTCCGCGCAACGTCACCGAGGCGGGTTTACCAATTATTGCGGTGCCGACCACGGCCGGTACCGGCTCTGAGGTAACGCGTTTCACCATCATCACCGACGAGCAGAATGACGAAAAAATGCTCTGCGTGGGTATCGGCTTTATGCCGGTGGCGGCATTGGTCGACTACAGCCTGACCCTGAGCCTGCCGGCGCGGGTTACCGCCGATACCGGTATTGACGCGCTGACCCACGCCATCGAAGCCTACGTCAGCCAGAAAGCCAATCTTTACAGCGATAGCCAAGCCCTGGCGGCCATGCGCCTGATCGGGCCAAACCTGCGCCGGGTCTTTCACCACGGCCAGGACACTGCTGCCCGCGAAGCGCTGATGCTCGGCTCGACCCTCGCCGGCGTGGCTTTTTCCAGCGCCTCGGTAGCCCTGGTACACGGCATGAGTCGTCCGATCGGTGCGTTCTTCCATGTGCCGCACGGGCTGTCCAACGCCATGTTGCTCCCCAGCGTGACGGCGTTCTCGATTCCTTCAGCCGCCGAGCGTTACGCCGACTGCGCGCGCGCCATGGGCATCGCGACCACGCAAGACAGCACCGAGGCCGCCAACGCCAAGTTGCTGGCTGAGCTGCAGGCGCTCAATGACGAGTTGCAAGTACCAACGCCAGAACAGTTCGGCATCGACCGCGCGCGGTTCTTCGAGTTGATGCCAACCATGGCGCAGCAAGCGCTGGCATCCGGTTCGCCGGGCAACAACCCGCGCGTGCCCACGGTGGAGCAGATGGTCGAAATCTACCGCAGGCTCTGGTAACCGATTTTCCCTAAGCCTTTAGCGGCCCATTGCCGTGTTATCAACACCTCAGGAGTAAGCACATGAATATCGTAGGTCATCTGATTAACGGCCAGCTCATCAGCGCTGCCGAGCGCCTTCAGGATGTATTCAACCCATCCACCGGTGAAAGCGACAAACAAGTTGCCCTCGCGTCCAAGGCCACCGTCGAGCAGGCGATTGCCGCCGCCGAGGCCGCATTCCCGGCGTGGCGCAATACGCCGCCGATCAAGCGCGCGCGGGTAATGTTCCGCTTCAAGGAGCTGCTCGAACAGCACGCCGAGCGTATTGCGCAGTTGATCGGTGAGGAGCACGGCAAGATCAGTCACGACGCTTTGGGTGAGCTGCAGCGCGGCATTGAGAACGTCGAATATGCGTGCGGTGCGCCTGAATTGCTTAAGGGCGAGCACAGCAAAAACGTCGGCCCCAATATCGATTCGTGGAGCGAGTTTCAGCCCTTGGGGGTGGTGGCGGGTATCACCCCGTTCAACTTCCCGGCGATGGTGCCGCTGTGGATGTTCCCGATGGCCATCGTCTGCGGCAACTGCTTTATCCTCAAGCCGTCCGAGCGTGACCCGAGCGCAACCCTGTTTATTGCCCAACTGTTGCAGGAGGCAGGGCTGCCCAATGGCGTGATGAACGTGGTTAACGGCGACAAGGTGGCGGTGGATACGCTGCTCAACGATGAGCGTATTCAGGCCGTCAGCTTTGTCGGCTCAACCCCGATTGCCGAGTACATCTACAAAACCGCCAATGCCAATGGCAAGCGCTGCCAGGCCTTGGGTGGTGCGAAGAACCACGCCATCGTGATGCCCGACGCGGATATGGACAATGCGGTGAACCAGCTGCTCGGTGCCGCGTTCGGCTCCTCCGGCGAGCGCTGCATGGCGCTATCGGTCGCCGTGGCGGTAGGCGATGCCGCTGCCGATGCGCTGGTCGAGAAGATGCAGGCGGCGATGCAATCGCTCAAGGTCGGCGCCTATTCGGAGAAGAGCAACGACTTCGGCCCGGTGATCACCCGAGCACACCAGCAGAAGGTCGTCGGCTATATCGACAGCGCCGAGGCGCAGGGTGCCAAGATCGTGGTCGATGGTCGCAACCCCAAGGTGGCCGGTTATGAGAACGGCTTCTTCGTCGGCGGTACGCTGATCGATAACGTCAGCCCTGAGATGGTCAGTTACAAGGAAGAGATTTTTGGCCCTGTGCTGCAAGTGGTGCGGGTAAACAGCATGCAGGAAGCCATGGACCTGATCGATGCCCACGAATATGGCAACGGCACCTGCATCTTCACTCGCGATGGTGAGGCCGCGCGGTACTTCTCTGACAACATCAAGGTCGGCATGGTCGGGATCAACGTGCCACTGCCGGTGCCAGTGGCCTATCACAGCTTCGGCGGTTGGAAGCGTTCGTTGTTCGGTGACCTGCATGCCTACGGTCCCGACGCCGTGCGTTTCTACACCAAGCGCAAGACCGTCACCCAGCGCTGGCCCTCTGCAGGCGTGCGCGAAGGTGCTGAGTTCTCAATGCCGACCATGAAGTGATTAGGCTCACTGAGGCTCTGTCCCAATAGCCTGTTGCAAGGGCGACAAGTCGTTGGGTTGCGGCGCCGTGCGACGAAGCCCAACGATCCTGCCCAGGTCGCTGGGTTTCGCTGCGCTCAACGCCCACCTACCTGGGCATGCGCACTGCAGCCGCGCAAAACGGGGTAGTCCAGGCGCGCCAGCCCCATGCAACAGATGGCTGGGACAGAGCCTTCACTTAACAGGCATTGACTGATAGGGGGCAGCCCTTGCGAGATTGATCACCTAGCAGCCTCCAACTGTAATCTTCACAACGTGCGCAGGCGCAGAGTGCCGCACTCTGCGCACCACCCATTCTGAGTCAAGCGGAGGCTGCCCAATGCGGCTATCCGCCAGGGTCAGCTATACGCCCTTTAGCCAGCTCGGCCACCACTCGGGGCGGCTGGGTGACAGGCGGTTGAGGTAGTGACTGCTGCCCAGTTGCCACATCTGCTGGCGAATCCAGTTGGCCCGGCGGCTGACACGTGCGCTGGGGCGGCTGGCGCTCCACTCGCGCGGGTTGGGCAGCACGGCGGCCAGCAGGCTGCTCTGCTGGCGCGACAGGTAGGGTGCGCCGACCTTGAAATGATGCCGCGCCGCTGCTTCGGCGCCGAACACGCCATCGCCCCACTCGACGCTGTTGAGGTACACCTCAAGAATCCGCTGCTTGGGCCAGAGCAGTTCGATCAGGCCGGTAAACCATACTTCGAAACCCTTGCGCAGCCAGCTGCGGCCGGACCAGAGAAACAGGTTCTTCGCCACCTGCTGGCTGAGGGTGCTGGCGCCGCGCAGCGAGCCGCCTTGCTGGTTGTGCGCCAGGGCCGCCTGGATGGCCGCGACATCAAAGCCCCAGTGTTCGGCGAACTTCTGGTCTTCGCCGGCGATCACCGCCATCTTCAGGTCGTCCGGCAGTTCACGCCAGGGGCGCCAGCTGCGTTGCAGGTCGATGGGTTGGCCGTCGAGCCAGGATTCGACCTTGCGCTCGACCATCAGCGCCGTGCCGGGTGGCGGCACCCAGCGCAGCAGCAAGACCAGCAGAAGCGAGCCGATGACCAGCCAGAGCAGGAGTTTGAGCAGGCGACGGAAGAGGGATCGAAACATGCGTGCTTGGCCAGGCTGATTTTGCCGGCCATTATAGCCAGCCATACTTATATAGCTGGAGTGATACATGGCGCGTCTGTGGTTATTGCTGTCCGCCTGTGCCGGTTTTAGCGGTGTTGCCCTCGGTGCCTTTGCCGCGCATGGCCTGAAAAATCTGCTGACACCGGCTTATCTCGCGGTATTCCAGACCGCTACTCACTACCAGCTGATTCACGCCCTGGCGCTGTTTGGCGTCGGCCTGCTGGCCGTGTTGCGCCCGGCGCCGCTGGTCAATTGCGCCGGCGCACTGTTTGCCCTGGGCATCGCGCTGTTCTCCGGCAGCCTGTATGCCCTGACATTGAGCGGCATCAGTGCGCTGGGCATGGTCACGCCCTTCGGTGGCCTGGCGTTTCTCGCCGGCTGGCTGTGCCTAGGTGTGGCGGCCTGGCAGCTGAGCGCGCGGGATATCGCCTGACCCGTAAGTCAGAAAGCAGGACGAGCGGCAGCCTGCAGCCTTGGTCAACGCCCTTGATCAGGCTAGAATGCCGGCCCTTTCCCCAGTTGTGACCGACCCGTCATGCGTATTCAGTTAAACGGTGAAGCATTCGAATTGCCCGACGGCGCCACCGTCGCCGGGTTGATCGAGCGTCTCGATCTGGCCGGACGCCGCGTGGCGGTTGAACTCAATCTGGATATTGTGCCGCGTAGCCAGCACGCCACCACCGCCTTGCGCGAGGGTGACCAGGTGGAAGTGGTCCACGCCATTGGCGGTGGTTGATCCCGTTCATCGGTTTATCGCGTCCTGACTGCCGCCCACCTTCACGAGGATTACCCATGAGCCACGTTCCCAGCGACAAGCCCTTTACCCTGGCTGGCCGTACCTACCAGTCGCGTCTGCTGGTGGGCACCGGCAAGTACAAGGACCTCGAAGAAACCCGCCTGGCCATTGAGGCCTCGGGCGCCGAGATCGTGACCGTGGCGGTGCGGCGGACCAATATCGGGCAGAACCCGGGTGAGCCGAACCTGCTGGATGTAATCAGCCCCGAGCGCTACACCATCCTGCCCAACACCGCCGGTTGCTACGACGCGGTTGAGGCGGTGCGCACCTGTCGCCTGGCCCGCGAGCTGCTCGACGGTCACACGCTGGTCAAGCTGGAAGTGCTGGCCGACCAGAAGACCCTGTTCCCCAATGTGATCGAAACCCTCAAGGCCGCCGAAGTGCTGGTCAAGGACGGTTTCGACGTGATGGTGTACACCAGCGATGACCCGATCATCGCCCGCGAACTGGCGGCCATGGGCTGCATCGCGGTGATGCCGCTGGCCGGTTTGATCGGCACCGGTCTGGGCATCTGCAACCCGTATAACCTGCGCATCATCCTCGAAGAAGCGACCGTTCCGGTATTGGTCGATGCCGGCGTGGGTACCGCGTCCGATGCCACCATCGCCATGGAACTGGGCTGCGAGGCGGTGCTGATGAACAGCGCGATTGCCCATGCGCAGAACCCGATTCTGATGGGCGAGGCGATGAAGCACGCGATCATCGCCGGGCGCATGGCCTACCTGGCCGGGCGCATGCCGAAAAAACTTTATGCCAGCGCCTCGTCGCCGCTGGATGGCCTGATCAAGTAAGAGCACTCTAAGAGCACAGCATGACTGATTTGCCACAACAGCCCGAGCCGGCTGAAGACACTTCCAAGCACCGCGCGATCAAGAGCTTCGTGATGCGTGCCGGGCGCATGACCGAAGGCCAGCAGCGTGGCCTCGATCAGGGCTGGGCGAAGTTCGGCCTGCAGCTGGAGGATGGCCTGCGCGATTTCGACCAGGTATTCGGCCGCACTGCGCCGCGTACCTTCGAAATCGGTTTCGGCATGGGCCATTCCACCCTGGAAATGGCCGCCGCCTCGCCCGAGCAGGACTTTATCGGGGTGGAGGTGCACCGCCCGGGGGTTGGCGCGCTGCTTAACGGCCTGATGACCCAGAACCTCAGCAATATGCGCGTCTACAGCTGTGATGCGCTGGAAGTGCTGCGCAATTGTGTGGCCGACGCCAGTCTGGACCGGGTGCTGCTATTCTTCCCGGACCCCTGGCACAAATCCCGTCATCATAAGCGCCGCATTGTTCAGGCGTCCTTTGCCGCGCTGGTGCGGCAGAAACTCAAGGTTGGCGGTGTGCTGCATATGGCCACCGATTGGCAGCCTTACGCCGAGTACATGCTCGAAGTCATGAACCCGGCCCCTGGCTACCAGAACCTGGCCGCCGATGGTCAGTATGTGCCGCGCCCGACGGAGCGCCCGACCACCAAGTTCGAGCGTCGTGGCGAGCGTCTGGGGCACGGTGTATGGGATCTGAAGTTCCAGCGCATCGACTGATGGATTCACGCGCCGAGCTATCGGCGCAGCAAGACCCTAAGCACAGGGACGATTGCACAAGATCGGGATAATCCGACGCCCGCCAGGACGGCTCCTCACCAAGACGGCATATAAACCCGGGCAGCACTGCCCCGGTCATAAAAACAGCAGCCCCGCTTAAGGCCAGGCTGCGAGGAGATCGCTGTGTTGAGAACACTTTCAATTCTGCTGCTGGCTTCGTGCGCGCTACAGGCACAGGCCAAAGTCGACAGTACCCAGGCTGCGCGTCTGGGCCAGGACCTGACGCCGCTGGGCGGTGAGCGCGCGGGCAATGCCGCCGGCACCATTCCAGCCTGGGACGGTGGCCTGGCGCAACCGCCGGCCAACTACCAGCCGGGCATGCACCACCCAGATCCCTACAGCGCCGATGCACCGTTGTATCAGGTCAACAGCCTGAACCTGGCGCAGTATCAGGCGCAGCTGCCGGCGGGCCTGCAAGTGCTGCTGGAGAAGAATCCAGATTACGCCCTGCGGGTGTTCCCGACTCGTCGCAGCGCGGCTGCGCCGCAGCGCATCTATGACGCCACGCGCTTCAATGCGCAGGCGGCTGAGTTGATTTCCGGCGGTAATGGTGTCGATGGCGTGGCAGCTGGTATTCCCTTTCCGCTGCCGAAAACCGGCCAGGAAGTGATCTGGAATCACATCATGCGCTACCGCGGTGACCAGATCAGTTTCGTCACCAACCAGGCCGCGGTGCTGTCCAGCGGTACCTACAACCTGCTCAAACTGGAGCGCGATATCTACTTCCTCTACGGTCGTGAAGGCGTCAGCCCGCAGGACCTGGATAACACCCTGTTCTACTACAAGTACACGGTAGTCGCGCCGTCCAAGCTCGCCGGTTCGGCGCTGGTGGTGCAGGAAACCCTCGACCAGATACTGGCGATCCGCAAGGCCTGGCGCTTCAGCCGTGGCGAGCGTCGCGTACGTCGTCTGCCGATGCTGGCCTACGACTCGGCACAGCCCGATACCTACGGCATGGCCACTGCCGATCAGGTCGACTCCTACAACGGTGCGCCGGATCGCTACGAATGGACGCTGGTGGGCAAGCAGGAAATGTTGGTGCCGTACAACAGCTACGCCGTGCACCAGAAGGGCATTCCCTACGACAGCATCCTGCGCCATAACACCGTCAACCCCGAGTTGCTGCGTTATGAGCTGCACCGCGTGTGGGTGGTGGAGGCCGATCTGCGCAAGGGCTTCAGTCATCCGTATAGCAAACGCCGTTTCTATATCGACGAGGACAGCTGGCAGATCCTCGCCGCCGACCTTTACGACAAGAGCGGCGAGCTGAGTGGCGTGCAGGAAAGCCATTCGATCAGCTATTACGACGTGCCGATGTTCGGCAGCACCCTGGAAACCATCTATGACTTCAAGGGCAAGCGCTACTTTGTCGATGGTCTGGATAACAACGAGCCGATGTACAACTTCAACGCCAAGCTGACGCCACGCGACTTCACCCCGCAGGCGCTGCGCCGCGAAGGCAACTGAACCTCGACTGAACAAAAAACCGCCTCTTTGCAGGCGGTTTTTATGTCTGGGCAACTATCGCCAAGGTTCGCCGAGGGCACCTTGCTGGCCTATCCAGGCGTGGCGGAGTCCGTTCAGGGTGGGCCCTAATTACGGTCGGCCAGTATGCCGATCACCACAAACACCAGGATCAGCACCGGGGCCAGGGTGAAGTTGTTGAAGTAACCCAGGCCCTTGGCCATATAGGGTGTGGCGAAGACGATCAGCAGGCCGTAGCCCACTGCGCACAGGAGGATAAAGATCAGGGTGCGCAGAAGGAAGTTCATGCTGGCGGTGTGCCGTTGCACCCAGGCGTTGATGCCGGGGCCGAACAGCACCAGCAGGGTGGCCATGATCGCCAGGGAAATTTCGTAGAGGTGGCTGCGGCTCCAGCGCGACAGGGTGACGATCAGGTCGAGTAGCAGGTCCATCCGGTTTCCTTAGCTGTGGCGGCGTGTAGGTCAGGGTAGAAAGTGTTGCAGCAGGTCATTGAGGAACAACTGGCCTTCGCGGGTGGCGCTCAGGCGTGTCGGGTTGCGGTGCAGCAGGCCGCGTTGCTCGGCCTCGGCGCGCGCCGCGGCGAGCTGGCTGAGCGGCAGACCGGTGCGCTGAGTGAACAGCTCGCTGGCGACGCCGTCCGTGAGGCGCAGCACATTCATTAGAAATTCGAAGGGCAATTCATCGGCGCTGAGGGCGCGCTCGCCGGCGCTGAAGGCTTTGCTGCTGTCCAGGTAGTCCTTGGGCAGGCGGGTTTTCCAGCTGCGGCTGATGCTGCCGTTCGGAGCGCTGAGTTTGGCGTGGGCACCGGCACCGATGCCGAGAAAATCGCCAAAGGTCCAGTAATTCAGGTTATGCCGCGCGGCCTTGCCGGCCTGAGCGTAGGCCGAGACTTCGTACTGCGCGTAGCCTTCGGCAGCCAACAGGGCCTGCCCGGCTTCCTGAATGTCCCAGAGAATATCGTCCTCGGGCATCACCGGCGGCTGGTTCCAGAACACCGTGTTCGGCTCCACCGTCAGCTGATACCAGGACAGGTGCGTCGGCCCCTGGGCGATGGCGATGCGCAGGTCGCTCAAGGCATCGTCGATGGATTGATCCGGCAGGCCGTGCATCAGGTCGAGGTTGAAGTTATCGAAGCCGGCGGCGCGGGCCATATCGGCCGCGTGCACGGCTTCATCGCCATCATGAATGCGCCCCAGGGCGATCAGCTTGGGCCCCTGGAAACTCTGCACGCCAATCGACAGGCGATTGATGCCGAGGCGGCGGTAGTCGCGGAACTTGGCCTGCTCGAAGGTACCGGGGTTGGCTTCCAGGGTAATTTCGATATCCGCTGCAAACGCCACGCGCCGCTCCACCCCTTCGAGCAGGCGGCCGAGGGCCTTGGCCGAGAACAGGCTGGGTGTACCGCCGCCGAAGAAGATCGAACTCAGTGGCCGGCCATAGACCTGCGCCAGGTCGGCATCCAGATCGGCCAGCAGGGCGTCGACATACTCTTCTTCCGGCAGCGTTGGCCCGGCGGCGTGGGAGTTGAAGTCGCAATACGGGCACTTCTTCACGCACCAGGGGATGTGGATATACAGCGCCAGCGGCGGGAGTTGAAAGCGGCCGTTGCTCCCCTCGCCCCCGGGGAGAGGGGCTGAGGGAGAGGGATAGTGGCTCACGCCAAGCCCAGCCGCTGTTTCAGCAGGGCCATGGCGCGGGCGCGGTGGCTGATCTGGTTTTTCTCGGCCGCCGGCAGCTCGGCGCTGGAGCAGTCGCGCTCGGGCACCCAGAACAGCGGGTCATAGCCAAAGCCTTGCACACCTTGCGCAGCATGCAGGATGCGCCCATGCCAGAGGCCTTCGCAGATGATCGGCAGCGGATCGTCGGCATGCCGCACTAGGGCCAGGCAGCAGACGAACTGCGCGCCGCGCTCGGCATCCGCAACATCCTTCAGCGCGTCGAGCAGCTTGGCGTTATTCGCCGCATCGCCCTGGCCATCGGCGTAGCGCGCCGAGTAGATGCCCGGTGCACCGCCGAGAAAATCCACCGCCAAGCCGGAATCGTCGGCCAGTGCCGGCAGGCCGGACAGCCGCGCGGCATTGCGCGCCTTGAGGATGGCATTCTCGATAAACGACAGGCCGGTTTCTTCCGGCTCGACCCTGGAGAACTCGCCGACTGAGCGCACACGTACGCTGCTGCCGAGCATGGCCTGCAGCTCCTTGAGTTTGCCGGCGTTATGACTTGCGAGTACAAGCTCGTTGAAATGCATCATTCGTCTGGGAAGAATTCCTGGTTGAACTCGACGCTGTGCGCCACGCCATCGGCCGCACGCACAGTGATGGTGAAGCGCAGCATCTCGCGCTGGCTGAAGTTGAATTGCGCCAGGTAATAGATGGCCTCGCCTTCGTTGACCTGCTTGAAGGTCAGCGGCTGGCTACGGCCGACCAGATCCTTGACCTCGCCGCTGACGCTGGCGCTGCTGGCGGTACCGGCCTTGAGCACGGAGATGTTCACCACGCCCTGGGTCTTGCTGCGCACCAGGCCGTTAGCGGCGGCGATGTCCGGCTGCAGAAAACCGGAGTTGAAGGCGATGTAGTGCACGTCGAGGTCGCCGAAGCTCTGCTTGCGTTCAGCAAGCGCCGGCAGACTCAGGCACAGGGCGATAAACAGAAGTGCGATGCGACGCATGATGGTTTCTCCAGATAAACCGCGGCCTGTGACAAGGCCGCTTATTTGGCATCCTGGGCAGTAGGCCCGCTGATTCGGTAAATGCCGATCTCACCTAACAGATTAGGCCAGATTCGACTGGCCCAACCGTGCCGATGGTCGCGGTCCACGGCCAGGCGGTCCATGACTTTCGCACCCTGGTCGTGGCACAGGTTTTCGAAGTCTGCGAAGGTGCAGAAGTGGATGTTCGGTGTGTTGTACCAGGTGTAGGGCAGAAAGTCCGACACCGGCATGCGGCCCTTGGTGGTGAGGTACCAGCGGCAATGCCAGTGGCCAAAGTTGGGGAAGGTGATGATGCAGGTTTTGCCGACGCGCAGCATCTCGGCCAGCACCTTGTCCGGGTAGTGCAGGGCCTGCAGCGACTGGGTCATGACCACCACGTCGAAGCTGTTGCTGGCGAAGTTGCCGAGGCCCTTGTCGAGGTTCTGCTCGATCACGTTGACGCCCTTGCTCACGCATTGGGCGATGTTCTCCGCATCGATTTCCAGGCCGTAGCCGGACACCTGCTTGTGTTCGGCCAGCCAGGCGAGTAGCTCGCCATTGCCGCAACCCAGGTCGAGTACCCGGCTGCCCGCGGGAATCCACTCTTGGATGATGTCGAGATCCGCGCGCATGGCTACACCTTAATCCGTTTCATATAGCTGTCGAACGCCTGCAGGTAACGCGGGATCGGCATGAGGAAGGCGTCGTGGCCCTGCGGCGCATCGATTTCCAGGTAACAGACGTTTTTCCGCGCGGCGGTCAGCGCATCGACAATTTCTCGCGAGCGCGCCGGCGAGAAGCGCCAGTCGGTGGTGAAGGACATTACGCAGAAATCGGCGCTGACATGGGCCAGGGTCTTGGCCAGGTCGCCGTCGAAGGCCGCCGCCGGGTCGAAGTAGTCCAGTGCTTTGGTCATCAGCAGGTAGGTGTTGGCGTCGAAACGCCCGGAGAACTCCTCGCCCTGGTAACGCAGGTAGCTTTCCACCTGAAATTCGACGCTGTGGAAGTCGTAGTTGAGTTTTTCGCTCTTTAGGCCACGGCCGAATTTCTCGCCCATGGCGTCATCCGACAGGTAGGTGATATGGCCGACCATGCGCGCCAGCATCAGCCCGCGCTTGGGGATCACGCCCTGCTCCTGGAAGTGCCCGCCGTGGAACTGCGGGTCGGTGAGGATCGCCTGGCGCGCCACCTCGTTGAAGGCGATGTTCTGCGCCGACAGCTTGGGCGCCGAGGCAATCGCCAGGCAGTGACGCACGCGCTCGGGGTAGCTGATGGTCCATTGCATCGCCTGCATGCCGCCCAGGCTGCCGCCGATCACCGCGGCCCACTGGCGGATGCCGAGGGTGTCGGCCAGCCGCGCCTGGCTGTGTACCCAGTCTTCCACGGTCATCACCGGGAAGTCGGCGCCGAAGGGTTTGCCGGTCGCCGGGTTGAGGCTGCTGGGGCCGGTGGAGCCGTTGCAGCCGCCGAGGTTATTCAGGCTGACCACAAAAAATTTGCTGGTGTCGATGGGTTTGCCGGGGCCGATGCAGCTGTCCCACCAGCCGGGTTTGCGCTCGTCCGCGCTGTGATAACCGGCGGCATGGTGGTGGCCGGACAGGGCGTGGCAGATCAGCACGGCGTTGCTGGCCGTGGCATTCAGCTGGCCATAGGTTTCGAAGATCAGTTGGTAGTCGGCCAGGCTGCGTCCACAGGCGAGCGCCAACGGCTCGGCGAAGTGCATCACTTGGGGCGTAACCAGGCCAACAGAGTCTTGAGGAAAGGCAGTCGACATCGACCCTGCTCGCAATAAAAGAAGGCCGCAGTCTAGGGTCTGTTCCCATTTCGTCGCAAGCCGCGTTGCTGCGCAAAATTTCGCCAGGCTAGGCGGAGGGCGCAGGTAATGGTTGTTCCCTTGGCAAGTCCTCCAACACCGCATGGCGAAATTTTTCGCGCAACCCGCAGGGCCGGGCCAGTTTTTACGCGATGCAGCGTTTCTCGACACTCATTTGGAACAACCACAAAAGCGCCGGGAGCGTTTTTGCGCGCAAGCCCCGAAGGGGTGAAGCACATGGATGTGCTGAACAAACTTCGTGTCTCGTGCCTTGTCTCGCGTAAAAACTGGCTCCGGCGCGGCCGCGCACGAAACGGGAACAGACCCTAAAAGCGCCGCCCCAGGCGGCAAGCGCATGGGGCGGCTGGGGTACGGCGGATATGGCAGAGCTGAGCCGGGGCTATTCGCCGATGCTGTGCGGGCGCGCAGCTCCTGGCAGGTTGACCACTTTGCCCTGGCGCTGCACGGGGGCAGGGCGACGCAGGATGCGCAGCATGTCGTTGGCCTGCGCCAGTTGCTGCTCCAGTTCGCCGCTGTAACGCGCCAGTTGCTGGCCACGCTGGCGCGCCTGCTGGGTTTCCTGGGCCAGGGCCTTGAGCCGTAGCATATGGGTTTCCAGCAGTTGCTTGTGCTCCAGGGTGTGTTGCATCAGCGGCATCAGCGCATCGCTGGCCCACTGCTCGGCTTCCTGGCGCATGCGCTGGTGCAGGCCGATCACTTCCTGTACCAGGGTGGCGAAGAAGCGTTTGGTCAGGCTGCGCTGTTCGGTCAGCAGGGTTTTCAGCTGCAGGCGGAACTGGTCGGCTTTGCTCTGCTGCTGCTTGAGTTCACGCAGGTAGCGGTTGACGTTGAACTGCGGCGCGTCGACGCCGTGCAGCGGGTTCTCTTCGTTGTGCCGACGGTAGATGGCGGCGACCATCTTGTTGGCCATTTCGGCTTCCTGCGTCAGGTTGTGCAGGTCCTGCTCCACGCTGCGGAAGAAATGCAGGATGGCCTGGTTGATGCCCAGGGTGGTCCAGCTGCCGGTGAGGTTCTTGCGCACCTTGTTCAGGTGTTCGTCCAGGCGTTCGCTGCGCGAGGCGTGACGCAGCAGATCACCCTGACGCTTGAGCAGGCGCTGGTTGGTTTTCAGACCAAGCAGGCGTTTGTGGTGCTGGCTGTGGTCTTCCTTGGTCTTGGCGGTCAGCTCGAACAGCATCTGGCCGTTGTCGTGTTGATGGTTGCTCAGCAGGCCTTGCTGTTCGTTGACCTTCTCCAAGCGCAGGTTGAGCACGTGCTGGCTGTTCTGCAGCAGGGCCAGCACCTGATTGACTACGCGGTCTTCGAGCAGGCGCTCCTTCTGCGCGATGATGCGCTCGCAGAGCAGGTTTTCCAGGTTGCTCATCTGGCTGCGGGCCAGCAGTTCCGAGTCCTTGCGCACCTTGGCCAGCATCGCTTGCTTGGCCGACAGCGGCAGCACGTCTTCTACGCGGATACCGAGCTGGCGTGCGGTGCTGGTCTGGATCTGGCGAATGGCGTTCTGCACAAAGGCCTCGCCGGCCAGGTCATCCCACAGCACGTCGATCTTGTTCAGCACGGCGAACAGGCTGGTCTGGGTGTCTTCGTCGAGCTGGCGGATATGCTGTTGCCACACGGCCATGTCGCTGGCGGTCACCCCGGTATCGGCGGACAGCAGGAAGATAATCGCCTGGGCGCTGGGCAGCATCGACAGGGTCAGCTCCGGCTCGCTGCCGAGGGCGTTCAGGCCGGGGGTGTCGAGAATGCGCAAGCCCTGACGCAGCAGCGGGTGGTCGAAGTTGACCATGGCGTGACGCCAGGCCGGCACCAGCACTTCGCCGGGTTTATGGGTGCTTTCCAGCATGTCCGGGTGAAAGCCCAGGGCAATCGCCTGTTCGACCGGCATGGGTTTGGTGCGCGCGACCTGGACAAAGGCCTGAACCATATTGTCCGGGTCGCTGAGGTCCAGGGGGATATTCACCCAATGCCGGGGAATGCGCTTGAACTGCGCCACGCTGGCTTCGGACACGCGGGTCTCGATGGGTAGCAGGCGGATATAGGAGCGCTCCGAGCGCGGGTCGAAGAACAGCTCGGTGGGGCACATGGTGGTGCGCCCGGCCTGGGACGGCAGCATGCGCTGGCCGTAGGAGGAGAAGAACAGGCTGTTGATCAGCTCGGTCTTGCCGCGCGAGAACTCGCCGACAAAGGCCAGGGTGATGTGGTCGGTGCGCAGTAGCTTAAGTGCGCGCTCAAGCTTGGCTTCCACGGCCTCGGAGTTCAGCCGATTGGTCACCAGCCAGCTGCGATAGCGGGTGATTTCGCGCATCAGCTCGCGCTTCCAGGTGACGTAGGCATCGACCTGCTGACTGAGACGTTCCATGCTCATCCTGGGCTTTCCTCCGGTTGACGTATCCATTGTGGGGCGACTGGGGCTACACGGCGCCCAGGCTAAGTCGGGCACACACTGAACAATGCCGCGTGAGTGACTGACGCGGCAGATAACGCTTTAAAGCCTGTGGAATTACGCCAGATCCACGACGTTCGTGGCTTGACCTGCTTGGCATTATGCGGGTCGCAGCTATGGCGTCAATTGCATGTCGTCGCACGCCCGCCTTATGGTCGGTCAGGGTGGCCGGGCGGTCAGTGCGCGTGCGTCTGGCAACCGTTGCGGCTGTATGAGTCGCGCGCTTGTGCCGGCTCTGCTGACGGCAAGTACGCGGGTGAGAAAGGCCAGCAGCTGAACCTTGCCCACCAAGGGGGGGCGCGGTAAGGCGGATTTTCACTCGCTCACCGTGCAACCCGGCGAATTCATCCTTGCTCGCGGTGGGCTGCAGGTGGTGCTCGCGGTCAGATCGCCAGGCTCAGGCCTTTGTACATGCCGGTCATGATCGCCAGGTTGCGGATCACCAGCATGTCGATCAGGTTGAGCAGCAGGAATGCGACGATGGGCGACAGGTCCAGCCCACCCATGCTCGGCAGGATGCGGCGGATCGGCGCCAGCAGCGGTTCGCAAATCTGGTTGATCAGCATGGCGGTGGGGTTGTGGCTGCCCTGGGCGACCCAGGACAGGATCACGCTGATGATCAGGGCGAAGAAGAACACCTTGAGGAACAGCGCGGTGACGCCAATGATCGACCACACCAGCAGCTGCAGCGGGCTGTCCAGGCCATAACCGAGCAGCATCAGGGTCAGTGCCATCAGCAGCAGCTGCAGCAGAATCGCCAGCACCAGCGAGGCCAGGTCGAGCCCGGCCAGGCTCGGGATGACCTTGCGCAGCGGTTTCAGCAGCGGGTGGGTGGCGCGCACGATGAACTGGCTGACCGGGTTGTAGAAGTCAGCCCGCACCAGTTGCAGGATAAAGCGCAGCAGCACGATCAGCAGGTACAGGCTGCCAATGGTTTGCAGGATATAAACAGCAGCGGTATTGAGTCCGATCATCTTCGTTCCTTATTGGCCGAGTTGTTCGGCCAGCTCGGCAGAGCGGTGGGCGGCGGCGTTCAGGGCTTTCTCGACCAGGGCTTCGAAGCCTTCGGCCTGGAAAGTCTTGATCGCGGCTTCAGTGGTGCCGGCAGGTGAGGTAACCCGGCGGCGCAGTTCGCTGGCATCGACATCGCTGGCCACGGCCATGCGGGCGGCGCCAAGGGCGGTGTGCAGGGTCAGCTGGGCGGCGGTTTCACGCGGCAGGCCGAGTTTTTCGCCAGCGGCGGTCATGGCTTCGATCAGCAGGAAGAAATACGCCGGGCCGCTGCCGGACACGGCAGTCACCGCATCGATCTGCGCTTCCTGATCCAGCCACAGCGCCAGGCCGACGGCGCTGAGCAGCTGTTCAGCCTGCTGGCGCTGGGCTGGCGAAACCCGAGCATTGGCATACAGGCCGCTGACGCCCTGGCGCAGCAGCGCCGGGGTGTTGGGCATGCAGCGCACAATGGCACGCGGGCCGAGCCAGCTTTCCAGGCTGGCGCAGCTGATGCCGGCGGCAATCGACACCACCAGCTGCTGCTCGCCAAGATGCGCGGCGAGGTCCAGGCAGACTTCTTTCATCACCTGCGGTTTGACTGACAGCACGATCACGTCCGCGCCCTGAATCGCCTCGGCGTTGCTGGCAAAGGTTTCGATGCCATGTTCGGCGCTGATCTTGCTGCGCTGTTCGGCGCCGCGGTCACTGGCGCGAATGGCGCTGGCGTCGATGCCTTGGGCACGCAGGCCGCCGATCAGGCTGGCGGCCATATTGCCGGCGCCGATAAAGGCAATGCGGGGAGTGGTCATAACGGGCTTCCTTAATAAGGCTGAAGGCAAACTCAATCAGTGGTTGCTGTAGTCGCGTGCGCCGAACAAGGCGGTGCCGATACGCACCCAGGTCGCGCCTTCGGCAATAGCCGCTTCCAGGTCATGGCTCATGCCCATGGATAAGGTGTCGAGGCCCAGGTTCAGGTCTTGCTGCAGCTCACGCAAGCGGGCGAAGGCGGCGCGTTGCTCGCTGGGATCATCGGTGGGCTCGGGGATTGTCATCAATCCGCGCAGGCGCAGGTTGGGCAGTTGTGTAACCGCGTGTGCCAATGCCGGCAGTTCATCCGGGTTACAGCCAGACTTGCTGGCCTCACCGCTGACATTCACCTGCAGGCAGATATTCAACGGAGGTAGATGCGCCGGGCGCTGGTCAGACAGGCGCTGGGCGATTTTCAGGCGGTCCACCGAATGCACCCAGGCAAAGTGCTCGGCAATGGGCTTGGTCTTGTTCGACTGAATGGGACCGATGAAGTGCCAGGTCAGCGGCAGATCGCTCAGTTCCAGCTGTTTTTCCAGGGCTTCCTGCAGGTAGTTCTCACCAAAATCGGTGGCGCCGGCGGCAAACGCCTGGCGGATCGCTGCGGCGGGTTTGGTTTTGCTCACCGCGAGCAGGCCAACAGTCGCACAATCTCGCTGCGAGGCTTGCGCCGCCTCACGGATGCGCACTCCGACCTTTGCAATATTCTCTGCTATCGTGGACATTACTTGCGCCCGCCGCCTGGGTTTCGCGGCATTCTACCTGCTTGTCTGTCATTAGGGAGTCCCATGGATATCACTGAATTGCTGGCCTTCAGCGCCAAGCAAGGTGCATCGGACCTGCACCTCTCCGCTGGCCTGCCGCCGATGATTCGGGTCGACGGTGATGTGCGCCGGATCAATCTGCCGGCGCTGGACCATAAACAGGTGCACGCGCTGATCTACGACATCATGAACGACAAGCAGCGCAAGGATTTCGAGGAGTTCCTCGAGACCGACTTCTCCTTCGAAGTACCTGGCGTGGCGCGTTTCCGGGTCAACGCCTTCAACCAGAACCGCGGTGCTGGTGCGGTATTTCGTACCATTCCGTCGAAAGTGCTGAGCATGGAAGACCTCGGCATGGGCGAGATCTTTCGCAAGATCTCCGATGTGCCGCGCGGCCTGGTGCTGGTGACCGGGCCGACCGGCTCGGGCAAGTCGACCACCCTGGCGGCGATGCTCGACTACATCAACAGCAACAAGTACCACCACATCCTCACCGTGGAAGACCCGATCGAATTCGTGCACGAATCGAAAAAATGCCTGATCAACCAGCGCGAAGTGCACCGCGATACCCTCGGCTTCTCCGAAGCCCTGCGCTCGGCGCTGCGCGAAGACCCGGACATCATCCTGGTCGGCGAGATGCGTGACCTGGAAACCATCCGCCTGGCCCTGACCGCCGCGGAAACCGGTCACCTGGTGTTCGGCACCCTGCACACCACCTCGGCGGCCAAGACCATCGACCGCGTGGTTGACGTGTTCCCGGCCGAAGAGAAATCCATGGTCCGCTCCATGCTCTCCGAGTCGCTGCAATCGGTGATCTCGCAGACCCTGCTGAAGAAGATTGGCGGTGGCCGAGTGGCAGCCCACGAAATCATGATCGGCACCCCGGCCATCCGTAACCTGATCCGCGAGGACAAGGTGGCGCAGATGTACTCGGCGATCCAGACCGGCGGCTCGCTGGGCATGCAGACCCTGGACTCCTGCCTAAAAGGTCTTGTCGCTAAAGGGATTGTGACCCGTGAAAACGCGCGGGAAAAAGCCAAGACGCCGGAAAATTTCTAAACAGTATCCGGCCGGTCATCACCTGTCGGGTTCCGTCCAGCGGCAATTCACGCGCCTGCCGCTGGCTTTGCATAACCGCGTGATGCACATGGGCGAACAACGATGGAATTCGAAAAACTGCTGCGCCTGATGGTGGAAAAGGGCGGCTCTGACTTGTTTATTACCGCTGGTGTGCCGCCGTCGATGAAGGTCAACGGCAAGATCATGCCGATCACCAAGACGCCTATGTCGCCGGAGCAGACGCGCGAAACCGTGCACTCGGTCATGAACGAGCAGCAGCGCCGCGATTTTGCCGAGAACCACGAATGCAACTTCGCCATCAGTGCCCGTGGGGTTGGCCGTTTCCGCGTCAGCGCCTTTTACCAGCGCAACCTGGCTGGCATGGTGCTGCGGCGTATCGAGACCAATATTCCGACCCTGGATGAACTCAAACTGCCGGAAGTGCTAAAGAAGCTGGCCCTGACCAAGCGCGGTCTGGTGCTGTTTGTCGGCGCTACCGGCACCGGCAAGTCGACCTCTCTGGCGGCGATGATCGGCTACCGCAACAAGAACAGCAGCGGCCACATCATCTCCATCGAAGACCCGATCGAATATATTCACCAGCACCAGAGCTGCATCGTCACCCAGCGCGAGGTGGGCATCGACACCGAGTCCTTCGAAGTCGCGCTGAAGAACACCCTGCGCCAGGCGCCGGACGTGATCCTGATCGGTGAGGTGCGCACCCGCGAGACCATGGACCACGCCGTGGCCTTCGCCGAAACCGGTCACCTGTGTCTGGCTACGTTGCACGCCAACAACGCCAACCAGGCCCTGGACCGCATCATCAACTTCTTCCCCGCCGACCGGCAGAACCAGGTGTGGATGGACTTGTCGCTCAACCTCAAGGCCATCGTCGCCCAGCAACTGATCCCGACCCCGGATGGCAAGGGCCGCCGTGCGGTGATCGAAGTATTGATCAACACCCCGCTGGCCGCCGACCTGATCCGCAAGGGTGAGGTGCACGAGCTCAAGGCGCTGATGAAACGCTCCACCGAGTTGGGCATGCAGACCTTCGATCAGGCGCTGTACAACCTCTATAGCCAGGGCGAAATTACCTACGAAGACGCACTGCTGTATGCGGACTCAGCCAACGACCTGCGCCTGATGATCAAGCTCGGTTCGGAAACCGATGGCGACCACCTGAGCAGCATGGCCCAGGGCTTGTCGCTGGAGGTCAGCGAGGAAAATCCGGGCAAGCGTTTTCGTTGACGACAGCCTCCTGCGCAGCGCCGTTACGAATGCGTTTACCGCTCTGGCGCGCGACTGCTTCGGCCTGGCCATCGCGTTGCGCGCCAGCGCGGGCCTGGCTCATCAGCTGTGGAATCAGCGGGCCTTCCGGCAGGTTTTTCCAGAAGCGTACCGGCATGCTGGTTTCCAGGGCGCTGCGATTCAGTCGAGCCGGATTGAAGGTGCTGCCGTAATAGGCCAGCCATAAGGCTTCACCCTTATCTTCAGGCGTTTGCGCCAGCCGTTGCCATGCACTCGGGCAGGGGCGCTGGTAATGCAGGTGCTGGCCATCCCAGTACACGCCGTCATCCGGTGTGGCAATCAACCAGGTCGTGCGCCCCAGACGCTTGGCGAAGTGTCCGCTGGCGCTGAGCAGAATGTCGTGGGCGGGTTCATGCCAGGCCACCAGCTGTGGGCCCTCGGCATGTTCCGGGCGCGGATGAAAGCGTAGAAAGGCATGCAGGTGGTGGGCTTCGCGGCGCACTGCCTTGAGCCGTTTATGCAGCTGGCTGCCGTCGATGTCCCCCGCCAGCATGGCGGCGCGATCACCCTGGGCGATGCGCCAGAGAATCCGATAGAGCAGGCTCCAGCGATCCTCGACGCGAAAGCGTGCAGCGCCCTGCAGCAATTCCAGCAACTGTTTGGGAATGCGTGGCGCGGGGGGCGCCGTTTGGTTGCTGCTGAGCACAGGTGTCTGGTTGAACAGCCCGCCGTTGTCACCCTCACCCAGCCAGTTGATCTGGTGCGGCGGTACGCCTTGCTGCAATAGCGCCCGGGCGGCCTGACGCCAGCCGGCAAAGCTGCCGTCGAACTGCGCGCTGTGCATCACCACAGCGCCATCTGTGCGGGCGTCTCGCTGAGCTGCTGGCGCAACAGCAGCGATTCGCGGCTGGCCTGCAGGGGGCGATAGTCCTGGGTGACGATAAACGGCTTGGCCTTTTCCAGGGCGCAGCGCAGGCGCGTGAGGTCCTCGAAGCGGATGCGTTTCTGCCGGCGCAGGGCCACCAGGCGTTTCGCGCTGAGCACGCCGATGCCCGGTACGCGGGCAATCATCGCCACTTCGGCGCGGTTCAGATCGACCGGGAAATGCTCGCGATTGTTCAGCGCCCAGGCCAGTTTCGGGTCGATATCCAGGGCCAGGTTGCCGGGGCCACTGAGCAGCTCACCCACCGCGAAACCGTAGCCGCGCAGCAGGAAGTCGGCCTGATACAGGCGGTGCTCGCGTAACAAGGGCGGCGCTTCGAAGGGCACGGTATTCGGGCTTTGTGGGATCGGACTGAACGCGGAGTAATAGACCCGGCGCAGGCGGTAATCGCCGTACAGCGAGGCGGCGGTGTGCAAAATGGTGCTGTCGTCGGTGGCGTCGGCGCCAATGATCATCTGCGTGCTCTGCCCGGCCGGGGCGAAACGCGGTGCGCGCTTTTCCGCGCGGGCTTCGCTTTCGCCCTGATGGATCGAGTGCATGGCCTGCTTGATGGTGAGTACCTTCTTCTCCGGAGCCAGGCGGATCAGGCTGCTCTCGGTGGGCAGCTCGATATTCACGCTGAGGCGGTCGGCGTAGCGCCCGGCTTCGGCGATCAGCAGCGGGTCGGCGTCGGGAATGGTCTTGATGTGGATATAGCCGCGAAACTCGTGCTCTTCGCGCAGCAGTTTGGCCACGCGAATCAGCTGCTCCATGGTGTAGTCGGCCGAGCGGATGATTCCAGAGCTGAGAAACAGCCCGCTGATGCAGTTGCGCTTGTAGAAGTCGAGGGTCAGGGTCACCACTTCTTCCGGGGTAAAGCGCGCACGCGGTACGTCGCTGGAGCGGCGGTTGACGCAGTACTGGCAGTCATACAGGCAGAAGTTGGTCAGCAGAATCTTCAGCAGCGCCACGCATCGCCCATCCGGGGTGAAGCTGTGGCAGATGCCCATGCCGTTGGTCGAGCCGATTCCGCTTTTGCCCTTGGAGCTGCGTTTAGGGGCGCCGCTGCTGGCGCAGGAGGCGTCGTATTTGGCGGCGTCGGCGAGCACCGTGAGTTTTTCGATCAGCTGCATGATATTGCCTGCATAACTGGTTGTGCATACAGTATTTAGCAATCACCGGCAGGCATCAAGCGTTGATATGGCTGATCGCGTCGCGGATTTCCCCGGGCGGCGAACCTTGCGTAGAGTGTGGCGTCAAAGCGCTATCAAGCCATTTAGGAGGCATACACATGCTGCGACAGGACACGCACAGCAAACTTATCGGTTATCTGTTGTGGATTTTCGGCTTTCTCGGCGCGCACCGTTTTTACTACGGCAAGCCGGTGACCGGGACTATCTGGTTCTTTACCCTCGGCTTGTTATTTGTCGGCTGGATCATCGACTTGTTTCTGATTCCGGCGATGGATCGCGAGGCCGACCTGCGCTTTACTGCCGGCGATACCGATTACAACGTGGCCTGGATTCTGCTGACCTTCCTCGGCATTTTCGGCGTGCACCGCATGTACCAGGGTAAGTGGATCACCGGGATCATCTACCTGTTTACCGGCGGCCTGTTCCTGCTCGGTGTGCTGTATGACTTCTGGACGCTGAATAGCCAGGTGTCGATCAAGAACGCCGAACGCTCGTAGGGGGCGGTTTCTTAGGGTGGGTTAGCCGCGCTGATTATGGCCCAGCGGGCAACGCGATTTGCGCGCGCGGCGCAACCCACCACGCGCCATCCGGTCCACCGCAATGGTGGGTTACGCGGCGCGCAAATACCGCTTCGTCTGCATAGGTCGGTGCTCAGCGCCGCTAACCCACCCTACACAAGCAGAAGCCCGAAAATGGCGGGCTTCTTCGTTACGTGTGTGGCTCAGGCCTGGTAGCTGATATGCCCATCCATCAGGGTGTAACGCACGGCGCTGGGCAGGCAATGGCCGATAAAGGGGCAGTTGGCGCCTTTCGAATACCAGCTTTCACCGGCCAGGGTCGAGGCCTGCGGGTCGAACAGCAGCAGGTCGGCGGGCGCGCCCACGCGCAGGCTGCCAGCGGGTAGGCGCAGCGCGGCGGCTGGGCCACTGCTGAGGCGGGCGAGCAGGCTGGGTAGGTCGAGCAGGCCATCCTGCACCAGGCTCATGGCCAGCGGCAGCAACAGTTGCACGCTGCTGATGCCGGGCTCGGTGGCGCCAAAGGGTGCCAGTTTGGCATCGCGCTCATGCGGTTGATGGTGGCTGGCGATGGCCGAGATCACGCCGCTTTTTACCGCGACGCGCAGGCCATCACGATCAAAGGCGGTGCGCAGCGGCGGTTGCACGTGGTACAGGCTGGAGAAATCGCTAAGCGCCTCATCGGTAAGGATCAGCTGATATAAAGCAACGTCTGCGCTGACCGGCAGGCCACGGGCCTGAGCATCGGCGATCAGCTGGGCGCCGCGAGCGCTGGTCAGCTGGCTGAAGTGCGCACGCACGCCGGTCTGTTCGACCAGCAGCAGGTCGCGGGCCAGGGCCACGGTTTCCGCGCTTTCCGGAATGCCCGGCAGGCCGAGGAAGCTGGCGGTCGCGCCCTCATGGGCCAGGCCGCCTTCGGCCAGGTCATGGTCCTGGGAGTGGAAGATCACCGTCAGGTCGAAGGTGGCAGCATATTCCAGGGCGCGGCGCAGGGTGCGGTTATTGCGAAAGCTGTCCAGGCCGTTGCCGAAGGCCACACAGCCGGCGTCACGCAACGCAACCAGCTCGGCCAGCTGTTCGCCTTCCAGGCCTTTGCTCAGGGCGCCAATCGGGAACACCTTGGTGTGTCCGGCTTCGCGGGCGCGGTCGAGGATCAGCTCGGCCACAGCTGGGGTGTCCAGCACCGGTTTGGTAAAGGGTGGGCAGCACAGGCTGGTGACGCCGCCAGCGGCTGCCGCCAGGGTTTCCGTGGCGATGCTGCCCTTGCGGCTATAACCCGGCTCGCGCAGGGCGACGTTGAGGTCGACCAGGCCGGGGGCGGCGACCAGACCCTGGGCGTCGATGCTCTGCTCGGTGACGAAGCCGGCCGGGGCCTGACCGATGGCGACAATTTTGCCGCTTTCGATATAGATATCTGCCTGCTGATCGAAGCCGCTGCTGGGGTCGATAACCCGGGCACCGAGGATACGGGTACGCATCAGTTTTGCTCCTCGGCATCTTGATTAAGTTGACGTTGGGCGTTCTGCCCGCTCATGGCCATGGACAGTACGGCCATACGCACGGCGATGCCGTAGGTGACCTGGTTGAGAATCACCGACTGCGGACCATCGGCCACCGCCGATTCGATCTCCACGCCGCGGTTGATCGGCCCCGGGTGCATCACCAGGGCATCCGGCTTGGCCAGTTTCAGGCGTTCTTCGGTGAGGCCGAACAGGCGGTAGAACTCACCTTCGCTGGGCAGCAGGCCGCCGGTCATGCGCTCACGCTGCAAGCGCAGCATGATCACCACGTCGACGTCCTTGAGACCGGCGGCCAGGTCGCTGTAAACCGTTACGCCGTATTGCTCGATGCCGACCGGCAGCAGGGTTTTCGGCGCAATTACGCGGATATCCGGGCAACCGAGGGTTTTCAGCGCGAGCATGTTCGAGCGTGCCACCCGCGAATGCAGGATGTCGCCGACGATGGCCACCGAGAGGTTCTCGAAGCTGCCCTTGTGCCGGCGGATAGTCAGCATGTCGAGCATGCCCTGGGTCGGGTGGGCGTGGCGGCCGTCGCCGCCGTTGATGATCGCCAGGTTCGGGCACACGTGCTCGGCAATAAAGTGCGCGGCGCCGGAGTCGGCATGCCGTACGACGAAGATATCGGCGGCCATGGCCTCCAGGTTGCGCAGGGTGTCGAACAGGGTTTCGCCCTTGCTGGTGGAGCTGGTCGACACGTTGAGGGTGATGACGTCGGCGGACAGCCGCTGGGCCGCCAGCTCGAAGGTGGTGCGGGTGCGGGTGGAGTTCTCGAAGAACACGTTGCACACGGTCTTGCCGCGCAGCAGCGGGACTTTCTTCACCGCACGCGCACCGACTTCGAGGAAGGAGTCGGCAGTGTCGAGGATTTCCGTCAGCAGCTCGCGCGGCAGGCCGTCGAGGGACAGGAAGTGGCGCAGTTGGCCTTGGTCATTCAGCTGCAGCGGGCGCTTGGCGGCTATGGTCGTCATCTGGCGAGTCTCAGTGGGCAAGCGTCTGGAGTTCGAGGGTCAGCGGCGTGGGGCCGGACAATTTTACCCGCTGCTCGCCGCCCAGCGACAGGGTCGCACCGACCACGTCCGGGCGGATCGGCAGCTCACGGGCGTTCAGGTCGAGCAGGCTGACCAGGGTCACGCTGGCCGGGCGGCCGTAATCGAACAGCTCGTTGAGGGCGGCGCGGATGGTGCGGCCGCTCATCAGCACGTCGTCGATCAGCACCAGGTGCTGGCCTTCGATCTCGAACGGCAGCTCGGACGGTTGCACCTGTGGGTGCAGGCCGTTCTGGGTGAAGTCGTCACGGTAAAAGGACACATCGAGAATACCCAGCGCATCGTCGCGGCCCAGGGCTTCGAGCAGGGCCTGGGCGACCCAGACGCCGCCGGTGCGGATGCCGATAAAGCGCGGTTCGCCGATCTGCCGCTGGTTCAGGTGGCCGGTCAGGGCGGCGGCCATCTGCGGCAGCAGTTCGGCCGGGTTGGGTAAACTCATGGCAACACTCCAGATGCAAGCTAAGCGGGCCTCAGCCCAGGCAATTTTCTTCAAGCCAGCCTTGCAACAGCAAAGCTGCGGCGAGGGCGTCGACCGGACGCTCGCGGTAGCCGCTGTTCTGTCCCAGCTGCAGGCGCTGGCCCTTGGCTTCATAGGTGGTCAGGCGTTCGTCGTGGGTGTGCACGGGCAAGTTGAAGCGGCCGTTAAGGCGGCGGGCGAATTTCTCGGCGCGGTCGCTCATCTCGCTTTTTGTGCCGTCCATGTTCAGCGGCAGGCCGACAACGATGGCGTCCGGCTGCCATTCCTTGATCAGCGCTTCGACTTTCTGCCAATCCGGCACCCCGTTCTGCGCCTTAAGGATGCACAGCTCGCGGGCCTGGCCGGTGATCACTTGGCCGACCGCCACGCCGATCTGTTTGCTGCCGTAATCGAAGCCCAGCAGCAGGCGCAGCGGTTTTGCCTTCGCCTCGGTCATCAGGCGTGCCCGGCTTGCGAGGTGAGCAGGCTGAGATTGACCCCCAGGCGCGCGGCGGCGGCGTTCAGGCGTTGGTCGAAGGGCAAATCGAAGAGAATGGCGTTATCGGCCGGGCAGGTCAGCCAGGCGTTGTCGGCCAGCTCGGCTTCCAGCTGCCCGGCTTCCCAGCCGGCGTAACCGAGGGTGATCAGGTATTTCTCCGGGCCGCTGCCATCGGCAATGGCGAACAGCACGTCCTGGGAGGTCGACAGGCCCAGCTCGCCCAGTTCCAGGGTGGCCTGAAACTGCGGGCCGCTGGGGTGCAGGACAAAACCGCGATCGGTCTGCACCGGGCCGCCGCTAAAGATCGGCAGGCTCTGGCACAGCGCGGGCGGTTCTTCATCCGGGCGCAGCTGTTCGAGTACGTCCGCCAGGCTGAGGCCGTTGGGCTTGTTGATCACCAGGCCCATGGCGCCGAACTCGTTATGGTCGATCAGGTAGGTGACGGTCTGCGCGAAATGCGGATCGGCCATGTGCGGCATGGCAATCAGGAAGTGGTGCTTGAGGTAGCTGGGGCTGGCGTCTTTCATGGGCGTTAGTTTCAGGCTTCAGGCCATTGGCTTCAAGCGCGACGCGCCATCGCCGGGTAAAAGTCGGTCTGATCAGTTGCTCGACAGGCGGTCGCCACGCTCGAAGCGCCAGGTGCGGATGATTTCCAGACGGTCGACATCGGCCAGGTCGCCGGTAAAGGGTGCAAACGGCGCGGCCAGGCGCACGATGCGCAGGGCGGCCTGGTCGAGCGTGCGCTGACCAGAGGACTCCAGCACCTGCACTTCATACAGGGTGCCGTCGCGGTTGATCGATACCAGCAGGCGCAGGCTGCCGTAGATGCCCTGGCGGCGCGCTTCATCCGGATAGTTGAGGTTGCCAATGCGCTCGACCTTCTTGCGCCATTCATCCTTATACCAGGCACCTTTGTCGCGCATGGTCGAGGCGGCGTTGAGGCGGTGGATCTTCGGTCGTTTGGCGTATTGCTGTACTTCCAAGGCCAGTTCGGCCTCCAGGCTGGCAATTTCCGAGGATAGCTGTGCACTGTCGAACACTGGTGCTGGCCGGGCTTGCGCCGTCGGCTTGGCTTCTTCGCGTTTGACTGGGGTTTTCTGCTGTTGCGGGGTGCGGGTGGCGACGGCGGCCTTGGGCGCTTGCTGGCGCACGGCGGGCTGTTGCGGCGAGGCGGGCGGGGTGATGCGCTTGACTTCGCTGTCCTGAAACAGCGCTTGCTCGGTGGTTTTCGGCGCGGCCTTGTGTTCTAGAGTGCCGCTGCCTTGCTGGTTGTCTTGGGCGAGAAAATCGGCCTCTTTAGGCTTTTCTTGGCTTTTAAAGGTGGAGAGGGTGATTTCCAGGGTTTTGCTGATTTGGCTCGGCTCGGCCAGGGTAAAGCCCAGGCCGAGGATCAATGCGGCATGCAACACGGCGGCGAGGAACAGGGTAAAGCCCAGGCGGTCCGCCGGCTGTACGCCGGCGCTGGAAAGTTCAGGGGGGTGGGCGGCTGCGTTCATCGCATTTCGGGTCTGCTCAGGTTGCCGCGCAGTCTGCCGAGGGCGCATAGAAAAGTCTATGAAGCACTGCGCGCATTGAGCTTCTCGGCAATCTTGTCCATCAGGCGTTCGCCAATACGCGTATCGAAGGCCGCGTCGATCTCGCGGATGCAGGTCGGGCTGGTGACGTTGATCTCGGTCAGGTGCTCGCCGATCACGTCCAGGCCGACGAATAGCAGGCCTTTTTCGCGCAGGGTCGGGCCAACGGCGGCGGCGATCTCGCGATCACGTTCGCTCAGCGGGCGGGCTTCGCCGCGACCGCCGGCGGCCAGGTTGCCACGGGTCTCCCCGGCTGCCGGGATACGCGCCAGGCAGTACGGCACGGGTTCGCCGTCGATCATCAGGATGCGCTTGTCGCCATCCTTGATCGCCGGCAGGTAACCCTGGGCCATGATCTGCTGCTGGCCATGGTTGGTCAGGGTCTCGAGAATCACGGAAAGGTTGGGATCGCCTTCGCGATGACGAAATATCATCGATCCGCCCATGCCATCGAGGGGTTTGAGAATGATGTCACGCTGCTCTTTGGCAAACTCGCGCAGAATGTCCGCCCTACGGCTCACCACAGTCGGCGGCGTGTATTGGCTGAACTGGGTGGCAAAGTACTTTTCATTACAGTCGCGCAGGCTTTGCGGGCGGTTGACCAGCAGAACACCCGCTTGCTCGGCTTGCTCCAGCAGGTAGGTGGAGTAGACAAACTCGTTATCGAAGGGCGGATCCTTGCGCATCAGGATCACGTCCAGCTCACTTAGCGCAATATCCTGCTCGCTACCCAGCTCGAACCAGCGCTGTGGGTCGTTGTATACGCTAAGCTCTGACAGCCGAGCGCGGGCTTCGCCCTTGGCTTGGTAAAGGTCTTTCTGCTCCATATAGAAGAGCGTCCAGCCACGCGCTTGGGCGGCCAGCAACATGGCCAGCGAGCTGTCCTTCTTGAAGGCGATCTGGGCAATGGGGTCCATGACAATGCCGAGGCGGACGCTCATGGCGGTGTTCTCCGTAAAAAGGCAGCGATTAAAGTGTGCTAAGACGTGATGTGGCGTCAGGGTGGCGCTGACAAGCCAGGGGGTCAAGGAAAAACCTTGACCCCCTGCGGCTTATAGATTGCATCTGGAGAGTGTGCTAAAAAGGCCCGACGATTGGCTTGTAGCCCATCGGTGACAGGGCCTCAGGCGCACTGATATAACGCAAAAATAACGACTCACCGAGGCGATGGTAGGGCAAACATGGAACAGCATTCCGAGGGTTTGAGGGTGATGGTGATCGACGATTCGAAAACGATTCGTCGTACCGCGGAAACCCTGCTGAAAAAGGTGGGCTGCGAGGTAATTACCGCAGTTGACGGCTTCGATGCTTTGGCAAAGATCGCCGATACCCATCCGAACATCATCTTTGTCGACATTATGATGCCGCGGCTCGATGGCTATCAGACCTGTGCCTTGATCAAGAACAACAGCGCTTTTAAATCCACCCCGGTGATCATGCTGTCTTCCAAAGACGGTCTGTTCGATAAGGCCAAGGGCCGCATTGTCGGCTCTGATCAATACCTGACCAAGCCCTTCAGCAAAGAAGAGCTGCTCGGGGCGATCAAGGCTCATGTGCCTGACTTTGTACCGGTGGAACAAGCGTCCTGACGCACGGCTGAACAGCTGAGCGCCTTTTAAAAGTATTAGGAAACAGCATGGCTCGAATTCTGATTGTTGATGACTCGCCGACTGAAATGTACAAACTGACCGCCATGCTGGAAAAGCACGGCCATCAGGTACTCAAAGCGGAAAATGGTGCCGACGGCGTCGCCCTGGCTCGCCAGGAAAAACCGGATGCAGTGCTGATGGATATCGTCATGCCGGGCCTGAATGGCTTTCAAGCCACCCGTCAATTGACCAAGGATGCGGACACCAGCCATATCCCGGTGATCATCGTCACCACCAAGGATCAGGAGACCGATAAGGTCTGGGGTAAGCGTCAGGGGGCCAAGGATTACCTGACCAAGCCGGTAGATGAAGACACCCTGATTAAAACCTTGAATGCGGTATTGGCTGGCTAATACCGAGTTAGTCCGCAATTAAAAAAGAATAAGGCCACAGCTGGCATGCCGGACGCGCAAACACCTTTTCAAACCCTTCTGGATATCGACCGGCTCTGTCGTGCGCTGGCGGCTGGCTTGCCTTCGCAGCAAGCGGTCGTGCAGACCTGGAGCGGTATCGGTTTCCGTATGGGTGAGCGTTTCTTCGTCGCGCCCATGGGCGAGGTGGGCGAGGTGCTGCATGAGCCGCGCCATACCTTGTTGCCCGGCGTGAAGACCTGGGTCAAGGGCGTGGCCAACGTGCGTGGCCGCTTGCTGCCGGTAATGGATCTGTGCGGTTTCTTCGGCAATGAGCTGTCGCCATTGCGCAAGAAACGCCGGGTGTTGGTGGTTGATCACCAAGAAGTCTTTGCCGGCCTGACGGTCGATGAAGTCTTCGGCATGCAGCATTTTCCTGTGGACACCTTCTCCGAGCAGCTGCCGCCGCTTGAGGCGTCCATAGCACCCTTTATCCACGGAGTCTTTCAACGTGAACAGCCCTGGTTGGTGTTCAGCCCACACGCGCTGGCCCAGAACCCGGGTTTTCTCGACGTGGCGTATTAACAGTTTATCGGTGGGGTCGGCATTGCCGGCCTTTTGGCGTTACATGGGAACCGTAGTGCGGTCGGTCCAGGCGGGGGCCAGTAAATGAAAAAACTAAATGCAGGTAATTTGTTAGCAGGTGCGCGCAGTAGCACATTGATCGCAGGGCTGTTTATTGTCCTGATCGTTTCGATCGTGCTGTTGTTCGCCAACTTCGCCTACATCAACACCCAATCCAACTATGACACGGAGTACATCGGCCACGCCGGTGAACTGCGCGTACTGTCCCAGCGTATCGCGAAAAACTCCACCGAAGCGGCGGCCGGTACGGCCGAGGCCTTCGGCTTGCTGCGCGATGCGCGCAACGACTTCCAGGCGCGCTGGGGTTATCTGACCGACGGCAACGAGGAGACCGGGCTGCCCGCAGCGCCGGAATCCCTGCAGTCACAGATCGCTGTGGTGCAGCAGGACTGGGATACCCTACGACAGAACACCGACGCCATCCTGGCCAACGAACAGACCGTACTGTCGCTGCACCAAGTAGCCGCGACCTTGGCGGAAACCATCCCGCAGCTGCAGGTCGAGTACGAAGAAGTGGTCGACATTCTGCTGGAAAGCGGCGCGCCGGCGGCTCAGGTCTCGGTTGCCCAGCGGCAATCCTTGCTGGCAGAACGTATCCTCGGTTCGGTCAACAAGGT
Source organism: Pseudomonas sp. (assembly GCF_049301935.1). Taxonomy (GTDB): domain Bacteria; phylum Pseudomonadota; class Gammaproteobacteria; order Pseudomonadales; family Pseudomonadaceae; genus Aquipseudomonas. The sequence continues at coordinate 26,632 of NZ_JBAQLP010000104.1, read as the reverse complement.
ACTGGCCGGTGACCAGGACTCGGTGCAGGCTGCGGACATGTTCGGCCGCGACGCCAGCCTGTTCGGTCGTGTATTGAGTGCGATGCTCGAAGGCAACGCCGCCATGGAAATCGCCCAGGTAAGCGACGAAGAAGCTCTCGAGCGTCTGGCGGAAATTTCCGAACTGTTCGAATTCGTCTCCGGTTCGGTGGACGAGATTCTCGAAACTTCGCCTGAACTGTTCCAGGTGCGTGAATCGGCTAATGCGATCTTCAGTGTTTCACAGACCCTGTTGGACAAGGCTTCTGAGCTGGCGGTCGGTTTTGATGACCTGGCCACTGGCCGCGCCATCAACACCCTGATCGGCTATGTGCTCGGTGCTCTGGCACTGGGTTCGATCATTCTCATCGGCCTGGTGATGGTGCGCGAGACCAACCGTCGTCTGGCGTCCACCGCCGAGAAAAACGAACGTAACCAGGCGGCGATTCTGCGACTGCTCGACGAAATCGCCGACCTCGCCGACGGTGACTTGACCGTAGCTGCGACGGTAACCGAGGATTTCACCGGTGCCATCGCTGACTCCATCAACTACTCCATCGACCAGCTGCGCGACCTGGTAGCCACCATCAACCTGACCGCCGTTCAGGTAGCCGGTGCGGCCCAGGAAACCCAGGCCACGGCGATGCACCTGGCCGAGGCCTCCGAGCACCAGGCCCAGGAAATTGCCGGTGCTTCTGCGGCGATCAACGAAATGGCCGTGTCGATTGACCAGGTATCGGCGAACGCCTCGGAGTCCTCCGCGGTAGCGGAGCGCTCGGTAGCCATCGCCAACAAGGGTAATGAGGTGGTGCACAACACCATCACCGGCATGGATAACATCCGAGAGCAGATCCAGGACACCTCGAAGCGGATTAAACGCCTCGGTGAATCGTCCCAGGAGATCGGTGACATCGTTAGTCTGATTAACGACATTGCTGACCAGACCAACATCCTCGCCCTGAACGCCGCGATCCAGGCCTCCATGGCTGGTGATGCGGGCCGCGGCTTCGCCGTGGTAGCGGACGAAGTACAACGCCTCGCAGAGCGTTCTTCTGCGGCAACCAAGCAGATTGAGGCGCTGGTTAAGACGATTCAGACCGACACCAACGAAGCCGTTATCTCGATGGAGCAAACGACTTCCGAAGTGGTGCGCGGTGCTCGTCTGGCGCAGGACGCCGGGGTGGCACTGGAAGAGATCGAGAAGGTATCCAAGACCCTTGCGGCCTTGATCCAGAACATCTCCAACGCTGCGCGCCAACAGGCTTCGTCGGCGGGCCATATTTCCAACACGATGAACGTGATCCAGGAAATCACCTCGCAAACCTCCTCCGGTACCACCGCTACTGCCAAGAGCATTGGTAACCTGGCCAAGATGGCCAGTGAGATGCGTAAGTCGGTATCCGGCTTTACCTTGCCGGGTGGGGAACAGGCTTAAAACGTCGCTGTGCGGCGGGCTGAAAGGCCCGTTGCATAAGGACTATGGCCGTGAGCGAGGGGCACGACATGCAGTCAGGCGTCTGGGCCTTGCAACCCCTGGCAGATATGACAGCCACAGAGTTTCGTGACTGGCAGACGCTGCTTGAGGAGCGTACCGGGGTCGTTCTCAATGAACGGCGGCGGGCGTTTCTGCAAACCAATCTGAGTGCGCGGATGCGCGAGCTGGGCGTAATGGATTACGCCACGTATTACCGGCAGGTCACCGATGGTCCCCGCGGTGCGGTGGAGTGGTCGACCCTGCTGGATCGGCTGACCGTGCAGGAAACCCGTTTCTTTCGTCATCGCCCGTCTTTTGAGGTGCTGGAAAGCTATTTGCGTGAACGCCTGCAACGGGGCCTGACGCAGCCATGGGAGCTGTGGAGCGTGGGCTGTGCCAGCGGTGAAGAGCCGTACTCAATGGCGATCAGCGCGGCCGAGGTCCTGCGTGACAGTGAGCATCCGGATCATTTCGGGGTAACCGGCACCGATATCAGCCTGAATGCCCTAAGCAAGGCGCGCGATGGCCAGTATGGTGCTCGACGTCTTGAGCAGATAGATGCCGATCTGTGCCAGCGTTACTTCTTGGCCCAGGACGATGGACGTTTCAAAGTGGTGCCGAATCTGGCCGCGCGCGTGTGTTGCGCCCGGCTCAATGTGCTGGAGCTGGCCAAGGCACCGATGTCCGGTATGGACGTTATTTTTTGTCAGAACTTGTTGATCTATTTTCGTCGCTGGCGTCGCCGCGAGATCCTCAACCGCCTGGCCGAGCGCCTGGCACCGGGTGGTCTGCTGGTGGTGGGAGTGGGCGAGGTGGCGGGTTGGCAGCATCCGGAGTTGATCCCGGTAGCCGACGAGCGAGTGCTGGCGTTTACCCGCAAGGGATAAGGCAGAGCCAAGTTTATGAGTGGAGTGGCTATGGGTGATCGGCACGATTATGTCGCCCTGGAATGGGTTAAGGGCGAGATCGCGGAAACCCTGAAACAGGCGCGTCAGGCGCTGGAGGCGTTCGTCGAGAACCCCCAGGACGCTACGCGCATGCGTTTCTGCCAGACCTATGTGCATCAGGTCCTCGGCACCTTGCAGATGGTCGAGTTTTTCGGTGCGGCGCTGCTGGCTGAGGAAATGGAACAGCTGGCCGGCGCCATGATCGACGGCCGGGTGACCAACCAGGGTGAAGCCCTGGAAGTGCTGATGCAGTCGATTCTGCAGCTGCCGGTCTACCTTGATCGCATCCAGACCGCCCGCCGCGACCTGCCGATGGTCGTGTTGCCCCTGCTCAATGACCTGCGCGCTGCGCGTGGCGAAAAATTACTGTCGGAAACCAGCCTGTTTGCCCCGGATATGTCCGGCCGCACGCCCGCGCTGTCCCATGAAAGCATTGACCAACTACGCACCGCCGAGCTGCCGGTGTTGCTGCGCAAACTGCGGCAGATGCTGCAAATGGCCCTGGTCGGGGTAATCCGCAACCAGGACTTGCCGACCAACCTGGGCTATATGGCGCGGGTGTTCGCGCGGCTGGAAAACCTCTGCAAGGATTCACCGCTCGGCCCGCTGTGGCAGATCGCCTCGGGCGTGGTCGAAGGGCTGGCCAACGGCAGCGTCGCCAACGGCTCGTCGGTGCGGACGTTGCTGCGTCAGGTTGATAAGGAGCTCAAGCGCCTGCTCGAACAAGGCGCCGATGGTCTTAACCAGGCCGCCCCCGACGAGCTGAGCAAGAACCTGCTGTTCTATGTGGCCAAGTCGTCGGCGCAGTCACCGCGTGTGCGCGGACTGAAGGAGCAATACCGCCTCGACGACGCACTGCCAGACAACGACGTGGTCGACGAAGAGCGCGCCCGCCTGGCCGGCCCGGACCGCGACGCCATGCGTTCGGTGGTCGCTGCGCTGTGTGAAGAGCTGGTGCGGGTCAAGGACAGCCTCGATCTGTTCGTGCGCAGCGACCGTACCCAGGTCGCCGATCTGGATGCGCTCGCCGCACCGCTCAAGCAGATTGCCGACACCCTCGCGGTGCTGGGGTTCGGTCAGCCGCGCAAAGTCATTGCCGACCAGCTCGATGTAGTCAACGGTCTGGCCAAGGGCCAGGGCGAGCCGAGCGATGCGGTGCTGATGGATGTTGCCGGCGCGCTGTTGTACGTCGAAGCTACCCTGGCCGGCATGGTCGGCCCTGCGCAGGATGGCGGGCGTGAAGAAAGTCATCTGCCGACCACCGATGTGGCGCAGATTCATCAGTTGGTGATCAAGGAAGCGCGCAACGGCCTGGAGCAGGCCAAAGACGCGATCATCGAATTTATCGCCTCGCAGTGGAACCACGAACACCTGGCCCGCGTGCCCGAGTTGCTGACGCAGGTGCGTGGCGGCCTGGCGATGATTCCGCTGCAACGCGCAGCTGACCTGCTGAATGCCTGCAATCGTTATATCCAGGAACAGCTGCTGGCGCGCAAGGCCGTGCCCAACTGGCAAAATCTCGACACCCTGGCGGACGCCATCACCAGCGTCGAGTACTACCTCGAACGTTTGGCTGAAGACCATGCGACCCAGGGCGACCTGATTCTCGACGTGGCCGAGGAAAGCCTGGAAAGCCTGGGCTATCCGCTGAAAGAAAAACCATCGATTCTCGACCGCGGCGAGCCGCCGGTAGAATCCTTCGCGCCGCTGGCCGATCCGCTGGACGATATGGACGTGCTCAGCGTAGAACCGGAGCAACCGGCCGAGATCGAGCCGAGCCTGGAGCCGATTGTCGAAGAACCCTTGAGCCTGGATCTGGCGGACGACTTCAGTGCCGAGTTTGCCGATCTGGATTCGACGGCGATTGAATCGCCATCCAGCGAAGCTGAGTGGGTGACTGAAGCACCGGCTGCTGATCTTGAACTGATCGATTTCAGTATCGACCTGGCCGACGCCGAGCCCCTGCCGCTGGCTGAAGCTCAACAAGAACAGCCGTTTGCTGGCGAAGAGCTGCAACTCGACAGCTTTGAGCTGGACGAAAGCGACAGCCCGGCCAACTGGAACGAGGCCGAGCTGGCTGCGCTCGAGTTGCCCGAGGTTGAACTGCCCAGCGCGCCGCTGAGCGAAGAGCCCGCGCAACCTGCCGCCGAGAAAGCCCTGTCGATGGCCGACGTGATGGCCGCTCCGGTGCAGGCGATCAACCCGCCCGCTCACGATGTACCGCCAAGCCTGCTGCCACCACCGGCGGATGAAGAGCCCATCGATGAAGAGCTGCTGGAAGTCTTTATCGAAGAAGTCGGTGAAGTACTGGAAACCATTGGCGAGTACTTCCCGCAGTGGTGCGCCGACACCGACAACAAGGATGCCTTAAGCGAAATCCGGCGGGCCTTCCACACCCTCAAGGGCAGTGGCCGCATGGTGCGCGCCTTGATTATCGGTGAGCTGGGCTGGTCAATTGAAAACCTGCTCAACCGCGTGCTGGATCGTAGCATTCAGCCGGGTGCCGAGGTGCAGCAGGTGATCACCGATGTGGTTGCGCTGATGCCGGCCCTGGTCGATGAATTCGCCAGTAAAGCGCAACGTCAGCGTGACGATGTGGACCATCTGGCCGCGACGGCGCACGCCCTGGCCAAAGGTCGAAGCCTCGCAAAACCGCAAGCCCCGGTTGAGCTGGTAGCGGAGCCCGAGGGCAGCCCAGTCGCTACCGCCGTAGGGGTTGAGGTTGACGACGGGCTAGACCCGCAGTTGCTGGAGATTTTTCGCAACGAAGCCGAGATGCACCTCGATACCCTGGTTGGCTTCCTGGCGGACTGTGCCCAGGAACTGCCGCAGCCGGTGACTGATGACCTGCAACGGGCCCTGCACACCCTCAAGGGCAGCGCCTCGATGGCCGGTATTCAGCCGGTGGCCGAGATTGCTTCGCCACTGGAGAAGCTGGTCAAGGAATTCAAAGCCAACCTGATCCCCATGGACCTGGCCGAAGCGGAGCTGCTGAGCCGCGCCGAGAAACTCTTCCGCCTGGGCCTTGAGCAGCTGGAAAGCCAGCCACTGGCGGTTCTACCGGGGGCTGCCGAGTTCCTTGAGCGCGTGCAGAAGCTGCACAGTGACCGCCTCGAGCACGCCGAAAACAGCCGGCAGAGCGATCAGGGCGAGAAACGCGATCCGCAGATGCTCAGCATTTTCCTCGCCGAAGGCATGGATATCCTGCTGGATGCCGAAGACCTGCTGCGCAAGTGGCGCGAGCACCCGTCCGAGCGCCAGGAACTGAGCTCCCTGCTGGATGAGTTGACCACCCTTGGCCGTGGCGCCGAGATGGCCGAGCTACCGCAGATCGATGAACTCTGCGAAGCCCTGCTCGACCTCTATGGTGCGGTCGAAGAAGGCCGCCTGGCGGTCAGCGAGCGCTTCTTCAGCGAAGCCGAGCAGGCCCACGAAGCGCTGATCGGCATGATGGATCAGGTCGCCGCCGGCCTGCAGGTCAGTGGCGCGCCGCAGCGAGTGAGCGCGCTGCGCAAGCTGCTGGACGAGGCGCTGGACCCCAACACCCTGGCTCTGCTGTCCAACAACGGTGCCGCCGGTATCGAGATTGTCGAGCTGGCCGACGCCACTGCCGCACTGGAAGAAGTCAGCCTGAGCGAGTCGGATGAGCTGATCGAGGCGCTTGAACTCGACGTGCCGGATGTTGAAGAGCTGCCTGCGCTTATTGTTGAGGCCGTCAGCGAGCCGTTGGTCGAGGCACCTGCTGCTTCGCTGTATGAATCCCTCGATGAAGAAATGGTGTCGATCTTCCTCGAAGAGGCGGTCGATATTCTGGAAAGTGCCGGTCAGGCGCTGGAGCGCTGGTTGGCCGACACGGACAACAAAGCCGCGCTGTCGTCGCTGCAACGTGATCTACACACCCTCAAGGGTGGCGCACGCATGGCCGAGATTCGTCCGATTGGCGATCTCGCCCATGAGCTCGAATCCTTGTACGAAGGCCTGGTCGATCGGCGTTACAGCTTCTCGCACCCACTGGCGAGCCTGCTGCAACAAAGCCATGACGCCCTGGCGCAACTGCTGGAACAGCTGCAGGCGCGCGCCGCCATGCATTCGCCGCTGCAACTGATCGAAGCCATTCGCAGCTTCCGTCAGAGTGGTGGACAAAGCTTGCCAGTGGCTCCAGCTCTCTCCGAGCCTGTTGCCGAAGCCGAAGCCGAAGCCGAAGCCGAAGCCGAAGCCGAAGCCGAAGCCTTGCCGCTGATCGAGTCGCTGGAGCTGGCAGAGCCTGAGCCTGCTGAACTGCCGGAGATTGAAGAAGAGATCGACTTTGGCAGCCTGGTCGATACGCCGCAGGAACCACTGGCACCTGAAGCACTGGTGGGCGACGAGTTCGAATTACCCGCGCTGGAGTTCGACGAGCCAGCACTGCTCGAGTCTGCTGCTGAAAACGAAGTCGAATTTTCGCCAGTCCCCGATATTGAGCCCGAGCCCGCACCGTTGACTGTTGCGGCACCTGCCGTACTTGACGACGATCGCGATCCAGAACTGGTGGAAATCTTCCTTGAGGAAGGTTTCGACATCATCGACAGCGCCGGTGCGGCGTTGCAACGCTGGATGGGCGACGTCAATAACAGCCTGGAGCTGGAGTCGCTGCAGCGCGACCTGCACACCCTCAAAGGTGGCGCACGCATGGCCGAGATCCGCGAAATCGGTGACCTGGCCCACGAGCTGGAATTCCTCTACGAAGGCCTTGGTCAAGGGCGTTTGCGCGCCAGCCAGAACCTGTTCACCCTGCTCCAGGCCTGTCACGACAGCCTGGCCGAGATGCTTGAAGCGGTACGCGACAGACGCGGCGTACCGAGCGGCGATGCACTGATCGAAACCATCAAGCGCTTTCGCGCCAACCCGGATGAGCAACTGAGCATACCCTTTGCGGTGGCCCTCAAGGCTGCCGCCGCCGAGCAGGATGACGATGCAGAGTCGGACATCCTCGATATCTTCCTCGAGGAAGGTGACGACCTGCTGGAAGCCATGGAGGTGGCGCTCGGCCGTTGGGAGGCTGACCGTGAAGACGGTGCCGCCATCGACGATATGCTGCGCATCCTGCACACCCTCAAAGGTGGTGCGCGCCTGGCCGGACAGAAGCGCCTGGGTGATCTGACCCACAGCCTCGAACAGCACCTGACCGAAGCGCAAGCCCAGGGCGCGCCGTGGACGCAGAGTCTGTTTGTCGATGTGCAGTCGGGTTTCGAAGGTTTGCAGCAGGAGCTCGACGCGCTGCGTCAGCGCCTGAATGACAGCCTGATGGCCGATACGGCGAGTCCCCAAGCGCCGGCGCCTGTGGTCGAGGCCGCTCCACGCCTGCCGGAGCTGAGTGCACCGATTATTGCGGCCAGTGCCATGCCGGCCAAGGCACTGGTGGCCAAGGTGCTGCCGTTCGTGCGGCGTGCCGAGGAAGCTGCGCAGGAAGCCGCCTCCCGTCGTGCGCCGCAGGAACTGGTCAAGGTGCCGGCCGAATTGCTCGAAGGTCTGGTCAACCTGGCCGGTGAAACCTCGATTTTCCGTGGTCGTGTTGAACAGCAGGTGAGTGACTTCGGTTTCACCCTGAGTGAAATGGAAGCCACCATCGACCGCGTGCGCGACCAGTTGCGCCGCCTCGATACCGAAACTCAGGCACAGATCCTCAGCCGTATTGAGGCTGAAGCCGAGCGTATGGGCTATGAAGATTTCGATCCGCTGGAAATGGACCGTCACTCGCAGTTGCAGCAGCTCTCGCGGGCACTGTTCGAGTCCGCGTCCGACTTGCTCGACCTGAAGGAAACCCTGGCTGCGCGTAACCGCGATGCGGAAACCCTGTTGCTGCAACAGGCGCGGGTCAACTCCGAGCTGCAGGAAGGCCTGATGCGTACGCGCATGGTGCCATTCGACCGGCTGGTGCCGCGTCTGCGCCGCATTGTGCGGCAGATTTCCGGTGAGCTGGGCAAGCAGGTCGAGTTCGTCGTCGGTAATGCCGATGGCGAGATGGACCGTACCGTACTCGAACGTATCGTCGCGCCGCTGGAGCATATGTTGCGCAACGCCGTCGACCACGGCATCGAGGCTGCCGAGGTACGCCGCGCGGCCGGCAAGCCTGCGCAGGGCACCATTCGTCTGGCACTGGGCCGCGAGGGTGGTGATATCGTCCTGACCCTGGCCGATGACGGCGGCGGCATTCGTCTGGAAGCGGTCAAGCGCAAGGCCATTGAGCGCGGCTTGATGGACGCCGACTCGGACCTGACTGACTACGAAGTGCTGCAATTTATTCTCGAGGCCGGTTTCTCCACCGCCGAGAAGGTGACGCAAATTTCCGGGCGTGGCGTGGGTATGGACGTGGTCCACTCCGAGGTCAAGCAGCTCGGCGGCTCGATGAGCATCGAGTCGATCCCCGGCACCGGCACCACCTTTACCATTCGTCTGCCGTTTACCGTATCGGTCAACCGCGCGCTGATGGTGCTGTCGGGGGAAGACCTGTACGCCATCCCGCTGAACACCATCGAAGGTATCGTGCGGGTCTCCCCGTACGAACTGGAAGCCTACTACGCGCCCGATGCGCCGCGCTTCGAGTACGCCGGGCAGAGCTATGAGCTGCGCTACCTGGGCGACCTGTTGAATAACGGCCAGCAACCCAAGCTGGTCGGTCAGAGCCTGCCGCTGCCGGTAATTCTGGTGCGCTCCAAGGAACACGCCGTGGCCGTACAAGTCGATAGCCTGGCGGGTTCGCGGGAAATCGTGGTGAAGAGCCTCGGCCCGCAGTTCGCCGGGGTGCACGGGATTTCCGGTGCGACCATTCTCGGTGACGGTCGCGTGGTGGTGATTCTCGACCTGCTGGCGACCATCCGCGTGCTGCACGCGCATCTGCTTACCCAGCTGACGCCGCGCCTGCTCAAACAATCGGCGACGGCGGCAGAGATCGAAGCCGACCGGCCGACCCTGGTCATGGTGGTCGACGATTCGGTCACCGTGCGCAAGGTCACCAGTCGCCTGCTCGAGCGTAACGGCATGAACGTGCTGACCGCCAAGGACGGTGTCGATGCGATCTCGCAGCTGCAAGAGCGCAAGCCCGACATCATGCTGCTGGACATCGAAATGCCCCGCATGGACGGCTTCGAAGTGGCCACCCTGGTGCGCCACGATGAAGGCCTGAAAGACCTGCCGATCATCATGATCACCTCGCGTACCGGTGAAAAACACCGTGAGCGGGCCATGAGCATCGGCGTCAACGAGTACCTGGGTAAGCCTTACCAGGAGTCCTTGTTGCTCGAAACCATTCAGCAACTGGTGGGTCGCCACCCGGTAAATCGCAATGACTGAGAAAACTGCAGCCCGCATCGCGGTGATTGCCGATACCTCGCTGCAGCGCCATGTGCTGCAGCAGGCGTTGACCGGTAGCGGCTACCAGGTGGTGATGAACAGCGACCCGGCGCGCCTCGATCAGGAAACCCTGAACGCCTGCGAAACCGACCTGTGGCTGGTTGACCTGGCCCAGTCGGAAGACCTGCCGCTGGTCGACAGCCTGATGGAAAGTGCCTCAGCGCCGGTGCTGTTTGGCGAAGGTCACGCCCCCGAGCGTCATTCGGAAAACTACCCGCGCTGGGAGCGCCGCCTATTTGGCAAGCTGAAGAAGCTGGTCGGCGATCCCTCGCAGGCGGTCGGCCCGAGTCTGGAAGCGTTGCTGGCGGAAGCGCAGCGCCCATCGCGTCTGGATCTGCCGGCAGCGCTGGCGGATACCCCACTGGTAGCCGGTGAGCCGGCGCGTCAGGTGTGGTTGCTGGCAGCCTCCCTGGGCGGTCCTGCGGCGGTAAAAACCTTTCTCGATGCCTTGCCGGGCGGCCTACCGGTAGGGTTTGTGTATGCCCAGCATATCGATGCGAGTTTCGAGAGTGCACTGCCGCAAGCAGTCGGCCGCCACAGCCAGTGGCATGTCAATCCGGCTCGTCACGGCGATCCGGTACGCTGCGGTGAAGTGGTGGTGGTACCGATCAGTCATGAGCTAGGCTTCAGCGATGACGGTCAGATGCAGATAGCCGAGCGCGGCTGGCCGGAGCCCTACAGCCCATCGATCGACCAGATGATGCTTAATCTGGCCCAGCATTTCGGTGCGTTGAGCGGTGTAATTGCCTTCAGTGGCATGGGCAGTGACGGCAGTGCCGCGGCCGCCTACGTGCGCCGTCAGGGTGGTCTGATCTGGACCCAGCGTGGCGACAGCTGCATCTGCCCGAGTATGCCGGACAGCCTGCGTGAAGCTGGCTATAGCAGCCATAGCGGAGATCCGCGCCAGCTGGCCGAAGCCTTGGTCAATCATCTGGCCGAGCAGTGCCGTTAATCCGGGCTCGTGCCCTGTACAGGAAATTTTTATGAGCCAAGCCGTCGTCCCGCAGAGCAGCGTCAACAGCCTGACCGGCCTGCTGGTGCCGCTGACTGACCGCACGCTGCTGCTGCCTAACGTGGCGGTTGCCGAATTGATCCCTTACCGCGTGCCGCAACTCAGCGCAGGCATGCCCAGCTGGTTCCTCGGGCAGATTGCCTGGCGTGATTTGCGCTTGCCGCTGTTGTCGTTCGAGGCCGCTTCGGATGGCCAGGCCAGCGTCAGCCCGGGCGCTCGCGTGGCGGTGATCAACGCTCTCGGTGGTCGCCCGGCGGTGAAGTTTATTGCCGTGCTGCTACAGGGTATCCCACGCTCGATCAAGGTCGGTGCCGAGCTGGTACGCGCCGATGTCGCCCTGTCGCCGCTGGAGCTGGATGCGGTGCAGTTTGGTGAGGCGGTGCTGAAGATTCCGGACCTGATCGGCTTGGAGCAGAAGCTGGCGGATGCCGGATTGATCTGACCGCTACCGTACGAAAAAGCCCGCGTTTGCGGGCTTTTTCTTGTGCGGAAACTTATTTAGAAATCGCCCCACAACTGTTGCGCCACGCTCAGCGCCACCACCGGTGCGGTCTCCGTGCGCAGCACGCGCGGGCCGAGGCGGGCGGCGTGGAAACCTTGGGTCTTGGCCTGGGCGACTTCGTTGTCGCTCAAGCCGCCTTCAGGGCCGATCAGAAAGGCCAGGGATTTAGGCGGTGGGTGACTGGCCCAGGGCTCTGCGACCGGGTGCAGCACCAGCTTCAGCTCGGCGGTAACCTGCCCCAGCCATTCGTTCAGGCTGATGGGCGGGTGAATGATCGGCAGCACCGAGCGGCCGCATTGCTCGCAGGCGCTGATCGCCACTTGCCGCCAGTGCGCCATGCGCTTGTCGGCGCGTTCATCCTTGAGGCGCACTTCGCAGCGCTCGCTGACGATCAGGCTGATCTCGTTGGCGCCCAGTTCGCTGGCTTTCTGAATCGCCCAGTCCATCCGCTCGCCGCGTGACAGGCCCTGGCCCAGGTGAATATGCAGCGGTGACTCTGCCTGACCGGCAAAGGTTTCGCGCAGTTCAACGCGCACGTTCTTCTTGCCCACCTCGATCAGCTCACCAAGAAACTCCTGGCCGCTGCCGTCGAACAATTGCACCGCATCGCCCACGGTATGCCGCAGCACGCGGCCGATATAGTGGGCCTGGGCTTCCGGCAGCTCATGCTGGCCGAGGGCGAGTGGGGCATCGATAAAGAAACGAGAAAGGCGCATGGATTGATCGCTGCAGCGGCACAGTTGAGGCGGCAAGCTTAACGCCTCAGGCGTGCCGCATACAGCCGGCAAGCTCGGAACGCTTAGCCCGGATCGCGAAAGCCCGGGTAGTTGGCATTGCCTTGCGCCACACTGACCGAGGTGCGGGTGGCGATATCGATGCCTTCGCTGGCCACCTCGGCGAGGAAGTCGATCTGCTCGGGGCTGATCACATAAGGCGGCAGGAAATACACCACGCTACCCAGTGGCCGCAGCAGCGCGCCGCGTTCCAGGGCGTGCTGGAACACCTTGAGGCCGCGACGCTCCTGCCAGGGGTAGGCGGTTTTACTGGCCTTGTCCTGCACCATCTCGATGGCCAGGGCCATGCCGGTCTGGCGCACTTCGGCGACATGCGGGTGCTCGGCCAGGTGCGCGGTGGCGCTGGCCATCCGCGTGGCCAGGGCCTTGTTGGCTTCGATCACATTGTCCTGTTCGAAGATATCCAGGGTCGCCAGGGCCGCCGCGCAGGCCAGCGGGTTACCGGTGTAGCTGTGCGAATGGAGGAAGGCGCGCAGGGTCGAGTAGTCGTCATAGAACGCCTGGTACACCTCGTTGGTGGTCAGGCACGCCGCCAGCGGTAGATAGCCGCCGGTCAGGGCTTTCGACAGGCAGAGAAAGTCCGGGCGGATGCCGGCCTGCTCGCAAGCGAACATCGTCCCGGTGCGGCCAAAGCCGACGGCGATCTCGTCATGGATCAGGTGCACGCCATAGCGGTCGCAGGCTTCGCGCAGCAGTCTGAGGTAGATCGGGTGATACATGCGCATGCCGCCGGCGCCCTGGATCAGCGGCTCGACGATGACCGCCGCGACTTCATGGCTGTGCTCGGCCAGGCACTGCTCCATATGGGCGAACATGGCGCGTGAATGGTCTTCCCAGCTGATGCCCTCGGGGCGGTGGTAGCAATCTGGGCTGGGCACCTTGAGGGTATCGAGCAGCAGCGCCCTGTAGGTATCGGTAAACAGCGCCACATCGCCCACCGACATGGCCGCGATGGTTTCACCGTGGTAGCTGTTGGACAGGGTGACGAAGCGCTTTTTCGTCGGCTGGCCGACGTTGAGCCAGTAGTGAAAGCTCATCTTCAGCGCGACTTCGATGCAGGATGAGCCGTTGTCGGCGTAGAACACCCGGTCCAGGCCTGCGGGCGTCAGCTTGACCAGGCGCTCGGACAACTCGATCACCGGTTGATGGCTGAAACCGGCGAGGATCACGTGCTCGAGCTGATCAACCTGATCCTTGATGCGCTGGTTGATCCGCGGGTTGGCGTGGCCGAACACATTGACCCACCAGGAGCTGACGGCATCCAGATAGCGTTTGCCGTCGAAGTCTTCCAGCCACACCCCTTCGCCGCGTTTGATTGGCACCAGGGGCAAGTGCTCGTGGTCCTTCATTTGCGTGCAGGGGTGCCAGAGCACTTTCAGGTCACGCTGCATCCACTGGTCGTTCAGGCTCATCGCTCGATTCATTCCTCGGTTCGCAATCATCTGCGCCAAGCCTATCAGAAGCACTGCGGGGGATGGACGGCACAACCCGGTACGGTTACCCAGAACGTCCACTGAGCCGCTCTATCCTGAGGTCTATGGCCGAGCTGCTGAACTTTGTCGAATGCCACCAGCCTAATTCGGCTGAGTTAAAGCATCGAACGACGCATCGTATTTCTCGATATTTCAAAGCGAAAATTTCCGCTTTTAGTCGATAGGTTTGTTGCTAGTCTTGCTCCACTCGCGACCCCTGTCCTTCTCTGCGGAAAGTTTGCAATGCAATGGCGCAACAGTTCTTCTCACTACGGCCTGGTCAGTATTGTTATGCACTGGTTGGTGGCTGTGGTGATCTTCGCTTTGTTTGGTCTGGGTTACTGGATGGTCGGCCTGGACTACTACAGCGGCTGGTACAAGAGCGCCCCGGATTTGCACAAGAGCATCGGTCTGCTGCTGTTTGTCGTGATGCTGGCCCGGCTGTCATGGCGCTGGTTTAGCCCACCACCGGCAAGTTTGCCCAACCACGGGCGGATGACGCGCCTGGCCAGCATGCTGGGCCATGGCTTGCTCTATCTGGGGCTGTTTGTCTTGATGATTTCCGGCTACCTGATTTCCACGGCAGACGGTCGCGGCATCCCAGTATTCGGGCTGTTTGAAGTACCGGCCAGCCTGACCAGCATTCCCGATCAGGAAGACGTTGCCGGGCTGGTGCATGAATACCTGGCGTGGGCGCTGGTGATCTTCGCCGGTGTGCATGCCCTGGCGGCGTTGAAACACCACTTTATTGATCGCGACCGAACGCTTACGCGGATGTTTGGTCGCTAGCAGGCTTGCTGTTTCCGGGGCTGGATAGGCCCCATCCCACACTCACAAGGAGTATGCCCATGTTGAAAAAACCCCTCGTAGCCCTGGCACTGGCTGGCGCACTGATCGGCGCCGGTCAGGCGATGGCGGCCGATTACGCCATCGACAAGCAAGGCCAGCACGCCTTCGTCAATTTCAAGATCAGCCACCTGGGCTACAGCTGGCTGTACGGCACCTTCAAGGATTTCGACGGCAGCTTCAGCTTCGATGCCGCCAAGCCGCAGGACAGCAAGGTCAATGTCACCCTGAACACCACCAGCGTCGACACCAACCATGCCGAGCGCGACAAGCACCTGCGCAGTGATGACTTCCTCAACGTGGACAAGCACCCCACCGCGACTTTCGCCTCCACCTCGGTCAAATCCACTGGCGAAGGCACTGCCGATATCACCGGCGACCTGACCCTTAATGGCGTGACCAAGCCGGTGGTAATTGCCGCCAAGTTTATCGGTGAAGGCAAGGACCCATGGGGTGGCTACCGCGCCGGCTTTGAGGGCAGCACCACGCTGAAACTGAAAGATTTCGACATCCAGAAGGACCTCGGCCCAACTTCCCAAGACGTTGAGCTGATCATCTCGGTCGAAGGCGTACGCCAGTAGGATGGGTTGAGCGCAGCGCTAGCCATACTGAGGATTTAACTCGCGTGGCAATGCTCAGGCTCAAACAAAAACGCCGCCCAATGGGCGGCGTTTTCGTGTGCGGCTAGCAGGCTGTTGAAAAACTACCTGCGTTGCCATCGCGGCGTTAAAAACAGGCTCAAAATGCTCATTTACAACTCGTAAACTCCGCTTTCTCGCCTGTTTTTGCCTTGCGCTGGCTGCCTCGCCAACGTTTTTCAACGGCCTGCTTCGCGGACTATGACTCTTCGCGGTTGCGCGTCAGCAGGGCCGGTTTTTCGCCGCGCGGACGTGCGCTCGCCAGTTCGTCGAGCTGCTCCGGTGTCGGGAAACGGTCCAGGCGCGAGCCCTTGTGCACGATCACCGGCTGCTTGTCGCTGGGGGCCTTCGCGGCACCTTCGCGGCGCGGCAGCTCGTCACGGTTCAGCGAGGTGGTGCGGGTGTCACGCGGCGGACGTGCACGGCCGGAGCCATTGCGCCCCTGACCGCCTTGGCCGCCAGAACCTGCGCCCTGGCGACGACCCTGTGCACCCGCGCCGGCGCCGGTATTTGCACCACCGCCATTGCTGCGGGGCTGCTTGGCTGGACGAGCACCCAGACCGACGCCGTTGCTGGCGCTCGGGCCGCTTGGCACTGCAGGCGCACCGGGCCGGCGGCCACGGTTCTGCTGCTTGTTCTGGTTCGGGCTTATATAGTCGGCACGGTTGCCGAAATTATCGATTTCATCGTCGCGGAACTCATCCGGCGCACGGTCCGGAGGCAGCGCAGGCACGGCCGGCGCGGCCGGCGCGGCAGCGCGCCCCGAGGACGCGTTACGCGGCTGTTGGCTGCGACCGCCCTGGGGCTTGGCGGCGCGACTGTGTTCCTTGCCGCTGTCCTTGCCTTTGTCCTTGCGTCCGCCGCCATGGCGTTCGCCTTCCGGCTTGGCGCCGCGCGGCTGACGTGGCTTCTGCGGCTCACGCACTTCCGGGCGCTCGGCTTCGACGGTGCTGGCATCGAAGCCGAGCAGATCGCCGTCGCCGATCTTCTGCTTGGTCATGCGCTCGATGCCCTTGAGCAGCTTCTCTTCATCCGGAGCCACCAGGGAGATCGCCTCACCGCTGCGGCCGGCACGGCCGGTACGGCCGATGCGGTGCACGTAGTCTTCTTCGATATTCGGCAGCTCGAAGTTGACCACATGCGGCAGCTGGTCGATATCCAGACCGCGGGCGGCGATATCGGTGGCCACCAGGATGCGCACATTGCCCGCCTTGAAGTCAGCCAGGGCTTTGGTGCGGGCGTTTTGGCTCTTGTTGCCGTGGATCGCCACAGCCGGCAGGTTGTGCTTGTCGAGGTACTCGGCCAGGCGGTTGGCGCCGTGCTTGGTACGGGTGAACACCAACACCTGTTCCCAGGCGCCAGCGCTGATCAGGTGGGCGAGCAGGGCGCGCTTGTGGCTGGCCTGAACACGGAACACGCGCTGTTCGATGCGCTCGACCGTGGTGTTCGGCGGCGTCACTTCGATGCGTTCCGGGTTATGCAGCAGCTTGCCGGCGAGATCGGTGATGTCTTTCGAGAAGGTCGCCGAGAACAGCAGGTTCTGGCGTTTGGCCGGCAGCTTGGCGAGGACCTTCTTCACGTCATGGATAAAACCCATGTCGAGCATGCGGTCGGCCTCGTCGAGGACGAGGATTTCCACGTGCGACAGGTCGATGGCGCGCTGGTTGGCCAGGTCGAGCAGGCGGCCGGGGCAGGCCACCAGCACGTCGACGCCCTTGGCCAGGGCCTGGACCTGCGGGTTCATGCCAACGCCGCCGAAGATGCAGGCGCTGACGAATTTCAAATCGCGGGCATACAGCTTGAAGCTGTCATGCACCTGGGCGGCCAGTTCGCGGGTCGGTGTCAGAACCAATACGCGCGGCTGTTTCGGGCCGTGACGCTGTTCGCGATCCGGGTGACCGTTGGGGAACAGTCGCTCGAGGATCGGCAGGGCAAAACCGCCTGTCTTACCTGTACCCGTCTGGGCCGCCACCATCAGGTCGCGACCTTGCAACGCGGCGGGGATGGCCCGCTGTTGCACCGGAGTGGGTTGGGTGTAGCCGGCGGATTCGACCGCACGGACTAAAGCCTCGGAGAGACCGAGGGAGGCAAAGGACATGTGTAATCCTGTCTAGTGAGGGCGCAGCCCTATGGGGTGTATTGCCTGGCTTGAATCACGCTTGGGGGGCGTAATCCCGTCCGGTACTGCTGACCTCTGGGGGCTAGCATCCGGGCGCAAGCCTGGCGGGAAGGCCCGAGTATAACAGAGCCGCCGGTCTGTGCGAGCCTCCGCCTGCTCGGTGGTCGCGCGTCGTTGCCGTACCAGCAACGACGCGGGTTTCACTGGTTCAGCTGGTCAGTTTGTAGCAGGGCGTGTAAGCGCTGCCGCCGGGTAGTTTCATCCGGTGCTGATCGACGAAGGCCTGCAGCAACTGGTCGAGCTGGCGCATGATGGCGCGCTCACCGGTGATCTCGTAGGGGCCGTATTGTTCGATCAGACGGATGCCCTTGTCCTTGACGTTGCCGGCGACAATCCCGGAAAACGCCCGGCGCAGGTTGGCCGCCAGTTCATGCACCGGCTGCTCGCGGGTCAGCTTGAGGCTGGCCATGTTGGCGTGGGTCGGCTCGAACGGGTGCTGGAAACTTTCGTCGATCTTCAGCAGCCAGTTGAAGTGGAAGGCGTCGTTATGTTCGCGGCGGAACTGTTTGACTGCCTTGACTCCTTCGGCCATTTCCCGGGCGACCTGCTCGGGGTCGTTGATAATGATACGGTAGCGCTGCTGCGCGGCTTCACCCAGGGTCGCGCCGATAAACTCATGCAACTGCTCGAAGTAGGCGGCGGCGCTGCGTGGCCCGGTCATAATCAGTGGGAAGGGGAGGTTCTGGTTGTCCGGGTGCATGAGGATGCCGAGAAAATACAGCAGCTCCTCGGCCGTACCGGCGCCGCCGGGGAAGATGATGATGCCGTGGCCAACCCGGACGAAGGCTTCCAGGCGTTTCTCGATATCCGGCAGGATCACCAGCTCATTGACGATCGGGTTGGGCGCCTCGGCGGCGATGATCCCCGGCTCGGTCAGGCCCAGGTAGCGGCCGTGTACGTTGCGCTGCTTGGCATGGGAAATGGTCGCGCCTTTCATCGGCCCCTTCATCACCCCGGGGCCGCAGCCGGTGCAGATATCCAGGCCGCGCAGGCCCAGTTCGTGACCGACTTTCTTGGTGTACTTGTATTCCTCGGTGCTGATCGAGTGACCGCCCCAGCACACCACTATCCTTGGTTCGACGCCGGCGCGCAGGGTGCGGGCGTTGCGCAGCAGGTGGAAGACGTAGTCGGTGATGCCCTGGGAGCTGCCGAAGTCGATGCGCTGGTTTTCCAGCTCGCTCTGGGTGTAGACGATATCGCGCAGGGCGCTGAACAGCATCTCGCGGGTGCTGGCGATCATTTCGCCATCGACGAAGGCGTCGGCCGGGGCGTTGAACAGCTCCAGGCGGATGCCGCGATCCTGCTGCAGGATGCGGATTTCGAAGTCCGGGTAGGCTTCCAGAATGGTCTTGGCGTTGTCGCTGTGCGAGCCGGTATTGAGGATCGCCAGGGCGCACTGGCGGAACAGCGCATAGACGCTGCCGGAACCGGTTTCGCGCAGCTGCTGCACTTCACGCTGCGAGAGGGTTTCCAGGCTGCCTTTGGGCGTGACTGAGGCGTTGGTCTTTTTTCGTGCGGCCATTGCGGCGCTCCATGGTTGTGATACCGCGTAAGCCCTGCATGGCTAGACGCTTGCTGAAAGTATGGTCGTGACTGACTGCGCTGACCGGGCCGTGCGTTGCAAAAGGCTACCGTGGTTTGCCGGGCGCGTGGCTAAAAGGCAGCGGCGCAGAGCCGGGTAAAGAGCCGTCGACACCTGCCGGGCGTGGTGTGCCGACGGCTGCTGCCGTTAGCGTGGCAGCTTGAGGTTGTTCCAGATCGCCAGGCTCGGCTCAGCCTGGTTCATGCTGTAGAAGTGCAAACCCGGGGCGCCACCCTGCAGCAGACGCTCGCACATTTCAGTGATGACCTGCTCGCCATACGCCTGGATGCTGTCGGTATCGTCCCCGTAAGCTTCCAGTTGCTTGCGTACCCAGCGCGGGATTTCCGCACCGCAGGCGTCGGAGAAGCGCGCCAGCTTGCTGTAGTTGGTGATCGGCATGATGCCCGGTACCACGGGGATATCCACACCCAGCTTCTGCACGCGCTCGACGAAGTAGAAGTAGCAGTCGGCGTTGAAGAAATACTGGGTAATCGCACTGTCGGCGCCGGCCTTGGCCTTGCGCACGAAGTTGGCGATGTCGTCTTCGAAGTTACGTGCCTGCGGATGCATTTCCGGGTAGGCGGCTACTTCGATATGGAAGTGATCAGCGGTTTCTTCACGGATAAAGCTGACCAGTTCGTTGGCGTAACGCAGTTCGCCGCTGGCCATGCCCATGCCGGACGGCAGGTCGCCGCGCAGGGCGACAATGCGCTTGATTCCGGCATTTTTGTAAAGGTTCAGCAGGTCGCGCAGTTCGCCCTTGCTGTCACCCACGCAGGACAGGTGTGGTGCGGTGCTCACGCCCACTTCGCCGTCCAGTTGCAGCACGGTGTTCAGCGTGCGGTCGCGGGTGGAACCACCGGCACCGTAGGTGCAGGAGAAGAAATCGGGGTTGTAGGTCGCCAGCTGGCGCGCTACGTTCATCAGTTTTTCGTGCCCGGCTTCGGTCTTGGTGGGGAAGAACTCGAAGCTGTAACGGCGTTCTTGAGACATAAGACGTTCCAGTTAAAACAAGCCAGGCTTGGATGTAGGGTGGGTTAGGCCGCAGACCACTTGTACAGGGGCTCGCTACGGTTTCTGCGCGGCGCGTAAGCCACCAAGCGGTGGTCAGATCGACGCTGAGAGTACCTGCCGACAGCGATGGTGGGTTACACCGCTGCGCGGCTAACCCACCCTACGGGCTGTGCTTAGTAGCGGTAAGCGTGTGGCTTGAACGGGCCTTCCTGCGGCACGCCGATGTACTCGGCTTGCTTGCTGGTCAGCTGAGTCACCACGCCGCCGAAGCCCTTGACCATTTCCAGGGCCACTTCTTCGTCGAGCTTCTTGGGCAGCACTTCCACGGTCAGGCGCTCGGCTTTCTGCGCGGGGCTCAGGTCGGCGTACTTCTGGCCGAACAGGAAGATCTGCGCCAGCACCTGGTTGGCGAACGAGCCGTCCATGATCCGGCTCGGGTGGCCCGTGGCGTTGCCCAGGTTGACCAGACGGCCTTCGGCCAGCAGGATCAGGTAGTCGTCGTTGTGCGGGTCGAAGCTGCCGGCGCCGGTGCGGTGGATCTTGTGCACCTGTGGCTTGACCTCTTCCCAGGCCCAGTGCTTGCGCATAAAGGCGGTGTCGATCTCGTTATCGAAGTGCCCGATGTTGCACACCACAGCGCGCTTTTTCAGGGCCTTGAGCATGTTGGCGTCGCAGACATTGACGTTGCCGGTGGTGGTCACCAGCAGGTCGATCTTGCCCAGCAGGGCGGTGTCGATGCTGGCGGCGCTGCCGTCGTTGATCCCGTCGATAAACGGCGAAACCACTTCATAGCCGTCCATGCACGCCTGCATGGCGCAGATCGGGTCGACCTCGGTCACGCGCACGATCATGCCTTCCTGGCGCAGCGACTGCGCCGAGCCCTTGCCCACGTCGCCGTAGCCGATCACCAGCGCCTGCTTGCCGGACAGCAGGTGGTCGGTGCCGCGCTTGATGGCGTCGCTCAGGCTGTGACGGCAGCCGTACTTGTTGTCGTTCTTGCTCTTGGTCACCGAGTCGTTGACGTTGATCGCCGGGATTTTCAGCTCGCCCTTGGCCAGCATGTCCAGCAGGCGGTGGACGCCGGTGGTGGTCTCTTCGGTGACGCCGTGGATGCGTTCCAGCATCTGCGGATACTTCTTGTGCAGGATCTCGGTCAGGTCGCCGCCGTCGTCGAGGATCATGTTGGCATCCCATGGCTTACCGTCCTTGAGGATGGTCTGCTCGATGCACCACTCGTACTCTGCTTCGGTCTCGCCCTTCCAAGCGAATACCGGGATACCGGCGGCAGCGATGGCCGCAGCGGCCTGATCCTGGGTGGAGAAGATATTGCACGACGACCAGCGTACTTCGGCGCCCAATGCGGTGAGGGTTTCGATCAGCACGGCGGTCTGGATGGTCATGTGGATGCAGCCGATGATCTTCGCGCCCTTGAGCGGCTGCTCGCCGGCGTATTTGCGGCGCAGGCCCATCAGGGCGGGCATTTCCGATTCGGCAATGATGGTTTCGCGACGGCCCCAGGCAGCCAGGGAAATGTCGGCGACCTTGTAGTCGTTGAAATCGGCAGGCGTTAGTACAGCGCTCATAAATGAGATCTCCATTCGTTTGTGTCGAATGGGCGCCGTTGATGCGTATGGTTAACGCCCTGTCCGAGCCTGACAAATCCCTGCTCGGCAGGGTTTGCTGCAGCGCCCCTCGGACAGGTGGCGGGAGCAACCGGAGCTGTGCCGGTTGCGTGAAGCTGGCGAAGTATAGCCAGCCTGACGCATAAGCCCAAGGCTTTCTGTCGGGCTAATTGGCTGTTGCGCCATGCGTTCTGGCCAGTTCAGTCATGGTCTTTGGGGTGTGTCTGAGGCAGGCTGCGAGCCTTACTGTCCCTGCCTCTGGAGCTACCATGACGATTGCTTACTGGTGCGTGCTGATCGCTATTGTCCTGCCTTACCTGGCTACCACCAGCGCCAAGTTCCTCGGCGCCGGTTACGGGCCGCACGCCAACAGTGACCCACGTGCGTTTCTCGCGGGGTTGGAAGGCTGGCGCAAACGGGCCAACAATGCCCAGCTCAACGGCTTCGAGGTGACCCCGGCGTTTGCCGCAGCGGTGATCATCGCTCACCAGGCCGGCGGCGCCGAGCAGGGGCTGCTGGATCAGCTGGCGATTGCCTTCGTGCTCAGCCGGGTGCTGTATTTCCTCTGCTACCTGGCCGACTGGGGGCCGATCCGCTCGCTGGTGTGGTTCGCTGGCATGGCGCTGATCGTCAGCCTGTTTGTGGTTGCGACCTAAGCCTGCATTGATCCGGCATAGGCGCCCCAATGTGCGGCGCCTTGACGCACCTTATCTGCGCGCAGAGGCCCACGGCTAAAGGCGCACAGCGTCTTGCGGGTTGGTCTGGGTAGACTAGTGTTGATTCGACGGTAGTGGACTCGCCGTAACTAGTCTTATGAGGGATGCGTCATGTCAGCCACGCTATTTTTCGATCGCATGCTGTGCGCCATAGGTCTGCGCACCCTGAATCAGCAGTTCCTGTTTTCCTACGTACTGATGTTCCTCCTGGCGCTGGTCGCCTCGGTGGCGCTGTACCTGAATATGGCGGTGTCGCCGGAGACCATCAACGTCGCCGGCGCCCAGCGCATGCTGAGCCAGAAGATGACCAAGGAAGCGCTGTTGTTGCGTGAGGGCGCCATCGAGCGGGCGGCGCTGGAGGCCACCATCAAGCAGTTCGCCCAGGCCCACGAGGCCCTGCTCAAGGGCAGCGCCGAGCGCAAGATCAGTGTGATCGAGTCGCCGCCGATCCAGACGCAGATGGCCCTGGTCGGCAAGCTCTGGCAGGACTTCCGCAGCCAGTTGGAAACCCTCGCAGGCGGTACGCAGACGGTCGACCTGGCCGCCCTGGAAGGGGCCTCGACCAGCCTGCTGCGGGAAATGAACAAGGCCGTTGGGCTGATGGCGGCGCATGTCGAGAGCCGTCAGCGCAGCCTGATGTGGCTGGCCTTCGGCTGCCTGCTGGGCATTCTGTTGCTGGTGGTGCTGGGGCGGCAGTTTGGTCTGCGTCCGCTGATGGCCAACCTGGGCATGGTGGAACATGGTCTGACCCGCGTCGGCGGTGGCGATTTCACTCGTAGCCTGGACGGCGAGCAGCGTGACAACGAGATCGGTCGCATCATTGCCGGTTACAACCGCATGCAGGGGGCAGTGCGCACCCTGCTAGGCGAGGTCAAGGCTTCGGGCGGGCATACCCATGCCCATGTCCAGCAGGCGGTGACGGTGGCGCAGGCGGCGGGTGAGGGCGCGCGGCGCCAGCATGAGAATCTCGATCAGGTGGCCACCGCCATGACCGAAATGAGCGCCACGGTGGCCGAGGTGGCGCGTCATGCCAGCCTGGCCGCCGAGTCGGCGCGCAACGCCGATGAATGCGCCCAAGCCGGGCAGCGCGCGGTGCAGCGCAGCACCGAGTTGTTGGCCGAACTGGCCGGGCAGATGGAGCGCAATGCCGAGGGCCTGGTGGCCCTGCGCGAGGAAACCGCCGGGGTCGGCAAGGTACTGGAGGTAATCACCGCCATCGCCGAACAGACCAACCTGCTGGCGCTCAATGCGGCCATCGAAGCAGCCCGTGCCGGCGAGGCCGGGCGTGGCTTTGCCGTGGTCGCCGACGAGGTGCGCACCCTGGCCAGTCGTACCCAGCAGTCCACCGGGGAGATCCAGGCGATTATCCAGCGCCTGCAAACCGGTGCGCAGCAGGCCGTAACCACTATTCAGAGCAGCACCGAGCTGGTGCGCAACAACCTTGCACATATTCAGGAGACCAATCAGGTACTCGACACCATAGTTGGCGCGGTGGATAGCATCAGCGCGATGAATGCGCAGATCGCCACGGCGGCGGAGGAGCAGAGCCAGGTCGCCCATGATATCGATCAGCGGGTAGCAGAAGTGTCGGACCTGGCCGAACGCAGCCATGACGATGCGCAGAGCGTGATGCAGGTCAGCTCACAGATCCAGGATGAGGTGCAGCGCCTGACCGGCCAGCTCAGCCGTTTTCAGACCTGAGGGCAGGCCCATGGCGCTGCGCTCCCCGTCGCAGCGCCATGGCCGCGGTCTGATTGCAGTTCTGTAATGCCTTGTCCATCTGCGATACTGCCGGCCCATTTGAGCCAACCGCGATCCCCGTTGATGAAAATCCGCTACCTGCTGTTGCCCCTCCTCGCCCTGACCCTGACCGCCTGTGGCGGCGTCGATCCCAACTCGCCGCAGGGCCAGCGCCAAGCCATCTTCAAGCAGATGCTCAAGGTCAGTGAAGACCTCGGCGGCATGCTGCGCGGGCGGCTGGCGTTCAAGGAACAGGCATTTATTGAGGGCGCAGACAAGCTCGATCAACTGACCCGCACGCCCTGGCAGCACTTTCCGCAGGTGCGCGACAACGCTGAGGAAAGTCGCGCCAAGGATGACGTCTGGCAGCGTCAGGCGCGTTTTCAGGCGCTGGCCCGCGCGATGGAGGCGAGCACCGCCGCGCTGGTCGCCGCCACTGCCGTGCAGCCGTTAAAGCCTGAGGCGTTAATAGCGCCGATGCAGCGTGTCGAGGACAGCTGCAAGGCCTGCCATGAAGAGTTTCGCGCCTTCTGACGATTGCTCAAAAACCTGCTATCTGCGCCTCGCGCAGTTGTTTACGCAGGGCACGCACTTCCGGGTGTTGAAAGAACGCGTGTAACTGCATTGCGCGTTGCGGGCCGATGCCGGGTTGGCGTTGCCAGTCGGCTACGCTACGTTGCGCCAGGCTGTCCCAGTCGGCGTCCAACGGCAGATCGCCATTGCCGGGCAGGCCGAGGGCGCGTAGCCAGTCGCGCATGGGGCGCTCGCGGGCCAGGCTGAAACTCTGTTGCAGGGCCCTGGCGCTGCGTGGGCCGAGGCCCGGAATGCTCTGCAGTTGTTCGGTGGAGAGGTGCAGCCAGTCGAGCAGGCTGTCGAGTTGTTGCGCGTGCAGCAGTTTTTCCCAGGTGCCGGGGCCCACACCCGCTAACGCCAGGCCCTGTTTGCTGCTGAGCCAGGCCAGGCGTGCGCGGAATTGGCTGGCGCAGGCCGGTGTGGCACGCCAGCAGCTCAGTGGGTGATAGGCCGCAGGGTCAGGTACCGCCAGTGCGGCGCGTTGCTGGGTACGCCAGAGCACGCTGTGCAGCGCAGGAATGGTCAGCCCGGACAGGCGGATCACCACCTGATCGCCGGGGCGGATATCCAGGGCCTGCCAGCGCTGCAGCGAGCCGGTGCTGACATATTCGATGCGCCGGTCATCCAATTTTACCGGCTGTACGCGCAGCACCGGGGTGATGCGCCCGCTGCGGCCGATGCGAAAATCCACCGCCTGCACCACGGCCAAGGCCTGGCTCACCGGGTATTTCCAGGCCACCGCCCAGTGCGGTGGTTCGGCTTGCCAGCGCGCGGCCGCCGGTCGCTGCCCTTGGCGCAGCACCACACCATCGGTGGCGAAGGGCAGGGCGCTGCGGTACCAGCGTTCGCGCCAGTGGGCGGCCTGTTCCAGGCTGCGGATCGGCTGGCTGAGCTGCTGGCTGTCGGCAAACCCCAGTTCTGCCAGCTGCTGCAGGCGCTGGGGCATCAGTGCCGGGCCATCGGGCCAGTCCCAGACAAACAGGCCGATGCCGGCGGCTTCCTCTGTTGTTAGCGTTTGCCGGTTCATCAATCCGGCGACCTTGCTGCGCGCGCCCAGGCTGCCGGACTTGTGCTGGATATGCCCGGGCAGACGCCAGTACAGCTCGCCTTGCAGCACCAGGCTAAGCGGCCTGGGCAGTTGTGCGGGAATGGCCGGCAGCTGGCGAGCGTGGACGCTCCAGTCCTGCCCTGTGCGGCCATCGCCACGGCTGATCAGCTGCTGCAACTGGCCGTCGCGATAAACCAGGCTGATGGCAACCCCATCGACCTTGGGCTGAACCCACAAGTCCTCGCGACTGGCGATCCAGTCCTCTGCCGCGCGGCTGTCGGCCAGCTTGCGCAGCCCGGTATGCGCGGTTGGGTGGTGATGAGGACCGTTGCTGGTGCTCAGCGGATCGCTTGGGGTGACTGTTGCTTCGGGGAAGCAGGTGCGCCAGCGCTGCAGGTTGGCGCTGGCCTGGTCATACAGCTCATCGGCGATCGGGCTCTGTCCCTGGCGGTGGTAGGCGTCGTCCCACTCGGCCAGCTGCCGCGCCAGGGCGCTGAGTTCGCGCTCGGCGCGAGGTGTGGGCCAGTCGGGGCAGGCGGCCCAGAGGTGGCTACTGAACAGCAGGAGGCAGGTCAGTATGGCTTTCATGGTGAGCGTCCTTGCTCGGCAGATGACCCATTGAGCCTAGTCACTTTTCCCGGACGGACTGAGTTGCGCACAATAAAAAGCCCCGCGCGTGGCGGGGCTTGCTGTGTTGCTTTGGGCTTACAGGCCAGCGGCGGCGCGCAGGTCGGCGACCTTGTCGGTCTTTTCCCAGGTGAAGGTGGTGAAGCTGTCGTCGCCGACAGTCTTCTGCACCGGGGTGCGGCCGAAGTGGCCGTAGGCCGCAGTTTCCTGGTACATCGGGTGCAGCAGGTCGAGCATCTTGGTGATGGCGTAGGGGCGCAGGTCGAACACCTCGCGCACCAGTTTGATGATCTTGTCCTCGGCGATCTTGTGGGTGCCGAAGGTGTTGATCGAGATCGAGGTCGGCTGGGCCACGCCGATGGCGTAGGACACCTGAATCTCGCAGCGCTCGGCGAGGCCGGCGGCGACGATGTTCTTCGCCACATAACGACCGGCATAG
>NZ_JBAQLP010000103.1:0-22429 GCF_049301935.1 Pseudomonas sp. | reverse complement strand
GGCCGGCCAGCTGAAACTGCTACAGGCGCGTTGCCTGGCCTGGTGGCGCGGTGAGTATCGGGCAATCGACTCCCGTGCATTATTGGCTGTGGTGGCGGCCTTGCTGTATTTCGTTACGCCGCTGGATGCCATACCAGACTGGTTGTTTGGCATTGGCCTGGTTGATGATCTGGCTGTGCTGGCCTGGGTGCTGCGCACCTGGCAGGAAGAGCTGGCGGCGTTTCAGCAGTGGCGCGCGGCTCAGGCTCCGGAGGTGCTGCGGGTGGTTGAACGGCTGCCAGAGTCGGATGAATCGCTGACGCCGCTGCAGGGGCACGTGGAGTAGTGGGCGAAGATTCAGGTGTCGTTGAGCATCTGCTCGATCAGGCCCTGGTCGCGCAATTGCTGCAGTGCCTGGTCCAGTAACTCGGTGCTGACTGGCAACTGCGGGCTGTAGGTACAGTGCATGTCGTAGCGTTCGATCACCCAGGGGTTTATTTGCAGCGGTGTATCCGCACGCTTGGCCAGTTGGAAGCGCAGTGGTCGGCGCATGTCGATGATCGCGTCCAGGCGTTGTTTGCGCAGCAGGTTAAGCCCGGCGCTGTGATCGCGTAAATCTTGGCGGATGATCTGCTTGCTGGCGAAGGCTTGCATCAGCTCACGGCTGTAGACGTAACCCAGTTGAGTGCCGACGGTCTTGCCGTGGAGTTCCTGCAGGCTATTGATCGGCGCATGCTGGCGGTGCAGTAGCAGTACGTCCTCTTCGCTGTAGAGCGGGACGGACCAGTGATAGCGTTCGGGTTTGTCGATCCATTGCGGATTGCTGTTGCAGATCACATGGATACGTCCGCGCTGCATAAATTCATCAATGCGCTTGTTCGGTGTTTCGACAAATGTTGCTTCGAAGCCCAGTTGCTGGCTGGCCAGCTGGCCCAGCGTGTAGATGAGGCCACCACGCAATTGCTGCTCATGCACATCGACGTAGGGCATGCCGTCAGCCGTGGCAAAACCCCAGCGCAACTCATCTGCGCAGGCCCAACCACTGCAGCCAATTAACAGCATTGCTATCAGTGTGCGCAAAACCTGCCCCCAACTGTAGCTTGATAACCTGGGGGGCAGTATAGATCACGCTCTTTACCGTGCCGGGCTGTTAAGATGGCTGCCTGTCCTGGAGTTGCTGAGAGTGATGGAAGTGCTCTGCATGGAGATTTACAGATGAATGTGCAAGTGATCGAGCGCGATGGCCAACCAGAGTACGCGGTGCTGCCCTGGGCGCAGTATCAGGCCCTGTTGCAGGCCGCCGGGCGCGCACCTGAGGTTGCCGCTGTGGCTGCCGTGGCGGTGGATGCCTGCAAGCCGGCCCTGGGCCAGCTGACGGCCCTGCGCGAGGCCAAGGGCATGAGTGCTGAGCAATTGGCGCGCAATGTCGGCATCAGCCCGCATTACTTGGGCATGATCGAAAGCGGCGAACGTCAGCCGGACGCTGCCATCCAGCGCGCACTGGCCTGGCATCTTGGGGTCGATGGGTGGGAGGCGCAGCCTTGAGCGTAAGCATCAGTCGACAACATTGGCAGGCATTGCTCGGTGAGCTTGAAGATGCCCAGCGTCAACGCCACCTACTGACCTATCGTGCGCTGATCGAGCGCCTGGCCCTACCAAGTCCGGCCATGCAGACCCTGGCCGCCGCGCTGGAGCACCTGGCTGCGCTGGATGCGCGCGCCGAGCGCCCGCTGCGCAGTGCGCTGGTGATCAGTCAGGGCGCCAGTCGCTTGCCGCGTACCGGCTTCTTCGAGTGTGTCAGCCGCTTGGGACGTTTCAGTGGTGCTTCCGATGGCATCGCTGCAGCCTCCTGGCATGCCGCCGAAGTGGCCCGGGTGTTCGAGTTCAGTTACCCGGAAGACGCCTGATGCTCGGCGCGCTGCGTGCGCGTATCGGCTACCTGCTGGCGCGCCGCCTGTTCCACTGGGCCTGGCTGGTTAAACAACCGCGAGCCTGGCGCTGGCTGGAAGGGCAGTTCGCGCGCATGGCCGCGCTGGGTGATACCCAGGCGCAAAGCTTCTACGGACATATCCTGCTGTTTCGCGGCCAGGGCCTCGGTGCGCGCAATGAAGGTCGGCGTTTGCTGGGTTTGGCAGCCAGGGCCGGCGATGCCAAGGCCGCTTACCAACTTGGCGTACTGAGTTTGTCCGGTGATACCCAGCAGGTAGCGGATGCGCCGAAGGCCATTGAGTGGTGGACACTGGCCGCGCAAGCCGGCCACCCAGCAGCTGCCTATCGCCTGGCTGAGTTGTACCGCAGTGGCACTGCAGGTGTTGCCGCCGATGCAGCGCAGGCCGAGCATTTCGCGGCGTTATCCAATCGCCTCAGCGGCCTCTGATTCAACCGTTCAACTCCCGCCATCAGGCTGCGGAGTCCGCCTGGGTGTCGATGATATGCAGGCTGTAACCCGGCACCGCCTTGGCGTGACGCTTGGCCTCTGAGGCCATTGCCGCCAGCTGGCTGGCATCCAGTTGCGCGCATTGCTCGGGATGTACATGCACCACGCCCAATGACAGTGACAGTAAGGCGAATTCCTGGCGTTTGCCGCTGCGGTCATGGGCGACAAAGCAGCCGGCGTGCAGGTCTTCTTCACGGTAGAAACGTCGGCACTGGCTCTGGAAATCCTCCAGCAGACGATTGAGCCGGGCGCGCCAATCCTGCGAACCGAGCACCAAGAGAAAGTCATCGCCGCCGATATGGCCGACAAAATCGCGCGTCGGATCGACCCGATCATTCAGGCACTGCGCCAGGCTGAGCAGCACTTCATCGCCTTTGGCGTAGCCGTAGAGGTCGTTGAACGGCTTAAAGTTGTCGATATCCACATAACACACCACGGCTTCGCGGTTTTGCTGCAGCAAGCGGCTCAGGCACTGCTGGATCGGCACATTGCCGGGCAGCAGGGTCAGCGGGTTGGCGTAACGGGCCTGCTGGATCTTCAGTTCGGTGATCAGCTTGAGCACGTCGATCACCCGGCCAAGCCCGATATAGCAGCCGTCCTCAGTGATGATGAAGTCTTCTTCGATACGCTGGCGGGCACGGCTGGTAAGCAGGCGGCTGACCTGCTGCAGCGACTGGCTGCACTCCACTGCCAGGTAGTCGTCACTCATCAGGCGGCTGATCGGTTTGCGGGCGAACAACTCGTTGGCAAAGGGCTTGAGCAGGGCTTCGGCCAGTGAGTGACGATGCACGATGCCGACGGGTTGCTGGACTTGGTTGAGCACTGCCAGGGAGTTGAGGTTGGCCTGGGCGCGAAACATTTCTAGCACCTCGCTGGTCGGTGTGCTCAGGGCCACTGCGTGTTGTGTATTGAGCAAGCCGCGCAGGTCGCTGGCCTCTTCGCTCAGCGGGCTGCCGGTGGTGGCGTTGGGCAGCAGGTTGCTGGCGTCACGCGGCGGCTGCTCCTGCGGGCGGCAGAGCAGGTAACCCTGGATCAGATCGACACCCATTTCGGCGAGCACCGCCAGCTCCTCGGGCAGTTCGATGCCTTCGGCGATCACCTCGGCGCGGGAGGCTTTGGCCATTTTCAGGATCGAGCCGACGAACTCGCGCTTGACTGCGTCCTGGTGAATGCCGTCGATAAAGTGACGATCAATTTTTACGTAATCCGGGCGCAGTTCGGACCATAGGCGCAGGCTCGAATAGCCCGCGCCGAGGTCATCCAGGGCGATGGAAAAACCCATGGCACGGTAGTGGTGCAGGGCGGTGTCGAGCAGGGCAAAGTCGTCGGTGGGTGATTGCTCGGTCAGCTCGATGACTACCTGGCTCGGCGGTATTCCCAGGGTTTGCAGGAGCTGCAGGGTGCGTCCCGGCTGGTGCTTGGGTGCCATCAGCGAGTCCGGCGAAACGTTGAGGAACAACTTGCCTTCAAGCTTGAGCTGGCTGAAGCGCTGGCAGGCATTCTTGCGGCAGAGCAGTTCCAGCTCACTCAGACGACCCGCGCTGCGCGCCACGGCGAACAGGTTGATCGGCGAGTGCAGGGCGCTGTTAGACGGCCCACGGCTGAGGGCTTCATAACCGAAAATACGCCGTTCGGACAGCGAGAAAATAGGCTGGAACAGGCTGTGCAGGTCGCCATTGGCGAGGATGGTGGCCAACGTGCTGAACTGCTCGGTGACGATCATGGCGGCTCTCTGTGCATAAAAAACGGGGACTGGCATTGCTACCAGTCCCCGCATTTCACGACAGTTTGATGACCCTTTGATGACGCGCGCTGTTTACTGCTTGGCCAGGCGCGTGTTCAGGCCCAGGTAGTCGAGCAGGATGCGCCCGCTTTCGGCGAGGTAGGCATCATCTTCCGGTTTGGTTTTCTCATCTTCCACCGGCAGGGCGTCTTCGTCTTCTTCCTTGAGCTTGTTCAGCAGCGCTTCACCTTTGGCTTTGCGGCGGCTGTTCTCGATGGCCAGTTGCTGGCCTTCGATATCGGTCTGCTGGGCGCGGCGCTTGGTTTCATTGAGGCTGACGGTGTTTTCTTCCATCAGTTTCTGCGCCAGCTGCAAGCGTTCACGGGCGAAGGTGAAGTCCGGGTTCTGCGCGGTGCGGTCTTCGAAACGGCTCTGCAGTTCGGCGAGGAACGGCTTGATCGGATCCAACTCCGGCTTGATCGCCGGTTTGATGCTGTCCCATGGCAGGGCCTCGGGCAGGGCGCTCTCGCCGATTTCCTTGGTATCCATGATGTCTGGGTACTGGATGTCGGGAATCACGCCCTGGTGCTGGGTGCTCTGCCCGGAAACGCGGTAGAACTTGGCCAGGGTCAGCTTCAGCTCGCCATGGTTAAGCGGCTGGATGGTCTGCACGGTGCCTTTGCCGAAGGTCTGGCCGCCGAGAATCAGCGCGCGGTGATAGTCCTGCATGGCACCGGCGAAAATTTCCGAAGCCGAAGCCGACAGGCGATTGACCAATACGGCCAGCGGGCCTTTGTAGTAGATGCCGCTGTTTTCGTCGGCCAGTATATCGACACGACCATCGCTGTTGCGCACCAGCACGGTGGGGCCCTGGTCGATAAACAGGCCGGTCAGCTCGGTGGCTTCCTGCAGCGAGCCGCCGCCGTTGTTGCGCAGGTCGATGACCACGCCGTCGACTTTTTCTTTTTCCAGTTCGGTGAGCAGGCGCTTGACGTCACGGGTGGTGCTTTTGTAGTTCGGATCGCCGGCACGGAAAGCCTTGAAATCCAGGTAGAAGGCCGGAATCTCGATGACCCCGAGCTTGTAGTCACGGTTATCGTGCTTGAGGTTGAGAATGGATTTCTTCGCGGCCTGTTCTTCCAGCTTGACCGCCTCACGGGTGATGGCAACCACTTTGCTGGTTTGATCGTTGGGCGCATTGCTGGCCGGGATCACTTCCAGGCGCACTTGCGAGCCTTTTGGGCCGCGGATCAGCTTGACCACTTCATCCAGGCGCCAGCCGATCACGTCGACCATTTCCTTGCTGCCTTGGGCCACGCCGATGATTTTGTCGGCAGGGGCGATCTGCTTGCTCTTTTCTGCCGGGCCGGCCGGCACCAGGCGCACGACCTTGACGTGTTCGTTGTCGCTCTGCAGCACGGCACCGATACCTTCCAGCGACAAACTCATATTGATGTCGAAGTTTTCCGCGTTGTCCGGCGACAGGTAGGTGGTGTGCGGGTCGTAGGACATGGCAAAGGCGTTGATATAGGCCTGGAACACGTCTTCGCCGCGGGTCTGCTTGAGGCGCGCGAGCTGGTTGTTGTAGCGCTTGGTCAGCAGCTCCTGGATCGCTTTGGGTTCCTTGCCGGCGATTTTCAGGCGCAGCACTTCGTCTTTGACGCGCTTGCGCCAGAGGTCGTCGAGTTCGGCAATGTCCTTGGCCCAAGGGGCGTTCTCGCGGTCGATCAGCAGGCTTTCATCGCTGTCGAGATCAATTTTGTCGACGCCTTTTTCGAGCATCTTCAGGGTGAACTGCAGGCGGCTCTGCAAGCGCTCCAGGTGACGCGTGTAGATGGCAAAACCGGGTTGCAGGTCGCCATTTTTCAGCAGGTCGTCAAAGCGCGTGCGCCATTGATCGAACTCGGCGATATCGGCGGCAATAAAGTAGCTGCGCGAAGGGTCGAGCATCTTCAGGTAGCCCTGATAGATCTTCTCCGAGCGCTCGTCATTCAGCGGTGGCTTGTTGTAGTGATGGCGCTTCAACAATTCCACGACGTTGAGGCTGGCGATGACCTGCTCGCGGTCAGGCTGCAGGTATTCCCAAAAGTCGTCACTGGTGGTTTTCGCCGCGAGCGGCACAGCGCTCAGGGCAAAGGAAAAGGCGAGGGTGACGCTGAGTAGGGATCGTTTCATGCTAATTCGACGTGTGGGCAATTGATAACGCATATTAGGGTCTGTTCCCGTTTCGTTCGCGGCCGCGCCGGAGCCTGTTTTAGCGCGAGGCAAGGCACGAGACACGAAGTTTGGTTGTTCCAAATGAGTGTCGAGAAACGCAGTATCGCGCTAAAACAGGCCCGTCCCTACGGGTTGCGTGAAAAATTTCGCCATGCGGTGTTGGAGGACTTGGCAAGGGGCGACCATTACCTGCGTCCTTCGCCTAGCCTGGCGAAATTTTTCGCAGCAACGCGCTCGCGACGAAACGGGAACAGACCTTAGGCCATCTTTGAGGGCGCCAGGTTCCATCGGCGCAATGCAAAAGCCCGGCGGTCAGCGCCGGGCTCGGTTTAAATGCACTATGGAGGCAGCGTGAAGGCATTGCAAGGCGTTGAGGGCCGTGTGGAATGGGCGCAGTACCCAGCTCCGGCCTGTGATGTAGGGGAAATTCGCATCCGTGTAGCGGCAGCCGGCTTGAATCGGGCCGACTTGTTGCAACGTGCCGGGCTTTATCCGCCCCCGCCAGGCGCCAGTGAGGTACTCGGGCTGGAGTGTGCCGGTATCGTCAGTGAGGTGGGAGCCGGTTGCGACTGGAAAGTCGGCGACCGGGTGTGCGCGCTGTTGAGCGGTGGCGGCATGGCCGAGGAGGTGGTGGTCGATGCGCGTCACGCCCTGCCGGTCCCGGATGGCATGACGCTGGCCGAAGCGGCGGCGTTGCCCGAGGTGTACGCTACGGCCTGGCTGAATCTGTTCCAGCTGGCGGCATTGAAGCCTGGGCAGAAGGTGCTGCTGCATGCCGGCGCCAGTGGCGTGGGTTCGGCGGCCATTCAATTATGCAAAGCCTTTGGTAGCCCGTGCTGGGTCAGTGTCGGCTCTGCTGAACGCTTGGCTTATTGCGAGAGTCTGGGGGCCCAAGGCGGCGTACTGCGCGGTGAAGAGCAGTTGCAGGCGCTGCGTGATTTCGCCCCGTTTGATGTGATTCTCGACCCGGTGGGCGGCAGCTACGCCGCGCTTAATCTGGATTTGCTGGCTGTGGATGGCCGTTGGGTGAACATCGGTTTACTCGGCGGGCGCATGGCCGAATTGGATCTGGCGGCGGTATTGAGTAAGCGCATTGCGCTGATCGGCTCGACCCTGCGCAATCGCGATGAGCAGTTCAAGGCCGATCTGTTGCGCGATCTGCAGCAGTTTGTTTGGTCGCTATTTGCCGAAGGGCGCCTTAAGCCGCAACTTCAGCAGGCTTATGCCCTCAAAGATGCCGAGGCCGCCTTTGCTGCGTTGGCCAGCAATCAGGTCAACGGTAAGTTGGTGCTGGTCATAGACCCAGCCTTGGAATAAAGCCGAGAGCCGATTGGCTTAATCAATCGGAATCATGGCGGCAATCAATAAGCTTTTTTTGCATAAGGCGCTAAGATGCGCCCTGTAAATTTCTAACCCTCAACAAGGAACCAGAGATGAATCTCATCAACACCCAAGTTCAACCGTTCACCGCCAATGCTTTCCACAACGGCGAGTTCATCCAGGTTACCGAGCAGAGCCTGAAGGGTAAGTGGTCCGTGCTGATCTTTATGCCTGCCGCCTTCACCTTCAACTGCCCGACCGAGATCGAAGACGCCGCCAACAACTACGCTGCGTTCCGCGATGCCGGCACCGAAGTCTACATCGTCACCACCGATACCCACTTCTCGCACAAGGTCTGGCACGAAACTTCGCCTGCCGTTGGCAAGGCTCAGTTCCCGCTGATTGGTGATCCGACTCATCAGCTGACCAACGCGTTCGGCGTGCACATCCCGGAAGAAGGCCTGGCCCTGCGCGGTACCTTCGTGATCAACCCGGAAGGCGTGATCAAGACCGTGGAAATCCATTCCAACGAAATCGCTCGCGACGTCTCCGAGACCCTGCGCAAGCTGAAAGCCGCTCAGTACACCGCTGCTAACCCGGGCCAGGTTTGCCCGGCCAAGTGGAAAGAAGGCGAAGCGACTCTGGCTCCTTCCCTGGATCTGGTTGGCAAGATCTAAAAATGGTTTCAGAGCTGTTGCGCTGTTAGGGCCGCCAGCCGGCCCTTCTAGTGCCCGATGCCCGGGCGCGATCCGCCCGGGCATTTTATTGCCTGCCATTTGATGGCAGCACCCTGTAGGCCGTCGCTACGCGACGTTAAAAATTGTTCCTGACAATTTTTTATTGCCCCGAATTTTTGTCATTGAGGACTATCCGCCATGTTGGACGCTAACCTACAAACCCAGTTGAAGGCCTATCTGGATAAGGTCACCCTGCCGTTCGAGATCGTCGCGTCCCTCGATGACAGCGCGAAATCCCAGGAGCTGCTGAGCCTGCTCCAAACCATCGTCGGCTTGACCGACAAGATCAGCCTGAAGACCGATGGCAGCGACGCCCGCCGTCCATCGTTCTCGCTCAACCGTCCGGGTGCGGACATTGGCGTGACTTTCGCCGGCATTCCCATGGGCCACGAGTTCACCTCGCTGGTGCTGGCGCTGCTGCAGGTGGGCGGTCATCCGTCCAAGCTGGATGCCGAGACCATCGAGCAGATCAAGAGCATCAAAGGCACGTTCGAATTTGAGACTTACTATTCGCTGTCCTGCCAGAACTGCCCGGACGTGGTTCAGGCGCTGAACCTGATGGCGGTGCTCAACCCGAATATCCGCAACGTGTCGATTGACGGCGCACTGTTCCAGGAAGAAGTCGAGCGTCGCCAGGTGATGGCCGTGCCGAGTATTTACCTGAACGGCGAAGTATTTGCCTCCGGCCGTATGGACGTGAAGGAAATCCTCGCCAAGATCGACACCGGCGCAGCCAACCGTGATGCCGAAAAAATGAGCGCTAAGCCGGCGTTCGACGTGCTGGTGATCGGTGGTGGCCCGGCCGGTGCTGCTGCGGCCATCTACGCGGCGCGCAAGGGTATTCGTACCGCGCTGGCCGCCGAGCGTTTCGGCGGTCAGGTGCTCGATACCATGTCCATCGAGAACTTTATTTCGGTCAAGGAAACCGAAGGGCCGAAGCTGGTACGCGCCCTGGAAGAGCACGTGCGTGAGTACGAAGTCGATGTCATGAACCTGCAACGTGCCAGCGCCCTGGTGCCGGCGAGCAGCGAAGGCGGCTTGCATGAGGTGAAGTTCGACAACGGCGCGAGCCTCAAGGCCAAGACCCTGATCCTCTCCACCGGTGCGCGCTGGCGCGAGATGGGGGTGCCCGGTGAGCAGGAGTACAAGGCCAAGGGCGTGTGCTTCTGCCCGCACTGCGATGGCCCGTTGTTCAAGGGTAAGCGCGTGGCGGTGATCGGCGGCGGTAATTCCGGCGTCGAGGCAGCGATTGACCTCGCCGGTATCGTCGCCCACGTGACCCTGCTGGAGTTCGCCGACACCCTGCGTGCCGATGCCGTGCTGCAGAAGAAGCTCTACAGCCTGGCGAACGTCAGCGTGATCAAGAGTGCACAGACCACCGAAGTCAAAGGCGATGGTCAGAAGGTCAACGCGCTGGTCTATAAGGACCGCACCACCGAGGAGCTGCACAGCGTTGAGCTGGAAGGCATCTTCGTGCAGATCGGCCTGCTGCCTAACACGGACTGGCTGAAGGGCAGCGTAGAACTGTCGCGTTTCGGTGAGATCATCGTCGACGCCAAGGGCGCCACCAATATCCCCGGCGTATTTGCCGCCGGTGACGTCACCACCGTGCCGTACAAGCAGATCGTGATTGCCGTGGGCGAGGGCGCCAAGGCTTCCCTGAGCGCCTTCGATCACCTGATCCGCAGCTGACAAACCGCCTGGGCCCCCGGTTGTTGCCGTGCCTGCCTTAGGCTTATCGAAAAAGGGCCACCCTGTCAGGGTGGCCCTTTTTTGTACAGATTTCAGCGCTTAGCGCGGCTGGCCGGTCAGGGTCAGCGGCATATGGCGGTTTACGTCCTTGTACAGCAGGTAGCGGAAGCGACCAGGGCCGCCGGAGTAGCAGGCCTGCGGGCAGAAGGCACGCAGCCACATGAAATCGCCGGCCTCAACTTCGACCCAATCCTGGTTCAAGCGATACACCGCCTTGCCTTCCAGCACGTACAGGCCGTGCTCCATCACGTGGGTTTCGGCGAAGGGAATCACGGTGCCCGGCTCGAAGTTGACGATGTTGACGTGCATGTCATGACGCATGTCGCTCATGTCAACGAAGCGGGTGGTTGTCCAGCGGCCATCGGTGCCTGGCATCACCAGTGGCTCAACGTCTTGCTCGTTGGTCACGAAGGCTTCTGGATAGGGTACGCCCTCCACGGCCTGGTAGGACTTGCGCAGCCAATGGAAACGCACGGCTTCATTGCTGTTGTTACGCAGTGACCAGTCGCTGCGCGGCGGGATAAAGGCATAACCACCCGGGCGCATCACATGCTGGGTGCCGTTGAGCGTCAGGCTGAATTCGCCTTCGACAACGAAGAGCACGCCTTCGGCCTGCGGGTCCAGCTCGGGCTTATTGCTGCCGCCATTGGGACCGACTTCAACGATGTATTGCGAGAAGGTTTCAGCGAAACCCGTCAGCGGACGGGCGATAACCCACATGCGCATGTTGTCCCAGAACGGCAGATGGCTGGTGACGATGTCACGCATCACGCCTTTGGGGATCACGGCATAGGCTTCGGTGAACATGGCGCGATCGGTCAGCAGCTGATTCTGATCCGGGTGGCCACCATGTGGGGCGTAGTAAGTTGTTTGGCTCATCGAGACAGGCCTCAGTGAAGTGTCGGCAGTAGGCCGACGGGAACGCGAAATAAGTGAGCCGTGGCTTGGTATCCCGGCGTGGCTTCACTATAGGAACTTGCGCGTGGATTCTGAAATTAAATAGTAGAATCCTGGTCAGTGGCTTTGTGAATGGGTGTGATCATGCTTGATCCAGTGTTGTTACGCGCGTTTCTGACGGTGGTGCAGACGGGCGGGTTTACTCGGGCAGCCGCGAGCTTGCACTTGACCCAGTCGACCGTCAGCCAGCAAGTACGTCGGCTAGAAGAGCAGGTAGGTGCGCAGTTGCTTGAGCGAGGTGGCCGCTACGTAGTGACTACCGCTGAGGGTGACCGCATGCTCGGTTATGCCAACCGTATCGTTTCGTTGATCGATGAGGCGGAGCTGGCCATGGGCCGCAATCAGCAGGCGGGCGAGGTGCGGCTGGGGGTACCGGACGACTTCGCCGCCGATAGCCTGACCGCCTGTCTGGCAGACTTTGCCGATGAGCATCCGGGTATTCGCCTGGAAATCATCAATGGGCTCAGCCATGACGTGTGGAGCGCCTTTAATGCCGGCGAGCTCGACCTGGCCTTGATCAAGCAGCGTATTGGTAGCGTCAAGGGGTTGGCCAGTTGGCCGGAGCCGCTGGCCTGGATGGACAGTCGCGCACGGCCAGTGCTGGCGCGTAATCCGGCGCCGCTGGCGGTGTTTCCATCTAACGGCTTGTACCGCCTGGAAATGACCCACGCGCTGGACGCCATGGGTAAACCCTGGCGTATTGCCTATGTCAGCAGCAACCTGTCTGGGGTCAGTGCCGCGGCTGCAGGTGGGCTAGGGTTGACGTTACTGCCGCGCCGGCTGCTTAGCGCAGCACACCGCGAGTTGGGTGTCGCCGAAGGCTTTGCTCCGGTAGCCGATGTGGAAGTGGCGCTGCATGCCCGGCAGCAGCTCCCGGCCCATGCTCGCGAGCTTGCGCTGGCGTTAACGGGCGCTTGCGAGCGAATCATGCAGCTAACTGAGGCCTCAGTTAGCGCCAGTTGAGGATCGGCCAGCCGGCCTGCTGCGCGTGCGCAAGCAGAGTCGGGTCGGGGTTGACCACATAGGGCTTGTCGACCACCTGCAGCAGCGGCAGATCGTTGCGCGAGTCGGAGTAGAAGTAGGCGCCGTCGAGAACTTCGCCATGCTCTTGCAGCCAAGCACGCAGGCGCGTGACCTTGCCTTCGCGGTAGGTCAGTACGCCCTGGGTGCGGCCGCTGTAGTGGCCATGTTGAACTTCCAGGTCAATGGCCAGTACTTCCTCGATCTTCAAGCGGGCGGCGATGGCGCTGACCAGAAAGTGCGCCGAGGCGGAAATCACCAGCACCCGGTCGCTGGCGGCGCGGTGGTTGGCCAGGCAGCGGGTGGCGTCGCTGTAGAAGATCGGCTCGATCACATCTTCGACAAAGGGCTCGACCACATGGGCGACTTCTTCCGGCGTGCGGCCCACCAGCGGCGACAGGGTGAAGGCCATATAGTCTTCCATGGCCAGGCTGCCGGCGACGTATTGGCGCATCAGCTCTTGTTCGCGGGCGATAAAGCTCTCGCCATCGGCCCAGCCGAGCTTGACCATTTCCTGGCTCCACAGGCTGGCGCAATCGCCGCCGATCAGGGTTTCGTCCAGGTCGAAAATTGCCAGGGCCATCAGGCCACCTCACAGATTGCGTTGTCTTCGATGTTCAGGTTGATGCGTTGCCCGCTGGCGTGCAGGTCCGCCGGGGAGCGGTTGAGCACGTCCACCAGCAGTTCGACGCCGCGCGCCTCGACGCGGTAACGGATCACGTTGCCGAGCAGGCGATGGCTGCGGATCTGCCCTTCGATGTTGCCCTGGGCGCCAATCTGGATGGCCTCCGGGCGGATCGCCACGCGGCTGCTGACCGGGCGCAGCAGCAGGCGGCTGGCGGCATCGGCGTCGAGCAGGTTGTAGTTGCCGATAAAACCGGCGGCAAAAGCATCGGCCGGGGCGGTGTAGAGGGTTTCCGCGTCGCCGCTCTGCACGATCTTGCCGGCGTTCATCAGAAAGATACGGTCGCTCATGACCAGCGCTTCTTCCTGATCATGGGTGACGAAGAGGGTGGTCAGACCCAGTTCCTGCTGGATGCTACGAATCTGCTCGCGCAGGTGCTTGCGAATCCGCGCATCCAGCGCCGACAACGGCTCGTCGAGCAGCAGCAGGCGCGGACGGGTGACCAGCGAACGGGCCAGGGCCACGCGTTGGCACTGACCGCCAGAGAGTTGCTGCGGGTAGCGGCCGGCGAAGTCATTCAGCTCGACCAGCTCCAGCACTTCCTTGACCCGCTGTTCGGCTTCGCTGCCTTTGACCTTCTGCATGCGCAGGCCGAAGGCGACGTTCTGCTGCACGGTCATATTGGGGAACAGCGCGTAGCTCTGGAACACCATGCCGATGCCGCGTTTTTGCGGGGCCACGGGCACCAGATCCTCGCCGTCGAGCAGAATCTTCCCGGCATTGACCCCGGTTAGGCCGGCGATGCAGCGCAGCAGGGTGGATTTGCCGCAGCCGGAGGGGCCGAGCAGGGTGATGAATTCGCCCTTGGCGATCTCGCAGTTGATATCGCTGAAGATCGCGGTATCGCCGTAGCGCTTGTGCAGGCTTTGAATACTCAGATAACTCATGACTGGTCCTTATTCAGGCGATTGGCCGCCCAGGTCATCAGCAGCACGAACATAAAGTAGGAAATCACCAGGGCGCTGGTGAAGTGGCCGCTGTCGTTGCGCATGTTGTAGAGGTACACCTGCAGGGTCTCGTAACGGCTGCCGACCAGCAGGTTGGCGAAGACGAACTCACCGAACAGGAAACTGAAGGAGAGAAACACCGAGACCATCAGGCCCTTGCGCAGGTTGGGCAGCACCACCATAAAGGCCGCGCGCCAGGTGCTGGCGCCGAGCAGGTGGGCGGCGTCCATCAGATCGCGCAGGTTGATCGCCTGCAGGTTGTTGCTGATCGCCCGGTACATAAAGGGCAGGGCGATGGTGAAGAAGCAGCCAATCAGAATCCATGGCGTACCGAGGATCGGCAGCGGGCCGCCGGCGAACAGCTGCATCAAGCCGACCGAGGACACCACCGGCGGAATGGCGAACGGCAGCAGGATCAGCACGTTCATCAGCGCATCGAGCTTGGGGAAGTGATAACTGACCACAAACAGCAGCGGCAGAATCAGCACCAGCGACAGCGCCAAAGCGGCCAGGCAGACCAGCAGTGAGCGGCCAAACGCAGCCAGGAAGCGTGCATCGCTCCACAGCGCCAGGTACCACTTGAAGGTCAGCCCACTGGGCAGCACGCTGGCCGACCAACTGGTGGAAAACGAGTAGAGCAGGGTGCCGAGCAGCGGCAGCAAGAGGATCAGCAGCAGGCTGTAGACCACCAGCTGGTGGAACAGCGGTGAGCGTTTTTCAGCGTGGGACATGGTAGCTCCGGCGCAGCAGCCATTGGTGGACGATGGTGATCAGGGTCATCAGGCCAACCAGAATCATCGCCAGGGCACTGGCCATATTCGGGTCGAGGAAGATGTCGCCGGAAACCATGGCGGCAATCCGAATCGGCAGGATATTGAAGTTGCCGGTGGTCAGCGCATACACCGTGGCGTAGGCGCCGAGGGCGTTGGCCAGCAGAATCACGAAGGTGCCGAGCAGCGCCGGGGTCAGCACCGGCAGGCCGATATGCCGCCAGAACTGCCAGTTGCTCGCACCCAATAATTCAGCCGATTCGCGCCAGTCTTCACGCAGGGCGTCAAAGGCCGGGTACAGCAGCAGCACGCCGAGGGGAATCTGGAAGTAGCTGTAGAGCACGATCAGCCCGGTTTTCGAATAGAGGTTGAAATCCTCGATGATTCCCGCCTGCTTGAGCAGGATGGTCAGTGCGCCGTTGAACCCCAGCAGGATGATAAAGGCGAAGGCCAGCGGCACCCCGGAGAAGTTGCTGGTCATGTTGGAAAACGCCATGACGAAGTCGCGCAACCGGCTGTCGACCTGACGCAGCGAGTAGCTGCCGAGGATGGCGATGCTGATGCCGATCAGGCTCGACCAGAACGCCACTTCCAGGCTGTGGCGCATGGCCTGGCGGTAGAACGGCGAGGCGAAGGCTTGCTGGAAGTTACCCAGGCCCCAGCCTTCAGTGGTGTGCAGGCTGTTGCTGGCCACCCAGAGCAGCGGGGCAATCTGAAAGGCGATAAAGAACAGGGCAAAAGGCAGCAGGCAGAGCAGCGCCAGCCATTTGCCGCGCAGGGCAGGTATCACGATAAAAGCTCCCGGCAGACAGGTTTGTCGTGGGCCACGCCGAGCAGTTCACAGACCGTGCCGCACAACTCCAGCTGTTTTGGCTGGGCGTTGGGGTTGAGGCTGAAGGCGCTGCCGAGTACCAGCAGCGGCACTTCGCGCTCTTCCGGCAGCAGGCCGTTGTGGCTGCGGTCGTTGTTCATGCCGTGGTCGGCGGTCAGCAGAATCTGGTAGCCGGCGTCGAGCCAGGGCTGGATATATTCGGCCAGCAGTACATCGGCCATGCGCGCGCTGTTGCGGTACTGCGCGCTGTCGAGGCCGTGCTTGTGGCCGGCGTCGTCGATATTCATCGGGTGCACCAGCAGCAGGTTGGGCGCATGGCGCAGGCGCAGGCTTTCTGCGTCGGCGAACAGGTGCGAATCCGGGTAGTGGTCGGCGTAGTAGAAGTGGCCGTACTGAATCGGCAGCTTGGCGTCTGCCGTGTGCCGGTCGCGCGCCGCCTGGAATGGCGAGCGGTTATACAGCTCGCTGACCCAGTGATAGGCCGCCGCTGCGGTAATCAGCCCGGCGTCGCGGGCGTAGTGGAACATGCTGCGCTGGGTCGACAGGCGCACTACATCGTTATTAACGATACCGCTGTCGATGGGCGCAACACCGGTCAGAATCGCTTCATAGAGCGGGCGTGACAGGGCCGGGAGTTCACAGTCGAGCTTGTACAGCGCGGCGCGTCCAGCCTGGCAGTAAGCCTGCAGATGCCCCAGCGCATGCTGAGCCACCTGATAGCTCAAGCCATCCAGCACCACGAGGATGACGTTGTGCGACATGATTGAAAGCCTTAGCAAGCGAATCGGCCCCGGAGTGTATCCGGGGCCAGATTGCATTAGTTCATATTGATGATGACGTGTTCCTGCCACAGACGCGGCAGGGCTTTGGACGTGGCTTCCCAGGCAGCAGCATCCTTGATCGGCTGAACCTTGGCGTATTGCTCCTGCGGCAGCAGCTTGGCTTGTACTTCGGCTGGCAGGGTCAGGTGCTCGGCGCGGATCGGCCGGGCGTTGCCTTTGGCCAGGTTGATCTGGCCAGCGTCGCTGAGAATGTACTCACGCGCCAGTTTGGCCGCATTGGGGTTTTTCGCCCACTTGTTGATGATGGTGCTGTAGCCGGAAATCACCGAGCCATCGGAAGGAATCAGCACTTCGAAGCGGCTTGGGTCGATCTGATCGCGGTAGCTCAGGCCGTTGAAGTCCCATACCACGCCGACTTCCACTTCACCTTTTTCCAGGGTCTGGATGGTTGGGTTGGCCAGCGACAGGCGGCCTTGCTTGGCCAGCTCACCGTAGAACTCCAGCGCCGGTTGCACGTTGCTTTCGTTGCCGCCCATGGCGATAGCGGCAGCCAGTACGCCGTTTACGGCTTGTGCAGCGGTGCTGACATCGCCGGCGGAGACTTTGTAGGTGCCGGTCTTCAGGTCAGCCCAGGAGCGCGGGATGTCTTTGACCAGTTGCTTGTTGACGATAAAGGCAATGGAGCCGGTGTAGGCGAGCATCCAGTGGCCATCGGTGTCCTTGGCCCAGGCGGGAATCTGTTCCCAGGTGCTCGGCTTGTAGGCTTGGGTAACACCCTGCTGCACGGCGATGGGGCCAAAGGCCGCACCGACGTCGCCGATATCGGCGGTGGCGTTGTCTTTCTCGGCGGCGAACTTGGCAATTTCCTGGGCCGAGCTCATGTCGGTGTCCATATGCTTCAGGCCATACAGCTTGTTCAGGTCGGCCCAGGTGTCCTTC
This sequence comes from Pseudomonas sp., assembly GCF_049301935.1. Lineage (GTDB taxonomy): Bacteria > Pseudomonadota > Gammaproteobacteria > Pseudomonadales > Pseudomonadaceae > Aquipseudomonas. The sequence goes on along the minus strand of NZ_JBAQLP010000103.1, from coordinate 5,332 downwards.
CAGTTGGCCCAGCTGTCCGGCATGCCCACACTGTTCACCGCGCCTTCGGCGCGCGCGGCCTTTTCCAGTGCTTGCAAATCCGTTTCAGCGGCCATGGCCGAGGTGGCCAGGGCGATGGCTGAGCCCATCAGTGAAGCCAGCAGCAGTTGTTTCATTGGAAACTCCTTTGCGATTGAAGTGCGTGCAGTGAAAAGTTCTGGTCTAGATCAGCAAGACCCAAGCCAATTTAGGCGTGTTAAATGACAGTTTTATGTAGGCTGCTCATTTACCGGTTCCAGCCGGGTTGCACAAACTGGCGCATCACTAGCGTAGACCATGAGCAAATTCAGTCATGTATGCCCCGCAGGCCAAGTTTTATCGGCTTTTGCTGCTGCTGAAAGAAAGTTGTCATGGCACGGTCATCAAGACTGCTTAAACTTGAAACAGTATTTTTGCCTCGGTACACACTGATTGACGCCCCTAAATGGGGCTGGACTAGGCCAAATTTGGAGGTCTTGATGCGCGATGAAGCGCCGCGGGCGGTCACAGCTATATGCCGGGCATTGCAAGAACAGATCGAACACGGCCTGTTGCCGTCGGGAAGTCAGTTGCCGGCCGAGCGCAAGCTCAGCGAGGTATTCGATACCACGCGCATCACCCTGCGTGAGGCACTGGGTCAGTTGGAGGCCCAGGGGCTGATCTACCGCGAGGAGCGCCGTGGCTGGTTTGTTTCGCCGCCGCGGGTGGCCTACAACCCGCTGGTGCGCAGCCACTTTCACGCCATGGTCGGCGAACAGGGCCGGGTACCCGCCACCGAAGTGTTGAGTGCGAAACTGATTCCGGCCAGTGCCGAGATCTGCCAGCTACTGGCTTTGCCGGCACTCTCCAGCGTGTACCAGATTCGCCGCGCACGGCGGATTGACGGGCGCCTGGTGCTGTATGTCGAGCACTACCTCAACCCGAATTATTTCGCCGGCATTCTGGATTTCGACCTGACCCGTTCGCTGACCGAACTGTATGCCAGCGAATACGCCATTCATTACGGCCGGGTGCGTTTCGATATGGTGCCCACGGCCTTGCACAGCGAAGCGGCGTCGGCATTGAAAGTGGCGGTGGGCAGCCCGGCGCTGCGTATCGTGCGGATCAACCGCGACCAGCATGGTCGGCTGATTGATTGCGACCTGGAGTTCTGGCGCCACGACGCCCTGCATGTAAGCGTCGAGGTGCCGGAGTAGCGCGGGATTTCAGCTGCTGTTGGTAGGATGGCGTCGAGCGAAGCGCTACCCATCAAGGCATCAGTAGGTATGCCAGCGATGCCGGGTTACCTCGTCTCAAGATCAACCAGGCGGCCAGTCCGGCCAACGCCAGTGCTACAAGGGGCGCCTGCCCGCTGGTCAAGGCAGCTGCCCCTTAGCGAGCTAGCCGACCAGCCCGAGTGCGCGGTCCAGTTGATCCTGCGGGTCGCTGACGGCGGCGAGGAATTCATCACCCCAGCGGCGGATATCGTTGTAGCTGACGATATCGAACAGCTCACGCAGGCGCGCCTGGGCTTCGACCTTGGGCATGTTCAGCGCGATATAGCAGGTTTGCGCCATATCCATCGGGTCGTGCGGGTTGGTCAGCAGCGCGCCCTTGAGTTCGGCGGCGGCGCCGGCAAACTCCGATAGCACCAGCACACCACGGCCATCCAGCAAGCCTTGAGCGGCGACAAACTCCTTGGCCACCAGGTTGAGGCCGTCGCGCAGTGGGGTAATCCACATCACGTCGGCCATGGCGTACCAGGCGCTGACTTCCTCGAACGGCAGGCTGCGGAAGAAGAACTGCAGCGGCGTCCAGCCTATACGCGCAAAGCGGCCATTGATGCGACCCACGGCTTGTTCGATCTGCCCTTGCAGCTCGTCATAGATGGTCATTTCCTTGGCCGCCGGCACGCAGACGGTGACCAGGGTGACCTTGCCCAGCAGCTCGGGGTTTTCTTCCAGCAGGCGCTCGTAGGCGTTGAGCTTTTCCAGAATGCCCTTGGTGTAGTCGAGGCGCTCCACCGAGAGGATCAGTTTGACCCCGGAAAGCTCAGCGCGCAGACGCTCCATCATTTCCCTGATCTTCGGTGCGACCAGGGCGCTGCGTACCCGCTCGATATCCAGGCCCACCGGGTGGGCGCCGAGCTTGACCACGCGGTTGCCGGTGTCCACTGCGGTGGTCATGCGCTCCAGGCCCACGGCGCAGCCGTAGGTGATAAAGCGCGGCGCGCAGTTCTGTCGGCTGATGGTTTGCAGGGGCATCACGCCGCGCGCCGCATCGACGAAATTTTCCACCTGGCGCGGGATATGAAAACCGATGTAGTCGCACTGCAGCAGGCTGCCGATGATCTGCCGGCGCCAGGGCAGCACGTTGAATACGTCCGCCGAAGGGAAGTAGGTGTGGTGGAAGAAGGCGATGCGCAGGTCCGGACGCAGCTCGCGCAGGTAGCCGGGGACCATCCACAGGTTGTAATCGTGCAGCCACACCGTGGCGCCTTCGGCGGCTTCCAGCGCAGTGCGTTCGGCAAAGGCGCGGTTGACCTTGAGAAATACCTGCCAGTCGTCCTCACGGAACTGCGCACGCTCCCAGAAGGTGTGCAGGGTCGGCCAGAAGGCTTCCTTGGAGAAGCGCTTGTAGAAGATGTCGACCTCTTCCTTGCTCAGCGCGACCCGCGCGGCGGTGAGTTTTGGGTAGCGTTCGGCGTCCACCGTGGTGTGGCTGTCGAAGGTTTCGCCGCTGGCCGCGTCATGCTCGGCCCAGGCCACCCAGGAGCCGGCGCGGCCGTCGCCGAAGAAGCTCAGCAGGGTGGGAATAATGCCGTTGGGTGAGGTCGGGCGGCGGCGTTGCAGCTTGCCATCGACGCCACGAAATTCTTCATAGGGCAGGCGGTGATAGACCATCACCAGATCGGCCTTGCCCGGTTCGGCGACCTGCTTGCCTTCGGCGGCGATGCCCTGCTTACCGAGAAAGCCAAAGTGCACAAAGGCTTCAAGAATACCGCCGCAGCCGGCGCGCTCGGCATGCAATACCCGTGAATACTGGCGGGTGGCCTGCAGCAGGCCGTCTTCGGATTCGCCCACGCACACGCCCTTGAACTGGCCGCTAAGCATGGACAGGTCATTCAGCGTATCGCCGGCAGTCAGCACCTGGTCGTTGTCCAGCTCCAGCCAGTCGATCAGCGCTTGCAGGCTGCTGCCCTTGTTGACGCCCTTGGGCAGGAAATCCAGGTAGCGCTCGGCCGAATAGAGCAGGTCGCAGCCGAGGCTTGCGGCGATTTCCACAAGCTGCGGGTTGGCCGCCTGCTCGGGGCTGCAGAAGTAGGAGCAGCGGCGCACTTGCGGCACGTCCTGACGCTCCAGGGCAAAGCGTTCGATAGCGCTGGCCACCTGGCTGTCGCCGGGCCAGAGGGCGTCCACCGCGCTTTGCAGCGGCTGGATCGGCTGCAAGGTATCGCCATGTACCAGGCTGGCGCCGACGTCGGAGATGATGAAGTCCGGTTGCGGCAGGGTCGGGTCAGCCAATAGCGGAAGCACCGCTTCCAGGCTGCGGCCGGTGACGTAGGCCAGGCGGATTTCCGGGTGGGCGGCGATGGTCTGATAGAGGCTTAAGCGATCCTTGGGATCGCCGCCGAGAAAGGTTCCATCGAGATCGGTGGCAAGTAACATGCGCTGTCTTCCTGTCCAGTTAAGTGGGTGCAGTGACGCGCCGACAAAAGCCGACGAGCTGTGGGCGCTTACGCCATATGGCGTGCGCCTCTTGGTTTACCCAGGCGTCTGCGGCGCCGGGTTGGGCGAGCCCTCGTTTGAGTGAGTAGGGTCAGTTGAATCTGGGGCGTCTGTTGGCGGTGCGTCGGGCATCAGCTCGAGCACCGTGTGGCTGGTACGCAGCATGGGCATAAAGTGCCCGGCGGGTGCGCTGACCAGGTCGCTGACATGGCGCAGGCGATACAGCGTGTAGGCGGCAAGCAGGCCGAGGGTGGCGGCGAAGTACAGCGGCAGCGCCTGGGCACCGAGGTGCTGCATCAGCACCCCCGCCAGCAGCGGGCCGCACACCGAACCGATGCCATTGACCATCAACAGGCTGCTGGAGCCGGCGAGAATTTCATCGCTGTGCAGCTGGTCAATTAGCTGCGCCACGGCAATCGGGTAGATGGCAAAGGCCAGGCCGCCCCAGAGAAACATCAGCCCGAGCAGCAAACGCCCAGCCGGCAGCAGGCTTATCAGCACGGCCACCAGCACGGCCAGCGCCACCACCCAGAACAACACCAGGCGGCGGTCGTGTTTGTCCGAGTAGATGCCAATCGGCCATTGCAACAGTGCGCCGCCGAGAATCGTGCTGCTCATCAGCAAACCCACGCCGGTGGCATCGAAGCCGCTCAGGGCCGCATACACCGGCGCCATGCCCCAGAACGCGCCGAGGGCCAGGCCGGAGAGGCCGGCGGCAGCAATCGCCAGCGGAGCGATGCCGGCGATCTGCCGCAGGTTGGTGTGCAGGGTGTCCGGCACGCTGGGCTGCACCTGGCGGGTCAGGGTGATGGGCATCAAGGCCGCGCTGATCAGCATGGCTGCCAGCACGAACAGCACGAAGTCGCTTGGCGAGGCCAGGTTAAGCAGTTGCTGCGCGGCGGCCAGGGCGCCGAGGTTGACCGCCATATACACGGCAAACACTTGGCCGCGTTTGTCGTTGGGCACCTGCGCGTTGAGCCAGCTCTCGATCACCATATACAGACTGACCAGCGCCAGACCGTAGAGCACGCGCAGGCTCAGCCAGACCCAGGGATCGACGATCAGTACATGCAGCAGGGCGGTGATGGCGGCCAGCGCGGCGCAAAAGGCAAACGCACGGATATGCCCAACGCGGCGGACCAGCGGAATCGCCAGCCAGGTGCCAAGGAGAAAACCGACAAAGTACCCGGACATAATCAGGCCGAGCATCGAGGTGGAGTAGCCTTCGGCGACGCCACGCAGGGTCAGTAGGGTGTTGAGCAGACCATTGCCGAGGAGGAGTAACGCAACCCCACCGAGCAACGAGCTGATAGGGGCAATCAGGGACCACATGGCGAACTACCCTAGGCAACTATGCCGCTGAGTGCAAGCATTAAGGGTGCCAGTGCTTAGCCAGGTAACGAGTTAAGCTATTGTTATTAAAAGACTATTTTTATAGATAAACGGTCTTTGGATTTTTTCAGGGTTGGCCTGCGCGCGTGGCGAGGGCGTTGCGCAGCCACGTTGCACCAATACCGATCGCGGCCAAGGGCTGGAGCCTGCGTCGTGAGGCGTTGTCCGAAATGTAGGAGCCAGCGTGCTGGCGATCCGCTCGGCTTGATCGCCAG
>NZ_JBAQLP010000102.1:0-23202 GCF_049301935.1 Pseudomonas sp. | reverse complement strand
CGTTTTTATCGACTCAGGCAGCAGCCACCCATGAAGCGTTTTGTATTGCTCGATACCGCCCCGATTCCCGATGGCTCGGGTGCCCTGTGTCTGTTCGAGTACGGCGAGGATTTTGTGATCAAGATTGCCGGCGGCGATGGCGGTCAGTTGATGAATACCCGCATGCATGGCTCCGAGGATGCCCTGGCGGCGATTCCCTGCAAAAAGGTCGCCGGTCGCCCGGATTCGCGGGTGCTGATCGGCGGCTTGGGCATGGGCTTTACCCTGGCTGCGGCGTTGCAGAACCTGGGCAAGACCGCCGAGGTGGAAGTGGCCGAGCTGGTGCCTGGGGTGGTGGAATGGAACCGCGGCCCGCTGGGTGCCAAGGCCGGTTACCCGATCCTCGATCCGCGGACTCGGGTGATTCAGGACGATGTCGCCAATTGCCTGAAAAGCGCCGATCAGCGTTATGACGCGATCATGCTGGATGTCGATAACGGCCCCGAAGGTCTGACCCAGAAACGCAATAGCTGGCTGTATTCGGCCCAGGGCCTACAGCGCTGCCATCAGGCGCTACGCAACAAGGGCGTGCTGGCGGTGTGGTCAGCGAGTGCTGACCGGGTTTTCAGCGACAAGGTGCGCAAGGCCGGTTTCAAGGTGGAAGAAGTGCAGGTCTATGCCCATGGTAACAAGGGCACCCGACATACCATCTGGATCGCCGAAAAGCTCAAGTAGGCAAGGTTAAGAAAAGCCTCTATCGCCGCTAACGGTTGGCGCTCCTGGCTGAAGCTTGATGCTTACCACGGGGGGCGTCTGGATGTTCAACTCCTTGAACATCTGCGGTTCGGCTTGATCGTCTTATGGCCAAGCCGGTGTGCATATTTCAGCCTTCGCTGCACGTCGGCGTGCAGCACGATGGCCTCGCAGCAGCCATGCCGAGCTGAAAGCCGCCCACACTGTGTGGCGGCCGCTATACAGATAACCTCAGGGGCCACGCCATAACCGCAACCCCCTGGCGCGCCGGGGTGAAAATCACTGTTGGCTGGATTATGGCTGCCGCTTACTCCACGGCAGCCTGAGCTTTCTTGCTCGAACCTTTTGGCGCAAAACGCGCGGCCAGGCGCATGGAGGCGGTCACCAGGCGCTGATAGAACGCCGGCCACAGGCGCTGCATGCCATCCAGGGCGTAGGCGTCTGGGCCGATCAGGATGCGCCGCTTGTTTGCCAATGCGCCGTTGATGATCACCTGGGCGGCTTTTTCCGGCGTGGTGCGCAGCAACTGGTCGTTGAACTGCTGGCGCGCCTGGTCGGCATCCTGGCCGGTGACGCTGCTCAGGCTGGCGTTCATCCGCGCGGTTTTGGCGATATTGGTCTTGATCCCGCCGGGGTGCACGCAGCTGGCCGATACACCGCAATCGGCCATGTCCAGTTCCTGGCGCAGCGACTCGGTAAAGCCGCGCACGGCGAACTTGCTGGCGTTGTAGGCGCTCATGCCCGGCTGGGAAAACAGCCCGAAGACGCTGGAGACGTTGACGATATGGCCGCTGCCCGACGTCTTGATATGCGGCAGGAAGGCCTTGGTGCCGTTGACCACGCCCCAGAAGTTGATATTCATAATCCACTCGTAGTCGGCGTAGTCGTTGCCTTCCACGGTGCCGCCCTGGGCTACGCCGGCGTTGTTGAAGATCGCATTGACCCGGCCGAACTCGGCCACCACCTGATCCGCCCAGGCATGCACCGCTTCACGGTCGGCGACGTTGACCAGGGTTTCGCTGACCTGCACACCGAGCTTGCGCGCCTGGGCGGCGGTTTCCGCCAGGCCCTCGGCATTCACATCGGAGAGCGCCAACTGGCAACCCTGACGCGCCAGGCCGTAAGCCAGGGCGCGGCCGATGCCGGAACCGGCGCCGGTGATGGCGGCTACCTTGTTTTCAAACGACTTCATGCGCTGGCCTCCTGGGCAGTCAACTGGATAGCGCTGTTCTGCGCCGGGTGTGCCGCGTGCTTGCGGCTGAAATGATAGGCCGCTGGGTCAAAGTTGCGCGTCAGCAAACGGAAACGCCAGGTAAAACCAGGCCATACCGTGCAATTACGGCCACTGACCGGGTGCAGGTACCAGCTGGTGCAGCCGCCGGCATTCCACACGGTGTTGCCCAGGCTGCCCTGCAGCTTGCCGTTGAATTGGTCCTGCACTGCCTGTTTGACCTCCAGGCTCTGCAGCTCTTGCTCAGCAACCAGCTTGAGCGCACCCAGCACGTAATGGATTTGCGACTCGATCATATAGACCATCGAGTTGTGGCCCAGACCGGTGTTCGGCCCCATCAGGAAGAACAGGTTGGGGAAGCCGGCGGTCAGGGTGCCTTTGTACGCCTGCGGGCCTTCCGGCCAGGTGTCGAGCAGGTCGACGCCGCCCCGGCCAAACACCACGCCGCGCGGCAGTGGGTCACTGGGGGTGAAGCCGGTGCCGAAGATGATCGCGTCGATCTCACGCTCCTTGCCGTCCACGGTGCGGATGCTGCCGCTGCGGATTTCCTCGATGCCATCGGTGATCAGGTCGACGTTGGGCTGGGTCAGCGCCGGGAAGTAATCATTGGAGATCAGCACACGCTTGCAGCCCATCAGGTAATCCGGGGTGACCTTGGCGCGCAGGACTGGGTCCTTGATCTGCTGGTTGATGTACCACTTGCCGACTTTCTGCGCGAGGGTCATCACCTTGGGCAGCATGGCAAAGCCGATTACCCGGCTTTCCAGCAGGGCATAGATAGCGCCGCGCCAGAGCTTCTGCAGCAGCGGGAAGCGCTGGAAACGGTTGCGCTCACGCTCGCTGATGGCGCGGTCCGGCTTGGGCATAATCCACGGTGCGGTGCGCTGGTACAGGTCGAGCTGGCTGACCTGCTTCTGGATCTGCGGCACGAACTGAATCGAGGAGGCGCCGGTGCCGATCACCGCGATACGCTTACCAGTGAGGTCATAGCTGTGATCCCACTGCTGTGAGTGGAAGACCTTGCCAGTGAAATCCCCGAGGCCCTTGAGCGCTGGAATCGAGGGGGTGGACAGCGCGCCCATACCGGATACCACAAACTGCGCGCTGTACTGGTTACCGGCGCGGTCACTGATCTGCCACAGCTCCTGCTGCTCATCCCAGGCCAGGCGGGTGATCTCGGTGTTCAGCTGGGTGTGGTTCTGCAGGCGGTACTTGCTCCAGCAGCTCTCCAGGTAACCCTGGATTTCCGGCTGCTTGGCGAACATGCGCGTCCAGTTGGGGTTCTGCTCGAAGGAGAACGAATACAGGTGCGATTGCACGTCACAACCGCAGCCCGGGTAGTTGTTGACCCGCCAGGTGCCGCCGACGCCGGCTTCTTTCTCGAACAGCAGGAAGTCATGTTCGCCGGCCTGTTTCAGGCGGATGGCCATGCCCAGGCCGGAGAAGCCCGTACCGATAATGGCGACCTTGCAGTGGCGGGTGGCAGCAGGGGGTGAGACGGGTGCATTCATGGCCAAGCTCCTGTTATGTTTATTGCTGGCGTATACAGCTGTATACCAAAGTAGACAAATGTATACTCGCCAGCAAGTAGTCCGCTCACAAGCCAACTTTTAGGTAGGGATCGCATGCAGGCAGACGCCAACGAGCAGCCGCCAGGCGCAGAGAAAGCCACCGAGGCCCCCGGCAAGACATTGTTACTGGAGGCCGCGTTACGTCTCACCTCAACCAGTCGCAGCCTGAGCAATCTCGGCCTGCGCGAGTTGGCCCGTGAGGCGGGGTTGAACCCCAATACCTTCTACCGGCACTTCAAGGATGTGGATGACCTGGGCCTGACCGTGATCCGGCAGATCGCCACCCAGCTGCGCCAACCGCTGCGCGATCTGCGCCGTGAAGCGGCCGAGCGGGCGGTGCAATCGACTCAGGCAAGTGCGCCGATGCTGTTTGGCATCGACCTGCAACGCGGGCGGCGGGTGTGCCATGAAACCGTGCAGCTGTTTTTCGACTTCGTTGCGCAGAATCCTGAAGCCTTCATCCTCGGTGTGCGCGAGCTGCATGGTGCCTCTGTCGTGCTGCGGGCGGCCTTGCAGGAGGTGATGGATGAATTTGGCGCGGACATGGCCGAGGACATTGTGGCCTTCAAGCTGCTACCGGATATCGTCAACCCGGCGGTGGTGCTGCAGGTGTCGAACCTGATCAGTCGCAATCTGTTCCAGCTGTCGCTGGACTATATCGGCCAACCCGAGCGGCAAGCGGCGATCTGCGCGCTGGCCGAAGAGCAGATCGTCATGCTGTTTACCGGGGCCAGCGTGCTGCAGAGTCTGGGACAGCTGAAGTTGCCGGCGCAGTAGCCGGGCGCGGCCAGTAGCCAGCAGGCGCGCTGGCGACAGCTGGTGTCTGCAGGCTATTGGGCGAGCCCCGGCAGGTTCTCGCGCCACTGTGCCGCGTAGGCTATGTGTAGAGCCTTGCTCAGCTCGCGCGGGCATTACTGCTCGCGCTGCACGGTATTTGCGCCGTGAACGCCCGCAGCCACTCGGCCAGTTGTTGTGGTTCGGCCAGCAACTGCCAGTGCCCGGCATTGATCTCGCGACGCTGTAGCCTGGGAGCCCAGCGTTGCAGCTGGTCGAACAGTTGCGGGCGCACAAAACGGTCGCGGGTCGGCACGATCAGCTGCACCGGTACTTGGGTGTGGCGCAAGCGCGGTTTGAACAGGCTGCGAATAAAGTTGGCGCGGTACAGCTTGACCCCGTGCACACCATCGGAGCGCTGGCTGCTGCTGAGCGGCACATTGCGCAGCCCTTCGACCGTGCGCAGCAGCTGTGGCCAGGCGTGGTCCAGACCCAGGCGCCAGGTCAGCTCGGGCAGCAGCGGGGCGTGGAACAGGGCGATATACCAGGAGCTGAACAATTGCCCGAGCACCTGCAGCAGCGCGCGTGGGGTCTTCTGCTTGAGCGTGTCGCGCATCCAGTGGCCAACATGGTCCAGGCAGGGCCCGGAGATACTGGTATAGGACGCCAGCAGTGGTTGCAGGCGTGGTTCGGTGACCGCTTCCCAGGCCTGAATCGAGCCCCAGTCGTGAGCCACCAGATGCACGGGTTGCTCGGGACTGAGGGCCCTGATCACTGCTTCCAGGTCATTGGCCAGTTTCTCCAGGTGATAGTCCAGGCGCTTGCGTGGAATATCCGAGGCGCCAAAGCCACGCACGTCATAGGCGATAATCTGGTATTCGCTGGCCAGTTCACCTACCAATGGCTGCCAGATTTCATGGTTATCCGGGTAGCCGTGTACCAGCAGCAGGGTTGGGCCGTTCGGGTTGCCCCAGCGATAAGCCGCGAGCTCTACAGCATCGCCCTGAATGCGTAATTGCTCGACCGCCAGCCCAGTGTGTGGCGGCACTGCGGGCGCGTTCATATGCCTACCCGAAGCAACGTGAGCGGCAGTGTCGGGCGTTGGGTGAATAAGGCGAGGTCGATGGGCATGCAGCGTCTCCGCAGGGACAGGTTGGACAGTTACATCATGTGCGTTGCGCCTATTGTTGGGCGCGCGGCATGTATCTGCCTAGCCATCGCCAGGGTTAACTGCGGCTTCTATTGCGCGGTTACGGATTCGCTTAAGGCCAGGTGGGGCGCTGGGTTTAGCGGTTTTAGCGGGGTTAACTGTAGAGGCTGGCAAGGCAAGTCCAGCCCTTAGTTGGGGCGGCAATTGAGCGTTGGGGGAGTGGATGGATAAGTTGCTGCAAGGTTTTTTATGTGTCGCCGGCTCACAACAGCAGTAATACCGCCGCACCGGCCAGCAAGCCGCTAGCCATTACCGGCAGGGTCATCAACGCCAGCTCGCGGCCACCGATCAACGCGATCAGAAACCCTTTGACCAGGCTGTTGCTCAGTGCCGCGAGAAAAATCCCCTGCACCGCCACCTGCGCCTGCAATTCGCCCTTGGCGCTGCGGGCCAGCGACAGGGTGATGGCATCCACATCGGCCAGTCCCGAGAGCAGGGCTACCAGGTACACGCCGACATCGCCGAGCCAGTGCTGCGCGGCTTCGACCAGCAGCAGAATCAACGCCAGCAACGCGGCAAAACGCAGCGCCGGGGCCAGCTCGAAGGGATTTTTCAGCGGCGGTTCGGCCGATTCTTCACTCTCCGCACCGGCGCGGCGCAAATACAGCAGCGCGCCGCCCGCGTACACCAGGGTGGCGATACCTAAAGGCCAGACCAGCTGTGGCAGCAGGCTGGCGTTGACCAGGCCGACCTCCAGCAACACCCGGGGAAACATCAGCGCCGAGGTGGCGAGCAGGCCGCAGGCCAGAATCGTTTGCAGGTTACGCCCCGTGGCCAGGCGCGCCAGGGTCACGGTCATCGCAGTGGACGACACCACTCCGCCCAGCAGTGCGGTAATCAGCAGGCCGTGGCGCATACCCACCAGGCGAATCGCCACATAGGCGGCAAAGCCGATACTGGCGATCAGCACCACCATCCACCAGATGGCGTAGGGGTTGAAGGCCTGCCAGGGGCCATAGCCCTGGTTGGGCAGCGCCGGCAGCAGTACCAGGGAAATAAACAGCAACTTCAGCGCGCCGGACAGCTCCGCCTCGCTGAGCCGCTGTAGGGCGCCGTGCAGCGAGTGTTTGAGGCTCAACAGCAGCGCCACCGCCACGGCGCCGGCCGCTGCCAGCCCGGCATAACCGGCCATGGCCAGGCTGCCGAGCAGGAAGGTGATCAACAACGCGACTTCGCTGGTCAGGCCCATGTCGCCCAGGCGCTGCAGTTCGCCAAAGTAGGAGGCCACCACCAGCAGAGCGAAACCGCTAAAGATCACTGCCCAGGCGGCCACGCCGAAGTGTTCGCCCAGCAGCATGGCAAAGGCGCCGAGCAAGCTGCTCAGGGCGAAGGTGCGAATTCCCGCAACCAGTTGGCTGTCTTCGGTATTACGCCCCTGCCAACCGCGTTCGGCACCAATCAATAGGCCGGCGGCCAGGGCGCTGGCGAAATTCAGCAGGGTAGCGAGGGCTTCCGGCATGGGCGCATCCTAGTAAAGAATGCTGGCAGTTTAGCCAGTGCGCATCGGCGCGTATTGCGGCAGGTCAGTCTGTGGCTTGGTCGATGAGCAAGATTGTGCAAGACGCTGTGATCGCGATACGGCAGGCTGTGCAACACAAGGAGGGCGCATGAGCCGTTTGCAACAGTTTCTCTATGGGTGTCGCGACAGTATCCCGATGATTGTCGGGATTCTGCCGTTCGGTTTGATCTATGGCGCGTTGGCCAGCCTGGCCGGGCTGAGCCTGGGGCAGGCGCTGGGCATGTCCCTGCTGGTGTATGCCGGTTCCGCGCAATTTATTGCCATCAGCCTGCTGACGCTGGGCAGCGGCGCGCTGGTGATTCTGCTTACGACCCTGGTGGTCAATCTGCGCCATGTGCTCTACAGCGCGGCGCTGCAGCCCTATGTCGGCCGCTTGCCGCAGCGTTGGCGGGTGCCGCTGGCGTTCGGGTTGACCGATGAAACCTTTGCCGTGGTGCAGCGCCGCTATCTGTCGCGCGGTATGACCGAGCACGGCCAGTGGTATCACGCCGGTGTGGCGTTGGCGTTGTACCTGTCGTGGGTGTCGAGCTCGCTGGTCGGCGCGTTGTTTGGCCAGAGCGTGCCGAATCTGGCGGGCTGGGGGCTGGACTTCGCCATGCTGGCGACCTTTATCGGCATCGTGGTGCCGGCGCTGCGCAACCAACCGCAGATTGCCGCTGCCCTGGTAGCCGGCGCGGTGGCGTTGCTGTGTCACGCCTGGCCCTACAAGTTGGGGCTGATGGCGGCTGCGCTCAGTGGTATCGCGGTCGGCGTATGGCTGGAACGACGCAAACCGCCGGTTACTGCTGGGGAGGGCGCGTGATGGCTATCTGGTTGCTGATTCTCGGCATGGCGCTGATCACCTTTGCGATTCGTTACAGCCTGTTTGCCTTTCCCGATCTGCGTTTCCCGCCGTTGGTACGCCAGGGCCTGCATTACGTGCCGACCGCCGTGCTGAGCGCCATCGTGCTGCCGGGCATGCTGATTCCCGATGGCCAGCAATGGGCGTTCAATTTGCACAATGCCTATCTGCTGGCGGGCCTGGCGACCATCGCCATCGCCGCGCTGACCCGGCATCTGCTGGCCACCATCGGCGGCGGCTTGCTGGTGTTCTTTATAGTGCGTTGGTTATTGGGGCAGTTGCCTTTGTAAGCAGGGTTATTTACCGCCTGCATTTGTAGAAAATGCAGCAAAAGGCATGTTTCGCTGTGGCTTTGTCGGGTGTTCTTGCAGTCAAATGCCTGACAACCCGCTTGGCCACTGCACACAGGTACACGGACGATGACCGAACAATCACAATTCGCATTGCTGGGTAAAAAGCGCTTTTTGCCGTTTTTCATCACTCAGCTGTTGGGTGCCTTCAACGACAACATCTTCAAGCAATCACTGATTCTCGCCATTCTGTTCAAGATCAGCACTGGGGCCGACAAGGCTTTGCTGATCAACCTCTGCGCGCTGCTGTTTATCCTGCCGTTCTTCCTGTTCTCGGCCCTTGGCGGCCAGTTTGGTGAGAAGTTCGCCAAGGACTCGCTGATCCGCAAGATCAAGTTCGCCGAGATTTTGATCATGCTGCTCGGCGCGGTCGGCGTGCTGCTCGGCAACCTGCCGCTGATGCTCGCGGTGCTGTTTGCCATGGGCACCCAGTCGGCACTGTTCGGCCCGGTTAAATATTCGATCCTGCCGCAGCACCTTGAAGAGCAAGAGCTGGTGGGCGGTAACGCCTTGGTGGAGATGGGCACCTTTCTGGCTATCCTCGCCGGTACCATTGGCGCTGGCATCATCATGGCCAGCAGCGTTTATGCGCATATCGTTGCGGTAGCGGTGGTGTTGGTGGCGGTACTCGGTTACCTGGCCAGCCGCAGCATTCCCGCGGCCTCGGCCGCCATGCCGCAGCTCAAGCTGGATTGGAACATCCTGCGTCAGTCCTGGGTGACGATGAAACTCGGCCTGGGTCAGCGCCCGGCTGTGTCGCGTTCGCTGGTGGGCAACTCCTGGTTCTGGTTTCTCGGCGCGGTGTATCTGACGCAGATTCCGGCTTATGCCAAAGAGTGGCTGTACGGCGATGAAAGCGTGGTCACGCTGATTCTTACCGTGTTCTCGGTGGGTATCGCGCTGGGTTCGATGCTCTGCGAGCGCATGAGCGGGCACAAGGTGGAAATCGGCCTGGTGCCGTTCGGCTCGATCGGTCTGACCCTATTTGGCATTCTGCTCTGGTGGTTTTCCGGTGGTTTCCCCGAAGCCGCGGTGGCGCATGATTGGCTGGCGGTGCTGAGCTTTGCCCAGGCCTGGTGGATTCTTGGCTCGATCCTCGGCATCGGTCTGTTCGGCGGCTTCTATATCGTGCCGCTGTATGCGCTGATTCAGTCGCGCACGGTGGAGCATGAGCGGGCGCGGGTGATCGCGGCCAACAACATCCTCAATGCGTTGTTTATGGTGATCTCAGCGATTGTCTCGATCCTCTTTCTCAGCGTCGCCGAACTGTCGATACCGCAGCTGTTCCTGACCATTTCGCTGATGAACATCGCGGTCAACAGCTACATCTTCAAGATCGTTCCCGAATTCAGCATGCGCTTTATGATCTGGCTGCTCAGCCACTCGATGTACCGGGTTGAGCACAAGGGGCTGGAGACGATCCCGGATGAGGGTGCGGCGGTGCTGGTGTGCAACCACGTGTCGTTTGTCGATGCGCTGCTGATCGGCGGTGCCGTACGCCGGCCGGTGCGCTTTGTCATGTACTACAAGATCTACAACCTGCCGGTGCTCAACTTTATTTTCCGCACCGCCGGCACTGTGCCGATTGCCGGGCGCAATGAAGACCTGCTGATCTACGACGCGGCGTTCAAGAAAATCGCCGAATACCTGCGTAATGGCGAAGTGGTGTGTATTTTTCCGGAGGGTAAGCTGACCACCGATGGCCAGTTGAATGAGTTCAAGAATGGTATCGAGCGCATCGTCGAGGCCAACCCGGTGCCGGTTATTCCCATGGCGCTGCAGGGCTTATGGGGCAGCTTCTTCAGCCGCGATCCGCACAAGGGCTTGTTCAAGCGATTGTGGTCGCGCATTACGCTGGTGGCCGGTACGCCGGTAGCGCCCGAGGCGGCTAAACGTGAGTTGCTGCAGGCTCAGGTGGCTGAGTTACGTGGCGCCCGGTATTGAACCTGACATTCAGCCGACAAAAATGTAAACGCCCCGAGTTTATCGGGGCGTTTTTTGTGGTTTGCCTCACTCGGCACGTTTTCACTTAGCCTGCTGAGGCAGCGCTTTCCTTTTTGCCACTACCTTGCTCAGTCGTGTAAATGCTCGGCGGCATGCAGAGTATTTTCCAGCAGGCAGGCGCGGGTCATCGGGCCAACGCCGCCTGGCACTGGGGTAATCCAGCCCGCACGGGGCAGGGCAGTGTCATACACCACATCGCCAATCAGCTTGCCGTCGGTCTGACGGTTGATGCCCACGTCGATGACGATGGCGCCGGGTTTGATCCACTGGCCCTGCACCAGGCCAGGCTTGCCGGCTGCGACGACGACGATATCGGCCTGGCCGACATGCAGGGGCAAGTCCTTGGTGAAGCGGTGGGTCACGGTGACGGTGCAACCGGCCAGCAGCAGTTCCATGGCCATCGGCCGGCCGACGATATTCGAGGCACCAACCACTACTGCGTGCATGCCGTACAGGTCAGCACCGGTGCTTTGCAGCAGGGTCATGATGCCTTTCGGGGTACAGGGGCGCAGCAGTGGCATGCGCTGGGCCAGGCGACCGATGTTGTAGGGATGAAAACCATCAACGTCTTTATCCGGGCGAATGCGCTCCAGTAATAAAGAGGCATCCAAATGTTCCGGCAGCGGCAGTTGCACCAGAATGCCGTCGATGCTCGGCTCGTCATTAAGACGGTCGATCAATGCCATCAGCTCGTCCTGGCCAGTACTGGCTGGCAGGTCATAGGCCTGCGAGACGAAACCGACTTCTTCGCAGTCTTTGCGTTTGTGCGAAACGTAGACCTGGGACGCAGGGTCGCTGCCGACGAGAATCACCGCCAGCCCGGGTGCGCGCAGGCCTTGCTGACGTCGTTCGGCGACACGTTGGGCGATCTGCTGGCGCAGGCTGGCGGCAATTGCTTTGCCATCGATCAGTTGTGCGGTCATTGCGCTTGGTTAACCATAAAGAAAGGATGGAAAAAGGACGCGCATTCTCGCATGACCCTGCTGTGGGGCAAAGGCGCGCGCCGCGGTTTTCGCGTAACTCCTTTAAATGGCTGAATTTTTTTAACTTTTATTGTTGACGCCCCGAAATCGGCTCTATAACATTCGCCCCGCTTGTCGAGCACAGCCAGTCGCTGGGTAAGACGGCAAAGGTCGAAGCTGCAAAGTTTTTTCCGAAGCCGAAAGCTTTAAGTCTGCATCTGCAGATGGATAGGCGCCCGTAGCTCAGCTGGATAGAGCATCCGCCTTCTAAGCGGATGGTCGCAGGTTCGAGTCCTGCCGGGCGTGCCATTTGGCGGTCTTGGCTCAAGCAAAATGCAATATGGTGGGCGTAGCTCAGTTGGTAGAGCGCAGGATTGTGACTCCTGTTGTCGTGGGTTCGATCCCCATCGTCCACCCCATATTCCAAAGCGCCAGGTCAAAGCCTGGCGTTTTTGTATAGAGCTTTACCACGCGGACGTGGTGGAATTGGTAGACACACTGGATTTAGGTTCCAGCGCCGCAAGGCGTGAGAGTTCGAGTCTCTCCGTCCGCACCATCTTTTAACTCCCTCCCGTTTGCCGCCTGCATCTAGGGTGACTTCTGCAAATCGACCCTCTAGAATGCATGCCCTTGATTAGGGGCCGGCAAGCGGCCGGCTTATGTCTGTGCAACGAGGATTATCCATGCAAGTTTCTGTTGAAAGTACCTCTGCTCTCGAGCGCCGTATGACTGTTGGCGTCTCTGTTGAGCGCATCGAGACTGAAGTCAACAAGCGTCTGCAGCAGACTGCCCGTCGTGCCAAGGTCCCTGGTTTCCGCCCTGGCAAGGTGCCAATGAGCGTGATCCGTCAGCGTTATGAAGATGCTGCGCGTCAGGAAGCGCTGGGCGATCTGATCCAGTCCACTTTCTACGAGGCCGTGGTTGAGCAGAAGCTCAATCCAGCTGGCGCTCCGGCCGTTGAGCCGAAGTCGTTCGAGAAAGGCAAGGATCTGGAATACGTTGCGACCTTCGAAGTCTTCCCGGAATTCACCGTTGGCGGTTTCGACTCCATCGCTATCGAGCGCCTGCAGGCTGACGTAGCTGACACTGACGTCGACAACATGCTGGAAATCCTGCGCAAGCAGAACACCCGTTTCGAGGCCGCCGAGCGCGCTGCCGAGAATGGTGACCAGCTGAATATCGATTTCGTTGGCAAGATCGACGGCGAAGCTTTCGCTGGCGGCTCGGCCAAGGGCACTCAGCTGGTTCTCGGTTCTGGCCGCATGATCCCAGGCTTTGAGGACGCTCTGGTGGGCGCCAAGGCTGGCGAAGAGCGCGTAATCAACCCGACTTTCCCGGCTGATTACCAGAACCTGGATCTGGCTGGCAAAACTGCCGAGTTCAGCGTCACCGTCAACAGCATCTCTGCCCCTCAGTTGCCTGAGCTGAACGATGACTTCTTCGCCCTGTTTGGCGTGAAAGAAGGTGGTCTGGAAGGCTTCCGCGCTGAAGTGCGCAAGAATATGGAGCGCGAGCTGCGCCAGGCCATCAAGTCCAAGGTTAAAAACCAGGTGATGGACGGTTTGTTGGCTGCCAACCCGATCGAAGTGCCAAAGGCGCTGATCAGCAACGAAGTCAACCGTCTGCGTGTGCAGGCCGTGCAGCAGTTCGGTGGCAACCTCAAGCCTGAGCAACTGCCGGCTGAGCTGTTCGAAGAGCAAGCCAAGCGCCGCGTCGTACTGGGCCTGGTTGTGGCTGAAGTGGTCAAGCAGTGCGAGCTGAAGCCGGACGACGCCCGTGTTCGCGAAATGATTCAGGAAATGGCTTCGGCTTACCAAGAGCCTGAGCAGGTTGTGGCCTGGTACTACAAAAACGACCAGCAAATGAACGAAGTGCGTTCGGTTGTACTGGAAGAGCAAGTTGTAGATACTGTTTTGCAGAAGGCCAACGTGACCGATAAAGCGGTCTCGTACGAAGAAGCTGTCAAGCCGGTAGAAGCACCACAAGCCGCCTGATTTCTTTACCTCGTTCGAACACGCCATAAGCCAGCCTCCGTGCTGGCTTATGCGTATTTGTGACATGACTATTTAGGGAGCGAGTGTACGCATGTCCCGCAATCCTTTTATGCAGCAAATGCCTGATATCCAAGCCGCTGGTGGCCTGGTTCCAATGGTGATTGAGCAGTCGGCCCGCGGTGAGCGCGCCTATGACATTTATTCACGCCTGCTCAAAGAGCGCGTGATCTTCCTGATCGGCCCGGTCGAAGACTATATGGCCAATCTGGTAGCGGCTCAGTTGCTGTTCCTCGAAGCCGAGAACCCGGATAAAGACATCCACCTTTATATCAACTCGCCAGGCGGTTCAGTGACTGCGGGTATGTCGATCTACGACACCATGCAGTTTATCCGCCCTGATGTGTCGACCATCTGCATCGGCCAAGCCTGCAGCATGGGCGCCTTGCTGCTGACCGCCGGCGCTGCTGGCAAGCGTTTCTGCCTGCCGCACTCGCGCATGATGATTCATCAGCCGCTCGGTGGTTTCCAAGGCCAGGCCTCGGACATCGAGATTCACGCCCGTGAAATCCTCACCATTCGTGAGCGCCTGAACAAGGTACTGGCTGACCACACTGGCCAGCCTATCGATGTGATTGCACGTGACACGGATCGCGACAACTTTATGAGTGGCGAGACAGCAGTTGCCTACGGCCTGATCGACAAGGTGCTCGATAAGCGTCAGGCTTCCAGCTAAATCAGCGCGGATCGCGCGCAGCCGACGTGCAGTCGGCTGTTTTGCGGGCTTGAAAATGCCCGCATTTGCCCGCATCTTGTGTTTCAAGCCTACCGGATTGGATTGATCGAATGACTGACACCCGCAACGGCGAGGACAACGGCAAGCTGCTTTATTGCTCCTTCTGCGGCAAAAGCCAGCATGAAGTACGCAAATTGATTGCCGGCCCCTCGGTCTTTATCTGCGACGAGTGCGTCGACCTGTGCAACGACATCATCCGCGAGGAGGTGCAGGAAGCCCAGGCCGAGAGCAGCGCGCATAAATTGCCTGCTCCCAAGGAAATCAGCACCATCCTCGATCAGTATGTGATCGGCCAGGAGCGTGCGAAGAAGGTTCTGGCGGTAGCGGTGTACAACCACTACAAGCGCCTCAACCAGCGCGACAAGAAAGATGATGTCGAGCTGGGTAAAAGCAACATTCTGCTGATTGGTCCGACTGGCTCGGGTAAAACCCTGCTGGCCGAAACCCTGGCACGCCTGCTTAACGTACCCTTCACTATCGCCGACGCCACCACCCTGACCGAAGCCGGTTATGTCGGTGAAGATGTCGAGAACATCATTCAGAAGCTGCTGCAAAAATGCGATTACGATGTGGAAAAAGCCCAGATGGGCATCGTCTATATCGATGAAATCGACAAGATTTCGCGCAAATCGGATAACCCGTCGATTACCCGTGACGTATCGGGCGAGGGCGTGCAGCAGGCACTGCTTAAGCTGATCGAGGGGACGGTTGCTTCGGTGCCGCCGCAGGGTGGTCGCAAGCATCCGCAGCAGGAATTTCTGCAGGTTGATACGCGCAACATCCTGTTTATCTGTGGGGGTGCGTTCTCCGGCCTGGAAAAAGTCATCCAGGGTCGCTCGACCAAGGGTGGCATCGGTTTCAACGCCGAAGTACGCAGCAAGGACCTGGGCAAGAAGGTTGGCGAATCGCTTCGCGCCGTCGAGCCGGATGATCTGGTCAAGTTTGGTCTGATTCCTGAGTTCGTTGGCCGCCTGCCGGTTATCGCTACGCTGGATGAGCTGGACGAAGCGGCCCTGGTGCAAATTCTGACCGAGCCGAAGAACGCCTTGACCAAGCAATAC
Organism: Pseudomonas sp.; assembly: GCF_049301935.1. GTDB lineage: Bacteria > Pseudomonadota > Gammaproteobacteria > Pseudomonadales > Pseudomonadaceae > Aquipseudomonas. The sequence continues at coordinate 8,160 of NZ_JBAQLP010000102.1, read as the reverse complement.
GCCAAACTGTTTGAGATGGAAGGGGTTGAGCTGGAGTTCCGTCCAGATGCGCTGAAATCCGTGGCGCACAAGGCGCTGGAGCGTAAAACCGGTGCGCGTGGCCTGCGTTCGATTCTCGAGGGTATCCTGCTCGATACCATGTACGAGATTCCGTCGCAGTCTGATGTCAGCAAGGTGGTTATCGATGAAAGCGTTATCGATGGCACCTCCAAGCCGTTGCTCATTTATGAGAACCACGAGCTGCCGGCCAAGGCTGCGCCTGACGCGTAACAGGCTTGTAACATGTTGAAAGCAAGGGGCCTGCGGGCCCCTTTGCTTTTGCTGCGCCAGCGCTTGTTTTTTGTTGGGGCTGCCCCCATCTTAGGGCTAAGGGTCATCCCATCTGTTTACGGCCGTATGGCCGCCGTAGAGCCGAAATCATGAAGACAACCATCGAATTGCCTCTCCTGCCGTTGCGCGATGTTGTGGTCTATCCGCACATGGTCATTCCGTTATTCGTCGGGCGTGAAAAATCCATTGAAGCCCTTGAGGCTGCGATGACCGGCGAGAAGCAGATTCTGCTGCTCGCACAGAGAAATCCCGCTGACGACGACCCAGATGAGGCGGGCCTCTATCGCGTCGGTACCGTCGCCACTGTGTTGCAGTTGCTGAAACTGCCAGACGGCACCGTCAAGGTGCTGGTCGAAGGCGAGCAGCGTGGTGAGATCGAGCGCTTTATCGAGGTCGACGGTCATTGCCGGGCCGAAGTGCAGCTGATTGACGAGGTTGATGCGGCCGAGCGTGAGTCCGAGGTCTTTACCCGCAGCCTGCTCAGCCAGTTCGAGCAGTACGTGCAGCTGGGCAAGAAGGTGCCTGCCGAAGTGCTGGCATCACTCAATGGCATCGATGAGCCGAGTCGGCTGGTCGACACCATGGCGGCGCACATGGTGCTGAAGATCGAGCAGAAGCAGGAAATTCTGGAAATCACCGATCTGGCTGCGCGGGTTGAGCATGTTTTGGCGCTGCTCGACGCGGAAATCGACCTGCTGCAGGTCGAGAAGCGCATCCGTGGTCGGGTCAAGAAGCAAATGGAGCGCAGCCAGCGCGAGTACTACCTGAATGAGCAGATGAAGGCCATTCAGAAGGAGCTGGGCGACAGCGAAGAAGGCCATAACGAGCTCGATGAGCTGAAAAAACGCATCGAAAATGCCGGCCTGACCGCCGAGGCGCATAGCAAAGCCAATGCCGAGCTGAATAAGCTCAAGCAAATGTCGCCGATGTCAGCCGAAGCCACTGTGGTGCGCTCGTACATCGACTGGCTGGTTAATGTGCCGTGGAAGGCGCAGAGCAAGGTGCGCCTGGATCTGACACGTGCTGAAGCGATCCTCGATGCCGATCACTACGGCCTGGATGAGGTCAAGGAACGCATCCTTGAATACCTCGCCGTGCAAAAGCGGGTGAAAAAAATCAAAGGTCCGGTGCTCTGCCTGGTCGGTCCGCCTGGCGTGGGTAAGACCTCGCTGGCCGAGTCGATTGCCAGTGCCACCAACCGCAAGTTCGTGCGTATGGCCCTTGGCGGCGTGCGTGACGAGGCGGAGATTCGTGGTCATCGCCGCACCTATATCGGCTCCATGCCGGGTCGCCTGATTCAGAAGATGACCAAGGTTGGCGTGCGTAACCCGCTGTTCCTGCTCGATGAGATCGACAAGATGGGCCAGGACATGCGCGGCGATCCTGCATCGGCACTGCTTGAGGTACTGGACCCAGAGCAGAACCACAACTTCAACGATCACTATCTGGAGGTCGACTACGACCTGTCGGATGTGATGTTCCTCTGCACGGCCAACTCGATGAACATTCCGGGGCCGTTGCTGGACCGTATGGAGGTGATTCGTCTACCGGGTTACACCGAAGCCGAGAAGATCAATATTGCGATCAAATACCTGGCGCCCAAGCAGGTTCAGGCCAATGGTCTGAAGAAGGTCGAGCTGGTGTTTGAAGACGCGGCTATTCGCGACATCATTCGTTACTACACCCGCGAGGCTGGTGTGCGGGGCTTGGAGCGGCAGATTGCCAAGGTGTGCCGCAAAGTGGTCAAGGAGCATTCCACCGAGAAGCGTTTCCAGGTCACCGTCACGGCGGATTCGCTCGAACATTTCCTCGGCGTGCGCAAGCATCGCTATGGGTTGGCCGAGCAGCAGGATCAAATCGGCCAGGTCACCGGTCTGGCCTGGACTCAGGTCGGCGGCGAGCTGCTGACCATCGAAGCGGTTGTGGTGCCTGGCAAAGGCCAGCTGATCAAAACCGGTTCGCTCGGTGATGTGATGCTGGAATCCATCACCGCTGCGCAGACCGTTGTACGCAGTCGCGCCAAGAGCCTGGGCGTGCCTGTGGACTTCTATGAGAAGCAGGACATCCATATTCATATGCCTGAGGGGGCAACGCCCAAAGACGGCCCCAGTGCAGGCGTTGGTATGTGTACGGCGCTGGTTTCGGCCCTGACGCAGATACCTGTGCGTGCGGACGTGGCAATGACCGGTGAAATCACCCTGCGTGGTCAAGTATTGGCCATTGGTGGTTTGAAAGAAAAACTGTTGGCCGCGCACCGTGGTGGAATCAAGACCGTGATCATTCCGGAAGAGAATGTGCGCGATTTGAAAGAGATTCCGGAGAATATTAAGCAAGACCTGCAGATTAAACCGGTTAAATGGATTGACGAGGTCCTGCAAATTGCGCTGCAATACGCCCCGGAGCCCTTGCCTGATGCGGCTCCCATGGTTACAAAGGATGAAAAACGCGAGACTGATTCCAAGGAGCGAATTAGCACGCATTAGCCGGAGGGGTTTCTTGACACATTTTTAGAGCCCTTGTTATAAAGCGGCTCTTATCGTGTCGGCAGGCTCTCCGCACCAGCTTCGCTTACATTTAAAAGCAAGAAATAAACTCAACAGAAATTAAGGGGACTTAAGAGTGAACAAGTCGGAACTGATCGATGCCATCGCTGCATCTGCTGATATCCCAAAAGCTGTTGCCGGCCGTGCGCTGGACGCAGTAATTGAATCCGTTACTGGCGCTCTGAAGGCTGGTGACTCCGTAGTACTGGTTGGCTTCGGCACTTTTGCTGTTAAAGAGCGTGCTGCTCGCACTGGCCGTAACCCACAAACTGGTAACCCGATCAGCATCGCTGCTGCCAAGATTCCAGGCTTCAAGGCCGGTAAAGCTCTGAAAGACGCTGTCAACTAAGCCTCTTTCGGTTTTGCCCAGCAGATTAGTTGAATGGCTGATCTGACGCGGGGCGGGATGTTCAGTCAGCTATAGCGTGCTGAACACGACGAATCAGCTGCTTGAGTTCGATCCGCTTCGCCAGTTACGAGAAGGCGCATCCACTGATGCGCCTTTCTTCTATCCGGATTTTACCCACACTGCGCGACTGCTTTATTTGTACAGTCGTTCTGGGGGACGCATGCTGCAAAACATCAGGGACAATTCACAGGGTTGGATTGCTAAAACCATTATCGGCATCATTGTCGCGCTGCTCGCGCTGACAGGTGTGGATGCCATTTTTACCAGCACCAGTAACAGCCAGAATGCCGCTGAAGTGAATGGTGTGGAAATCACTTCCACCGAGCTCAGCCAGGCTGTCGAGATGCAGCGTCGTCAGTTGCTGCAACAGTTGGGGCGCGATTTCGATGCCTCCTTGCTGGACGAGAAGCTGCTGCGTGAAGCCGCCCTGAATGGCCTGGTTGAGCGCACTTTGCTGCTCGATAGCGCCAAAGACGCCAAGTTCGCTTTTTCGCAACAAGCGCTGGATCAGCTGATCCTGAAAACACCGGAGTTTCTGGTCGATGGCCAGTTCAGCGCCGAGCGTTTTGATCAGGTTATCCGGCAGCTGGGTTACAGCCGTTTGCAGTTCCGCCAGATGCTTGAGCAGGAGATGTTGATCGGTCAGTTGCGCGCCGGTCTGGCCAATAGCGGTTTTGTCACCGATGCTCAGGTGCAAGCCTTTGCGGCATTGGAAAAGCAGACCCGTGACTTCGCGACCCTGACCCTTAAGGCTGATCTTGATGCGGTCACCCTCAGCGATGACGACATCAAGGCCTACTACGACGCTCAGGCCAGTCAGTTTATGAGCCCTGAGCAGGTGGTACTGGAATACGTCGAGCTGAAAAAAGACGCCTTCTTCGATCAGGTTGAAGTCACCGATGAGGCGCTACAAAGTGCTTATCAGAGTGAAATCGCCAACCTCGCCGAACAGCGCCGTGCCGCGCATATTCTGGTTGAGGTCAGCGATAAGCTGAATGACGAGCAAGCCCAGGCCAAACTGGTCGCGGTACAGAAGCGTCTGGAGCAGGGCGAGGATTTTGCCGCGCTGGCCAAAGAAGTCTCCGATGATTCGGGTTCGGCAGCTGAAGGTGGTGATCTGGGCTTTGCCGGCCCTGGCGTCTACGACCCGGCCTTTGAAGAAGCGTTATATGCGCTGGACGAGAATGCTGTATCGGCTCCCGTGCGCAGCGAGTTCGGCTGGCACCTGATCAAGCTCTTGGGCGTTCAGGCGCCGGAAGTGCCGAGCTTCGCCAGCCTGGAAGAAAAACTGCAGCGTGACCTCAAGGCGCGTCAGGTTGAGCAGCGCTTTGTTGAAGTCTCCAAAGACCTCGAAGACGCTGCCTTTGAAGCGTCGGACCTGGCTCAGCCAGCTCAGGAACTGGGCCTGCAGGTCAAGACCACCGAAGCCTTCGGTCGTCAGGGTGGCACTGAAGGCCTGACGGCTAATCGTCAGGTAATTCAGGCGGCATTCAGTGATGAAGTGCTGGAAGACGGCAGCAACAGCAGTGTGATCGAGCTCGATCCGAATACTGTGGTGGTGGTGCGGGTTAAAGAGCACAACAAGCCTGAGCAACTACCGCTTGAGCAGGTTGCCGATAGCATTCGCGCTCAACTGACCAAGGTTCGTGCAAGCGAAGCGGCGAAAGCCAAGGGTGAAGAGCAGCTGGCTGCTCTGCGTGGCGGTCAGACGCCGGTCACCCAGGCCGATGCCAAGCAAGGTTGGAATGTGGTCGAAGCCGCTACTCGCAGCCAGGAAGGCGTTGAACCGCTGGTGCTGCAGGCGCTGTTCCGCATGCCCAAGCCCGAAGCGGCTGACCAGCCGACCTTCGCCGGTATCAGTCTGAGCAATGGTGATTTTATGATCATCCGTCTCAATGGCGTGAGCCAGCCGCAGCAAGCGCTGTCGGATGAGGACAAGGCCATGTACAGCCGCTTCCTCGCTTCGCGCGTAGGTCAGCAAGACTTTGCCGCGTTCCGCAAACAACTGGAAGAGACTGCGGATATCGAGCGGTTTTGATCGATGCCGCTTTGTTTAAGATGGCAGGACGCCATCTTAAACATCGTATAACGATGGTCTAAAGGTCGATTGCAATGGACGGCAAATTACAAGAAAGCTCGTTTAACTCCAGGCTGCGCGAAAATCTACCAGCCTGAAGGCGAGCTAAAGACAATGCCCGTATCTTTGATGCGGGCATTGTCGTTTATGAGCTATATCCGGGGTAAAGGTCGTAAGCGGATGGCGAACACACCTTTCGAACCCAACAGCCTGCTGACTGTCTGCGCGAGTCGCTGAGTCGCGACTGCACTACCAAGCTGTGTGGCTTTTTGTTGGCGCGCGTGAGCCAGTTAAGTACCCACGTGCCAGTCCATCTCTGCTTATGAGCCAGCGCGGCGGTGCACCAACTGGCCAGCGGCGAAGGTTTCCTTCACGGCGCGGTCGTCACCGAGCATGGTCAGGGCGAAGAGCCGTTCATCCAGGGTCTTGGCCTGCTGCATGCGGTAGCTGATCAGTGGCGTGGCGTTGTAGTCGAGCACCACAAAATCCGCCTCTTTGCCGCGCTCGAAGTTGCCCAGCTTGTCGTCCAGGTACAGCGCATTGGCACCGCCAAGAGTGGCCAGGTACAGCGACTTGAACGGGTCGAGCTTTTTGCCCTGTAGCTGCATCACCTTGTACGCCTCGTTCAGCGACTGCAGCTGGCTGAAACTGGTGCCCGCGCCTACGTCGGTGCCCAGGCCGACGCGTACGCCGTGCTGTTCCAGCTTGTTCAGATCAAACAGGCCGCTGCCGAGGAACAGGTTGGAGGTGGGGCAGAAGGCCACCGCCGAGCCGGTTTCGGCCAGGCGTTTGCACTCGTCGTCACACAGGTGCACGCCATGGGCGAACACCGAGCGCGCGCCGATCAGCTGGTAGTGGTCATACACATCCAGGTAGCCGCTGCGCTCAGGGAACAGCGCCTTGACCCATTCAATTTCCTTGCGGTTCTCGGACAGGTGGGTGTGCATATACAGACCGGGATATTCCTGGAATAACTGACCTGCGAGGCTGAGCTGCTCCGGGGTGCTGGTGGGGGCGAAGCGCGGGGTCACCGCGTAATGCAGGCGGCCCTTGCCATGCCAGCGCTCGATCAGCTCCTTGCTATCGGCGTAGCCAGATTCTGGGGTATCGGTCAGGTAGTCCGGTGCGTTGCGATCCATCAGCACCTTGCCGGCGATCATGCGCAGGTTCAGCGCCTCAGCGGCTTCGAAGAAGGCGTCCACCGACTGCTTGTGCACGCTGCCAAACACCAGGGCAGTGGTGGTGCCGTTGCGCAGCAGCTCCTTGAGGAAGATACCGGCCACGTCGGCAGCGTGCGCCTTGTCCTCGAACTGGCGTTCGGTGGGGAAGGTGTAGGTATTCAGCCAGTCCAGCAGTTGCTCACCGTAGGAGGCGATCATTCCGGTCTGCGGGTAGTGGATATGGGTGTCGATAAACCCGGGGGTGATCAGCGCATCGCGGTATTCGGTGATGTCCACGCCCTTGAGGCTGGGCAACAGGTCGGCGGCATGGCCGAGCTGGGCGATCTGGCCGTCCTCGACCAGCAGCAGGCCGTCCTCGAAATACTGGTAGGACTGCTCGACCCCGACCACGGCGGGGTCGGCAATGCTGTGCAGGATGGCGGCGCGGTAGGCTCGTACATTGGTGGTCATGTAGTTCGTATCTCAAATCAAGGTGATCGGGTAGGTTGGCGTTGAGCGAAGCGATACCCAACATTCGGTTTGCAGAACCGGCCAGCACCTCGGGAGCGCTGCGCGCTCCTTGTTGGGTATCGCTTCGGACGGGGTGCGGGCCCGCCCCAACCTACGAAGAGGTTCGCCGCGACGCCGGCAGCAGTTTGGCGACACTGGTTTCGCCCTTTTTTACGTCCTGGCCGAAGGCGGCGTTGTAGGTGGCGATCACTTCGCCGGCGATGGACACGGCAATTTCCACCGGTAGCTTGCCCTTCACTTCAGGCAGGCCCATGGGGCAGCGCATGCGCGCCATCAGTGCGTCCTCGAAGCCACGCTCTCGCAGGCGGTGTTCGAACTTGGCGCGTTTGCTCTTCGAGCCGATCAGCCCGTAATAGGCGAAATCGTTGCGCTTGAGGATGGCCGCGGTCAGTTCCAGGTCGAGTTGGTGGTTGTGGGTCATGACGATGTAATAGCTGCCAGGTGGCATGTTCCCAACTTCGTCGACCACTTCGTCCTCGACCACCTGGTCCACCCCGGCCGGGATCTGCTCGGGAAATTCGTTTTCCCGCGAGTCGATCCAGCGCACCTTGCACGGCAGGCTGGCGAGCAGCGGTACCAGGGCGCGGCCGACATGACCTGCGCCGAATACGGCGATCTGCGCCTGGGGTTGGCCCATGGGTTCGAACAGCAGTACGGTGGCACCGCCGCAGCATTGGCCGAGGCTGGCACCCAGGCTGAAACGCTCCAGGCGGGTGTCCTGGCTGCGGCTTTGCAGCATCTCGCGGGCCAGCTCCATCGCCTTGTATTCCAGATGACCGCCACCGATGGTCTCGAAGATGCGCTCAGCGGTGACCACCATTTTCGAGCCGGCATTGCGTGGGGTTGAGCCGCGTTCTTCGATAATGGTCACCAGCACGCAGGGTTCACCGCGTTGCTGCAGGTCGGCGAGGGCGCTGATCCAGCTCATTTACTCAGCCTCCAGGTAGGTGGCAGTTGTCCGGGGCGCGGCAGGCGCCAGTTGCTTGGTGACGGATCCAGTATGGGCACCGGAATCGGTCGCGGTGTTTGGGTTTTTGGTTCGGTGTGTTTTGTCATTGTTGTTCACCTACGGCTTTATGTAGGAGCCAGCTTGCTGGCGATCCGGTACTG
>NZ_JBAQLP010000101.1:0-37476 GCF_049301935.1 Pseudomonas sp. | reverse complement strand
AGACCGCTGTGGTCACCAAGGTCTTCCCGACCCGCTCGCACACCGTATCCGCCCAGGGCGGTATCACCTGCGCCATCGCTTCGGCCGATCCGAACGACGATTGGCGCTGGCACATGTACGACACCGTCAAGGGCTCCGACTATATCGGTGACCAGGACGCCATTGAGTACATGTGTTCCGTAGGCCCAGAAGCTGTATTTGAATTGGAACACATGGGTCTGCCGTTCTCCCGTACCGAGCAGGGCCGCATCTATCAGCGTCCGTTCGGCGGCCAGTCCAAAGGCCCGAACAACCCGACTCAGGCAGCGCGTACCTGCGCGGCGGCTGACCGTACCGGTCACGCCCTGCTGCACACCCTGTATCAGGCCAACCTCAAGGCAGGCACCTCGTTCCTTAACGAGTGGTACGCAGTCGATCTGGTGAAGAACCAGGATGGCGCCATTGTCGGTGTGATTGCCATCTGCATCGAAAACGGTGAGACCGTTTATATCCGCTCCAAAGCCGTGGTTCTGGCCACTGGTGGTGCCGGTCGCATCTATGCCTCCACCACCAACGCCCTGATCAACACCGGCGACGGCGTGGGCATGGCCCTGCGTGCAGGCGTGCCGGTGCAGGACATCGAGATGTGGCAGTTCCACCCGACCGGTATTGCCGGCGCCGGTGTACTGGTTACTGAAGGTTGCCGCGGTGAAGGTGGTTACCTGATCAACGCCCATGGCGAGCGTTTTATGGAGCGTTATGCGCCAAACGCCAAGGACCTTGCAGGTCGTGACGTAGTAGCGCGCTCGATGGTTAAAGAAGTACTCGCCGGCAACGGCTGTGGCCCGGACAAGGATCACGTACTGCTCAAGCTCGATCACCTCGGCGAAGAAGTGCTGCACAGCCGCCTGCCAGGCATCTGCGAGCTGTCGAAGACCTTCGCCCACGTTGACCCGGTCGTCGCACCGGTTCCAGTGATTCCGACCTGCCACTATATGATGGGCGGCGTGCCGACCAACATTCATGGCCAGGCCATCACCCAGGATGCCAACGGCAACGACAAGATCATCGAAGGCCTGTTCGCCGTGGGCGAAGTGGCCTGCGTATCGGTACACGGCGCTAACCGTCTGGGTGGCAACTCGCTGCTCGATCTGGTGGTGTTCGGCCGTGCCGCCGGTATTCACCTGGAAAAAGCGCTGAAAGAAGGCGTGGAAGTCCGTGGTGCCAGCGAAACCGACATCGAGCAGTCGCTGGGGCGTCTGGCGGGCGTCAACGAACGCACCACCGGCGAAGATGTCGCGCCGCTGCGTAAAGAGCTGCAAAACTGCATGCAAAACTACTTCGGTGTGTTCCGCACCGGCGAGTACATGCAGAAGGGCATCGCCCAACTGGCCGACCTGCGTGAGCGGATCGCGACTGTCAAGATCGCGGACAAGAGCCAGGCATTCAACACTGCGCGTATCGAAGCATTGGAGCTGCAAAACCTTCTCGAAGTGGCGGAAGCCACCGCGATCGCTGCCGAGGTTCGTAAAGAATCCCGTGGTGCTCACGCTCGTGAAGACTTCGAAGAACGTGACGACGAAAACTGGCTCTGCCATTCCCTGTACATGCCAGGTGAAAAGCGCGTGAGCAAGCGTTCGGTCAACTTCTCGCCGAAGACAGTTCCAGCGTTTGAACCCAAGGTCCGGACTTATTAAGGGTGCCTGATATGTCGCAAGCCAATCTGTTGCAAGTAAGCGTTTATCGTTACAACCCGGAAAAAGATGCTGCACCATTTATGCAGGATTTCCAGGTCGACACCGGCGGCAAGGACATCATGGTTCTTGACGTACTGGCGCTGATCAAGGAACAGGACGAGGGTTTCTCCTATCGTCGCTCCTGCCGTGAGGGCGTGTGCGGTTCCGATGGCATGAACATCAACGGCAAAAATGGCCTGGCCTGTATCACGCCGATCTCGGCGGCTGGCCTCAAAGGCGGCAAGCTGGTGATTCGCCCGCTGCCTGGCCTGCCGGTCATCCGTGACCTGGCTGTTGATATGAGCATCTTCTACAAGCAATACGAGAAGGTGCAGCCCTACCTGCAGAACGACACGCCGGCTCCGGCCATTGAGCGTCTGCAGTCGCCGGAAGAGCGTGAGAAGCTGGACGGTCTGTACGAGTGCATCCTGTGCGCGTGCTGCTCGACCAGCTGCCCGTCGTTCTGGTGGAACCCAGACAAGTTCCTCGGCCCAGCTGCGCTGCTGCAGGCTTATCGTTTCCTGGCGGACAGCCGTGATACCCAGACCGAACAGCGTCTGGCGTCGCTGGATGATCCGTTCAGCGTGTTCCGTTGCCGCGGCATCATGAACTGCGTGAACGTTTGCCCCAAGGGTCTCAACCCGACCAAGGCAATCGGCCACGTACGCAACATGTTGCTGCAAAGCGGTACTTGATTCACGGTTGTTTGCTAGACCCGTAACACCTGCGGCGCTGCTTTCAACCCAGCGCCGTAGTTTTAGCCAGGGCTGCTGCTCACAAAGCGGTGGTCCTTAATTTGAAAAATATGACGACCAGCAGGGGCATCCGGGCTGGTGCCCGGACTATCTGCGGGATCCGTAGTGGCTTACCAGTCGCTGCTTCAGGACTGACAGCCATGCGGTTTCTTCGCCGGTGGTGTCCCCTTACCGAGGGTGACCAAGCATGCAAGAAAGCGTGATGCAGCGCATGTGGGACAGTGCCCACCTATCCGGTGGTAACGCTGCCTATGTGGAAGAGCTCTATGAGCTTTACCTGCACGATCCCAACGCTGTGCCAGAAGAGTGGCGCACTTACTTCCAGAAGTTGCCGACTGACGGCAGCGCCGCCACAGACGTATCGCACTCAACGATTCGCGATCATTTCGTGTTGCTCGCTAAAAATCAGCGTCGCGCCCAACCGGTGTCCGCTGGTAGCGTCAGCAGTGAGCACGAGAAGAAGCAAGTCGAAGTGCTACGCCTGATTCAGGCTTATCGCATGCGCGGCCATCAGGCTGCCCAGCTCGATCCGCTTGGCCTCTGGAAGCGTCCCGTCCCGGCTGATCTGGCAATCAATCACTATGGCCTGACCGATGCTGACCTGGACACCACCTTCCGTACCGGTGGACTGTTTATCGGCAAGGAAGAGGCTACTCTGCGCGAAATTCGCGATGCGTTGCAGCAGACATATTGCCGCACCATCGGTGCCGAGTTCACCCATATCGTCGATTCCGAGCAGCGCAGCTGGTTCCAGCAGCGGCTGGAAAGCGTGCGTGGTCGTCCACAATTCTCGGTTGAGGTGCAGAGCCACCTGCTCGAGCGCCTGACCGCCGCTGAAGGTCTGGAAAAGTACCTGGGCACCAAGTACCCGGGCACCAAGCGTTTCGGTCTGGAAGGTGGCGAGAGCCTGATTCCGCTGCTCGATGAGCTGATCCAACGCTCCGGTTCCTACGGCACCAAGGAAATCGTCATCGGCATGGCCCACCGTGGCCGTCTCAACGTACTGGTCAACACCTTCGGCAAGAACCCGCGTGATCTGTTCGACGAGTTCGAAGGCAAGAAAACCGAAGGCCTGTCCTCCGGTGACGTGAAATACCACCAGGGTTTTTCCTCCAACGTGATGACCGCTGGCGGCGAAGTACACTTGGCGATGGCGTTCAACCCCTCCCACCTGGAGATCGTTTCGCCGGTGGTTGAAGGTTCGGTACGCGCCCGTCAGGACCGTCGCAACGACGCCATTGGCGAGAAAGTGCTGCCGGTTTCCCTGCACGGTGACGCGGCATTCGCCGGTCAGGGTGTGGTCATGGAAACCTTCCAGATGTCGCAGACTCGCGGCTTCAAGACGGGCGGCACCATCCATATCGTGATCAACAACCAGGTCGGCTTCACCATCAGCAACCCGCTGGACTCGCGTTCCACTGAGTACTGCACCGATGTGGCGAAGATGATTCAGGCGCCGATCCTGCACGTTAACGGCGATGATCCGGAAGCGGTGCTGTTCGTCACCCAGCTGGCTGTCGATTACCGCATGCAATACAAGCGTGACGTGGTCATCGACCTGGTCTGCTACCGCCGTCGCGGCCACAACGAGGCCGACGAGCCGAGCGGCACTCAGCCGATCATGTATCAGCAGATCACCAAGCAGCGCACCACCCGCGAGCTGTATGCCGAAGCCCTGACCGCTGCCGCGCGTCAGTCGGCGGATGAGGTGCAGGCCAAGATCGACGAGTACCGTACCGCGCTGGATAACGGTCAGCATGTGGTCAAGAGTCTGGTCAAGGAGCCGAACAAGGAACTGTTCGTCGACTGGCGTCCGTACCTGGGCCATGCCTGGACCGCGCGTCACGATACGCGTTTCGAGCTGAAAACCCTGCAGGAACTGTCCAACAAGCTGCTGGAGATTCCAGAAGGCTTCGTGGTGCAGCGCCAGGTCGCGAAAATCCTCGAAGACCGCCAGAAGATGGGTGCCGGTGCGCTGCCGATCAACTGGGGTTATGCCGAAACCATGGCCTACGCCACCCTGCTGTTCGAAGGTCATCCGATCCGCATGACCGGTCAGGACATCGGTCGCGGCACCTTCTCGCATCGCCATGCTGCGCTGCACAACCAGAAGGATGCCGGTACCTACCTGCCGTTGCAGAACCTCTACGCCGGTCAGCCAAAGTTCGACCTGTACGACTCCTTCCTCTCGGAAGAAGCCGTGCTGGCCTTCGAATACGGCTACGCCACCACCCAGCCGAATGCGCTGGTGATCTGGGAAGCCCAGTTCGGCGACTTCGCCAACGGCGCCCAGGTGGTGTTCGACCAGTTCATCTCCAGTGGTGAGCACAAGTGGGGCCGCCTCTGTGGTCTGACCATGCTGCTGCCGCACGGTTATGAAGGGCAGGGGCCTGAGCACAGCTCGGCGCGTCTGGAGCGTTATCTGCAGCTGTGCGCCGAGCACAACATGCAGGTGGCGGTACCGACCACCCCGGCGCAGATCTACCACTTGCTGCGTCGTCAGGTGATTCGCCCGCTGCGCAAGCCCTTGGTCGTATTGACGCCCAAATCGCTGCTGCGCCACAAATTGGCCATCTCGACCCTGGAAGATCTGGCCGAAGGCTCGTTCCAGACCGTGATTCCAGAGATCGATGCAATCGATCCGAAGAAAGTCGAGCGTCTGATCCTGTGCAGCGGCAAGGTTTACTACGACTTGCTGGAGAAGCGCCGCAACGAAGGCCGCGAAGATATCGCCATCGTGCGTATCGAGCAGCTCTATCCGTTCCCGGAAGATGATCTGGCCGAGGCAATTGCTCCGTACAAGCACCTCAAACACATCGTCTGGTGTCAGGAAGAGCCGATGAACCAGGGCGCCTGGTACTGCAGCCAGCATCACATGCGTCGCGTGGCGACAGCGCACAAGAAAGCGCTGTTCCTCGAGTACGCCGGTCGTGATGCGTCTGCCGCACCGGCCTGTGGTTATGCATCGATGCACGCCGAACAGCAGGAAAAACTCCTGCAAGACGCCTTTACTGTTTAACGCCTTCGCGCAACAGGCGGCCAACTGGGCCGCCTGCTAGAAGAAACCGAATTTAAGGAACCACACACAATGGCTATCGAGATCAAAGCCCCTACTTTCCCGGAATCGGTTGCCGACGGCACCGTGGCCACGTGGCACAAGAAACCGGGCGATGCGGTCAAGCGCGACGAGCTGATCGTCGACATTGAAACCGACAAAGTAGTGATCGAAGTGCTGGCCGAGGCCGATGGTGTCCTCGCGCAAATCATCAAGAATGAAGGCGACACCGTTCTGTCCAACGAACTACTCGGCACCCTGGGCGAGGGCGGTGCTGCTGCCACTGCCCCGGCTGCCGTCGCAGCTGCTCCGGCCGTTGCTGCCCAGGCTGCCGCACCGGCTGCTGGCGACGATGCCATCCTGTCGCCTGCTGCACGCAAGATCGCCGAAGAGAACGGTCTTGACGCCAACAGCATTGCTGGCACCGGCAAAGGCGGTCGCGTCACCAAGGAAGACGTGGTGGCTGCCGTTGAAGCGAAGAAGAACGCGCCGGCTGCTGCGCCTGCCGTCAAGCCAGCCGCACCGGCTGCTGCCGCCCCGGTATTCGCCACCGGCGACCGTACCGAGAAGCGTGTGCCGATGACCCGTCTGCGCGCCAAGATCGCCGAGCGTCTGGTCGAAGCCCAGTCCTCCATGGCCATGCTGACCACCTTCAACGAAGTCGATATGACCGAAGTCATGGCGCTGCGCTCGAAGTACAAGGACCTGTTCGAGAAGAGCCACAACGGCGTGCGCCTGGGCTTTATGTCGTTCTTCGTCAAGGCCGCCACCGAAGCGCTGAAGCGCTTCCCGGCCGTCAACGCCTCGATCGACGGTACCGACATCGTTTACCACGGCTACGCCGACGTCGGTGTTGCCGTGTCCAGCGACCGTGGCCTGGTCGTACCGGTGCTGCGTAACGCCGAGCTGATGAGCCTGGCTGAAATCGAGAACGGCATCGCCACCTTTGGCAAGAAGGCCAAAGACGGCAAGCTGTCGATCGAAGAAATGACCGGCGGCACCTTCACCATCACTAACGGTGGTACCTTCGGTTCGATGATGTCGACGCCGATCGTCAACCCACCGCAAGCCGCGATTCTGGGTATGCACAACATCATCCAGCGCCCGATGGCTGTGAATGGTCAGGTGGTTATCCGCCCAATGATGTACTTGGCGTTGTCCTACGACCACCGCCTGATTGATGGTAAGGAAGCCGTGACCTTCCTGGTGACCATCAAGAACTTGCTGGAAGACCCGGCGCGTCTGCTGCTGGACATCTAAAAGCCAGTTTCTCCCACGGCGGCTCTGTAACCAGGGCCGTCCGGTTTATTCGAGAAGGAATACGTTATGACCCAGAAATTCGACGTGGTAGTCATCGGTGCCGGCCCTGGTGGCTATGTAGCGGCCATTAAAGCAGCGCAGCTCGGTTTGAAGACTGCCTGCATCGAGAAGTACCAGGATAAAGAAGGCAAAGTTGCCCTCGGTGGTACCTGCCTGAACGTCGGCTGCATTCCGTCCAAGGCGCTGCTGGACAGCTCCTGGAAATACTATGAAGCGAAAGATCACTTCGCTATCCACGGTATCGAAGCCAAGGGCGTGACCATCGACGTGCCAGCGATGATCGGTCGTAAGGCCAATATCGTGAAAAACCTCACCGGCGGCGTTGCCACCTTGTTCAAGGCCAATGGCGTGACCCTGCTCGAAGGTCACGGCAAGCTCCTGGCAAACAAGCAGGTTGAAGTCACCGGTTCCGACGGCAAGACGCAGATCGTCGAAGCCGAGAACGTGATTCTGGCCTCCGGCTCCAAGCCGATCGACATCCCGCCAGCTCCGGTTGATCAGGACGTGATCGTCGATTCCACCGGCGCCCTGGAATTCCATAGCGTACCGAAGAAGCTCGGCGTGATCGGCGCTGGCGTCATCGGCCTGGAACTGGGTTCGGTGTGGGCGCGTCTGGGTGCTGAAGTCACCGTGCTGGAAGCCCTGGACAAGTTCCTCCCGGCTGCCGATGAGCAGATCGCCAAGGAAGCGCTGAAGACCTTCACCAAGCAAGGCCTGAAAATCCGTCTGGGCGCTCGCGTCACCGGTTCGGACGTGAAGAAGAAGCAGGTTACCGTCAACTTCACCGACGCCGAAGGCGAGCAGAAGATCGTATTCGACAAGCTGATCGTTGCAGTCGGCCGTCGTCCGGTGACCACCGACCTGCTGGCGGCCGACAGCGGCGTCGACATGGACGAGCGTGGTTTCATCTTCGTTGACGACCAGTGCGCCACCAGCGTACCGGGCGTTTACGCCATTGGTGACGTGGTACGCGGCGCGATGCTGGCGCACAAGGCCTCGGAAGAGGGCATCATGGTTGCCGAGCGCATCGCCGGCCACAAAGCCCAGATGAACTACGACCTGATCCCGTCGGTTATCTACACCCACCCGGAAATCGCCTGGGTCGGCAAGACCGAGCAGCAGCTGAAGACCGAAGGCGTGGCCGTTAACGTCGGCACCTTCCCGTTCGCTGCCAGCGGTCGCGCCATGGCGGCCAACGACACCGGCGGTATGGTTAAAGTGATCGCCGATGCCACTACCGACCGCGTTCTGGGTGTACACGTAATTGGCCCAAGCGCTGCCGAACTGGTGCAGCAGGGTGCAATCGGTATGGAATTCGGCACCAGCGCCGAGGATCTGGGGATGATGGTGTTCTCCCACCCGACCCTGTCCGAGGCGCTGCACGAAGCTGCTCTGGCAGTGAATGGCCATGCCATCCACATCGCCAACCGTAAAAAGCGTTAAAACGTTGTTTGTTTGAGCGGATGCCTGCACCGGCGTTGTGTGTCGGTGAGGGTGTAGTTCAACAGGAAGAACCACGGTCGACTGCCCGCGTAGCGCTCAGGCTCTGCGCGGAACGTCAGCCGGATTGCTGCAGAAGCAGTCACAGGTGGTGCGGCATCACAAGTGCAGCACCGTATGCGCAATACCTAAACGAAGACGGTAGACAAGCATGAATCTCCACGAGTATCAGGGTAAGCAGCTGTTCGCTGAATACGGCCTGCCCGTATCCAAGGGCTTCGCGGTAGACACCCCGGAAGAAGCCGCAGCAGCCTGCGAAAAAATCGGTGGCACTGAGTGGGTCGTCAAGGCTCAAGTCCACGCTGGTGGCCGCGGTAAAGCGGGCGGCGTGAAACTGGTGAAGAACAAGGAAGACGCCAAGGCGTTCGCCGCCAACTGGCTGGGCAAGCGTCTGGTGACTTACCAGACCGACGCCAACGGTCAGCCAGTGACCAAGATCCTGGTCGAGTCCTGCACCGATATCGCCAAGGAACTGTACCTGGGCGCGGTCGTTGACCGTTCCAGCCGTCGCATCGTGTTTATGGCCTCCACCGAAGGTGGCGTGGACATCGAGAAAGTGGCGCACGACACCCCTGAGAAGATCCTCAAGGCGACCATCGACCCGCTGGTCGGCGCTCAGCCGTTCCAGGGCCGCGAGCTGGCATTCCAGCTGGGCCTGGAAGGTGATCAGATCAAGCAGTTCACTCAGATCTTCGTTGGCCTGGCCAAACTGTTCCAGGACTATGACCTGGCGCTGCTGGAAGTGAACCCGCTGGTAATCAAGGCTGACGGCAACCTGCATTGCCTCGACGCCAAGATCAACATCGACAGCAATGCCATGTACCGTCAGCCGAAGCTGCGCGCCATGCACGATCCGTCCCAGGACGATCCGCGTGAAGCACACGCTGCCAAGTTCGAACTGAACTATGTCGCACTGGAAGGCAACATCGGTTGCATGGTCAATGGTGCTGGTCTGGCCATGGGCACCATGGACATCGTCAACCTGCACGGCGGCAAGCCAGCCAACTTCCTCGACGTAGGTGGCGGCGCAACCAAAGAGCGCGTGACCGAAGCCTTCAAGATCATCCTGTCCGACAGCAACGTGGCTGCCGTACTGGTGAACATCTTCGGCGGTATCGTTCGTTGCGACATGATTGCCGAAGGCATCATCGGCGCAGTGAAAGAAGTCGGCGTGAAAATCCCGGTTGTCGTCCGTCTGGAAGGCAACAACGCTGAGCTGGGCGCTAAAGTCCTGGCAGAAAGCGGCCTGAACATCATCGCGGCAACCAGCCTGACCGACGCTGCTCAGCAAGTCGTCAAAGCTGCGGAGGGCAAGTAATGAGCGTCCTGATCAATAAAGACACCAAAGTTATCTGCCAGGGCTTCACCGGCTCGCAGGGTACTTTCCACTCCGAACAAGCCATCGCTTACGGCACCAAGATGGTTGGCGGCGTGACCCCAGGTAAAGGCGGCACCACTCACCTGAATCTGCCGGTGTTCAACACCGTGCGTGAAGCAGTTGAGCAGACTGGCGCCACCGCCAGCGTGATCTACGTTCCGGCTCCGTTCTGCAAGGACTCGATCCTTGAAGCGGCCATGGGCGGCATCAAGCTGATCGTTTGCATCACCGAAGGCATCGCGACCATCGACATGCTCGAAGCCAAGGTCAAGTGTGACGAGCTGGGCGTGGTCCTGATCGGCCCTAACTGCCCAGGCGTGATCACTCCGGGCGAGTGCAAAATCGGCATCATGCCGGGCCACATCCACTTGCCAGGCAAAGTAGGCATCGTGTCGCGTTCCGGCACCCTGACTTACGAAGCCGTTAAGCAGACCACTGACGCCGGTTTCGGTCAGTCCACCTGCGTTGGCATCGGTGGTGACCCGATCCCAGGTTCCAACTTCATCGACATCCTCAAGCTGTTCCAGGAAGACCCGAAGACCGAAGCGATCGTGATGATCGGTGAGATCGGCGGTTCGGCTGAAGAAGAAGCGGCTGCCTACATCAAGGCCAACGTGACCAAGCCAGTGGTGTCCTACATCGCCGGTGTAACCGCTCCGGCGGGCAAGCGTATGGGCCACGCCGGCGCAATCATCTCCGGCGGCAAGGGTACTGCAGACGAGAAGTTCGCAGCCCTGCAGGACGCCGGTGTGAAAACCGTGCGTTCCCTGGCTGACATCGGTAAGGCCCTGGCCGAGCTGACTGGTTGGGAAGTGAAAAAAGCCTAAGGCTTTTTGACCTGAGAAAAGGCCACCTTCGGGTGGCTTTTTTATTGTGGCTGGGGATGAACTGTTGCCGATGCGACAGCTTTTTTCACCAGTCCGACAGCCTGACCTGTGTCAGTGCCGTTGGCATGCCAATTTCGTTAGGCTTGCAACTATTAGCGCCTGCTCCGCCATAAGCGGCTCGGGGTGCTGCAGTGGCCCTGCTTAACCGGCGGGGTGAGGTTTCCCTGATCCATCGGGAAACCCTCGGTATTTTCGGTTTTCAACTTCCAACTTTCTGCCTGTGGTATTCCCTTCTATGACTCGTTTGCAAGGCTCGGATCTCCTGGCCCTCGGCTTTATGACCTTTGCGCTGTTCCTGGGCGCCGGCAACATCATCTTTCCGCCGAGCGCCGGCATGGCAGCGGGTGAGAATATCGGCCTGGCGGCGTTGGGCTTTCTGCTCACGGGCGTCGGTTTGCCGCTGCTGACCATCGTGGCCCTGGCGCGCGTGGGTGGTGGCATGGCGCTGCTCACCGCGCCGTTGGGCAAGCGCGCCGGCGTGTTGTTTGCGGTCGCGGTATACCTGGCCATCGGCCCGCTGTTTGCCACGCCGCGCACTGCGGTGGTGTCATTCGAGATGGGCGTTGCGCCGTTCAGCGGCAACAGCAGCACGGCGTTGCTGCTCTACACCCTGGCTTACTTTGCGGCGGTGCTGTTTCTGTCCCTTAATCCTGGGCAGCTGGTTGACCGCATCGGCAAGTACATCACCCCGGTGCTGCTGGCGGCGCTACTGGTATTAGGCGGCGCCGCACTGCTGATCCCAGCGGGGGAAATCGGCCAGGTTTCGCCTGATTACCAGAGCACGCCCTTTGTGCAGGGCTTTCTGCAAGGCTACCTGACCATGGATACCCTCGGTGCGCTGGTGTTCGGCATCGTGATTGCTACCGCGATTCGCGACCATGGCGTGACTGATGGCAAGCTGATTACCCGCTACTCGGTGATTGCCGGTCTGATCGCGGCCGTGGGCCTGTCGCTGGTCTATCTGGCGCTGTTCTACCTCGGCGCAACCAGCCAGGGGATTGCCGGTGAGGCGCAGAATGGCGTGCAGATTCTCACCGTCTATGTACAGCACACCTTCGGTACTGCCGGCAGCCTGTTATTGGCCGTGGTTATTACCCTGGCCTGCCTAACCACCGCAGTGGGCCTGCTGACTGCCTGTGGTGAGTTCTTCAGCGGCCTGCTGCCGGTTTCCTACCGCGTGGTGGTGATCACCTTCGGTCTGTTCAGCCTGCTGGTAGCCAACCAAGGGCTGACCCAGCTGATCAGCTTCTCGATTCCGGTGCTGGTCGGTCTCTACCCGCTGGCCATCGTGTTGGTGGCGTTGAGCCTGCTGGATGATCTGTGGTGTTCGCCGGCGCGGGTATTCCGCCCGGTGATGGCGGTGACCCTGGTGTTTGGGCTGGTTGATGGGATTGCCGCAGCCGGCGGCAAGGCGCTGATCCCGAGCTTCTTCAGCCAATTGCCCCTGGCGGATCAGAGTCTCGGCTGGCTATTGCCGGTGCTGCTGACCCTGATTCTGGCTATTGCGCTGGACCGTACGCTGGGCGCCGCGAAAACCGCTACGGCCTAAGCTAAGTAATAAAAGCTCCGCCTGGTCGGAGCTAACGAGAGGGTTACCGTGACACCCTGCGAAGGCTAGCCTTTCGCAGGGTGTTTTTCGGCCGGAGCCATTCAAATAGGCTCGCCTGTGCCATGGCACCTAAGCTGGCGCATATCAGCTAGACGCTAGCCACACAGCGTCTGAAACCACCGGGTTTCAGACCGCCCGCTGCGACTCTGCTCGTCGCGCGCTACATACCCGAGGCAGGCACTGGATAGATTTGAGCGAGCCGTTTCTGTCACTGGTCAGCAGGGCAACATGGGCGTGACCAGTGCTTGTAAGGCCGATGGTTAGGCGGCAGCTGCAGCGTTCAGTCGTCGAAATCCATCCAGCCGCCCATTTCCTTCCAGCGATTGACGATGCCGCAGAACAGCTCGGCAGTCTTCTCGGTGTCGTAACGGGCCGAGTGCGCTTCCTTGCCGTCGAAGTCGATGCCGGCAGCCTGGCAGGCCTTAGCCAATACGGTCTGGCCATAGGCCAGGCCGGCCAGGGTGGCGGTGTCGAAGCTGGAGAACGGGTGGAAGGGGTTGCGCTTGATACCAGTACGGTTCACCGCTGCATTGAGGAAACCCAGATCGAAGCTGCTGTTATGGCCGACCAGGATTGCCCGCTTGCAACTATTGGCTTTCAGCGATTTGCGCAGGCCGCGGAAAATTTCCGTTAGCGCGTGCTCTTCGGTAACCGCCATGCGCAGCGGGTGATCGAGTTTGATGCCGGTAAAATCCAGCGCCGCCTGTTCGATATTGGCACCGATGAAGGGCGCGACGCGGAAGAACTGGGTGTGCTCCGGGTAAAGGAAGCCGCCTTCGTCCATGCCGATGGTGGTGGCGGCGATTTCCAGCAGGGCATCGGTGGCGCAGTTGAAGCCACCGGTTTCCACGTCCACGACTACCGGCAGGTAGCCGCGAAAACGCGCGGCCATCGGGTGGCGCGGGCCGGAGTGGCTGTTGCCCTCGGCTTCGTCGTCGTACAGGTCTTCGCTCACGCTTGGCGCTCCAGCAGACGCCAGCGCAGGGTTTCACCGGCGCGCAGCGGGATAACGGTTTGCTCGCCTAGAGGCAAGCTGGCCGGTGCGGTCCAGTCTTCACGCACCAGGGTGATGCTGTCGCTGTTGCGCGGCAGGCCGTAGAAGTCCGGGCCGTTGAGGCTGGCAAAGGCTTCCAGCTGGTCCAGCGCATTGCGCTGCTCGAAGGCTTCGGCATACAGCTCGATGGCCGCATAGGCGGTGTAGCAACCGGCGCAGCCGCAGGCGGCTTCCTTGGCATGCTTGGCGTGCGGCGCCGAGTCGGTGCCGAGGAAGAACTTGGCGTTGCCGCTGGTGGCCGCATCCAGCAGGGCGTCCTGGTGGGTGTTGCGCTTGAGAATCGGCAGGCAATAGAAGTGCGGGCGAATACCGCCCACCAGCATGTGGTTGCGGTTGTACAGCAGGTGGTGGGCGGTAATGGTCGCGCCGACGTTGGCCGCAGCACTTTGCACAAACTCCACCGCATCGCGGGTGGTGATGTGCTCGAACACCACTTTCAGGGTCGGGAAACGCTCGACCACACGGGTCAGGTGTTCGTCGATAAAGGCCTTCTCGCGGTCATAGATATCAATTTCGGCACGGGTTACTTCACCGTGTACCAGCAGCGGCATGCCGACTTCGGCCATGGCTTCGAGTACCGGGAAAATCTTGTCGATGCTGGTTACGCCAGAATCGGAGTTGGTCGTGGCGCCGGCCGGGTAGAGCTTGGCTGCATGGACAAAGCCAGTCGCCTTGGCGGTGCGTATGTCATCAGGCAGGGTGTTGTCGGTGAGGTACAACACCATCAGCGGCTCGAAGCGGCTGCCAGCTGGGCGCGCGTTGAGAATGCGCTGACGGTAGGCATCGGCTTCGCTGGCGTTGCGCACTGGCGGCACCAGGTTGGGCATGATGATGGCGCGGGCGAAGGTGCGGGCTACATCGGCGACGGTATGCGGCAGAACGCCACCGTCGCGCAGGTGGATGTGCCAGTCGTCAGGACGCAGCAGGGTAAGGCGGTCAGTCATGGAAGCTTCCAGGCGGGCAAAACGTGACGAGAATGCTACCGGAAAAGCCCCGTGGCAGCACGTTGAAAGCAGACGCAGCGGGTAAAGTTGACTGCAGGCAGGGTTGTCTGTGGACCTGCCTGCGCTTGCGGCATAAAGCGTTGCTCAAGTTTTCCGCCCTGGCACCGATAGACAGAGGGTAAGTCGTATTCCCTGGAGTCTGTCGTGCGACCCTATCCACTCGCGGTGCTTTGCCTGCTGGCCAGCCAGCCCGTCCTCGCTATCAGCTTCCAGACCCGTCTGGAGAAAATCGAGTGGCAGATCGAAGGCGATCAGTTCGAGTGCCGTCTGTCGCAACCCATCACCGATTTTGGCTCCGGAGTGTTCGTACGCCGGGCTGGTGAGCAGGTCACCTTCAGCCTGAAAGCCCGCGAGCGCTGGCTGGGTGCCGGTAATGCAACCTTGTTGGCTGCCGCCGCGCCCTGGCAGCCGGGGCGCGGTGATATCAACCTGGGTTCGGTCAGCGTGGTGCCAGCCGAGGTGCTGTTCAACAGTTCCGAGGAGCAGGGCGCGCGCTTGCTGACCGGTTTGCTCGAAGGCCGCAGCCCCGTGGTGCGCCATCGCGCGGCGATGGGCGGTGATGCGGTTGAAGTGCGCTTGCTGCCGGCCAAATTCAACAAGGCTTACCACGAGTACCTCGATTGCACGACCAAGCTGCTGCCGGTGAATTTCGATCAGGTGCGCAAGAGCCAGGTCGGCTTTCCGGGCGGTGGGGTAGACCTTGAACCGCTGGCTCAGGCCAAGCTGGATATCATCCTGAGTTTTCTCAAGGCCGACCCCAGCGTTAACCGTATCCAGCTCGACGGGCATGCCGACAATGGCGGCAATCGCCTGACCAACCGTGACCTGTCGCGCCGTCGTGCGCTGGCGGTGATGGAGTACCTCAAGGCCAACGGCATTCCGGCTGAACAGATCACCCTGCGCTTTCATGGTGAACGCTACCCGGTGGCACCAAATAACAATGAAGCCAACCGGGCGAAGAATCGCCGGGTAACCATCCTTCTTGACCGGGTACCGGAAGCTGCAGTGCCGCCTGCCGCAGAGCCCGCAACCACTCCTGCACCGAGCAACGAACCGGCAGCGCCCGGGGCCACCTCTTAATCAGCCGTTTTGATCGCTGTTTCTGCAGTATTACCCCGCTCATCGGCTCATTTCCCCGCAACCTGCAGCGCCAGGCGGTTCGTCGGTTGTCTTACAATTATCCGTCGCTTAGTCGTCACAAGCCGTCGCGCCTCTGTAAATCAGGCGGCGCGGGCAGTAGAATCGCTGGTTTTCCCGCACAACCCCGTGGAGTTGATGACATGGCCGACGTAAACAAGGTAGTCCTGGCATATTCCGGTGGCCTGGACACCTCCGTGATCCTCAAGTGGCTGCAAGACACCTATAACTGCGAAGTGGTGACCTTCACCGCCGACCTCGGCCAGGGCGAAGAAGTCGAGCCGGCACGCGCCAAGGCCAAGGCCATGGGCGTCAAGGAAATCTACATCGACGACCTGCGCGAAGAATTCGTCCGCGACTTCGTCTACCCGATGTTCCGCGCCAATACCGTCTATGAAGGCGAGTACCTGCTGGGTACCTCCATTGCCCGTCCGCTGATCGCCAAGCGCCTGATCGAGATCGCCAACGAGACCGGTGCCGATGCCATCTCCCACGGCGCCACCGGCAAGGGCAACGATCAGGTGCGTTTCGAACTGGGTGCTTACGCCCTCAAGCCCGGCGTAAAAGTCATCGCCCCGTGGCGCGAGTGGGACCTGCTGTCGCGCGAGAAGCTGATGGACTACGCCGCCAAGCACGAAATCCCGATCGAGCGTCACGGCAAGAAGAAGTCGCCGTACTCCATGGACGCCAACCTGCTGCACATCTCCTATGAAGGCGGCGTGCTGGAAGACACCTGGACCGAGCACGAAGAAGACATGTGGAAATGGACTGTCTCCCCCGAGGCAGCGCCAGATGCACCGACCTATATCGAGCTGACATACCGCAAGGGCGACATCGTTGCCATCGACGGCAAGGACATGACCCCAGCCACCGTGCTGGCTGAACTGAACCGCATCGGCGGCGAGAACGGCATCGGCCGTTTGGATATCGTCGAAAACCGTTTTGTCGGCATGAAGTCCCGTGGCTGCTACGAGACTCCCGGCGGCACCATCATGCTCAAGGGCCACCGCGCCATTGAGTCGATCACCCTGGACCGCGAAGTCGCTCACCTGAAAGACGAGCTGATGCCCAAATACGCCAGCCTGATCTACAACGGTTTCTGGTGGAGCCCGGAGCGACTGATGCTGCAACAGATGATCGACGCCTCCCAGGCCAACGTGAACGGCGTGGTGCGCATGAAGCTGTACAAGGGCAACGTGATCATCACCGGTCGCAAGTCAGATGACTCGCTGTTCGACGCCAATATCGCCACTTTCGAAGAAGATGGCGGCGCCTACAACCAGGCGGACGCCGGCGGCTTTATCAAGCTCAATGCCCTGCGCATGCGCATCGCCGCGGGCAAAGGGCGCAAGATGCTCTAAGGCTGTTGTAGGCGCGAGGGGCGCGGAGTCCTTGCTCGCGAAGCGATCGCGGGCAAGCTCGCTCCTACAGGCGAAGCTCACAGCCCCGGCCATAAGCCGGGGTTTGCATTTATAAGCCCACAAAGCCGGGCAATGATGAGGAGACACCTGATGAGACTGCTGCACACCATGCTGCGCGTCGGCGATATGGATAAATCCATCGCGTTCTACACTGAAGTGCTGGGCATGACCCTGCTACGCCGCAAAGACTACCCAGAAGGGCAGTTCACCCTGGCATTCGTTGGTTACGGCGATGAGGCGCACAACAGCGTAATCGAACTGACCCATAACTGGGGTGTAGAGAGCTACGAACTGGGCACTGGCTATGGCCATATCGCTCTGGAAGTGGCCGATGTGTACAAGGCCTGCGACGACATTCGTGCCCGCGGCGGCAAGATCACCCGCGAGCCAGGGCCGATGAAGCACGGCACCAGCATCCTGGCCTTCGTTGAGGATCCCGACGGCTACAAAATCGAGCTGTTGTCGCCTTCACGCGCCGATTAAGGCCCGCTGCGGCTGCTGAGCAACAAAAAAAGCCCCGCAGTGTAGCGGGGCTTTTTTTGTTGGCAACAACGTTAAAGGTCGAAGTCGTATTCGGCCAATTGCTTGTGCAGGCGGCGCTCTTCGAGGAAGTTATCGATGATGCGTCGTTTGGTCAGATTGGTTTTGGCCACCTCTACCGGTGCTTCTGCATCCTCGGCCTCTTCTGCAACAAAGTCTTCATCGAGCTCAAGATCTTCTTTCGCGGTGCTCATCTGTTTCACTCCAGGCTACCAGGGCCATTTGCGCACCTTATAGCGGCAAAACCTGGGCGGGTAAAAAAGATTTTTTCAATCAGCTTGTCGAGCAGCTGAATAGCGGCTCAATCGTCGGAGGTTTTCTGTTTGTATTCGCACAGGTCTTCGATGCGGCAGCTACCGCAGCGCGGCTTACGCGCCTGGCATACGTAGCGACCATGCAGGATCAGCCAGTGGTGTGAGTCGAGGAGAAATTCCTTGGGCACGAATTTCATTAGCTTTTTTTCCACCTCCAGCACGTTCTTGCCGGGGGCGATTCCAGTGCGGTTGCTGACGCGGAAAATATGCGTGTCCACCGCCATGGCCAGCTGGCGAAACGCGGTGTTGAGCACCACGTTGGCGGTCTTGCGACCGACCCCGGGCAGGGCTTCGAGGTCTTCGCGGTTATCCGGTACCTGGCTGCCATGCTTCTCGATAAGAATGCGGCAGGCTTCGATGACGTTCTTTGCCTTGCTGTTGTACAGGCCGATGGTCTTGATGTACTCGGATAGCCCCTCGACGCCCAGGGCGTAGATCGCCTCCGGGGTGTTGGCCACCGGGAACAGCTTGGCGGTGGCCTTGTTGACGCTGACGTCGGTGGCCTGGGCGGACAGGGTGACCGCTACCAGCAGTTCGAACGGCGAACTGTAGGCCAGTTCGGTCTTCGGCTCGGGGTTGTCTTCATGCAGGCGGCGGAAGATCTCGTAGCGTTTGGCGGCGTTCACTCGATCACTCCGGTCACCCGCACGCGGCGGCTTTGCACCGGGGTATCGACCTGTTGCGCCTTGGCGCGCTCGGCCAGCACCTCATCCACGCGGTTTTTGCAGGCGATCAGCAGGCCCAGCACGATAAAGGCACCCGGTGGCAGGATGGCCAGCAGGAAGCCTTTGTACTCGGGAATCAGCGTCAGCTGCCAGTTGGCGGCGATGGGGCCGAACAGCAGGTGCATATTGGCAAACACTGCGCCGGTACCGAACAGTTCGCGCAGGGCGCCGATCATCACCAGCACCACGCCGAAGCCCAGGCCCATCATCAGTCCGTCATAGGCGGCGCGGGCGGGATCGTTCTTCGCGGCAAAGCCATCGGCGCGGCCGAGGATCACGCAGTTGGTGGTGATCAGCGGGATAAAGATGCCGAGAATCTGGTACAGCTCGTAGGTGAAGGCCTGCATCAGCAGTTCTATGCAGGTGGTCAGGGCGGCGATGATCATTACAAAGGCCGGCAGCCGTACAGCGGTGTTGACCACGCCGCGCACCAGAGACACCGCAGTGTTGGAACAGATCAGCACCACGGCGCTGGCCAACGCCAGGCCGAGGGCGTTGACCGCCGAGTTGCTCACCCCCAGCAGCGGGCAGAGGCCGAGCAGCTGCACCAGCGCCGGGTTGTTCTTCCACAGGCCGTTAAGGGTGATTTCGCGGTAGCTGGGACTAGCCATTGGACTTCACCTGGGCTGCGAACAGTTGCTTTTGATTGGCATCGAAATACTGCAGGGCCTTATGCACGGCCTTGACCACAGCGCGCGGGGTGATGGTGGCGCCGGCAAACTGGTCGAACTCACCGCGATCTTTCTTCACCGCCCAGCCATCCTCTCGGGGATTGCTCAATGACTTGCCCTCGAAGCTGCGAATCCAGGCGCTTTTGGCCAGCTCGATCTTGTCGCCCAGGCCGGGGGTTTCCCGGTGGCCGAGCACACGCACGCCGGCCAGGCGACCATCGGCCTGAATGCCGATCAACAGGTGGATCGCGCCGCTGTAGCCGTCCGGTGCGGTGGCGCGCAGGATCACCGCGCTGGGCTGGCCGTCTTTCAGGGCGATATAGGCGGTCTGCGGCGACTTGCTGCCGAGCAGCGGGTCGTGCAGCTGGATGCTGTTATCCAGCAGGTGATTGTCGTAGCTGCCCTCGGGCAGGATCTCGCTCAGGGCGCGCACCTGGGCTTCGCGCTCGGCGTTGGCGATGCGCTCGGCGGTGGCTTGCTGCAGCACGGCCACCAGACCCACGGTGACAATGGCGAACAGTCCGAGAACCAGGCTGTTTTTCAGCATTGAGCGGCTAATTTCAGGCAGGGCCACGGTCACTCTCCCAACTTGAAGCCGCGTGTCGGCTTGCGGTGGCCGTAGGTGCGCGGCCGCGTGTAGTAGTCGATGGTTGGGGCTGCCAGGTTCATCAGCAGCACGGCGAACGCCACGCCATCCGGGTAGCCGCCCCAGGCGCGGATCACATAGACCAGCACGCCAACGCCTATGCCGAAAATCAGTCGGCCGAGGTTGCTGGTGGCGCCGCTGACCGGGTCAGTGACGATAAAGAAGGCGCCGAGCATGGTCGCGCCCGTCAGCAGATGAAACAGTGGCGAACCATGGGAGTCTGAGCCCGAACCGTTCCAGAACAGCAGGCTCATCACGGCCAGGGCGGCGAGCATGCCCACTGGTGCATGCCAGGTGAACAGGCGCTTGTGCAGCAGGTACAGACCACCGGCGAGGAAGGCCAGGTTGACCGCCTCGGTGGCGGCGCCGCCGAGGTAGCCGAAGGCTGGGTTCTGCGCCCACAGCTCGTCGACAGTCAGGCTCTTATTGATCTTTAGTGCGTCCAGCGCGGTGGCCTGGGCCCAGCCGTCTGGCAGGTTGGCGAGGCCGAGAATCTGTTGCAGGCCTTCGAGCAGACCGACCGTATGGGGGGCTGGCCAGCTGGTCATCTCCACCGGGAAGGAAATCAGTACCACCACATAGCCGAGCATGGCCGGGTTGAAGGGGTTCTGTCCGAGGCCGCCATACAGCTGCTTGCCGAACAGCACGGCAAAGCCGGTGGCCACCAGGGTCAGCCACCAGGGCGAGTAGGGTGGCAGTGCCAGGGCCAGCAGTACGGCGGTGACCAGCACGCTGTAGTCCTTGAGGAAGAACGCCACCGGGCGTTGGCGTAGCGCCAGGATGGCCGCTTCAACACCCAGGGCGCAGACGCTGGCCCACAGCAGGTTGATCAAAGTGCCGGCGCCGAACAGCCAGGTCAGGGCCAGGATGCCCGGCACCGTAGCCAGCAGCACCTGCAGCATCACTTGCTGGGTGCGATTGCTGCCCTTGGCGTGGGGCGATGTGATACGGGGCAGGGCCATTGGCGCTCCGGTTGAACAAGCTGTTGTAGGGTGGGTTAGCCGCGTAGCGGCGTTACCCACCAACTGGCTGTCAGGCCAGCGGTTATGGCAGTCAGGCTGCCTTCGGTGGGTTACGCCTGTGGCTAACCCACCCTACGAATTTACGGGTTCTGGTGCTCCGCCAGTTGCTGCTCGGCATCTGCCAGGCGTTGACGTGCAGTCGCCAGTGCCTCGGTTGCACTGCTGTCATCACGCTCCAGCTTGCGCAGATCGGCGCGGGCAAAGGCCACTTCGGTTTTCAAGGCGCGGGTGGTTTCGTCGATTGGCGTCTTGTCGGTGCGCACCAACTCTGGCGCGGGCTTGCCCGAGGCATCCTCAGCCTGATGCAGCGCCTGCTCGGCCGCCGCTAATGCCTCGCGCAAGCTGCCAAGCGTGACTTCATCGCTGCCGGCCTTTTCGGCCTTCTTCAGTTCGGCGCGTTTCATCGCCAGTTCGATCTTGGCTTTTTTCAGCGGATCGAGAGCCTCTGCTT
The DNA here is from genome assembly GCF_049301935.1 of Pseudomonas sp. GTDB lineage: Bacteria > Pseudomonadota > Gammaproteobacteria > Pseudomonadales > Pseudomonadaceae > Aquipseudomonas. The sequence goes on along the minus strand of NZ_JBAQLP010000101.1, from coordinate 16,272 downwards.
CAGGCGCTTTGGCGGCAGCGGCCGGTGCCTGGGCTTCCAGGCTGGCCAGCAGTTTCTCGGCGGCTTCCAGCTGGCTGCGCAGCTGCTGCAATTCGCTTTGCTGCTCGTCGCTGGGAGCTTCGAGCTTCTCCAGCTTGCGCACCTGGGCGCGGAGCATGGCGGCGTCGATTTTGGCCTTTTTAAATGCGCCATCGTCGGCAACTGGGGCAGCAGCCGGGGCAGGCGGATTGGCGGCCATGACACTGTCGAGCGCCTGCTGAGCGGCGGCAGCTGCACTGCGTAGCTCGTCAACCTGGGCCTGCAGCTCGGGGCTGGCGTGGGTGGTCAGCTGCTTTTCGGCCTTTTTCAGGGCGACCTGGGCCATGCTGGCTTCGATCTTGAGCTTCTTCTGCTCATCACTCAGGCCGGCCGGTTTGGCCGCTGCTGCATCGCCGCTGGCGGCGGGTGCGGCCTTAGCCTGAGCCGCCTTGGCTTGCGCCGCTTTGGCCGCGCGGGCCTGGCGCTCTGCTTCCTTCTGTTCTTCGGCGCGGCGCAGGCGTTCCTGACGCAACTCGAAGCGCTGCTTGGACTGCTCGGCCTTGAGCTGCTTCTGTTCCAGGTCGCGAATCTCGCCTTTGGCGGCTCGGTAGTACTGCACCAGGGGGATGCTCGACGGGCAGACGTAGGCGCAGGCGCCGCATTCGATGCAGTCGAACAGGTTATGCGCCTTGAGCTGTTCGTGTTCCTGGCCGATGGCGAAGAAGTGCAGCTGCTGCGGCAGCAGGCTGGCCGGGCAGGCTTCGGCGCATTCACCACAGCGAATACACGGCATGGCCGGTGGCGGCGGTGGCAACTCGGCAGTGGTCGAGGCCAGCAGGCAGTTGGTGGTCTTGATCACGGGCACGGCGAAGTCGGGCAGGGTAAAGCCCATCATCGGCCCGCCCATGATCAGGCGATTGAGCTTGCCTTGATCGAGACCGGCAAACTCCAGCAATTCACCCGCCGGGGTGCCGAGCAGCACCTCGACGTTCATCGGTCGAGCCAGGGCTTCACCGGTGAGGGTGGTGATGCGCGAAATCAGCGGTTTGCCGTGGATCACCGCGTCATGAATGGCCACGCAGGTGCCGACGTTCTGGCAGAGCATGCCGATATCCGCCGGCAGGCCACCGCTGGGCACTTCCACGCCGGTGAGGATCTGGATCAGCTGCTTCTCGCCACCGGAGGGGTACTTGGTGGGAAATACCTTGAGCTGATAGCTGCGCTCGGCCAGCGCGCTGCGCACGGCGGTGATGGCTTCGGGTTTATTGTCTTCGATGCCGATCAGCACCTGATCCGGTTGGATCAGCTGCACCAGAATGTCGATGCCACTGATCAGCTCACTGGCGCGTTCGCGCATCAGCAGATCGTCAGCGCTGATGTAAGGCTCGCACTCGGTACCGTTGATGATCAGCGTGTGGATTTTCTGTGTCGGCCGCGCGTTGAGTTTGACTGCCGTGGGAAAGCCTGCGCCGCCGAGACCGCTAATGCCGGCCTGGCGAATCAGCTCCAGCAGGGCGCTGTTTTCCAGCTGGCGATAGTCGGCGCAGGGCGTCAGTTCGATCCACTCATCCAGCCCGTCGCTGTCGATCACGATGGCCGGGGCGAGCATGCCGGAGACATGCGGGTAAGGCTGCGGGCCGATAAAACTCACGGTGCCGGAGGTCGGCGCATGCACCGGTACGCTGACAAAACCCGTGGCAGCGGCGATCAGTTGGCCTTTGCGTACGCGCTCACCCACGGTGACCACAGGTTCTGCGGGCGCGCCGATATGCTGGTTAAGCGGCAGCGTCAGACGCTTGGGCAGCGGCGCCGGCTGGATCGGCGTGCGGTTGGACAGCTCCTTGCGCTCGGCCGGGTGAATACCGCCCGGGATATCCCAGATACGTTCCTGCGCGCTCATGCCGCCTGCTCCCGGTCACTGGCAATCAGTTGGCCGGGGGCCAGGGGTTTTTCCCATTTCCAGCTTTGTACCGTACTGCCGACTTCGAGCATATCGATGCAGTCCACCGGGCAGGGCTCGACGCACAGGTCACAGCCGGTGCACTCGCTGACGATCACCGTGTGCATCTGCTTGGCCGCGCCGACGATGGCGTCCACCGGGCAGGCCTGGATGCACTTGGTGCAGCCGATGCATTCGGCTTCGCGGATATAGGCGACCATCTGTGGCTTTTCGCCTTCCACGGCGTCCAGCGGCTCGGCTTCAACGTCGAGCAGGTCGGCCAGGGCCTGGATGGTCGCCTCGCCGCCGGGCGGGCATTTGTTGATCTTGTCGCCGTCGGCAATCGCCTCGGCGTAGGGCTTGCAACCCGGATAACCACACTGGCCGCATTGGGTTTGCGGCAGCAGGGCATTGATCTGTTCGGCAATCGGGTTGCCTTCGACCTTGAAGCGCACGGCGGCGAAACCGAGGATGGCGCCGGCCAGCAGGCATAGGGCGAGTAGCGCCAGTACGGCGATCAGCACCAGGCTCATAGCTTGATCAGCCCGGTAAAGCCCATAAACGCCAGGGACATCAGCCCGGCGGTGATCATGCCGATGGCTGCGCCCTGGAAGGACTTCGGCACGTCGGCAATCGCAATGCGCTCACGCATGGCGGCGAACAGCACCAGGACCAGGGAGAAACCGAGGCCGGCGGCAAAGCCGTTGGCGGTGGCGCTGATAAAGGTGAATTCGGCTTTATTGGCGTTGAGCAGGGCCACGCCCAGAACGATGCAGTTGGTGGTGATCAGCGGCAGAAAGATGCCCAGTACGCGGTACAACAGCGGACTGGTCTTGTTCACCACCATTTCGGTGAACTGCACCACCACGGCAATCACCAGAATAAAGCTGATGGTGCGCAGGTATTCGAGATCCAGCGGCTTCAACACATACTGCTGCACCAGGTAGCTGCACATGGCGGCCAGGGTCAGCACGAAGGTGGTGGCCAGGGACAGGCCGATGGCTGTCTCGATCTTCTTCGAGACGCCCATAAAGGGACATAGGCCAAGGAACTGGACCAACACGAAGTTGTTGACCAGGATGGCGCTGACCATGATCAAGGCGAGTTCGGTCATTGCGGGTTCCATTGATGGACGGGCAAAGGCCGCAGGAAAGGGGTGGCTATTATCGGTAAGCCGAACCTGCCATACAAGCCGGATCAGCCTTCCTGAGGTGCTGCCATAAGGCTAGCGCAGTCGATCGTTATCGTCTGCGCTATCGGGTCGCAGGATTATTTGACCCGCTGGCCCGGCTTGGCACCGCTGTCGGGGCTGAGCAGGTAGATTTCCTCACCGCCAGGACCGGCGGCCAGAACCATGCCTTCACTAACGCCGAACTTCATCTTGCGCGCCGCCAGGTTGGCCACATAGAGGGTCAGGCGGCCTTCCAGCTTGCTCGGGTCCGGGTAGGCGCTCTTGATCCCGCTGAACACATTGCGCTTGGCATCGCCGATATCCAGGGTCAGGCGCAGCAGCTTGTCGGCGCCTTCAACGAATTCGCACTTCTCGATCAGGGCGATGCGCAGGTCGACTGCGGCAAAGGTATCGAAGGCAATTTCTGCAGCCAGCGGGTCTTTCGTTAGCTCGCCATTGCCGGCGGCTGCTGGAGCGGCTTCGCTGGCTGCCAGGTCTTCTTTGGAGGCTTCGATCATGGCGTCGATTTTCGCAGGCTCGATACGGGTCAGCAGGGCGGTAAATGGGTTTAGTTGATGATTCTGAAGGGCGCTTTTGTAGTCATCCCACTCAAGGGGGCTGACGTTCAGGAATTGCTCTGCCTGCTCTGCGAGCTTCGGCAACACCGGCTTTAAGAAGATCACCAACTGGCGGAACAGGTTGACGCCCAGGGCGCAGATAGCCTGCACTTCGTCCTGCTTGCCATCTTGTTTGGCCAGGGACCAGGGCGCTTTGTCGGCGATCCAGGCGTTGGCGCGGTCGGCCAGGGCCATGATCTCGCGCATGGCGCGGGCAAAGTCGCGGGCCTCATAGGCTTCGGCGATGCTCGGTGCGGCGGCCTGGAAGGCCTCGGTCAGCTCGGGGGCGGCATTGCCGGCGACCAGCAGACCGTTGTTGCCTTTGTGGATAAAGCCGGCGCAGCGGCTGGCGATATTCACCACTTTGCCGACCAGGTCCGAGTTGACCTTCTGTACGAAGTCTTCCAGGTTCAGGTCCAGATCATCCACACCACGACCCAGCTTGGCGGCGTAGTAGTAGCGCAGGTACTCGGGGTTCAGATGATCCAGGTAGGTGCGCGCCTTGATAAAGGTGCCACGCGACTTGGACATCTTCTGCCCGTTGACCGTCAGGTAGCCGTGCACGGCCACTGCGGTCGGCTTGCGCAGGCCTGCGCCTTCGAGCATGGCCGGCCAGAACAGGGCGTGGAAGTTGACGATGTCCTTGCCGATAAAGTGGTACAGCTCGGCAGTCGAATCCTTGTTCCAGAACGCGTCGAAGTCCAGCTCCGGGCGCTTGGCGCAAAGGTTCTTGAAGCTGGCCATGTAGCCGATCGGCGCGTCCAGCCAGACGTAGAAGTACTTGCCCGGCTCATCGGGGATCTCGAAACCGAAGTACGGCGCGTCACGGCTGATATCCCATTCCTGCAGGCCGGAATCCAGCCACTCGGCGATCTTGTTGGCGACCGCGTCCTGCAGTGCGCCGCCACGGGTCCAGCTTTTCAGCATGGCCTCGAAGTCCGGCAGCTTGAAGAAAAAGTGCTTGGAGTCGCGTAGTTCAGGGACTGCGCCGGAGATGGCCGAGCGCGGGTTCTTCAGCTCGGTCGGCTCGTAGGTGGCACCGCATTTCTCGCAGTTGTCGCCGTACTGGTCCTCGGCCGCGCACTTGGGGCAGGTGCCTTTGATAAAGCGGTCGGCGAGGAACATGCCCTTCTCAGGGTCGAAGTACTGGGTTACCGAACGGGTGGCGATATGCCCGGCGTCACGCAGCTTCAGGTAGATGGCCGCCGACAGCTCGCGGTTCTCATCCGAGTGGGTGGAATGGTAGTTGTCGAAATTGACCCCGAAATCGGCAAAGTCGGCGGTGTGTTCAGCCTGCACATTGGCGATCAGCTGTTCCGGGGTAATACCTTCCTTCTCGGCACGCAGCATGATCGCCGAGCCATGCGCATCGTCGGCGCACACGTAGATGGCCTGGTTGCCGCGCAGCTTCTGGAAACGCACCCACATGTCGGTCTGGATGTACTCGAGCATATGGCCGAGGTGGATCGAACCGTTGGCGTAGGGCAGGGCGCTGGTAACGAGAATCTTGCGGGCTTGGCTCATGGGGTCGGCTGCACTGGTAACTCAGGGGAGCCGGCAACTATATAGGGGCGGCGGATATTTTTCATCCTTGCACGGGCAATGCCTGGCGGTGTGCGCCTATGGAGTTAGCCTGGGGTAAGATGCCTGCCTGCTTTACTCAGCCTTTCGGAGCCTTCCATGAGTGTCGTTACCCGCGCAGCGGTCGAAGCCGCCTTGTCCCACTACACCGATCCGCACTTGAATCAGGACCCGGTCAGCGCCGGTTGTCTGCGTGAGGTTGATATCCAGGGTGGGCAGGTCAAGGTGCGTCTGCAGCTGGGCTACGCCGCCGGATTGTTCAAGAGCGGCTGGGCGCAAATGCTGCAAATGGCCCTGGAAAACCTCGACGGTGTCGAGCGTGCCCAGGTGCAGGTCGACTGCGTGATCGAGGCGCATAAGGCCCAGGATCAGGTGCCGGCGCTGGCCAATGTGAAAAACGTGATCGCCGTGGCCTCCGGCAAAGGTGGGGTGGGCAAATCCACCACCGCCGCCAATCTGGCGCTGGCGCTGGCGCGCGAGGGGGCCAAGGTCGGCATTCTCGATGCCGATATCTACGGGCCGAGCCAGGGCATTATGTTTGGCATCGCGGAAGGTACGCGGCCGCAGGTGAAGGATCAGAAGTGGTTTGTGCCGCTCAAGGCCCATGGCGTTGAGGTGATGTCCATGGCCTTTCTCACCGATGAGAACACCCCGGTAGTCTGGCGCGGGCCCATGGTGTCCGGTGCACTGCTGCAATTGATCACCCAGACCGCCTGGGACGACCTGGATTACCTGGTGGTCGATATGCCGCCAGGCACCGGCGATATCCAGCTGACCCTGGCGCAGAAGGTGCCGGTGGCGGGTGCGGTGATCGTCACCACGCCGCAGGACCTGGCTCTGCTGGATGCCAAGAAGGGCGTTGAGATGTTCCGCAAGGTGAATATCCCGGTGCTCGGCGTGGTGGAAAACATGGCCGTGCATATCTGCTCGAACTGCGGCCATGCCGAGCATCTGTTCGGTGAAGGCGGCGGCGAGAAGCTGGCGGCGCAGTTTGGTGTCGATCTGCTGGCATCCTTGCCGCTGTCGATGGCCATCCGCCTGCAGTCCGATGGCGGCAAGCCAACGACCATCGCCGATCCGGAAAGCCAGATCGCCATGATTTATCAAGAGACGGCGCGTAATGTCGGCGCGCGTATCGCCCAGGGCGCTGCGCAGCAGGCGATGCCGAGCATTGTGATCAGCGAAGACTAAGTACCGATTGCCACGTGCGTTGCGCGTGGCTTTTTCACTTACGCAAAAAGCAGCGCCCACAAAAATGCCGGGAGCATTTTTGCGCGCAAGCCCCGAAGGGGTGAAGCACATGGATGTGCTGAACACAAAAAAGCCCCGCACTAGGCGGGGCTTTTTAACAGGCTAGTTAGTGCAGGTTATACAACCTGTACTTCCTCAGCTTGCATGCCTTTCTGGCCACGGGTAGCGACGAAAGTCACTGCCTGGCCTTCTTTCAGGCTCTTGAAGCCATCGCTCTGGATAGCTTTGAAGTGTACAAAGAGGTCGTCACCGGACTGTGGGGTGATGAAGCCGTAGCCTTTTTCATCGTTAAACCACTTGACGGTGCCATTCTGACGATTCGACATGTTATGTCTCCTACTAATTTTATTAACAGCCCTGGAAAAGCCCAGGCCGGGACTGAGTGCAACGGTTACTAGGAGTCGGACGATGTTTGGATCGAAATCTAGGCATCAAGTAGCGATTCGCGGTGACACATGCAGCACAGTGGAATAACCATACTCGCTTTTAACGCTAAGCGCGAATGCTCTGTGCATCTTTCTGTTATTTAGCGACAGGTAGCCGGTTTGCCGTTTTGCGCCCTGCGCGTGCTCAAGAGCCTTTGAACCCTGTCGCCGGCCCCGGTAAGATGCGTGCACTTTTCACCCTTCGCTATAGCAGGACAGTCGCCATGAGCATCAAATCGGATAAATGGATTCGCCGCATGGCTCAAGAGCACGGCATGATCGAGCCCTTCGTCGAGCGCCAGGTACGTGCCGAGGGCGCACAGCCACTGATTTCTTATGGCGTGTCCAGCTACGGCTACGATGTGCGCTGTGCCGATGAGTTCAAGGTATTTACCAACATCAACTCGGCCACCGTCGATCCGAAGAACTTCGACGAGAAGAGCTTTGTCGATGTGAAGAGCGATGTGTGCATCATTCCGCCGAACTCCTTCGCCCTGGCGCGCACCGTGGAGTTCTTTCGTATTCCCCGCGATGTGCTGACTATCTGCCTGGGTAAGAGCACCTACGCGCGTTGCGGCATTATCGTCAACGTCACCCCGCTGGAACCGGAGTGGGAAGGCCACGTAACCCTGGAATTCTCTAACACCACCACACTGCCGGCGAAGATCTACGCCAACGAAGGTGTGGCGCAGATGCTGTTTCTGCAGTCGGACGAACCCTGCGAAGTGTCCTATAAGGATCGTGGCGGCAAGTATCAAGGCCAACTGGGTGTGACTCTGCCCCGGGCTTGATCGGCCAACTACAATGAAAAAGCCGGGCGATGCCCGGCTTTTTCATATGCATCAGAAACTCAGGGTACCAGCGGCAGTTCGCGTTTGTGGCGGGTGGCATCAAACGTGCGGACGATGATGGCGTAGGCATCCTCGCGCACTGGCTGGCCGTGCAGGAATGCATCAATCTCTGCATAGCTGACGCCGTGGGCTTCCTCGTCCGGTTTGCCGGGACGCAGTTCTTCCAGATCAGCTGTGGGCACCTTGAATACCAGGTTTTCTGGTGCACCCAGGTGCTTGGCGATGGCGCGAACCTGGCCTTTTACCAAGCCGGACAATGGGGCAAGGTCGCAGGCGCCGTCGCCGAATTTGGTGAAGAAACCCATCACCGCTTCGGCGGCGTGGTCGGTGCCGATCACCAGGCCATTATTGGCGTTAGCGATGGCGAACTGGGCGACCATACGGATACGCGCCTTGATATTGCCGGTGACGAAGTCGCGGCGGGCATCGCTGAGCTTCTGCAGGTGAGCCACCTGCTCACCGAGACCCAGTACGCTGTCCGCGATGTTCACCGTGTCTTCTTCGTCTGCACGGATAAATTGCAGTGATGCCTGGGCGTCGTGCTCATCGTGCTGAGTGCCGTGGGGCAGGCGCACGGCGATAAAGCGGTAGGCCGAGTCGCCGGTCTCACTGCGCAACTCTTCCACTGAAAGCTGCGCCAGGCGGCCGGCAGTCAGCGAGTCCACGCCGCCACTGATGCCCAGTACCAGCACCTTCAGACCCGAGCTCCGCAGGCACTGCTTGATAAACGCCTTGCGCTTGTCGATCTGCGCGACCAGTGCGGCGGTGTCGGCAAAGGGCGGTACCACATCGAGGGCGGCGGCAATTTCAGCTTGGCGGTTGCTCATTTCAAAGTCCTCACTGGGAGCAGAACAGATGGCTTATGCAGGTCGCGCGGCAGAAATGCCCTGCGGTATGGCATCAAGCGTTGGCACAAGTCACAAAGCTTACGTTGAACCAGCTACAAAGTGCACGCTAGAGCTGCATGTCTTGATGAGGTAGGGCAAGTCGCAGGCAAAAAATTGCCTGGAGCAATTTTTAACGTCGCACAGCGATGGCCCACAGGGTGGCTGCCATGGATGGCAGACATAAAAGAAAGGGCGCTAAAAAGCGCCCTAAAACGATGATGATCTATGGAGTAAGTCCACTTTGTCAGAGCGGCCACCGCTGAGTTGGTTCAGTGGTTGCCGACGAACGGTCGTTCAGTCGTGGTTGCGCTTCAGTTCGCCGGCATCAGCAACAGGCGCTTGTTGCCATACATCTTGTCAAGGTTCTGCGACTGGAAGGGGAAGCTCATATAGCTGCCCTTGAGCCAGGCATCGATGCCGTCGGCGTAATGTTTGCTGGCGGGGTTGCCGGATTGCCCGGAGCTGTTGAGTCCGATCAGCGGCTCCTCGCGGCCGAAGTCGACGACGATGCGCATGGCCGGAATCAGCCAGGTGTCGAAGTTCTCGCCCCAGTTATAAGCCGCCACGTTCAGGGTGCTGTGATCGCCGCCGGCCGGGTAGGGGCCGCGGTCCAGATAACCTTTGATGGCGTTGATGCTGGTGCGCTGGCTGGAGCTCATGTATTGCGCCAATTGGCTGGTTTCGGTGGTCCAGCTGTAAGTGTGCAGCTTGCCCCACTGCCAGGCACTGCGCTCGCTACCCAGCTTGCTTTCCAGCAGGCTGATGGCGCCTGCCAGGCTGCGCGCGAGGATGGCGGGTTTGTCTTCACGCTGTGCGGTGCGGGTGTCGTTCCAGAACGGACTGTCTTCACGGCCCAGCAGGTGGTCCGCCTGGGCGGAGTAGGAGCTGTTGGCGGTCTCGACCAAAGCCTTCCAGGCAGGTGTGCTGTCCGGTCCCAATTCGTCGAGGAAGGTGTCCCGTGCGCTCTGGTAGAGGAAGGCGCTGTACAGCGCAGCGTCCGCCGAGGTAGTGGCCATTTTGCCGTCGAACTTCATCAGTCGGCTGTACGCTTCGCGGGCCTTGCTGCGCTCTGCTGCAGGCAGTACGTCGATAGCCGCTTGCAGGCCTTCGGCCATACCTGGTGCGCTGAACATGCTTTGCAGCTTGGCGATAAAGGGCGAGGTCTGGTCGTACTGCATGGCGATCATGCTCTGGGTGTCATGCCTGCCGGTTGCTGCCAGCGCGGCAATTCGCTCGGCGCGCTCGGGGTAGAACCAGGAGTTGGACAGCTGCATGCCATAGCCGCGCGGCACGCTGCGGTGGTTGGCGGTGCCGAGCCAGCCCTGCGGCGGGTCCTGGTCGTAGGGGTGCAGCATAGGGTCGGCGAAACCGTCCCAGTCGTACTGGCTGTCCCAGCCGGGGGAGGGCATCAGGCCCAGGCCCGTGCGGCGATTGGGGAAGCGCCCGGTGACTTGCCAACCGATATGCTGGGCATCGGCAAACACAATATTCAGCGGCATGGCGCGCACTTCACGGGTGGCCTCAAAGGCCTGCTCGACCGACTGGGCGCGCGACAGGTCGAAGAAGGCATCGAGGGTCTTGTCCGCCTCGAACTGGGTGGTTTGCAGCGCCAGGCCATAGCCGCTGCTCAGTTGCATGGGCTGCAGCATGTGTTTGCGTTCACCCAGTACCGAGTTCAATAGCGGGCCGTGACGGGTTTCGAAAATGCTTTCGCGGATCGGCCGCTGGCCCTTGATAAAGAAGGTCTCCTGACGCTCCTGTGTCGGCAGCCATTTGCCGTCGGCCAGGTAATGCAGGCGGCTGCCTTGGCGTCTGACCTTCTCTAGAAAAAGATCCTGGTTGTCGCCCATGACCATGGTCATGCCCCAGCCCAGCTTGCCGTTGAATCCGGCCACCACCGCCGGTACGCCAGCAATCGATACGCCAGCCGCCTGGTATTTCGGTGAGCGGATCTGCACGAAACTCCACACCGAGGGCATCGACAGCGGCAGGTGGGTGTCGTTGGCCAGCAGGCTTTTGCCGCTGCGCGTGCGCTGCGGGGTAAAGGCCCAATTGTTGGATGCGGCCACGCCGAGCATGTGCGCGTCGGCAACCTGGCTGACGGCCGCGCTGACATCGCTCAAGCCAGCCAGCTGGCCATGGAGGTCGAGTCCCTTGAGTTTGGCGGCTTCCTCCAGTGGCAAAGGCTCATCGGGGTAGGTCGGCAGCAGCCAGGCGAGCTGCTCACTGCCGACTTTCTGCGCCAGTACCAGTGCGGCGATTTCTTCCTGCAGGTTGACCGCCAGGCCGAAGTTCAGCAGGCAGAACACCAGCACCGAGTCTTCGGCCTTCCAGTACGCCGGGCGATAGCCGGACTCGGCCAGGTCCATCGGTAGCTTGTCGCGGTAGCGGAACAGGTAGGCGTTGACCCCGCGGGCATAGACCTCGAAGAAGCGTTTGATCCGTGGCGAAGCGTTGCTGTAGAGCACCTCGGCGCTTTTCTTCAGGTTGACCGCGCGCATAAAACGATCCATTTCCAGCACGCCGGGGCCGGCCATCTCGGCCAATCGGCCTTCGGCCATCAGGCGCAGGCCGACCATCTGGCTGAGGCGGTCGCTGGCGTGCACATAGCCCAGGGCGAACAGCGCGTCATGGAAGGTGGTGGTTTCGATCAGCGGCATGCCCAGTGGGTTGCGGCGGATCACCACGCTTTGCGCCAGGCCCTTGACTCGGACGATGCCCTGGTCCGGGGGTACGCTGTCGCTGTAACGGCTGTTCAGCAATGACTGGCAGCCCGTGAGCGCGACGACGGCCGTCAGTACGGCGGCGAGGCTGAGGTGGGCCATGGGGCGTAACGCGCGCGCTAGCATGCAGCAGGCTCCTTGCGGGTGGAAAACGGTCGATTGGGGTGTGCGCTTTCCAGAGGCGTGGGCGCGCAGGTGCGGACGTACTACGTTAGCCAGCCGCTATACGCCTGACAAGGCGCTTGGCGAGCGAATCAGGCGCTTTGACGCAGCGGCGGCAGGGCTTCATCGAGCAGCCAACGGGCGGCAGCGCGAGCCGCTGCCTTGTGCTGCAGCTCGAGCTCGCTGAAGTGCTGCTCATGCTGGCGCCGTACGCTTCTTTCCAGCGCTTTCCACTCGGCGTGGGTCGGCACCTGGGCAGTTGCCGCGAACAGCAGGTGAAAAACCTCACAGCGCTGATCCTGGCTAAGGCTGCTGTCGTAGTTATCCAGCAATACCTTGATCCGGATAGCACCTTCGATCAGCGGCAGCTGGCCCTCAAGCAAGCTACCAGCGAGGATGCGCAGATCGCCACCGATGCGTTCTCGCTGCGTGTTGAGCGCTTGGGCCTGGGCTTTTTCCTGGGCCCAGACACACCGCCACAGGTGCAGAGCGTAGAACGCCAGCGCAGCAATCAATACGGCGCTGCCGACCAGTACGAGCAGAGTCAGGTTGTTCATCGCAGGCTTATGCGCCGTGGCATTTCTTGAATTTCTTCTCGCTGCCGCACGGGCAGGGATCATTGCGGCCAACGTCTTTCAGGGCGTTGCGCGCAGGTTCCTGATGACCGTGGTTGCAGTGCGGGCCATGTACATGACCGTGATCATGGCTGTGCGCGTGATCGTGGTCGTGATTGCAATCAGGGCCGTGGACGTGTTCTTGCTGGGTCATGCGAGTTACTCCGGGATGTAATCGCCGGGAATTATCTCGCCATTACGCAACATGTGCACGCTCTGTCCGAACAGCCAGCCGGTTTTTACTGCACCTTGCAGGCGATAAGGGATGGGTTGGTCGGGTTTGTCCAGGGCTTTGACGATCTGCCGCAGGTGGCGCCAGAGGTTGGTGCGCACCGGTATGGAGAAGTTGTGGTGGCCGTGGGCAGGCACGGTAAACGAAACATTGGACTCGCCTTCAGCCAGTTTGACCTGATTCAGATGCACCAAGTAGTCCATCCCGCGTACCGGCAGGCTGAAGTTGTTGGGGTTATCGATGCGAAAGCGCAGGGTAAAATGCTGCTCCAGCAGTTTGGCTTTAACGACGTCGACTTTAACGAGGCGTACTTCGGGCGACCTCAGATCGCCCGGAGAGGAACAACCGCTAAGGCCCGACAGGAGGCCAAAAAACATCAATAGGCTGAGAATTCTTATCGTTTGCGCCTGATAAAACATTGCGTACTCCGAATGACGCATCAGTGTAACAAGCAAGTGCTTGGCTGCAACCTGTTGTGACGGTAAAAAAACCTGCGCCATACTGAGCAACGAATAGGACAGGAGTATGACCATGGCTCGCTACGAAATTGCCTTCAGTGCGCAGTTGGTCCCGGGTGCCCAGTTGGAGTTGGTGAAGGCTAACCTGGCCAAGCTGTTCCAGGCGGATGAGCAGCGGCTGGCGCTGTTGTTCTCGGGGCGACGTATCGTGATCAAAAGCAATCTGGACGCGGCTGGCGCGGAAAAATATCGCTCGACGCTAGAGCGCGCTGGGGCTGTGGCCGAAGTGGCCTGCCTGGACGATGAGATCGAAGAAATCGAGTTGGCCGCGCCGCCTGCTGTAGTTTCGGCTCCAGTTGCTGCGCCGGTTGTGGTACCTGTTCAGGCAGCGGCCAGCAAACCGGCGGGGCGCCTTAAGGTTGCGCCACGGGATGAATATATGGCTGCGTTCGCGGAGGTGGATGCGCCGGATTTTGGCATCGCGCCGCTGGGTGATGATGTGCAGGACGGCAAGCCGCCGGTACAGGCTCCGGCCCTGGATTTGTCACAGTTCAGCCTGGCACCGCCCGGCAGCGACATGGGTGAGGCGAAAAAAGCCCCGGCCGGACCACCTCCGGATATCTCCCATCTGAAATTGCAGGATTAGTCTGCAGCGTGCAGAAAGCCCTTTACCGCCACTTTCTGCGCTATCAACCCGCTTCAGTAGTCAGAAATAACTTGCGCAGCACTTTTTAAATTTCAGCCCACTGGCGCAAGGGCAGGCGTCATTACGCCCAAGTTTTAACTCGACAGTCGGGTCAATGAAATACCAGTGTCTGTTATTGCGCACGAATGCCGAGCGTTCGCGGTGGCTGTGTGTGCCGCCATCATCACGCCAATGCGCGGTAAAAATGACATAGGCGTGCTGCGGTTCGCCCGCAATCAGCTGCGCCTGCTCGACTTCAAGCCCAAGCCAGGTGCTGCCCAGGCTCCAAGCGCGGATGGCATCGTGGTCGAGGCTCGCTTGCTGGGCCGGCAGTGTGCTGTGCACCAGGTAATCGATCAGTCCCAAGGCGAAGGCGCTGTAGCGTGAACGCATCAAGGCTTCGGCACTGGGGGCCGGGCGGCCTGTGTGATAAAGGCCGCAACAGAGTGTCAGCAATTGGCCGCTGCCACAGGGGCAGGTTGTGCTGCTCATGGAGTTACCACCAATACTTGCCGAAGTTTTCCGGGTTGGCCCAGAACTTGGCGTTCAGCCAGTCAGGTACTTGCTTGTAGTCGAGCAGGTCGTAAGTGAACAGGCTAAGTGTCTGTTTATCGCGCTGGAAGCACTCGCTGGCCTGCAGGGCCAGGGCAAACAAGTCGGTTTCTTGCCAGTCACAAGCCTGCAGGTCGACCAGCACTGCCATACGGCTGGCATTCAGGTTGCGAATACCGCCGAGCAGCTCTAGCCCGGTGCGTTTCGGCAGGTGCTCCAGGCAATCGACGATCAGCGCCAGATCGAAACGTTGCGCGGCCACTTCACTAGGCAGTGCGCCTGCATCCGCGTGGACCAGGTGGCAGCTTGGGTGGGCCTGGATAAATGCATCAATCGCAGGTAGTTTTCGACTACCAACTACCAACAGGCGTTCTGGCGTATAGCGCGCCAACAGGGCAGCAAGGGCTTGCTGGGGTGTTCGGGGGGACGGGGTTGCTGACATAACGGCTCCTCGCTCAAGTGTGCAAAGACTAACGTGCAGCAGCAATGCGGCCTAGTACTGATCGTGCTAGTAATGTGTTTGCATATTCTCTGGCATATTTTGCGACTGACGTCTTTACTTCGTCTGTATCGGTTTTTGCCGATTTACCAATAGGAGACGTATATATGAGCATCACCAGGAAAGCATTACCCCTGATTGTCGCGAGTACCTTTTTGACCGGTTGTGCCGGGCTGCAGAAAACGGATTGGCCAACCTGTGCCGCGATTGGCGGTGTGGGCGGTGCTGCTCTGGGCGCTATCGAGAGCTCGACATGGGCTGGCGGTGGTGCAGTGGTTGGCGCAGGTATGGCCGCTGCTTACTGCTGGGTGCATGGCGCCAGCGATGAGCAGGTTGTTATGGTTGAAGAAGAGGTGGTTGAAGAAGTAGCAGTTGCCGAGCCAGCGGAAGCGGTACGTGTAGAGCTGGACGTCAAGTTTGACTTCGACAAGGCCCAGGTCAAACCAGAAAGCTACGGCGATATCAAAAACCTGGCTGACTTCCTGACCCAATACCCACAAACCACCACCGTGGTTGAAGGTCATACCGACTCCGTGGGTAGCGACGCTTACAACCAGACCCTGTCCGAGCGCCGTGCCAATGCGGTGCGTGATGTGCTGGTCAACCAGTACGGCGTAGGCAGTGATCGCGTCAACGCTGTGGGCTATGGCGAAACGCGTCCGGTTGCGGACAACGCCAGTGCTGACGGCCGCGCCGTAAACCGCCGCGTAGAAGCAGAAGTAGAAGCGCGTCCTTGATCGTCTGATCCCAGACTTTCTGAAGAAAACAAGCCAGCCCCTTCGGGGGCTGGCTTGTGCAGCTTGAAGGGTAGGTCTTTACTCCTTAATTACCGGCAGTAGCCGGCATTACAGGAGATTTCTACCATGAGAGTTAGATCCATGATGGGGGCAGCCCCCATTCTCTTGGTCAGCAGTGTTCTTTCAGGTTGCGTCACAACTTCCAGTACGGGAGATGCGCCGCTCAACCAAGGGAACTGGCCCCTGTGCAGTGTAATTGGCGGTCTGACCGGTGCTGGTCTGGGCGCAATCGAAAGTTCTACGTGGGCAGCAGGTGGAGCCGTGGCCGGTGCGGTCATTGGCACGCTGATTTGTTATGCCCAGGATGGTGATGAAGACGACGACGGCGTGTTTGACCGTCGTGACCGTTGCCCAGGAACCCCTCCTAACACGCCGGTGCATCACAACGGCTGTCCACTCAAGGAATATGCCAGTACGCCTGCCGAAGCAGAGCCTGAGCCCATTGAAATGGTGGATTCGGTTCGGGTAGAGCTGGATGTGAAGTTCGATTTCAACAAATCCGATGTTAAACAAGACAGCCAGGCCGATATCAAGAGCCTTGCCGACTTTATGAAGCAATACCCACAAACCACTACAACCGTTGAAGGGCATACCGACGCCGTAGGCAGTGATGCCTATAACCAGGGGCTGTCCGAGCGGCGGGCCAATGCGGTGCGTGATGTGCTGGTCAATCAGCATGGCATCGACAGCGGCAGGGTCTCCTCTGTCGGATACGGTGAGTCGCGGCCGGTTGCTGATAATGACAGCGACTCCGGGCGGGCAATCAATCGCCGGGTTGAAGCGGAGGTCGAAGCGCAGCCATAGCTGATG